>JACJXK010000004.1 GCA_020636675.1 Prevotellaceae bacterium
CGGTAGCCTCTACGATTTGTGTTTTTTTGTTTGTGAAGACACCGTTTTCTCCAACGTTTTTGCGCCCATATTGGGTGATTGATCCGATGATGAGGTAATCGGCGCTTATCGTATTGGCTTTGGTTTCTCCTCCTTTTTCGTCTGACATCTCTTTTAATAGTGCGTCTAGATCGTTTCTTTCAAGTAATATGAACTTTTCCGATGCAGCTAGTTTTGAAGAAAGAATGTCTAATGCTTGTTTTCCCATAGGGTCGTTGGCTTTGTCGTAGAAGATGCCTTTCCCGTATTGGGTCTCGTTACTGAATCTGCCGATGGCCACTTTCCGTTTGATAGTACGTTTGTTGTCATCAACTACTTGTTGTGGAGCCTGTTCTACCTGCACAACATTTCTTTTTTTTGCTGCAAATAATGACATCGCAATCGCCATTAAGATTGTCAATAGAATGTACCTTTTTGTCATGTTGTTTATAAATAAATTAAAGTTTGTTCTATGTATTAAATGTGATGTTGGGTATGATGCAATTTTTGCTATTCATAGAAACCTAAGTTCTCTTTTGCCGGTGTGATGATTATTTCTGTAGTTGACAATAGAAAATTTCAGATCGCAAGTGGCGCTAGTTTTTACTTTGTAATGAATCGCAGATGTTGCTTTTCCGTTGCTAAATGTTTTCAGTAATGCTAAAAAATAACAGGGTAAAGTTTAAGACCTCTTTAATCCGGCAATCCTATTCGGAAGACGACCCAAGGTAAGACGAGGAGTTACTTCAAAACTGTCACAAGTGTTTTTTTTAACGGTTACACAATCGATTTTATATGGTGCAAATATAATAAAAATGGTTTAGAGTGACAGAAAAGAGAAAGTTTATTTTGAGACAATAAAATCTGGGTATGTATTGAATTGTGTGTGAAGATTTTGGCGAAAAAAGAAATTTGTACGGATCCTTTGAGTTGGAATTGTTCAAAAGATTAGATTTTGTGGGAATGCACAGGATATGGCAATTGTTTTTTTAATATTTCGATTGATAGATGTTTATTTTTTTTGGAAGGAAAAGTGAATTTGTCTGTGCTGTTGTCTGCTTTGGGAAGGGTTGGCAAGTCCTTCCGCTAAGTCCTTTTTATATCCTCGTATTTCAGGCAAGAAGTTCTTTCCTGCGCTGCGGTACTCCTCTATTCTGCGGTGGAGAGGAGAGTGCTCGCCTGTCGACGGTGAGGTTAACCACAGAACAATACTTGTATCCGTTTTTCTAATTTCTTCTTCTGAAATTTGTTATAGTTCGTCGTAGATGGGAAGATATTCTTTGTCCATCCTGATTTCACATTGTGCGTCGTCTACCACGTCGCGTATGGTTCCCATCCATCCGGAGAGAGAACCGTCTTCCTCTAAAAGATTCATCGTCTCTTTCCTTCGAAGGTAAAGTACCAGACGGCTGTCTTCGAATTTCACGTACATATAAGGAGCGAAGAATCCGATGAGGTCGGCGTTGTCGTAATAGATGATGTAGTCTTCCAAATGATAGGAACTGCTGTCTCTTACAAATCCATCGCGGAGGAAGTAAGCCATCTTGTCTTTGAAGAAGATAGATCCGTCTTTCGCTTTGTCGGCGAAGGCATCGTCCATTTTCCCCTTTAATCCTAATGAACTAACTTGCACCTGATATTTCCAGTTGATGTCGACGTAGGCTTTTGTGTCGCTGATTTTCCATCCGCCAAGAATTTGCTCGACCGAGACGGTTGTCGTAACTAAGGAAGGCACGTTGTCGTCATCGCAGGAGGTAAGAGACATAAGTCCGCATAAAAGGACAATCACTATTTTTAGAATGTATTTTTTTCCCATATCCATTTGTAGTTAGTTGTAAAAAAGAGGAGGACGATTAAAAAGGAACGGACTCTATCCCGGTTCCGTTCCTTTTTTGTATTGTCAAATATAATCAACAAGGGCGACAATTGTTCGTTTTGTTGTGAATATTAGCCGTCTGTTGATGGGTGCGCAGTCCTTTTTCGTTATTTTGAACCGCCAAATTCCATGAGGTAAGCTTTGATGAATCCGTCTAGGTCTCCATCCATGACCGCCTGTACGTTGGACGTTTGGAAGTCTGTGCGGTGGTCTTTTACCCGTCTGTCGTCAAAGACATAGCTTCTGATCTGAGATCCCCATTCTATCTTCTTTTTGCCCGCTTCCACCTTTGCCGATTCTACCCTGCGTTTTTCCAACTCATATTCGTATAGTTGGGATTTCAGCAGTCGCATGGCATTGTCCTTGTTTCCGAACTGGGAGCGGCTTTCCGTATTTTCGATCACGATCTCTTCTATCTGTCCTGTCAGGTCGTTCTTGTATTTGTAGTGAAGACGTACGCCTGTTTCTACCTTGTTCACATTCTGGCCACCTGCTCCACTCGAACGGAATGTGTCCCATGTGAGGTTGGCTGGATTGATTTCGATTTCGATGCTATCGTCTACCAACGGAACTACGAATACGGAGGTGAAGGAAGTCATCCTTTTGCCCTGTGCGTTGAATGGAGAGACGCGTACCAGACGGTGTACTCCATTCTCGCTTTTGAGGTAACCATAGGCCATTTCTCCTTCAACCTGCATGGTCGCTGTTTTTATGCCGGCTTCGTCTCCGTCCTGCCAGTTCGTAATCTCAGTTTTGTATCCGTGGGTCTCGCACCATCTCTGGTACATACGGAAGAGCATGATGGCCCAGTCTTGAGCTTCCGTGCCTCCTGCGCCGGCAACAATCTTGAGCACTGCGCCCATCTTGTCTTCGTCGTTGCGTAGCATGTTGCGCATCTCGAGATTTTCAGTGAGGTCCATGGCATGGTCGTAGGCATGTGTGACTTCGTCTTCGGACACGGCTTCCTCTTTGAAGAAGTCCATGGCCAGCTGCAGCTCGTCGCAGGCGCCTTTCACCTCGTTATAGCTTTCTACCCATTTCTTTAGGTCTTTCACCTTCTTCATTTGGGCTTCGGCGGCTTTCTGGTCTTCCCAAAAGCCGGGGGCTTGTGTGTGGAGTTCCTCCTCCTCGATCTGAACTAGTTTCGCATCGATGTCAAAGATACCTCCTCAACGCGTCCTCGCGTTCCAACAAATTCTTTAGTTGGTCTACTGTTGTCATTTTTAGTTTTAAATTTTGTGGAAATCTGTATGTTTCTGTCTCTTCTATCCTCTTCTAGCAGTACATCGCCTCGATTTGAGAAGCGTAGTTCTGGTTGATTATCTTTCTCTTGAGTTTCAGCGTGAGTGTCAACTCTCCGTTCTCCGAAGTGAAAGGATGGGCAAGCAGTGTGAATTTCTTTACTTGTTCGTATGTCGCCAAGTCTTTTTGGCATTGCTGGATTCTGCCCCATAGGAAGTCTATGATCTTCTCGTTTTGTAGCAGTTCTTCCATCGAGTTATATTTTATCTTCGTGAGTTCGGCATACGCCTTCAATGCAGGGTAGGCAGGGACGATCAGTGCCGACACATACTTGCGCTGGTCGCCGATGATGGCGGCTTGCTCTATGTATTTGTCTATGACAAGTTTGTTCTCAACCTGCTGAGGCGCAATGTATTTTCCGTTGGATGTTTTGAATAGTTCCTTTATCCTTTCGGTCATTATGAGTCTTCCTTCTGGAGTTACCTTTCCTGCATCTCCGGTTCTGAACCATCCGTCTATGAAGCTTTCTTCGTTGGCTTGCGGTTTTTTATAGTAACCTTTGGTGATGGTCTCGCCTTTTAGTAGAATCTCGTTGTTTTCTCCTATTTTGACAAAAACCTCCGGCATGATGTCGCCTACTGAGGCTATGTCATAGTCTTTGTTGTATGGGTTGTAGCAGGCAACTGTGGCCGTCGACTCTGTTAGCCCGTAACCGACAACGATATTGAGCCCTACGCTGTGGAGGAAGATGTTGACGTCTGATGACAATTGTGATCCGGCACATGGGAACAGAACTCCGTTTTCCAGTCCGATTACTTTTTTCAATAGATGGAAAAGTGTTTTGTTGTAGAACTGGTATTTCAGTTCCAGAAGCATCGGAACGGTTTTGTCGTAACGTTTGTACTCGAGGTTCCTCTTTTCCCCCACTTTTATGGCGTGACGGGTTAGCTTTTGTAGGAATCCTGGGAATGTTTCTATCTTTTCGTTTACGCCAGAATATACCTTCTCCCAAAAACGGGGAACGGCACACATCATGTTGGGGCGAACCTCTTTCATCACGTCTTGGATGATTTGAGGACGGAGGTTAATGATAACCGTCACTCCTTTATGTAGACAATAATAAAGCCATGCCCGCTCAAAAACGTGGCTTAGCGGCAAGAAACACAATGAGTTAAGTTTGTCTGTGACGTTTGTCAGACGCATGTCGTGTATTTTTATCGCCTGCATATAGTTGGCGTGCGATAGCATGACACCCTTAGGCTCTCCTGTTGTTCCGGAGGTATAGATGAGGGTTGCCAAGTCGTCAAGAGAAAGTCTGGACATTCTCTCCTCGAATATTCCGGGAGCCGAGCCTGACTCTTCTCCATGTTTCAGAAAGTCAATGAAGGTGATGGCGGAATCTTCGCCTTTCAAGTCGATTGATTCGTCTATGGCGACAATCTTCTTCAGCGTTTTTGAGTTGTGCAATGCTTCAACAGCCCTGTCGTATTGATATTGCTCACCCACGAAAAGAATTTCTATTTCGGCATCGTTGATGATGTATTCTATCTGTGAGGTGGAAGACGTGGCATACATGGGAACCGTAGTGATTCTCATGGCTTGGCAGGCTAGGTCTACCTCTATGATTTCCGCCATGTTCTGGGAGAATATTCCTATCTTGTCATTCTCCTTGGCTCCTATTTCTATCAGAGAATAGGCGGTTTGCTTTACCTTGTCGCGAAGTTCTACCCATGTAATGTCAGACCAACGGTTACTCACCGTGTCTTTGTACTGCATGGCGACCTTCTGTCCATATTTCTTGGCGTTTTCAAAAACTAACTTTCCTAAGTGTGTATATTCCATAACATATATGTTTTTTGGAGAATAGATTGTACAAGTGGTTTGCGTGGCATCCGTAGACGCCAGGTTACAGACCGTCTCCTTGCAAATCCAATGAGTCCGATGTGATTTGAGACGATGGAATCTCTCCCGAATCGTCAATGACTTTGTCTTTCAAGTATACGGATTTGTCTTTTCCTACGCTTTTGAGCGCTTTCTTGGCGGCGTTCTGTTGTGATTCCTTTTTTGAATAGCCCACACCTTCGCCGGCGCGGATGCCATTGATTATAATCTGAGTCTGGAAAACCGGATTGTTCTCTTCGTCGATGGATTCTTCAATAAGGTCGAACACGAGGCTGGCTTTATATTTCTGACTCCATTCGATGAGCTTGGATTTGAAGTTGACTTCTCTGTTTGCTAGTTTATTCAAGTCCAAACATTTGCCAAGCACCATTTCTTCCATGAACCACTTGCATTTCTCGTATCCGTAGTCAAGATATATGGCACCGACTAGCGCTTCGAAGGCGTTGCCATATATATTGATGTTGTGGGTGTGGTTCTTATGGTTGGAGAATACCATGAGGCGGTCCAGTCCAATCTCAACTGCCACCCGGTTCAAGGTCTCCCGTTGTACGACCTTAGAGCGGGTGTTGGTAAGAAATCCTTCGCGTCTGCCGGTGAATCTACGGTACAGAATGTCAGCGACTACCGCATCCAATATGGCATCGCCCAAAAACTCAAGCCGCTCGTTATTGAGATAGTGGCCGTCCTTCGCTTTTACAGCAGAAGATTTATGAAGGAGAGCCAACTCATAATACTTAATGTTCTTGGGTAAAAATCCCAAAATGGGATATAACAAAAGATAAGGCTCTTTTCGATTTTTCGTCAAGAGCCTTAGTCTTTCTATTATTTTCTTTACTAAATTATTACTTTGCAAATTTCTTTACAATTATAGAAGAATTGTGACCACCAAAGCCAAACGTATTGGAAAGAGCGGCGCGAACCACCCTCTTCTGGGCTTTGTTGAATGTGAAGTTCAGTTTGTTGTCTAATTCAGGATCGTCATCGTCCGGAGTGTGGTTGATAGTAGGAGGCACAATGTCATTCTTTACGGAAAGGACACTGGCTATGGCTTCTATCGCACCTGTTGCACCGAGAAGATGTCCGGTCATGGATTTGGTCGAACTGATGTTTAGCTTATAGGCATTGTCGCCAAATACATTTTTGATGGCTTTCACTTCGGAAGGGTCTCCCACTGGGGTGGAAGTGCCGTGTACGTTGATGTAGTCAATCTCTTCGGGTGCCATATTGGCATCTTTGAGAGCGCTGTTCATAACGAGGATGGCACCTAATCCTTCAGGATGAGTGGCCGTCATGTGATAGGCATCTGCAGAAGCTCCAGTACCGGCCACCTCAGCATAGATCTTGGCTCCACGCGCTAACGCATGTTCCAGCTCTTCTAAAACTAAGCTTCCGGAACCTTCTCCCATGACAAAACCATCCCTTGATTTGCTGAATGGTCTTGACGCTGTTTGAGGGCTGTCGTTTCTTGTAGACAATGCATGCATGGAATTGAAGCCACCCACACCCGGAGCGGTGATGGCTGCTTCTGCTCCACCTGCGATCATAACGTCTGCTTTTCCAAGACGGATAATGTCGAATGCAACTCCTAATGCGTTGGTTGAAGAGGCACAAGCCGAAACCGTGCCGAAGTTAGGACCGCGAAATCCATATATCATGGATATATGCCCTGCAGCTATGTCTCCAATCATTTTAGGAATGAAGAACGGATTGAATCTAGGAACTCTATCTTCTGTTGCATAGTAGCTGGCCACTTCCTGTTCGAATGTGCTGATACCTCCTATGCCGGCGGCAAAAATCACACCCACACGGTCGTGGTCGAGCTTCTCCATATCGAATGCTGCATCGTCCACACTTTCTTTGGCGGCAGCAACAGCAAATTGCGAGTAAAGGTCATACTTGCGAACCTCCTTCTTCTCGAAATACTTCAGGGGGTCGAAGTCCTTCACTTCGCACGCAATTTGCGTCTTGAACTTAGAAGCGTCAAAATGAGTAATAGGCCCAGCTCCACTTACTCCAGCCAGCAAGTTGTTCCAGAAATCCGAAACGTTGTTGCCTATTGGGGTAACGGCACCCAGACCTGTTACTACTACTCTTTTTAATTCCATACTTTTTGGAAAAGTAAAAAATTATTTTTGCAAAGACTCAATATGAGCTATCGCATCTCCCACTGTAGAGATCTTCTCTGCTTGATCATCAGGAATCGTTACTCCGAATTCTTTCTCGAATTCCATAATCAACTCAACAGTGTCAAGAGAGTCTGCGCCTAAATCGTTAGTGAAACTTGCTTCTGGTGTTACTTCAGATTCTTCTACACCTAACTTATCAACGATAATAGCTTTTACTCTTGATGCAACTTCTGACATAATCTTAATTTTTTAGTTAATAATAAAATACTAATTTTGCAGTGCAAAGAAATAAATTTTTATCGACATACCACAATTATTTGTCATTTTTTTGATGGATTTTGCTCATTTCCGATAAAAATGTGCAGTTTTTCTGATGCTTTACAACATATTTTTATTGATAACGTATTATTTATCATATATTTACAATTATGAATAAGAAAGTGGCAATTTTTGCTTCTGGTTCTGGTACTAACGCTGAAAATATCATAAAATATTTTTCTTCTAACAAAAAAGCGGAAATTAAGCTGCTTTTTTGTAACAAAAAAGATGCGTATGTGCTTGTTCGTGCCGAGAAGTTGGGTATTCCTTCTGTCGTTTTCACTAAAAAACAGATGGAAGATGGTGAGATTTTGTCTCTTCTTCAGAGAGAGGGCATCGATTTTATTGTCCTTGCCGGATTCCTTTTGAAGGTGACGGATGATATGATTAAGGCATTCCCGAACCGTATTGTTAATATCCATCCTGCTTTGTTGCCTAGGCATGGCGGCAAGGGTATGTATGGAATGAAGGTGCATGAGGCTGTGGTGGCTGCCGGTGAGAAGGAGAGCGGAATCACAATACATTATGTGAATGAGTTTTACGACTCCGGCACTACCATATTTCAAAAGAAGTGCGAGGTGTTGCCTACCGATACTCCCGAAGATGTGGCTACAAAAGTCCATGGTTTGGAATACGAATGTTTTCCTAAGGTCATAGACGAGGTGTTGGAAAAAATGTGACTCTAAATCGTCATTTAATGACGTGTTGCCTCTGCCTTTTGGTGGGAGCTGAGAAACAAAGAGCCGACGGAATATTCATTCCGTCGGCTCTTTGTTATTGGGGTAAGGTCAGGAGGCAATTTCGTGCATTCCGGACAACCTTTAATTATTTGGACTCTTTATTGTTGGCGTGTTTTAGATCCTTTTCTAACGGGAATTTGTATGACAAATACGCCATTATCAGAGCAATGAATGCAGGGAACAAGGAGAACAACGACCAAATCATTGTAAGGACGGAATTGGTAACGGAAGCCGGATCTATAATCTGGTTGCTGTTTGCATCGGTAATCATGCAGGCACCTGCTAGGCTTAGGAACAAAGCGATAAGTGAACCTGAAATTGCGCCTCCGAACTTTTGTGCCATGGTGCCGGAAGAGAAAATCAGACCGGTTGAAGAGGCCCCGTTCTTTTCTGTGGCATAATCGGCAACGTCGGCATACATGGACCAAAGTAGCGGAGAATAAAGGCCAATCCCGATGGAGGTGATGACAATGTTCGCAATTATCATCCAAATATAATCCGCATTCATTGGAATGAAGAAGAATAGGACGGAGGACACAAAGCACATGATCGAAGAAACGATGAATGCTTTACGCTTGGAACCCACAAATTTTGCGAATGCGGGAGAAACACCTCCGAATATCATACACGTCACCTCGCCGAAGGCCATCAAAACGGTGTAGTTGATGATTAAACCACCCATAGAAACATTGCCATGAAGACAATATTCGACCAAGTAACCTGCCACCGCGTAGCGGAATCCGTTGAAGAAGTTGGTGCAGATACCTATGAGAGTAAGGATAATCCAAGGTTTGTTCTTCACTAAGTCGGCATATTGGCGGAAGGAGAATTTCTCGGCACGGATAGGTTTGATTCGTTCCTTTGTAAGGAGTCCGCAGGCCAAGGTCATGATTGCTGCCAATGCTCCAAATCCGGCTCCTAGTATGGCATACTGATGAGAGTCGCTGCCTCCCACCATCTTTTGTAGATAAGGGAACGAAAGAAGAGTGATGAACCCCATCGCATAGGCTCCTACCATACGGAAGGAAGAAAACTGGTTCTTCTCATTGTCGTCGTCGGTCATGACCCCAAGTAACGAACCGTAGGGCACGTTAACGGCGGTATACAGCACCATCATCAATAGATATAATGTATATGCGTAAATTCTTTTACCTGCCATGTCAAAATCTGGCGTGTAGAAAAGCAATGCGAACACTAAACCGAAAGGAATGGCGCATATAATCAACCAAGGACGATAAGTCCCCCACTTTGACTGAGTCCTGTCTGCCAAACTGCCCATGAGGGGGTCTGTCACGACATCAAACATACGAGCGACAAGCATTAGTATTGCCGCATCTGTGAGTGACAGTCCGAATACGTTGGTAAAGAAGAAAGGAAAGGCGATGGACATTATTTTCCATGCTATACCGCCGGCTGCTGCATCTCCTAGTGCATAGCCTATTTTCTCTTTTAATGAAGCCATGATTAATCTTTAAGTTTGTTTTTGTTATTAATAGATATTAGTTTTTTGTCTTGAAATAAAAGCATTGTTGGTTGTGCGTTTCCCTGTTTTGTTCCTGCAGCCGACATTCTCCTTCCGTGATGGTCAAAAGTAGATAAATTAACCGAATAATCAAAAGTCATGTTCATCTTAACAATAAGTGACTATCGTTATGATAACGATGTTTTAAGAAAAAAAATATAGGATGATTGATTTATGTTTCTCGTTTGGATGGCATTCCTGTAGCCTTTCCTTTTTTTGTCTTATTTTGGTTTGTATGTTCTGTTGCGTAAGGGAAATATCTTTGTTGGAAGCAAATCCATCTTATTTATCCTGTAAAGAAAGGAAAAGGAAGCATTCCCTAATGGGGGATGCTCCCTTTTTCCGGAGAAGATAACTCCCGTCATTTTTTTGGCGAGAGGATGAGTGTCAGTTTGTTGAAGTCTGCCGCGGCATTGATCACGGTTACATATTCCTTGTATCTTTCTGCCGGATAGAAAATGTCTATATAATATTCGGAAGAATTGATGGTCAGTTTGTTTCCTTCTATTTTGTAGGAGGATGAGAATTGGGCTTTGATTTGTCCGTCCATCTTCAACTCTTTCTTCATGTTGATATCGTCGGGATTGGTGATGAAGTAGCCGTCAGGAATTGTCAATACAATCTCTCTTGAATAAGAACGGGCATAGTCGTTTTCGATAGGAAGTTTTCTCTCTGTCTTTTGATACATCTCTTGTTGTCTGCCGATCAGTTGTCCGATTTGTAGCAGAATGTCGTTTCCGCCACGTGTCAGAAGAGCACCTCCGGAGATGGTGGTGGTGATGGTGAGCGGTTTGACGTACCAGTCGATAGGATCTGGATTTTCCACCTTCCAGCTCGTCATTTTGTCTTTGCTCTGAGTTTCCAAAACCATGCTTTTCGCAAGCTCTTCCTTGTTTTTATCAGTGGAATAATAGAATGCCGGTTGGTAATACGTTCCTGTATATCCGGTCAAGATGGTTTTTATGGTGTAGTCTGCTGTCATCTTTTTCACATCGATGGAGATGTTGGAGTTTGTCTCGTGTACCGTCTTTTTGTAATCGTTGGTCGGGATGGTTTTGGAGTAGGGCATGAAAGTGGAGATGCCGCCCATTGTTGTCGTTTTTAGGAAAAGGCCTTCGTTGCCGACAAAGTCGGAGTTGATGACTCCAAGTCTGTTGTATACGTTGCTTGGATCCAAATATTGATCTATATTCGGAAAGTAGAAGAGGAAGTTGTCAAGGAAATTGTCTCCTTCGAAGTCCTTGTCGAAAGCTTTCTCTGTTTTGTCGCAAGTACATACCAGTTCGTATGGGATGTCGAAATGTTGCAGGGATGCTGAAATTAGCCGGAGGTATCCATTCTCGTTGGCATAATTGCTGGACATGATGTCCTTGAAGTCAGAGAGGTCCATGCCTTTTACGTATCCGTTGATTGGTTTTATGTTTTGCTTTATGTAGTCCTCTACGATACGGATTTTTGTCTCTTCGTCCATTCTGTCGGTGATGCGCATCTTCTTCCATAGGGTAGAAAGTGTCTTCTTCTCTTTATTGGTGAAAGATGCCGTATTTGCATAGATGTTTTGTGTGGAAGATCCGAACTTGGTTGCATTGTAGGTATTGTATTCGATGTTGTACTCAACACGCTGAAGATATTTGTTGATGTAAGACTGAGATTCCTTTTCCAGCCTTGGCATGTTGGCCACGGCGGCTTTCTTTGTCCTGATTTTGAGGGTAGAGTCGATTGTCTCCTGCAGGTTTGGAAATCCGTTGTATGATTTGGAACGGAACCTCAAGTTGATAGGTGTTATCAGTGAGAATGTGCAGCTGTCTTGTGGAGCTGATGTTTTTTGAAGGACGAAACTGCCATACAAGTTCGTATAGCTTTTCTTTGCCCAAAAATATTCGATGATTCCACCCACCTCTGCTCCGTCGAAGGCAAGAACATGGTAGCTGTTTTCATTCTCTTTGTCAATCTTCTTCAGGTCAGACTTGCTGAATTCCCTCGTCTTGCCGTCTTTTCCGATGTATCTGGCTTTGAAGACGGGGATCTCCTCGTCGTATCCGGGATAAACCTCAAGAGTATTGTACCTTTCCAATCCTACATTGTTGTTGATCTTTATTTTTTCGTAAAAAAGGAAATATCGTTCCAGCTGACCATTGTCGTCATAGTGATATTCGATGACGTATTCAGAGCGTATTACTCTGGCGGAGGTGGTGTCTTTGTCTCCCATCGTGCCGGCTTCCCATTTGGCATTTTTCCAGTCAAAACTCATTATTTGAGGGTCGTTCTGCGCCATTAAACCAGAATATAGGCACAAAATAGCTATTGAGATAATGCTTCTTATCTTCATTGTTTGTATGTTTTTATTGTTTTTTATTTTGTTTCTGCTTGAATACGATGGATTGTGTGATGAAGTTTTGGACAAGGTCGTTCATCTCGTTCCATCGTCCAAAGTCTCCCTTTTTTAACCTTGTGGTATTGTAGACGAGGGAAATGTTGATGTAGACTTTTCCTTTGGTTTGCCTAAACTTGGAGGAGAAGGAGAATCTCGAATCTGTAAAGCTGGAGTTGCCTGGCAGACTCTCCACTATATAACCCTTTGGAATGTTGATCTCTTCTTCCCAAGTTCGCTCTTGTGGACAACTCAGTTCAAAGTCTAGTTTCCGGTTGTCCTCTATGTGCAAGGATTCCAGCCCTCTGGCGAAAAGCTTGAGGTATAATCTGTCATTGCTTTTTATCAGATAATCGTTTAGGGTGTAGTTTCCCGAAAGGGAGAGTGGATTGTCCCTGTCCGAGAGGTCGCCTATTTGTATGTCCGACAGAGTTGACTTCGCAAAACCGGAGGCTTCCAGTTGCCCGACATAAAACTTCTTCCGTTCCATTTCCGTCTTGTGCGATAGCTTGTAAGCAAGTTTTCTTCTTGTTTCACCTTCTATCTTCATCTGCTCGTTGATGACGGCATCTGTGCCGAGGATGGATATTCGGCTGTGGTTGTCGATCATGTTTTTTTTGTATGGGATCTCTTTGATGAGAAAGGAGTCTTTATTGAGGGAGATGAGGCACTCTTTTCCTTGGATGAAGAGGGACGGCGTTTCTATGTTCTGGAAATCGGACGTGCCGTCTAGTATATAGAACTTTCCGTCTTTGTCGAAATAGGAACAGACCATGTGGTTGTCTATTAAGGGGGATGGAATCTCCGAATATTTGAATGGAAGATCTTTGGATCCAACCCACGTGAGGTATGCGTTGATGTTTATCTGTCTCAGCATCACATGGATAAGATTGGCCATACCTTTGCAGTCTCCGTGTCTCCGGTGATAGACGGTATATGCGTCGGTAGGAATATATCCTTTTTCTCCGTCCTCGACGGCGATATATTTGATGTGGTCCTGAACCCAATAGTAGATGGCCTTCACCTTGTCCTTTTCTGTGTTGAGAGAGGCGGTGATGGAGTCGGCCACAGAGGTCAGCAGTGTATCGTTGTGGGAATCCATGCTGTCGATGAAAGATCGGTAGTACTTGTGCAGGTAGGTGATGTTGGGCAGTACTCGTACGGAGTCTTCCTTTACCGATGGCTTGTATGCTTTTATCCGTGGCAATATGATAGGAAGATATTGCATATAGTTCTGAACGAATTTCTCTGATGAGATGGCCTTTATATTATCCTTGGACATCTTTACTACGGTGCGTCTCTTCCCTTTCTCTATTGTGTAGCTGGAGAGGCTGTCTTTACTGAATGCAAAATTATAGAGATCCAAATCCACGGCATTGTCGTAGTCTATCTCTATCTCCGAATGCCAACAGTCTCCATAGGAAGAGAAGTAGACTTTGGGTATCATGTGTGGATCCAATATTTTTCTTTGTACTTCGTATATGAGCTTGCTGCCTTTTGATAGGTTTGGAAAAACGAAAGAGCAGGCTCTTGAATCGTCGTAGAAGATGTAGTCGTCTATGTCTGAAGAGTGGGAGAAATCTCTCACCATGATTTTCTTGTATTTCTCCCCGTTTGGGACAAGCGACCATGCTTTTATGGACAGGAGTGGCATGAAGGTTGAGTAGTAAACCTTCTCGTTGGCGAATGTCGTGGTTATGTCTGTCAATAATATCCTCTCCGAATAGTGATCGTGTAGGATCTCTATTTTCTTGTCTTTTATGTTGATGGTAATCTTTGTTCTGTTTTTTATCTCTACCGAGTTGGAGTTTGGATAAGCCTGGCTAAAAAACGACAAATCGCTGGCAGGCTGTGCCAAAATTGGCATATGCAGGACAAATGCCTGACATGCCAATAGTAGGATGAATCTTATTACTTTCATTATCTCCCTTTCTTTTCTGAGATGAGACGGTTGTTGTCATAAACACGGGTGAGTCTTAGTTGACGTTTGCTGTTGTAGTATTTGCACGTGCCGTGTAGAAGGTCGTTTGAGTATGACTCTTCGGAAAGAAGTATCCCATTGTTCGAATATCTCTTGGAGATTCCGTTGAGATTGTTGTATAGATAGTTACTTTCCAAAGCCAATGTTCCGTTGGCGTTGTATTCTTTATTAGTTCCGGAATACTCGTCGTTCTTGAAGTTATATTCTTTTCTTATGTTTCCATTGATATCCCATTCCTTATAGAGACCTTCTCTCCATCCGTCAGAAACGGTTCCTTCCATTGATTTTTTCCCGTTTGGATAGTAAGCAACGAGTTTGTTAGTTCCTGCTTCAAGCATTTTTGTCGTCAGTTTTCCGGTGTTGTCAGCATAGGCATATCCGATGATGATTCCGTTGTAACATAATAACTTGTACATTAAGTTTCCGGCATTGTCGTATTTGGAGCTCCAACCTTCCCGTTCGGAGTCTTCGTTGTAGTTTGTTTCGAAAGATATTTTGCCGTTCTCATGATAATCGGTACGAGATATCTTTGTCCCTAACTTGAAAATGGACTTTGTTCTTATTTTGCCTGATTCCGGATAGAAACCGATGGATTCTCCATCTTCCTTTCCTAGAATGAAGTTGCATTCGTCTGTTTTTCTTCCGTCATTGTCATACCAGACTATCCTTCCGTCATTTTTCCCGTTTATCCTGTTTCCTTCATAAAGGAGGACTCCGTTTTTGTTGTAAGTCTTAAGAGAGTCGTAGAACATGCCGTTTTCTACTTTCTTGCATTCGAAAGCAATCTTTCCGTTAGGGTGCTTTAATAGATAATGTCCAGAACCGAATGCCATGACGCAACTGTCTATGACATTTTCGTTCTCATCATAATAGATGCTTTTGACGAGACGGTTATCGTCGTCATAAAAGACTTCCATATCTTTCTTGCCTTCAAAGGTATAGTCGGTTACCTTCCCTTTAGTTTGACCTTTCTTAAAGAATATCCTTTTTTGTGTCTTCCCGTTTCCGTAGTAATATGTCCAAGGACCCTCTTGTTTGTTCTCCACCATATATCCGTCTGTTTCTATCTGTCCATCTCTAAAGTAAGAGGTGTAATGCGCATTGTTTTTGCCGTTGATATAGAAGTTGTCAGATTTCTTTTGGCCTGTTTGGGGGTAGTAGGCAATGACAGGGCCTGATAGTACGCCGTCGACGTAGGTGAGGTCTCTGGATTTATTCCCGTAATAGTCGAAGCTCACAGAAGTTCCGTTTATTCCTTTCTCGTTACATCTTTTCACTTCCGATTTTTGGTGATTCTCTCCGAAAATGGTGATGGAGTAATCTTTTCCGTTTTTCTTTTCCGTGCTTATCAACTTGCCGGATTTGTCGAAATGCGATTCCGTATTGGGTATGTCTTTCTTATAGGTGTATTTGTTTAATAAGACTCCGTTCTTGTCGAAATTGTATTTCTCCAGCAGCGCTCCTTTTGTGTCATAAAGGATAGAGTCGGACAGGACGCCGTTGTTGTAGTAGTATTTGTATGAACCGACATAGGCTCCTGCCTGTGTGTTATATTCGCATTTTATTTTGCCGTCGGCATACCATTCTGTTTGTATGCCGTTTTGTTTTTTGTTGCTGTAGTTTTCTATACTGCGTTTTGCTCCGTTTTCGTAATAGTAGGAGATTTCTCCGTCGTATTCGTCGTCTTTGTATTCGCCTTTCTTCATCAATGTCTTGTTAGGATAGAACACTTCGAATTTGCCATCCTGTTTTCCGTTGGTGAAATATTGGTAATAGTATACATCTCCATTGCCATAGAAACTGGTGTATTTGCCATTTATATTTCCGTCTTTCGTTTGGATGATGAGAGCGATGTTTCCAGACTCGTCCATTATTTTGACCTCTCCATTTTCTTTTCCGTTAGTGTAGGTGCCAGTCTGTCTTACTGCTCCATTTTTGTGGTATCGAGTGTACTTCCCATCTTTTTCTCCGTTTTTAAAGTTGACGGTTGCCTCGATGCTTCCGTCTTCGAAGTAGGAGGTGTATGGACCGTTTAATAAGTTGTCATGATAGGTGCTTTGCTCAGATACGATGCCATTCCTATTATAGGAAATCCAAGTCCCGGTCTTTACGCTTTCTTTTGCGTCGGAGTATTGTCCCTTCGATTCTATGTTTCCGTGGTAGAATGTGTATCTGTATTTTTCGGAGGGGTCGAATAGTTTTGTTCTTCCTTCGTTGATGTATATTACCGCCCATTTGAGAAAGGTTTCTATACTCTTTTTGTTTTTCATGGTTAGTTTATGGACATTCTCGTTGGATGAGAATCTGGTGAAGTTGTAGATGCAAGCCTCTTCGTTCTTTGTCCTAACTATTTCGTTACAGAGAGGAATATACAATTGGCTGTAGATGTTCTCCGATTTGGAGTCGACAGTTACGTTTTCAAGAAGGAACTGTAGCTGATTGGTTGAGTTGAAACGGAGTTTTGTCTTTGCCTTGAATTGGTTGTTTCTGACAACGAAATCTTTGATGAAGAACTCCAGCTCTTTAAACGGTTTGTTGATTTCATCGTCTGCCGAAGACGTTGCGCATTTCCATTTCTTTGACTCTTCAATTTGGCTGGTCAGTTCGCCGGATATGGCGTCTGTAAAATTCAAGAAAGCCGTCTGGCTTTGATTGTCGTCTGCGGCAATGATGGCACAGTGTGAGTAGCACAAAAGAGCAGGGATGAGCCGTCCTTGTGCATAGTTGATGTGCCCTAGTAGTCTGTTGCTTCCGAAGTGGAAGGGATTGATGCGTACATTTCTTTCCAATATTATCCTCGCTTTCTCCAAGTCGCCGTAGTTGAAGCAGGAAAGTGCATAGTTGTAAGGAATGAGGTACGAGTTTTTGTATTTGTCATAAATGGATTCGAACAGTTGAATGGCCTCGTTGCTTCTGCCCAAATCGTCTAAAATGCTACCATACAAATTATAGTAATGGGAACGGAAAACGCTCGCGTCCAATGGATTTGTCTCTTTTAAAATTTCCAGGGCTTTCTCTTTTTCTCCCTTGCTGTAATATGACAAGGCTAGTTCGTACAAGCTGTTGTGGTAGTTTTCGTCGTTAGAATCGACCTGTTTATACTTCTCTATGGCTTCGTCATATTTTTCTATGTCGTGCAGTGCAGTGCCGAGTTTTATGAGAGAGTCTCCTGTTATATAGGTGTTCGAATCCTGTATGGCAGTTTGAAATGTCTCTTTTGTATGGTTGTTTTTGGTCTCTGTATTCTTTGCCGATAGCTGTAAAGAGGAAATGGCAAGGATGGGGATCAGCAAAAAATGATTTGTTTTCATCTGTTGTTTTTTTTTGTGAGTAATTTTTGATTTAAGTTCCAAAAACAAGTCATAGAGTAAGAATGCGTTAATAATAGGCTAGTTATGGCATAGCTGCTATTCCTAATCTCGTTAAATTGTTTGCAGAAGTAATTTCTGCAAAATTAAGTAATTAATCTCAAAAATAACTTCTGTGACGTTGTTTTTTAAATAATGGAGAGTTTTTATACATCGGTGGGGAATAAGGCAACACTTCTGAAGTGGCAAAAAAAGATTCCGTAACATTTTGTTATTGTAGATGATAGGTGTGTTGCGGAAACTAATTATTTGTATCTTGTTTTTTTGTTTTTTAGTTTTTTTTGCGTTTATTTGCCGTTCGTTTTGTAACCCTGTCGATACATTGTCGGTTCATATAATATTGCAAATATGAAATCTATTAGCACAAAAAAGGTAGCATCGCTACTAATTCTATTGGTTTGTTTTTGTTTCAATGCATTAGCTTCTATATGCTGGGACGAAACTGACAGTTTGATTTTCGAGCCTAAAATGTCTTCTGTGACAGGAAGATATGATATTGAAGCGATGGTCTCTTCTCCTAAAATCAGCATTGATATTCCTTCTGGATTTTCTTATAACGGAGATTCTCAGATGGGTGTAGGAAACTATTGTGTGGTGAAGAATCCGAGTGAAATCAGTGTCGATTATGCCAATCTTTCTTTCGGGGACGGAGGCGTTTTCTTGACCACCAGATTGGAGAATTCATTGCCGTCTGTTAGATTGGAAAATCTAAGTACGAATGTGGAGTACACCATCTCTTTGGTTATAGTTAATCCGGTTGCTGTTTCCGGTTCGTCCTGTAATTCCGATTGGGGTGATAGTTACGGAATCAACACGCGATTGGTAAACCCGCAGACAAATGCACCATTTGATGGCATCATTGGGGATAACGCACACTGGAGCCGGTTGTCTAACGGCGGGACGGAGACGGTTACCTTTAGATTCAGAAGCGAGACATTGACTGCGGTGAATGTCGTATTCTCTGATTTCCCTAGCTTGCGGGAGTGTACGGCGTTCGGGTTGACAAACATCCGCATCTCCGGAACGAAGTGTTTGCAGCTTCGCTCTACGCAAACAGTTGTATGCAATGGAACGGAGATTTCCTTGTCTCCCGATAAGTATGTGGGAGCTGCGACCTCCTTCAATTGGTACAGGATGCAGGAAGGAGAGACTTCTTTCTCTTTATATAAGAATACCGATCATCCTTCGTTAGAGGATGTTCCGATGAAGAATACCTCTTATTTCATGGAGACCGACGGAGATTCGTCTAACATCCTCCACATAGAGGTGGGCGATAAGTGCCTTTATGTAACGCCGCATTATTCGTCTGATCTTTGCGTGGAAGATACGAATACTTTGATTGCTTCAGGTTATGTGGTGTTGGATCATCTGAACTCGAATGATTATCGGTGGGAAGAGTATGATGAGGAGGCTTCTTCTTGGCGGGTTTTGGAGTCGAAAACCAACAAACAAAGAATAAAACCGAAAAAGACAACTCGATATCGGGTTAGTGTAGGCGGTGAGTCTGTTGAGTATGTGCATAATGTATCTCCTTGTCTGAGTCTTATTTGTGATTCTTTGGATTCGAAGGTAGTGTTTTTAGAGACTTTCGGTTTCTTTATGGATTCCGTTACGTATGTAGATACCAAGGATGTCATTCGTCAAAATGTCATTAATACGCTCTCTTCCGGCGATCTGAAAATACAGAGATACTGGTCTCCTGATCCTTATGATTATATTGTTTGTCCGACAATATTTAGTCCAGCCATCAACTCTTATGATGGCCAAGTTGTTGTTTTTGATGGCGATACGGTCAAAAATGGCATGAATGGGCATCAATATGCATTGCTTGACCCTCGAAATCCGAATCCTGCCAGTGCGAGTCAGACAAAGAGAAACGGAGGTTATACGTGGTGTAATAACCAAGACAACATGAGTGGCAACTATCGTATAGAAGATGGCTTCTATGCCTTGGTTAGAAATCCGGCTGAGGCTGACTGTGGAAATGGAGACTTCTGGCGCGGGGCTGACCATACGGGCAATCATAATGGGGCTATGCTTATGGTGAACTGTGGACCTACGAAGGCAACCATCTATTCCCAGAAAGTGGATGTGGGTTGTTCTAATCTGCAGCTTAATTTCTCCGCATACATTAGTAATGCGATCTCTTACAAGGAAGAAAAGGTGATGACACCGGTAAATATTACTTTTAGAATTCTTGATAAAGATGGAAATCTTATGGATTCTAAGAATTCGGACGATATTGTCTGTTTGGATTCCCTGACTTGGATTCAGCAATCTATGCAGTTCAAGTCTGGCGATGACACGGAGTTTTATGTGCAGATTGTCAATAATGGAGCTTCCGGTTATGGCAACGACATCTTGTTGGACGATATATCTTTTTCCATCTGCCTACCTAAGGTTGTTTTGGTGACGGAAGGAATGGACATTGACAATCCGGAGATTGTGCGCATCTGCAATGATACGACGATACGTCTATATGCTAGGCAGAAGAAGGAGATACTGGAGCATCCTCTCTATCGGTTCCAATATCAGGATCGAATGGGAGTTTGGCAGGATATTAATCCTTCTCAGACAGACTTCTCCAGTAGTGTGATTGACGTAGCTTCCTCCGATTCTCGTTTTTGGGGTGATGTGGAGTATCGTGTGATTGTGGCGGAGAGTGTGGATGTGCTGGATAAGGTGGCCAAGGGGCAAGAACTGAGCCCTTGTGACATCTATACGATGGCCAACTCAACTTTGAAGATTGTCAACGATTATGGAGGTCCTATGGACCCGGATCGGAAGTTGGAGGTGTGTAAGGGCGAAACTGTGACAATGACCGGAAGCCGTCTGTACGAATCTAATCCGGATTGGAATCATACATGGATGTGGGAATGGCGTGACGAGGAGGGAAACGTGATCCCTGGTTACGAAAAAAGTTCGGATTCGGAGAAGAAGATGTTGACGGTTGCCGTAACCAATACGAATGCTAAATATTATTTCTATGCCTATGATGATGTTTGCGATTTGATTCAGACGTTCCAATTACAGGGCAAGAATGCGTCTGGATTGGATGTGAATACAACGTTGTGGGAAGGCTGCGATTCGGTGATGATTTATCCTAATGAGGTCTCCTCAACTTCGGTGTTGAAATGGATGGTTGATGGTGATGAGGTAAACTACATCTTGGGCGATACGATTGTGATTGCTCCTTCTGTTGTGCCGGCTAGTGGTTTCGTTTTGGTAGATATAGACAGTACCTCTTCCGTGTTCTGTCCTGTCGATCCGATAAAGATACCATATAAGATTAATGCGGGTGAGTCATTGAAGGTATCTCTCTCTGCGGGAGATATGGATCATCTCTGCCTTAGTCCTGATAAATACGATACTATCGCATTGCAGGCGAGTGTAACCCCGGAGGCCTCTACTGCCGATGTCAAGTATTATCTGTGGTCGGTAAACAATGTGCCATTGGATACTACCTCTACCGGAGAACTTGTCATTAGCACGGATCCAACGAACAAATATTATGGCCTTTTGAAATCCGGGGCAAAACTTACATTCCGGGTTCGCGTGGCAGACGGATTATGTTTCACGGTGGACGAGCCATCGGATCCGGGTGTTTTCGTCTTAGAGGTGAACGAGACTTATCGGCTTGACTTGGTGGCACAACCTAACGATTCCATCTGTCTGACTGATTTACAGAGCGACACGATAATCGTATTGACTGCAATAGCTTCTGCTGTTTCAGATCCGGACAATCATGATGTGCAAAATAACATAAAAAGATATATATGGCGGGTGAATGAGGTTAGGTTTGCGGAGACCACAACGCCAGAGTATGTTATCCTGATGTCAGATCATCCATCAGAATTGAATCCGTATTTACAGGCGGGTACTTCTCCTGTTTTCTCCGTGGCTGCTGTGGATAGCATTTGTTTCCAAAGTGATGGTGAGGCCCCGAAGGGAGAGCTGAATGTGGTGTTTAATGAGGCTTATTCGATGAAGATAAGCCCAGACACGAAAGTGGTGTGTGTGCCTGAAGGATTGCCTATGGGTGAGGATCTGGTTCTTCTGAAGCTGGAAGTGTCTACCGATCCTGCCGCGGCCAAGAATCATATACAGGAATATATGTGGTATATTGACGATGTGTTCTTGCGCTCCACTACGTCAGGAGAATTGCTCCTTCGACAAAGTGATCTGATGGATAGGATAGGAACTTCTCCTAAAATATCGGTAAAGTCTTATGATGGAATCTGTTCGGACAAAAACAATCCTGCGGATAACTCGAATGAGGTGGCTATCGACATACGCAGTGGAGGCTATTCTTTGAAATTGGATGTTCTTTCAGATATGTTGTGTATAGACACACTTCATCCGGAGAATAATAAGATAGAGTTGGCGGCTACAGTCTCTCCTGAGTATGCTGCAAATGCGATAGATAAGTATTATTGGTTGGAGGGCGGCGAAGTGATAGATAGTTCTTCTGCTCCCAACTTCACGGTTACTCAGACCCGGTTCCCTGAAATTATCAAGGCAGGTAAGACAGCATTGTTTAATGTCCGGACATACGATTCTGTCTGTGTCGGTGATTTTGTCTCCGGCATAGGAGATGGAGAGAATGTTTTTATCAACGAATCTTATAAAATAGAGATGAAGGCTGATAATGACTCCGCTTGTTATGATGATGCCAGCAGTGCAAAACTTGTTCTTACGGCGACGGTAACCCCTTCGGCGGCTGCCAACCATATAAAATGGTATCGTTGGTACAAGAATGGAGTCTTGTTGGATTCTACGAATGTAGGAACGATAGAGATAACGAATGCCAAATACCCGGGAGCTTTGGCCTCTGGAGAGAACCCTACGTTTGCTGTCGATTCGTATGACGGCATCTGTTATACGGGTGAGAATCCATCGGAACCGGCGCGAAAGGTGATAGTGATCAGTTTCCGTTATAAGTTGGAGTTGGATCATGAAGGCAAGGATTCCCTTTGTTTGGGGAGCGATTCCATTGTGCTTAGGGCAATCGTTACTCCCGAATCATCTAAGAAAAACATCACCACTTATATCTGGACAATGACGGAGAATGGAGAGGAGAAGGTCTTTGACACGACTTATGCACCGCAAGACTCTGTTGTGATCAGTAAGAATAATTATCCGAACCTGTTTGATGCGGGAATGTCTCTGACCTTTAAGGTGAAGTCGATAGATGGAATCTGCTATACTGTGGAGAATCCGAATGTGTCTGAGGCGGTCCATATTGATATTAACGACAACTATACGATGCGCCTGTTCAGCGAGAGGGATACTGTCTGCTATTCTGACGAAGATGATGCTATGCTGAAGTTGACGGCGGTGGTTGACCCTGCCAAGGCTGCTAACCATATCAAATGGTATCGTTGGTACAGAGATGGCGTCTTGCTTGATTCGACAAAGACGCCTGCCATAACGATTACGAACGGAAAATATCCGGGCTCCCTGCATGGAGGAACGAAACCTGTGTTTAAAGTCGATTCGTATGACGGATTCTGCTATACGGCTCAAGATCCGTCGCAAAGTGATGGAGTGGAGGTTGTTGTCAATCTGTCCTATTCCATGAGTCTGAAGGTTAGCGGATCTTCTTTGTGTTTGGGTAGTGATTCAATAGTTTTAAAGGCTGTTGTTACTCCAAAAGAGTCGATAGGCAATATAAAGGAGTATTATTGGAAAATCAATGGCAGTTTATTTGAAACAACCCAGGCTCCGATAGATTCGATCGTGTTGAGCAATGCTAAGTATCCTGAACTGTTGGAAAACATCATCGGAACAACTCCTGAATTTTCGGTAGAGTCGGTCGATGGTATCTGCTATACGGTCGAGAATCCCGCAAAATCCGAATCTGTGGCGATTGCGATAGGTGGCGGTTATAGTATTGCTCTGGATGTTCCTTCTGATTCTATCTGTTTTGATGACGAGGCAACGGCAACCTTCACATTGAAGGCCGTTGTGACTCCTGCTGCTTCCAAAAACCTGATCAAGTGGTACCGCTGGTATAGAAATGGTACGTTGATAGATTCCACTATGACCGATTACATCGTTCTGGATAATACAAAATATCCGGGCACTTTAGTGGCGGGCGCAAATCCGGTCTTTAGTGTCGATTCTTATGATGATGTCTGTTATTCTTCGGTCAATCCGTCAAAGAGCGGAGACGTGAAAGTGGTTATGAACGAAAGGTTTGAAATTCATCTCTCTTCAGACGGGAAGGATTATCTGTGCTCGGGTTCAGACTCTATAAGGCTGACCGCAATAATAACGCCAGAAGGCTCCAAGAAGAACGTATCCAACTACTATTGGACAATGGACGGGGTCGCATTTGATACGACAACAGTAGACCATATCATATTATGTCGGGATAATTATCCTACACTTTTTGTGGCGGGTGCCACTCCTTCTTTTGGTGTGAAAGCGGTGGATGGCATCTGTTATACGGATGACGATCCGGCTGTGAGTGGAAGTATCTCTGTCCGAATCAATGAGCTTTTTGATGTTAAAATTAAGCCTAATGAGGATAAAATTTGTGCTTCCGGAGAAAATTCTACGTTAAATTTGTCTGCCATAGTGACTCCTTATGCTTCGTCAAGCATGATAGAGGAGTATCGTTGGTATATGATAAAAAAGGACACGGACGAGAGCATACTGATAGGTAAATCCTCAAAACCAGACACTTCCATAGCAGGAATCGCTCCAGGAGAATATTCATTCTATCTGGAGGCTGTCGATGGAATATGTTTTTCTGTAAATCCTGCGATTAGTGATTCGGTTAATATTTCCGTTCATGAAAATATATTTGTAAATTTGGCGGCAGATAAGTTGAAATATTGTACGGAGTCAACCAGTCAAACCTTATCGCAGATAGAACTTACTGCGAAGGTTACGAAAGGAACGCCTGCCCGATATGGGATTTATGATGCTGAGGGATTGTTATTTGAAATACAGACAACACAAAAGGTAGTGTCCTTCACTGTGGTACCAACGCCGACCAATCACCAATTTAGTGTGCGGGTATATGATGGCGTCTGCAATAATAACGAAGCTACGGCAGCGACAAACGGAAATCCTGTCGACATCGCCGTGTTTGACCCTATTGAGTTGGAGATAAAGGCAGATAAGGAGATGATTTGTTTGGGTGATACTGTCTTTCTGAATGTCGATTTGAAACAGGGATCACCGGTACAGTACGCTTGGTATGGAACCACTTACGATGGAACGGATATAACGCTCCTTGTTGATAAGGCGGACACGTTGATTGCAGATGTTCCCGCAGCTTCCGGTTATAGGAACTACGTGGTGATTGCCTCTGATGGAATCTGTGACGATGCGATTGTCTCTTATGGCAGCGTGTTCGTTAAAGATAACATAAAACTTAATCTCCTTGCCGACAAGGGAAAGGTGGTGATTGGCGGAAGCGTCAATCTTTATGCGGATGTGATCTCCGGCGAACCTGTCACTTTTGTGTGGAAAGCGGATGACGAGGTGGTTGCGACAACCGCAGAGAATGTGTTGACGGAATACCCCAAGTCTACGGCCACCTATACTGTCATGGCTACGGATTCGGTTTGTTCCAAGACGGAAGGGTCGTTGGACATCTCTGTACAGTTGCCTACCGCATTCACGCCTTGTGGAATTGATGGTTTGAACGACCATTTCATGAAAGGTTTCAAGGTCGATATCTTTAATAGATATGGACAGCTTGTCTTTTCCGGGAATGAGGGTTGGAATGGCATGACGTATGGTGCCATGGCCGATCCGGGTGTCTATTATTATTCTGTTGTCCTTAAAAATGGCAAAACAATGAAAGGGACTATAGAATTGGTGAAATTGAATTGAAATAAATAAAAAATATGTTTGAAATGAAAAGAATCTTATTGACCGTATCTGTGTTGGCGACTTGGATGGGCTCTTTTGCTTCCATCCATGAAGAGTTTACGGATGGGTATGAGTTTACTCCATCTTCTGCTAGTACGAAGGTTCAGGAGTTGCCCATGTCGTTCTATAAGGATGGCAAGGTCGTTTTTTTCCGTGGGGATTCAGCTTATGTCGCGAAAATAGGCGATAGCTTTGATTTGGAGAAGGCTGAGGTCTGTTTGGAATTGTGTGGCCTCGGAATTGAGGGTACTTTTGCTTATGATGCAAAACGTCGAACTATTTATTTTGCAAAAACGGACGAATTGGGAAATTCCGATTTGTACGAAGCAAAGCTTTTGGACGGTGCTTATGATATTCCTAAGAAGATGAGCATCGAAGGTTTGGATAAAATCAGAAAGCCGATCAGAGGCTCTTCTACTATTTCTGCCGGATGGACTTATAGATACAACAGAATATCCGGGTTCTTCAATCCTTCCATCTCCAAAAATGGTGACCGTATCTATTTCTCGGCAGACTTTCCTAAATATAGTTATGGAGGTCGAGACATTTGGTATATAGATAGAAATAAAGGAGAGAAGTCCAATGCGAAATGGGCCATGCCGGTCAACGCCAGCGATAGCGTGATCCGACTGAACTCCAATGCGAGGGAGGACTTCGCTTGGGTTTATAACGATACGGTTATGTACCTCGCTTCTAACAGGCCTGGTGGAATGGGTGGTCTGGATCTTTATGTCTCCAGACTTCAGAAGGATACCGTGACGGTCGAAGACACGGTTAAACAGACAAAGAAAACGGAGGTCCGTGATATATGGGGAGTGCCTACTATTATGGATTCTGTCTTCAACTCTTCTGCCAATGACTACAATCTGATAGGTTCAGATAAAATCGTATTGCTGATGTCTAACAGGCAGGGCGGTATGGGTAGCGACGACATTTATCGTCCGGCTCCATTCATTGCCGAACGAGAAGCCGAGCTGCTTCCGGATGAGACGATTGACGAGCCTAAGGGATTCCACTGGGTATTGTTCTTCTTCGATTTCAACCAGGCTACTATGAAACCAGAATACGAGGCACAGCTGGATGAGTTGGTTGATGCGATGAAAGAGTTCCCTGGCGCCATCTTCGAGGTCAGCGGACATACGGATAGCCGTGGTGCCGACGATTATAACATGAAGTTGTCTCAGAGACGTGCTGATTATATTCGAAATATGTTGATACAGAGAGGTCTGTCTCCTGACAAGCTAGTTTCTGTAGGTAAGGGAGAAACCGAGCCTGTGATTCCGAATGCAACGGAAGAGGCTGAACACGAACAGAACAGACGTGCTGATATTAGGATTATTAATGAGTAATTGAAAGTTCAAGATGAAAAAAGTATTAATATTTGTAATAGCTATCCTATCATTTGCTACGGCAAATGCCCAAAGGGATCTTATGTTGTCGCAACAGTTCTTTTCTAGACTGAATGCCAACCCTGCTGCTACGGGAAACAGTGATGATATAGATCTGTTCTTGTTGGGTCGTTGGCAATGGATAGGTGTGGAAGATTCTCCGAAGTCGGGAGTGTTGAATGTCAGTGATTATTTCGAAAATGTGAGGTCCGGTGTCGGACTCTCACTCTCTTATGATAATTTGGGAGTAGGAAATAAAACCACGATCGCAAAAGCTGCTTATGCCTATCATATCAACCTGAATGAGAGTATGCTGCTTTCAATGGGTTTGTCGGGTGGTGTGCTTTACCATTATTGGAATCCGGAAGATCATAGGTTGATGGATCCTTCTGAATTCGGGTTGCCGACCTTCCCTGCCGAAATCGTATCTCATGTTTATCCGGATATGGATTTTGGTGTGGAGTTGGCTACTCCTGGACTGTTGTTTGGTGCTTCGGTCAATCACTTGCTCTACAATGATGAGGATGTGACAACTTCCAAACCGGGACGTCAATTCTATTGGTATGTGAGAGGTCTGTTCTCTGTGTCGGAGACTTTCGATTTCGCTCCTGCTTTAGTTTATATGCACAGAAATACGGTCGATCGTGCTGAGCTGAACTGCTTGTTGTATTACAACCGTTTTTTGTGGGGTGGCGTGACCTATCGGCCGGATATCAATGCGGATTTCTCTTCAAATGTTCTTACTTTTACTGTCGGTGTTGAGTATAAGAGGTTTAGGGTTGGTTATTCGTTTGAGTGGGGGCTGGGCGACGTGAGCGAACTGTCTAGCAACTCAAGTGAAGTCTTACTCTCTTATCGAATACCTAAAAAGACAAAGAACAAATATGTCCGTTTTATGGAGTAGGATATAAGGGTAGTTCGAATTTTGTTGATTATCAGAGATGGATTTTCCAAACATCTTTTCCTGTCTTTGGAATAAAATAGGGAAAGATGTTTGGAATTTTGATAAAAGAATTAATGAAAATTCAAAACAGCTTCTTATATTTGTAAAACATTAGGTGTCGTTGTATAAATGTGATTATAGTTTGTTTGTGTAATGGGGATTTTTTATTTTATTTAATTAAGAAAAAGGAAAAGAACATACATAATTCAGATATACAATGAATAAGAAAAAAATAGTTATATTACTCTTAGCGATACTCCCATTCCTAAAATCCACGGCTCAGGAGGAGATTGTGTATGACCAATACCATTTCAATTACTATTTGGTCAATCCGGCTGTGGCAGGAGCGGAGCGATGCTCGCATCTGATGCTGACCGGTAAGTTCCAATGGGTGGGCATGGACGATGCTCCGATGACCCAATCGTTGAGTTTCAGAACAAGGGTTCTGAAAAATGTGGGTTTGGGTGCCTACGTATATAATGACAAGAACGGATATTCTTACAGACAAGGAGGCCAGGCAACGTTTGCCTATCACATCCCGTTGTCAGAAAACAGTGGCTATTTCATGAAGGAACGCTCCATAGACCGTCAGTTGTCTTTTGGTGTGTCTGCGGTGGTAAGCCATTATGGATTTTCTGAAAAATTGTTCTCGGAAAAAAATTCGGGTGATCCGGGTATTGGAAATGGAGACACGGATAAGGGCTTCTATTTCAATGCCAACTTCGGAACCTATTTCTTGTGGGACAACTTCTTCTTGGGCGTTTCTGCCATGAACTTGATTCCGACCGAAATGACGGAGTTGGGTGCGGGAGAGCCGGTTCGTCCGATGACCGCATTTGCCTTCTTGGGTTACGATATAGACATGGCTAACAATATGACGATAGAGCCGGGACTGATGTTTAAGGCCGATGAGAACGACCAACGTCAGTTGGATGTCAACTTGAAGTTTATGCAGACGTTGCCGGACAATGAGGATTTCTCCTATTGGCTGGAGGCTTCCTACCGTCACTGTCTGGATGCAGGAAACGTTCAGGCGTTGGCCTTCTATCCGATGGGCGGCATCAGATACAAAGGGTTCCATCTCGGTTATGCCTACACGTTGGGTTTGACGGGAATGAACCACCACAACTCAGGATCGCATGAGTTCATGTTGGGTTATTCTTGGTGTATCACGAAACATTTCTGTAGATAATTTCTTTATCAGCATAGAGTTAGAAAGGTCGGAGTTTTTCCGGCCTTTTTTATTTTACAGAACAGATATGAGTTCAACAAAAGTGGGGCCTTACTGCCGTTGCGTTCGGCATCTGAATCTTGAAAATACCAATGCGCAGGTTCTGCCGTAGATATGTTGTGTGAATGTCTTGTTTTCTTGCGTTGAGTATCCTCTTTGCGTAAACAATTCGGTGTGCCGCAGTCGCGACATTTTCATTTCCTCTTTTTTACAGGGCCGTTGCGCGCATTGAATATTTGATCTTGGTGTTTTTTCTTCAAAATTATTATAGTAACCGTTAAGTAATCGTCATAGGTTACTTTTTTGACGATTACTTAGCAGCCGGTCTGATTTTATGGCAGGCAGTATTGTATTTTCAATGCATAGGCGGTGATTAGTTACAAGAAACAGGGATAATGTATAAAATCCACTGCGGGATGTGTATTTAGGCAAAAATTATAATTGTTTGTGTGTGGTAAAAATGCGTAAATACGCAAATATTTTCTGGCATGAAAATTATCGCGCCAATTTTTTTCATGCGAAGACTATATTGCCACAGAATCTTTTTTTCAACGTCACCATCTGTATCGTTTCCGTTTCTCCATCTAGAGAGAAATGAAAAAGAACTACTCTGCTTTTCCTGATTCAGAAACCTCGTTCCTAATCCATTTCATTTTTTCTTTGATGACATAGACAATCAGCCATCCGATTGTGAAAGTGGTAAAAAATACAGCTAAAAGGTAACAGCCAACAACCAAACTACACATAAAAACTGTAGCAGTAATGTAGGTCTCCTGGAAATGAAATGCCCCTATTACCCACAACGCAACAATAACAAGGAAAATGAATGAATTTACATATAATGAAAATCGGAAGATTGTGCTTAGAATAGATTTATTAAGAGACAAATCAGAAGCGATTCTTCGTCCACCCGACCATAGCAAATAGACAAATACCAATGGGGTCACTATGCAACCGGGAAACCAAAGGAATTTTCCTCCACTTATGGCTACGCTAACGTTGATAGGGGAGAAAAGAGAGAAGGTTAATGCCATCCAAGAAAATAGCAGTCCTATCGGAAACCCGATTAGAAGAGCCATCTTTGATCCGATTTTATAGATTGATTTCATTGATTGTTATCTGATTTATTATAAGGGCAACCACATTTACTTGGTAACCTTTTCCGGCATGGCGTCTTTGGCTAACGTTGATTTCCAATTTGCTATATCGGAGCTAAAAGCAAAACTCCTCGTTCGTCATGAAAATTTCACAACTTCACCTCTTCCTCGCCATACCGCACCAGTTCGTGCGCACGGAAGACGAAGTACAGGCCTCTCAGCTCCGTGCCGTAAAGGACGGAGGCTATCTGTTTATCTCCTGTATATTGCAGAAGCTGCGCTTTCGCATCGGATTCCATCTTCGCTATCTGCTCGTCGGAGGCGTCGGCCTTGGCATATTTGAGTTCGATGAGATAGCTGAACTTCGCTCGGTTGTCCTCCCTTCCGTTGGGCGAGAGGAGCAGGTCGCAGAAGCCTTTGTTCAGCTCCACCTCCGGCCGAACGGCATAATATTGGTTGATGCAGAGCAGCGCGCGCAGAAAACCCTGCACGTCCGCCTCGCGGTCTATCGAGTTGCGTATGCTGCTGTATTTGGAGTAAAGGTCGCCGAGCAAGAGCACGGCACCTTCCCACTCTCCGTCTATCGCCATTTTGACGATGGAATCGTCCAATGCGATGCGCTCGTCATTGATACGGAAACCTTCGTCCTCGGCTATGTTCAAGAGATAATTGAGATACATCTGGCGCATCGTGTTGTTCGGCACCCGAAGTATAGTCCTTCCATAACGGTCCTCGCCAGCAAAGGTCAGCAGACCGTAGTAGAAAAGCAGGCTCACGAAGTTGTCCGCCTTCTTCAACTCCTCGGCGGGGAATGAGATGACGATGTTGCCCGTGGTCTCGTTCGTGTTGGCCAGCTGGCGGATGATGTCGATGCGTCGCTGGCGGTCGGCCGGATCCTCCACGTCGAGCAGCATACGCAGCTTCGGGAAGTCCGTCGCCACGTTGCGGTCCAGCATCTCGTCAGGTGCCTGATCGCACAGCAAAATGTTACTCATGTAAAACAGAACCATATTGCTGTTATACATGGGCGATTCCTTGCCATAGCATCTTTTGGAGAAACAGTAGTTGTCATACCACGGTTTCATCTCTTCTACAATCACGTTCGTAGGTCGTTTTATGCGGCCTTCGACACGATAATATTCAATCATCGCACGCACTTCTTCCTCCGTGAATCCGATGATTTTATGGAACGGAGACAATAGCGATATGTTCGTGCCGATGTTGAAGCCGGAGGTCAAGTCATCGTATGTGATGGGGCTCACGCCCGTGAGGTAGATGCGGTCGAAGCTCGGCTTGCACACCTGAAAGAAGTCTCGGTAGAAGCCCGTGCCGTGCGTGATGGCCTTGAACTTCTCCTTTCCGTGGATGGAAAGAATCGTATTTGAAAAATTGTCGTATTCGTCGATGAAGAGGTAAACGGGGATGCCTTTCCTGCGGGCATAAAACGTCAGTTTCTTCATCATCTCACTGAGAAACTTTTGCTTCATGATGTCCGCTATCTCCTCTTCCGAATAGATAGCATTGTATTTTTGCAGAAAACCTTGAATATCGTTAGCACAAGCGGTATGAAAACCATCTTCCAATTCTTCCAGATTCTTTTTAATAGTGGAGAAGTCGAACTTCAGCACCATGTATCTGCCAGCCTCCTTGGTGGGGTGCTGACCGATGTAGAGGTCACCAAACAGCTCGTTGAAACACTCCTTGTTGTTGATGTCGTAATACTCCGCCAGCATGTTGCTGAAGATGCTTTTGCCGAAGCGGCGCGGGCGGAGAAGGAAGATGAAGTTGGCAATGTTTTCCAAGTCGGGAATGATCTCCGATTTGTCCACAAAGTAAAAATTCTCGGTGATGATTTTCCGAAAATCAGATATTCCGTAAGGAAGTCGTTTCATATCTCTTTCTTTTTGTGTTTTACCTCTATGGCAAAGGTAACAATTTTATCCATTGGATTGAGAGATTGATTAAATTGATTGGATTGAAAATCAGGAGGGATGGATTGGCAAACATCTTATCAGACATGGCGTCTTTGGCTAAATAGAGGCAGAGACACGAGAGACGCAAAATTTTGCGTCTCTCGTGTCGTCGCTTCTAAAACGGAGAAGCGAAATACGTTTCGCCGAATGGTTCGGACAGCACACAACGCCCAATTAAGCGACCGTCAAAAAACAACAACTTGTGCCGATTTTGACAAAATGGCCATAGACATTATCTATTTGTGATGGGAAAGTGCTTGTTGTTGCCAGCGATTCTGGAGATATGGCACGTTCTCTCCTTCTCGGCCAAAGGCGAGTGCTCGTCTGTCGATGGGTGAGGCGTTTTAAAAATCCTGTCCATCCTGTGAATCCTGTCTGAGAATCTTCGGGATATTTTGCTATTGCGCTGCTGGAAATTACATATCACGGGATGTCCTTTTTATAATCACTAAGAGAAGAGAGGATGAGTCAGATGATGGGAAAATTGTGTTTTATAGTTGTGTCTGTTTATATGTCAACCATCACATTCCCTATTTGAGATTTAACTTCCTCGAAATTTCCGTCGAGCAGTTTGCGGTACATGGAATGTATAAAACCCATCATCTGCTTTACTTCGGTACGTGCCGGCAGAATCAGGGCATTCGCATCTGTATGTAGGTTGACGAGAACCGGACCATTATAGGCAAAAGCCTCCGCGACGGCATCGGCGACGTATTCGGGATGTGTAACGGTAATTGCATGGACGTTATTTGCCTCGGCCACTTTCTGGAAGTCCGGATTCTGCATATCTACCTGCCAATCAGGTAACCCTTCTGCTTCCATTTCCAACTTAACCATGCCCAATGAACGGTTGTTATAGACGAAAATCTTTATCGGTAGTTGGTACTGCATCACAGTGGATAGTTCACCCAATGCCATGGACAAACCTCCATCGCCACAAAGACACACCACTTGTCGGTCGGGACAAGCCAATGCGGCCCCTATGGCATGAGGAAGTGCATTTCCCATCGATCCGTGATTGAAAGATCCTATCATGGATCGTGTGCGGAAGGAGGTCAGATATCGTGCCGCCCACACACAGTTCATCCCTGTGTCTATGGTAAAAACAGCATTCTTGTCGGCTTGCCGGTCTATTACAGTAGTAACATATTCTGGCGAAATGTAGTATTCTTTACCTTGGTTGGATGCTTGTCTGGCGAGATGTTTCAATACGGTCTGGTATTGGTTGACTTTCTGTGTCAGAAACTCATTATTCGCTTTCTTCTCCAACTTAGGCAACAGTAGGCTTAACGTTTGCTTTACATCACCATGAAGGGATAGATGGACATTTGTCCGCCGTCCTATGTTCTCCGGACGTATGTCAATCTGTGCCGTCCAAGTCTTTTCCGGTAAGAACCAAGAGTAAGGGAAGTCGGTGCCCAGCATCAGCAGGACATCCGCTTCAAATACCGCATTATTGGCAGATGGTACTCCCAACAATGCCGTTATCCCGACAATGTTGGGCTGTCCGTCCATTACTTGCATCTTCCCTTTGAAGGAGCTGACGATCGGCGCTTGTAGAAGCGATGACAGTTGTAATAATTCATCTCCTGCATCCTGACAGCCGGCGCCACAGAAAAGGGTTATTTTCTTGCTTCCATTCAGCTTCTTCGCCAATAGGTCAATGTCCGGTTGGGCAGGTATGACGGTTTCATTGTCAATCCGCTGAATGGGAAGTATCTCTGTCGGAAAAGCATCTTGCGAAGAGACATCGCCAGGCAGGCCTACAACTGCAACCCCGTTCTTCCCGCTTGCGGCCAACATTGCGCTACGCATCATACGGAATGCTTGTTCCGGTGTGTTTGCTATCTCATTATAGACGCTACAATCTTCGAATAATTTCAGCGGTTCCGTTTCTTGAAAAAAGGAAGTGCCGGCCATTGCAGACACCTCTGTCGAAGCTAAGGCCAAAACTGGAGCGTAAGATCTGTTTGCATCGTAAAGCCCATTAATGAGATGTACATGTCCCGGTCCGCTACTTCCGGCACAGCACGCTAGCCTTCCGGTTAGCTGAGCCTCTGCACTTGCTGCATATGCGCCCGTCTCTTCATGGCGCACATGAATCCACTTCAGCTTTTCGCTTTTTTTTATGGCATGATTCACATGATTGAGGCTGTCGCCCGTTATGGCATAGAAGTGCTTAACTCCAGCCTCTTCTAACATTTTCACAAATTGATCTGCAACTTTCATAGCATAAGTTTTCTGTTCTATCCATAAACATAGAACAAAAGGAAAGGGTTCACAAAGAAATAGGTGCAGGTCGGTCTACGCTATGAGCTATGAATGTTATCGTTTCACAAATTTATCCTTGTCGCATCTGCCGATGTATAAAAATCCTCTCGTTGAAGTAGAAAATCGACATGCTTTTCTTTTGTCGGACGGAAGCCTAACTTCTGCAGAAAGTTGCGGGAGTTCACATTGTCTGCATCTGTCGTTGCATATATGTGCAGAAGATTGAGTTTGCCAAATGCAGAATCCAGCATTTGTCGGACGGCTTCGCTGGTCAGGTTCCGATTTCGATATTCTTCACACGTTGCATAACCAATCTGACCCTTTCGGTTTGATTCGCCATGTGATTCCATCGACAGTTCGTATAGGTTTATTATCCCCACATACTTGTTCGTGCCTTTCATCCGGCACAACCAGTTGCAGCCACCATGCTTGGGCGAATATAAGAGATAGTTCAGCCAAAAATCTACGTGATCGACCAACATCGTCTCATTCTTGTGTTTTTCGGTGACAAATGGATTCTCGTCCGAACGGAACATCTTGAGAATGCGAAAGAAATTATATTCGGACAACATCTCATATTCCAGATGCTCGGATGTCGGCAAATCCGTAAACGGGAAAGATACATTGGGGTGTGTGCTTCTGAAACGGACATAAAATGGATTTTGTCTTTCATGGTATAAAGAATTGAGATGCCCACGCAATTCGGTATCAGATTCGGATTTTGAATGTTGTTCCATTAAGGTGTTGTTTTAGATTCTAAGAAAAAAGGCGGAGAACTATGTTCTCCGCCTTTGGCAGACGCATTTAAAATGCATTATTTCACTTCCCAAGTGTCGTTGGTCATCAATAACTCTTGGAAGTTGTGGTACTTCTTCTTTCCTTTTACATCTTCTATCTGAGCCTCTACGGCGTCGTTGTAGGTTGGAGCCTCCACGTCGCGGATGACACCTAAAGCGACAGGGAAATCAGGTCCTTCCATCAGAGCCAACTTCAATTGCAGGGTGTTGTCCTCGCAATGTGCGTCGTGAACCAAAAGGTCCTTCTCTGTGATGCCGTTCTCGCCAATCTTTACCACCTTCAATCCGAAACCTTCCTGCATGAGACCAAACTCGTTGTTCTCGCCAAAAATCATCGGTTTGCCGTGCTGTAAGTAGATGGCATTCTTCTTACGTCCTTCTGCTGAGTAGACGCTCTCATGTGTGCCTTCGTTGAAGATGACGCAGTTTTGGAGTATCTCACAAACGGAAGCACCTCTATGTGCCTGAGCGGCCTTCATCACCTCGATGGTGCCGGGAGCATCAGTGGCTACGGCACGTGCGAAGAAATGTCCGCGGGCTCCGAAGCAAAGTTCTGCCGGACGGAATGGATCTTCCACCGTTCCATAAGGAGATGACTTGCTGACAAATCCACGTGGAGAGGTTGGGGAGTATTGACCTTTTGTCAGACCGTAGATACGGTTGTTCAAAAGAATCATGTTCATGTCGATGTTACGACGGTTGGCGTGGATGAAGTGGTTACCACCGATGGCCAGACCATCACCATCGCCCGAGACCTGCCATACGGTCAAGTTCGGATTTGCTACCTTACAACCTGTTGCGATGGCTGCGGCACGTCCGTGGATGGTGTTCATTCCGTAAGTGGCCATATAGTGTGGCAGACGGCTGGAGCAGCCGATACCTGAAATGACGGCTGTGTCATACGGTGCAATACCGATTTCTGCCATTGCCTTTTGCAGTGAAGCCAAAAAGAAGTGATCACCGCATCCGGGACACCAACGTGGTTGTCCTTTCTTGAAGTCTTTTGCTGTATATTCGCTCATTTTTCTTTTCTCTTAAATCGGTTATTACTTATTATATATCTCCGTGAAGGCAGTGACCATTTCGCTGACGGCGAACGGCTGTCCCTTTACTTCGTTGAACTGGTAAGGTGCGAAGTTGTCTACCTTCATGCGAAGCCATCCGGCAAACTGCCCGAGGTTCTGCTCGGCGACAACCACCTTCTTATACTTCTTCAAAACAGAAGCGGTGTTCTTTGGAAGCGGATTGATATATTTGAAGTGAGCCAATGCTACTTTCTTGCCGGCAGCTCTCATCTCGTCCATAGCAGCGTGCAGGTGTCCGAATGTTCCGCCGAAACCGACGATTAACAATTCTGCGTTGTCCGCATCGCCCATAACCTCTACATCCGGAACTTGGATCTTGTTAATCTTCTCTTGGCGAAGGTGTGTCATCAAGTCGTGGTTCTCGGGGTTGGTGGAGATGTCACCCGTCTTGTTGTCTTTCTCCAAGCCGCCAAGAATGTGGGTGAAGCCTTCCGTGCCAGGAATAGCCCAATATCGGGACCCTTCCGCATTACGTTGGTATGGAGCCCATGTCTCCTTCATTTCCGGAGTGACGTATGGTGGGTTGATGGCAGGATAATCTTCCAACTTAGGAAGTTTCCATGCTGCCGATCCGTTTGCGATGAATGCATCGGTCATCAAAACAACTGGTGTCATGTGCTCCAATGCCATTTTGCAGGCCATGTAAGCAGAGTCGAAACAGTCTGTTGGCGAAGTGGCCGTGATGACCGGTATCGGAGACTCTCCGTTACGGCCGAAGAGACATTGAAGAAGGTCCGTCTGCTCAGACTTGGTTGGAAGACCTGTTGCAGGCCCGCCTCTCTGTACGTCCAAGACAACCAAAGGCAACTCCATGATGACAGCTAGGTTCATGGCCTCGGATTTCAAGCTGATACCGGGACCGGAAGTGGAGGTACAAGCCAACGCTCCGGCGAAAGATGCACCTATTGCCGATGCGCAACCTGCAATCTCATCCTCGCACTGAACGGTGGTGACACCGAGCGATTTGTGTTTTGCCAACTCGTGAAGCACGTCGGTGGCAGGAGTGATAGGGTAAGAACCAAGATACAACTTCAATCCGGCTTTTTCTGCTGCGGCGATTAGACCGTAGGCGGTAGCCTTGTTTCCGTTGATGTCCATGAATGTTCCCTTGTCTTTTACACCCTTCGTGTCGACTGTGTATGTGTGTGAAACGGAAGAGTGCGTGTTATGCCCGTAGTCATAACCGGCTTGAATTACCTTGATGTTGGACTCTGCCACACCCGGTTTCTTGGCGAACTTCTCTTTCAGCATGTTGGCCGCCACCGTTAAATCGCGGTTGAACAACCAGCAAACCAAACCGAGGGCGAACATATTACGGCATTTCAAGATGGCTTTGTTGTCCATGCCCGAATCTGCCAAACAATCTTTTACCATCTGAGTGATAGGAGCGGCGATCACATCGTTTTTGATGCCCATCTCTTCGATAGCGTTCAATGTCTTGAAGTCGGCTTTTTTCAAGTCGGCCTCTTGGAAACAGTCAGTGTCGATGATAATAGCAGCCGTAGGCTTGCAGAATTTATATTGAGTCTTCAATGCAGCCGGGTTCATGGCCACTAAGACGTCACATTTGTCACCTGGGGTAAAAACTTTGTCGGCTCCAATATGAACTTGGAATCCGGAAACACCGGTCAGTGAGCCCTGTGGGGCGCGGATATCTGCCGGATAATCTGGGAAGGTACAGATGTCATTACCTACCGTAGCGGAAATTGTTGAGAAGATGTTGCCGGCCAACTGCATACCGTCGCCAGAGTCTCCTGAAAAACGAACAACTACCTGATCCAAATCTACTACACTTGCATTTTTTGTCATATCTTTTCCTTTTTTGAGGTATTTGGATTCAAAAAAATCATAAGAACCCGTCTAAAAAGAATATTTTGCTTGAAAAAGCACCACAAAAATAGACAAAAGAACATTTGAATGCAAATCGAAACGAATTTATTTTCAAGAAATATCCAAAAACAATAAACAATATTGCATATTTATGCACATGAGAGACCGTTGGAAAATAACTTAGTAATCGTCGAAAGATAACTTGTGCCGATTTTGATAGATATGGTGCGCAAAATTCCTCCTCCTCCGCGAATGGCGGGTGTCCGCCCGTCACCGTGAGGTGTTTTTGGAAATCCTGTTTTATCCTGTGAATCCTGTCTAATAATCACTGTAACGTAATACTTTGGCGCATTCCGATGGAATGCCGTCCTGTTCATCATCCTTTTTCTACAAAGAGGTTATCCCTACGGGATAATTGATTGGATTGGGAATCAACCACGCAAGATGTCTTGGACTTAACTTGGTCGTTTCTTCGTAATCGCTTGTCTCAAAAGTCGATGCAATACTGTCCGTCGTTTTCTATGCGTAGAGGAGACGAGACGGAGAGCCCTAATAGGCGGATGGTCTGTCCGTTCATCTCGAATCCGGATGTCATGGCGTCTATCATTTCCAAAATTTCGTCTTTGGAGGCGATTGTGTGGTTCGCGCTTTTGCTGATGGTGCGTTGTGTGAAGTCGGAGTATTTTATCTTTATGGTCAGGGTTCTTCCTTCGAAACAGGTGCGTTCCATGCGGCGCAAGAGGTCGGGAAGCAGCTCTGTCCGGAGCATAAGTTTCATCGCTCCCTTCTCGCTGATGTCGTCGTCGAATGTGTTTTCGCATCCTACGGACTTTCGTATGTGTGACGCCTCTACCTGTCTGTCGTCTATGCCGTTGGCAAATTTGGAATAGACTACGGCTTGTCTGCCGAATGCTTCGGCCAGCTGCTCTATTGGGTAGTGGCGGAGGTCGGCTCCTGTCTTTATGCCGAGGGCGTGCATCCGGACGGCCGTCACCTTGCCTATGCCCCAGAAAGCTTCTACGGGAAGTGGGTCTATGTATTTCAACGCCACGTCGGGATGGATGGTGCAGAGCCCGTTTGGTTTGCGGTAGTCGGATGCTATTTTGGCCAAAAACTTGTTGAAGGAGACGCCTGCGGAGGCCACTAATCCCAGACGGCTGTATATCTTTTGTTTGATTTCCTTGGCTATCTCCACGCCCAACTCAATGCCTGGCTTGTTGGTCGTCACGTCCAGAAACGCCTCGTCGTAGGAGATAGGTTCTATAATGTCTGTATATTCATGGAATATGTCATGAATTTCGGCGGAAATGGATTTATATACATCCATTCTGCATGGAACGAAGATTAAGAACGGACATATCTCTTTGGCTTTGAAGGAAGACATGGCCGAGCGAACGCCATACTTCCGGGCTTCGTAGCTGGCGGCGGCCACCACGCCCCTTTTGCCGGCATGGCCTACGGCTACCGGTTTGCCTCTCAGGTAGGGGTTGTCCCTCTGTTCTACCGAAGCGTAGAAGGCGTCCATGTCTATATGTATGATTTTGCGTCGTTCCATTCTATTCTCCTTCTGCAAATTTATAAAGAAAAGGGATGGCTTTTTTAGGAATCTTCTGTTGCCATAGAAAAAACAAAATGGGTTGTGTTTTGTTATGATGGTGAATCTATAAAAATCTAACCAATGGGAATAAAAGCTCTTATTTGTGTGTTGTTGGGCGGTGGCGTCGGCAGTATTTTGCGTCATGTGATCTTGACTAGAGTCGCGTTTTTCCAACTGCTTCATGTGCCTGTCGGTACGCTTTTCGTCAATGTGTTCGGCAGTTTTCTGATTGGCATATTTTATGCCCTCTCCTCCAAAATGGGTCTGAGTGACGACACTAAGCTGTTTCTTACCACGGGCCTTTGTGGTGGTTTTACCACTTTTTCCACCTTCTCTTACGAGAATATGAATCTGTTGAAACAGAATGATTTTGTGTCGTTCATTCTCTATGCCGGGATGAGTGTCCTTTTGTGTCTGGCGGGTGTGGTGGTTGGATATTCTTTGGCTTCCTCAAAATGAAAGATGGAGTGGTATGGTTGGATGTGTTTCTTATAAGGAGGAAAAAATATTCTGTGAAGGAGAGGGTTTGGTGCCGTTCTCTTTTTTGTGGAGCGCTTTTCTTCGTTTACCTTACGGGTGTTTTGTATGCTCAGGATACGCTGCCAGGGAAACGGATTCCTTTCTCCGGCTTCACGGAATTGGTGGGGCGTGATTATATTGATTCTGTTGTGGTTCGTGTCTTGAAGGAGAATTCGCCTTCTGCATTCGATATCCCGGATGTGCCTCGTTTTGCCATCGTTGGGAATGACAATCGGTTTTATCTGGGTATAGGCGGGGCTGTGAAGGGTACTGTCTCTTATGATTTTCGGAATCCTTTGTGCAATCCGATGTATTTTGTGGTGGGCGACATCCCGACAGACAATCCCCCTGCCAACGATGGCAAGTATAATATGACGGTTGGAGGAAGTAACATCTTCTTTAATTTTGTGGGAATGCCGGGGTCTAAATATCAAGTGGGGGCATACGTCAACTTTGATTTTGAGAATGATGATTATATGTTTGACCTTCAGTATGCTTACCTGACCATAAATGGCTTCCTTTTCGGTTATAGTTTTACGATGTTCAGCGATCAAAGTGTGGTGCCTCCGACAATAGACATGGAAGGTCCGCCTGTGTTGCCTTCTGTGCAGAGTACGGTTCTCAACTATACGCATGAGGTGGGCGGGTGGTCGTTTGGTGTTGGGGTGGAGATGCCCCGTGCCGAGATGACGGTAGGCGAGGGTCTGTCCGTTTTGGACCAGAAGATTCCTGCCGTCCCGGCATTTGTTCAATATGAATGGAACGAGAAACGGAGTTCTGTCCGTGTCGCCGGGTTGTGGCACAATATGCAATATATGGACAGCCTGAACGGGCGTTCTGAGAATGAGATGGGTTGGGGGGTGCAGCTGACCGGCAAATGGAAAGCCGCATGGCTTACCGCATATTATCTGGGACTTTATGGCGAGGGTATCTCCAGCTTTACGCAGGACTTGTGTGGGCGGGGAATGGATCTCCTGCCCGCACCGGATGGGGAAGGGAAGATGCAGATGGTCAAGATGTGGGGCGGTATGTTAGGCCTTCGGGTGGATTTTACGGACATGTGGTTTGCCTCTGCTGCCTATTCGCACCTGCGTTGTTATGCCGATAGGTATGAAGGCGGTTGTGTCCCTTATGACGATCAGATTAGGTATGAGCAGTATGCCGTGGGCAATTTGTTTTGCAGTTTGACGGCCAATACGATGATTGGCATCGAGTATGTTTGGGGACGCAAGGTGACGATGGATTATGGATGTGCAGCCAACAATAGGGTGCAGGCTATGTGGCAATTCAACTTCTGACGGACGTGCTGGTAATCGTAATAAAAACAACTTACCTCGTGCGTCCCTATGGGAGATGGACACTAATGTTCGTTTCTCGGATAATGCCTACGGTATCTTCTCGGAGTCGTCACAAGTTATCTTTGGGCGTTTGTTGAAAAAACGGAGAGGGCAGACCACCACGTCTGCCCTCTCCGTTTTTTATGCTTGTCATGAAACTTTATTTCATGTATTCGTTCCAATTGGTATTGCGCATATCCGCGCTTTTTGCAAATTCGATATGCATGCCGAATGCGGCTTGTAATGATTGCGGCGTGTGTGTCTTCTTTGCTATCTTCAGGTAATCCCACATGAGCTGCTTGTAGTCAGGATGGACGCAGTTCTCGATGATTGTCTCCGCACGTTCTATAGGTGCTTTGCCACGGAGGTCGGCAATACCTTGTTCTGTGATGAGTATGTTGACCGAGTGTTCGCTGTGGTCTACGTGGCTCACCATAGGGACAATAGGGCTTATCTTTCCGTCCTTCTGCGTAGAAGGGCAAGTGAAGATGGAGATGTATGCGTTTCTGGTGAAGTCGCCCGAACCGCCTATGCCGTTCATCATCTTGGTACCCAGAACGTGGGTTGAGTTTACGTTTCCGAAGATGTCGGCTTCCAATGCGGTGTTGATTGTGATTAGGCCAAGACGGCGGATTACCTCCGGGTTGTTGGAAATCTCGATTGGACGAAGCACAAACTTGTCTTTGAAAAAGTCGAGGTGGCTGTATATGTCGTCCATTACAGAATCGCTCACTGTAAGTGAGCAACCGCTGGCGTAAGTGATACGGCCCTCTTTCATCAGTCCGATGACGGCGTCTTGGATTACCTCCGTGTACATGGTGAAGGGGGGGATGTCTTTGTTCTCTCCCAACGATCCCAATACGGCGTTGGCCACGTTTCCTACTCCGGACTGAATAGGGAGAAACCCTTTTGGTATGATGCCTGAACGGAGTTGGGAAGCCAAAAAGTCGGCAACGTTTTGTCCTATCTTAGAAGTCACCTCGTCTACCGGAGTAAATTTGCCTACGCTGTTGCCTAGGTCTGTCTCCACAACTGCGACTATTTTGTTGGGGTCTACTTTCAGAAGACTACATCCGGAGTGGTCGTTCACCTTATATACAGGGATGGCCTCTCTGTAGGGAGGGTCTTGTGGTTCGTATAGGTCGTGCATCCCTTTGAGTTCTTTCGGATGCTTCTTGTTTATCTCTATGATGATTTTCTTTGCCAAACGGGCATAGGTGGGCGTGTTGCCCACGCCGGCGGTGAGCACGATTTCTCCGTTCTCATTCAGGTCGGCGGCCTCGATGATGGCAACATCTATGTCTCCGTAAAATCCGTAACGGATCTCTTGTGCCATCTGAGAGAGGTGCATGTCCACATAGTTGATCTCTTGTGCGTTGATGGCGTTTCTGAGGTCTTTGTTGCTTTGGTAGGGAGCTCTGAATTTAATGGCCTTGGCTTTGGTCAATGCGCCGTCAAGGGCATCGCCTGCCGATGCTCCGGTGAATACGCTTATTTGAAATTCATTGCCTTTTGCGTGCTCCTCTTCGGCCATCTCAGCGATTGCTGTTGGCACTGCTTTTGGAGCTCCGGATGGAGTAAAACCGCTGAATCCGACTTGGTCGCCGTTCTTCACAAAATGAGCGGCCTCCTCTGCGGTCATAAATCTATATGCCATAATATCTGTTAGTTATTTATAGAATTGAAAAACGTCTTATCTACAAATGGAATACGGATGTGCGGAATTCCACCGTAGGTCCTAAACGGACATGCAAAATTATAACTAATTATTTTATTCTTTGCAGGAAAACGTGCGAAATGTAATGCGGAGATGCCAAAATGCGTTGTCTTCTGTTCGTTATTTGTCTTCGTTTGTGAAGTTTTGCTTCTTTCTGGTTGTCTCTGATATTGTTATGCCTTGATGGTGTCGTATATGCCGAATAATAAAGAGCGGAGTTGTTCTATGGTTACTCGTCCGCCGATGGCGCAGGAGTAGCAGAGCCCGAGGAATGAGTAGCGTAGCGAGGCTGCTACTTGCTTGCTGTCTATCTCCTTCTTCACCTCACCTTTCTCCTTAGCCTGTTCGATGACAGATGTCCACATTGTTATCTCCGCTACATTTACGTTGGGTATGATGACGGCATATTGTGGGTCAAATCGACCGAGTTCCAGCATGAAGGAAAAACATCTGTTGGCGAATGCGTTGATGCATATGTCCTTGTCGTATGTTCTCATGCACAAATCGACACGGGACAAGTAGAATTCGATGAATTCTTTCATGGACTTGTCTGTGGTTGTTCCGAATTTCTTATCTGGTTTTTGCATGTTCACCAGATAATACTCAACGACTTTCCTGAAAATGTCTTCTTTTGATTTGAATCGGGAGTATAAGCTCGGTTTTTGTAATCCTACAGCGTTGGCGATATCTGTCAATGAGGTTTGCTCGTATCCGTTTTTTAAGAATAATGAGGTTGCTTTTTTTAGGATTTCCTCCCGTGTGGTTTTACTCATTTCAATTTATTTTGTGTTTGTTTAAAGGAATACAAAATTAGCAAAAAATAAGGAATCGGCAGTTGGTTCTGCCTCTTTAATGTTTGTGGAAATACTTTCGTTCTTTGATTCTTATGTCGTTGTCTGTGTGATGTTGACGGAATGACAATGCTTTCCCTTTTGTTTGTCCGCTCTTTATGGGTTTTGTGCTGGCGGTCAAAGTTCACATTCCGTAAAGTGTGCTCCGAGTGGGACTGTGCCGCTAAATTTTCATTAAAGCGTACATGTTGTTGAACAGCTCCGTCAGCTCAGGAATGGAGATGCCTTTGCCGTATGTCTCCGTGTAGCTGGTCCCTACAAATGAGCGTTTGAATATCTTTGCCATTTGGAAAGAATTTATGTCAGACCTGATTTCTCCGTTCTTCTGTGCACGTTCGATGACGGACGTCCATAGGAGAATCTCGTCATTGTCGAACTTCAGTATGCTTTCCCCGTATCTTTTGTCGGTGGCGCTGCATTCGAGCATAAACGCATAATAGGCTCTGGCCGTATTCTCCTTCAGTTTTACGATGAAGTTCAGGGCCTTCATCCGTTTCTTGATGCAGACGATGTAGTGGTCGAGGAAGATGCGGAGGGTCATGGTGTCGCAGTTGCCGAAACTGGAACGTATGTCCATCGCATTGACGACGTACTTCTCGACGACGCATTTGTATATCTCCTCTTTGTTCTTGAAGTGGAAGAAGAGCCCGGAAGGGTTGATGTTGACCTCTGCAGAAATGTCTTTCACCGGAACGTCATGGTATCCTCTTTGCATGAATAGGGTTGCTGCTTTGTCTATTATTTCCTCTCTGGTGGTTTTCATCTCACATGTTTTATGTTTGCGGCTGCAAATATATTTTATTTTTCCGAAAAATTGTAGATGTGCCTATCTTTTTGATGGTGGTCCGGAGTGGGCGTGCAGATTTGTTGTGCGGATAGGGGGCTGCTTGCCCTTCTTTGTCGGAAGACGGAGTTCTCCCTTTGTGTTCCGGTTGTTTGCTGTACTGGGCCTCCTGTCTCGTTTCTTTTTCCCGAATGAAAGAAATGGCAGCCATGGGAGAACATTTGGAGCCGGAGTCGTGTTTTTAGCCTGCATCTAATTCCATATGGGCTTTGTGCAATGGAAAAATATAAACAGTACTAAATCTTTTAATTATGCATCTTACACCGAAAGAAGTCGACAAACTTATGTTATTGTCGTTGGGAGCCATAGCCGAAAGGCGGAAGGCGAAAGGATTGAAACTCAACTACCCGGAGGCGGTCGCTTTTATCACATCAGCAGCCTTGGAAGGGGCTCGCGAAGGTAAAACAGTGGAGGAGGTGATGAAAGACTCTGCCAATGTTTTGAAAAAGGAGGATGTGATGGAGGGTGTGGCCGACATGATTTCCCTATTGCAAGTGGAGGCTGTCTTTACTGACGGAAGTCGTCTTATCAGTATTCATCAGCCGATTAAGTGAACCGCAACCATTATTGAACTAAAAAAAGGAACTATGACTGCTATCAATTCAGAGAATACGAAGCAAGAGCCAAGCAAGGCTTATCCCAACATCCCTGGGTTCAAACCATCTCAGCATACTGCTGTGGGAGGTGTTGTCCTTGACGACAAACCCATCGAGTACAATGTGGGCCGTCCGGTGACGAAGTTGATTGTGAAGAATACTGGAGACCGTCCTATACAAGTCGGATCCCATTTCCATTTCTTCGAGGTGAACCGATATTTGGAGTTTGACAGGGAGGCTGCCTTTGGTATGCATCTCAACATTCCGGCCACGACCGCCATCCGTTTCGAACCAGGAGACCAAAAGGAGGTTGATGTGGTGCCTTTTGGCGGAAAACGTTATGTGATAGGATTCAATAATCTGACTCAAGGTTATACGGGGGGAGAAGATTTTCCTTCTTATTTCCCTGTCCGCATCGAGGCATTCCGCAAAATCAAAGAATACGGGTTCAAGTGTACCTGCAAATAATAAGCGGGGATAATTTAAATCGATTAACTAAAAAATCTATAATGGCTACTATTTCAAGACAAGAGTATAATAACTTGTATGGCCCAACTGTGGGCGATAAAATCAGGTTGGGCGATACGGATCTGTATGTACAGATAGAAAAAGATCTGCGTGTTTACGGAGATGAGGTCATCTACGGTGGTGGCAAAACTCTGCGGGATGGCATGGGATTGGACAATATGGCTTCGTCGCAGGATGGCGCCCTCGATATTGTCATCACCAATGCCACCATCATCGACCCTATCTTGGGTGTGGTGAAGGCAGATATTGGCATCAAGGATGGAAAGATTGCCGGGATAGGAAAGGCTGGCAACCCTAATGTGATGAATGGGGTTTGCCCTGACTTGATAACGGGTCCGGCTACGGATGCCATCTCCGGCGAACATCTGATCGTTACGGCTGCCGGCATAGACGGACATGTGCACATGATTTGTCCGCAACAGGCGTACGCCTGCCTAAGTAACGGAATCACCACCCTGATAGGTGGAGGTGTGGGACCTACTGACGGAACAAATGGCACCACCATTACCTCCGGCCCTTGGAACATTAGGAAGATTCTCCAGTCTCTGGAAACCTTGCCAATCAATGTGGGTCTTCTCGGGAAGGGCAACTGCTCTACGCAGAAGCCTTTGGTGGAACAGGCTGAGGCTGGAGCTTGCGGATTTAAGATCCATGAGGATTGGGGTACTACGCCGGCTGCCTTGCGCTCGGTGATGACTGCCGCCGACTTGCTCGATGTGCAGGTGGCCATGCATACGGACACGCTGAACGAGGGCGGGTTCGTGGAAGACACCATCGCCGCCATTGACGGACGTACCATGCATTCTTACCATACGGAGGGTGCGGGAGGAGGCCATGCGCCAGATTTGTTGAAGGTGGCTTCTCTTGCCAACATATTGCCTTCGTCCACAAATCCTACGTTGCCGTTTGGCGTCAACTCGCAGGCTGAGCTGTTTGATATGATTATGGTGTGCCATAACCTCAACCCGAAGATACCTTCTGATGTGGCGTTCGCCGAGAGCCGTGTGCGTCCGGAGACGCAGGCGGCAGAGAATGTGCTGCATGATTTGGGCGTCATCTCCATGGTTTCGTCCGACTCGCAGGCTATGGGCCGTGTTGGGGAGTCGTTCATGAGGGCCTTCCAAATGGCTTCTTTTATGAAGTCGGCTAGGGGCAAACTAAAGGAAGATTCTGATCAAAATGATAATTTCCGCGTGCTCCGTTATTTGGCCAAAGTTACCATCAACCCGGCCATCACCTATGGTGTTTCCGATGTCTTGGGTTCTTTGGAGAAGGGCAAGATGGCCGATCTTGTGCTTTGGGAACCTGCATTCTTTGGCGCTAAACCTAAGATGGTGATCAAAGGTGGGGTAATCAACTGGGCTAATATGGGCGACCCGAACGCTTCGTTGCCTACTCCCCAGCCTATGACGATGAGACCTATGTTTGGTGCTTTCGGCAAGGCTATGCCGGAGACCTGCCTCACTTTTGTCTCTCAGTTGGCTTTTGATTGTAATGTGAAGAAGAAGTACGAGTTGGAGCGTAATGTGTATCCTGTACATAAGTGTCGCCAGCTAACCAAGATGGACATGGTCAGAAACGGCGAGACACCTAAGATTGATGTCAATCCGGAGACCTTCGAGGTATATGTGAACGGAGAGCACGCCTATGTGGCTCCTGCTAAGTCGTTCTCCTTGGGACAACTATATTTCTTCAGCTAAAATAGAGAGTATGGGCCATGGCCTTCTTTACGGAAAGGCTATGGCCTTTTATGTTTCACAACAATAGAATAAAGAAAAGAGATGGAAATATTAACAAAGACATTAGGCAATATCTATTTCGATTCGGAATGGAAGGAGAAGATGGTGGGCATTGATGTGGAATATCTGCTGCTTGATCAGTGGACGGCTCAGAAAAGCCGATTTCTACTAAAGAGCGACAAGGGGAAAGAATACGCTTTGTCGTTGGATCGGCATGCTCAGCTGAACAATGGAGATGTCATTTATTTCTCTCCGGAAGAGAAACGTGCTTTGGTGATAAAGCTGGACTTGAGCCAAGTGCTGGTCGTCAACATGGAGAAGTGGAAGGGTAGACCCGAACAGGAGATCCTTCGAATGGGGGTGGAGCTGGGACATGCCATCGGAAACCAACATTGGCCTGCCGTGATGAAGGAGTATAAGCTATATGTGCCGTTGACGGTAGACAGGAAGGTGATGCTGAGCGTGATGCACACCCATGCCTTTGAAGACGTGACATATGATTTCCATCCCGGCGAGGAGGTCATTCCTTATCTGGCTCCGCATGAAATACGCCGACTTTTCGGTGGTACAGGACCCGATTCGGAGACGCACCATCATCCGGTAGAGAAAGATGCCCATGAATATTCTTGTTGAAGTGGGGCTTCTTCCTTTACTTCATTTTATAACATAAAAAAGAAAAAGACATGGAACAGGCATCGTCTGTTATGCGGTTGTTGGAGTTTGCCGATTCTACATTCCCTGTCGGCACTTTCTCTTTCTCGAATGCATTGGAGAGTGCGGTGGTTGAGGGTGTGGTCCATGACGTTGACACGTTGGAGTCATTCACGAAGGCGGTGGCAGACCAGTCCTCGTTTACGGATGGCGTGGCTTCCCAAATAGCTTACCGCGCTGTGTTGGGCGAAGACTATGAACGGCTGTTGGCGGCAGACAGGCAGGTGGATATGCTTAAACTCAATGCTGAGTCGCGGCTGATGCTGACCCGTATGGGCAAGAAGATGGCCGAGTTGTCCATCCATATTTTTGACAATGGGATGATGAACCGTTGGTCAAAGGACATTGCGGAGGGTAATGCTCCAGGTACCTATCCAATTGCGCAGGCCATTACATTTGCGGCGTGCCATATTACGGCTTTCGACCTTTTCTGTGCCCAGCAGTATGGAGTGATGAATATGGTGTTGAGCGCGGCCCTTCGCTGCATGAAGGTTTCCCACTTCGATACACAGCGTATCCTTTTCAAACTGAGTAGCAATGTGATGGACGATTTTGTGGTGGTCAGCCAAATGGATTTCGAGGAGATGAACGCTTTCGTTCCGGAGGTAGATATTCTCTCGTCCATTCATGAGAAGGGAAAGATGAGGATGTTTATGAGTTGAAAAAATGATGTTTGTGGTGACATTCGTTGCCATTCAACTTACTAGTTGTTAAATTTTTATTGATAAAGAATGAGTAAGACCAGTAGAATAGGAATAGGCGGACCGGTAGGTTCCGGAAAAACTGCTTTGATAGAGGCCATCACCCCATATCTGCTTGATATGGGCTATAAGGTGCTTATCATCACCAATGATGTGGTGACGACAGAAGATGCCAAACATGTGCGCAAGATGCTGAAAGGCATTCTAGTGGAAGATAAGATTATTGGGGTGGAGACGGGTGCTTGCCCCCATACCGCGGTGCGCGAAGATCCGTCCATGAACATTGCCGCTGTGGAAGAGATGGAGGCTAAGTTTCCCGATACGGATGTGATTTTGATCGAATCGGGCGGCGATAACCTTACGTTGACGTTTAGTCCGGCGTTGGTCGATTTTTTCATCTATGTGATTGATGTCGCGGCTGGCGATAAGATTCCGCGTAAGGATGGACCTGGAATATCACAGTCGGACATTCTTGTGATTAACAAGACGGATTTGGCTCCCTACGTGAAGGCTAGTTTGGAGGTGATGCGACACGACTCGGAGGTGATGCGCCCGAATAAGCCGTTCCTGTTCACCAACTGCATGACGGGCGAGGGTGTGGTGGAGTTGGTGGAGTTGATCCGGAAGATGGCTTTGTTTGATATAAAACCCAAGAACGAGGAGACTGCAAAGGTCTGACCGTCACGTCTCCTTCTTCTGAGAGAAAGAGCTTTTGTTAATCTTAATAAATCCTTAAATGAAAGATTTTTCCGTAATAAAAGAGGTCCAACCTTATCTGAACGAGCCGAAGGCCATGTATGTGGGAGCTCCCGGAAAGAGAGGAGTCCTGAAACTGGGCTTTGAATTGGATGCGGAAGGCAAGTCGATCATGCGCGATTGGTTTCGTAACGCTCCGCTGATTGTACAGCAGGAACTCTATTTTGACGAGGAGATGCCGGAGATGCCGTGTGTCTACATCCTCTCTTCCGGAGGCCCGAATGTGGACGGCGACCGTTATGAGCAGGAGTTTACGGTACGTAAAAACGCCTATGCATTTATCTCCACCGGGGCGTCGACCAAAATAGCGGAGATGATCTATAACTATTCCGGCATGACGCAAACTTTTCTTTTGGAGGAGAATGCCTATCTTGAATATCTTCCCGAACCGCTCATCCCCTGCCATAACTCCCGCTTCATCTGCGATACTACCATAACGCTTCATCCGTCGGCTACGCTCTTCTATTCGGAGGTCTATATGCCGGGGCGTACGCATTACAGGGAGGGAGAACGGTTCTTGTATGATATCATATCTGTCTGTACGAGAGCCGAACGGCCTGATGGAGGAGCTCTTTTCAGAGAAAAATTCATTGTCAGGCCTAAGTTGAAGTCGCCGGAGCGGGTAGGCATCATGGATAATTACGATGTGTTTGCTAATGTCTTGGTACTCACTCCGAAAAACCATTTGGAGGCTCTCTTTGAGAAGACGAAGGCTTTCATTGATAAAGAAAAGGGACTCGCCGCCGGAATCACCCGTCTGCCGAATGGCTGCGGATTGCTATATAAGGTTTTGGGGAAGGAGACCGAACCTGTGAAAAAAATAATTCGGGAGTTCTGCTCCTCTGTCAGGATGGAGGTGAAGGGAAAATCTTTGCCTGCCGAATTTCCTTGGAGGTAGAACTCTTTATCCCATACTAATAAAAAAACAAAAAAATGGAAACGGAAATAGAGAAAAAGAGGTCGGTGTGCGAAAACGTCATCTCTTTTGAATTTGTGAAGGTTGTATTGAAGGGTGCGGGGCAGGTCATGTTCCAGAATAGCGCCATCACCGGATTGCTCTTTTTTGCCGGCATCTTCTGGGGTGCCTACGAAGAGGGGCAGGGCGTAGTGGCTTGGGGCGCGTTGGTGGGCGTGGTGGTCTCCACTTTGACGGGGTATCTCTTGGGCCTTCCGTGCAAGGATGGTAGTGAGGGCCTTTGGGGGTTTAACGGCATCTTGGTGGGGTGTGCCATGCTGACGTTCTTGGGCAATACTGTATTTACGTGGTTGGCACTTATATTCTGCTCTGCCATGACTACTTGGATGCGTACGGGGTTTAATAATGCATTAGGCAAGTTCAAGGTAAATTCGTTTACTTTCCCGTTCGTTTTCACGACGTGGTTGTTTGTCTTGGCTAGTAGGGCGATGCAGGCCATGCCTCCGGAGTTTATGTCTACGCCGGAGTTGCCTGCCATTCAGTTTTCTTCTGACATAAACATGGGCTTTGGTGATTTGGTCGTTTATTGGCTGAAGGGAATCTCCCAGGTTTTTCTGATCAATTCTTGGGTGACTGGCGCATTGTTCCTGATTGGTTTGTTTCTGTGCAACAAATGGGCGGCCATCTGGGCTGGTGCCTCCTCTGCCATCGCGCTGTTCATCATCTTGGTGTTCAAGGGTCCGGGAACGGACATCTCCAACGGACTTTATGGTTTCAGTGCAGTACTTACTGGCATAGCTTTGGGCATGGTCTTTTATAAGGTCAATTGGCGTTCTGCAATTTGGGCGGTGATCGGGGTGGTGGCGACTGTCTTCATCCAGGCTGCCATGAACATATTCTTCACGCCTCTAGGACTGCCTACTTTCACGGCGCCTTTCTGCTTGGCTACATGGTTGTTCTTTTTGCCGTTGTTTAAGTTTGATGTCAAGAGCGAGGAGCTTGAGGACCACTCTACTTGGCATGGAAAGAAAAACTAACGTATGCCTCCGCTTTTTTACGAACCTTAATAGAATGAAAGATTATGCATATGTCTGATGCTTTGGTTTCGTCTCCGGTGGCTGCTGTGATGGGAGTGGTCTCTGTCTCTTTGCTTGTGCTCTCTTTGCACAAGATAAAGAAGGCGAACAATGAAAATGTCGTACCGTTGATGGGGGTGATGGGAGCGTTCGTGTTTGCCGCCCAGATGTTAAACTTTACTATCCCTGGAACGGGTTCCAGTGGTCATATAGTGGGTGGCATATTGTTGTCTGCCATGTTGGGCCCATGGGCGGCTTATGTCACATTGGCTTCTGTGCTGGTGATTCAGGCTTTGTTTTTCGCTGATGGTGGTTTGCTGGCGTTGGGTTGCAATCTCTTTAACATGGGTGTGCTCTCTTGTTTGGTGGCCTATCCTTTGGCATATAGGCCTCTTGCCGGAGAAGGAGGTTCCTCCTTCCGCCTTTCGTTGGCTGCTGTGCTGGCTTGTTTGTTGGGATTGGAGATGGGAGCCTTCATGGTGACTGCAGAAACGGAAATGTCGGGGGTTACCGCCTTGCCGTTTGGTAGCTTCCTCTTGTTCATGATGCCGATACATGTCCTGATTGGCATCATGGAGGGTGTTGCGACGGCGGCTGTCCTTGTCTTCATGAGACGATATAAACCGGATCTGCTCGATTCTTGTAAGCCGGTGTCCGGACAGCATAAAGTGTCCAAAAAAGTATTGCTGGTGATAGCTGGCGTGGCTTTGCTGTTCGGAGGAGTGTTTAGTTGGTACGCCTCTTCTGACCCGGATGGATTGGAGTGGTCTATTGCCAAGATAGTGAAGGACGGGGAGGTCTCCTCGGAACCGGAAATGGTGAAGAATATGGCAGATAGAATACAACGGAATACCGCCTTTTTGCCTGATTATGGGTTTGCGGTTGGCGAAAACGGCGGATTGACGGAAGAGGAGATGGAGGCGACATCGTCTTCCCTGTCCGATTCCAAAACGGGGACTTCCGTCGCAGGCATAACAGGTGGTGTCATTGTCTTGCTGCTTGTATATCTGATAGGCTTGTTGTTTAGAAATAGAATGCGGGATAAATCTGTTTGACGGATGTCTAAACTGGAGAAGGCTTACAATGAGCTTGACAAAATGGAGTTGGTCTCTTCCGAAAACTCATCTGTACATGCGTTGGATCCGAGGTCTAAGATTTTGGTGACATCCGTTTATCTTTGTCTGATGCTCTCTCTCCCTCTGGTTCGACTCTCTGAATTGTTGCTCTTCTTTGTCTTTCCTATCTTAACCGCAGCAATGGCCGGCATCCCTTATGGCTTTTTATTTAAGCGGTCGCTTGTCGTTTTGCCATTTGCTCTCTTGATCGGGGTGTTCAATCCTATCTTCGACAGGGAGACTCTGTTTTATGTGGGGTCTGTTCCTGTGTCGAAGGGGTGGGTGACTTTCTCTTCTATCTTGGTGCGTGGATTATTGTCCGTGCAAGGTGCGCTGCTGCTTATCCTGACCTCCGGATTTTATAACGTATGCAAAGGGATGGAGCAGATGAAGGTTCCTGCCCTCTTCACCAACCAATTGTTGTTTGTCTATCGTTATGTCTTTGTCTTGATACAAGAGTCTATTCGTCTGTCATGGGCGCGAGATTCTCGTAGCTTCGGGAAAAAAGGACATGGGGTGAAAGTTTGGTCGATGATGATAGGTCAGCTCTTGATTCGAACTTTTGAACGGGCCAACCGTATTCATTTGTCTATGAAATCTAGAGGGTTTCAGGGGTCGTTGCGTATGCTTGGCCATTTTGAGTGGCATAGGTCGGACTCTCTCTTCCTGTTTTGTTGGTGCACCTTTTTCCTTGTTATCCGAATCTTTCCCGTGTCTGAGAGTCTCCTTGCCTCTTTCCGTTGGTTCTGATGGATGAATTGTCGGGCAATTCGAAAATCCAAGTATGGAAAATGTGGGGAAAATCTAAAAATAGCTTCTTGATAGATGAGTCATCATTATGTTAGTTTTGATAATGTACGTTATCGTTATCCGAGTGGATCGGAGGCCTTGAAAGGGGTCTCGTTCCTCATTACGCACGGGGAGAAGGTGGGCCTTGTCGGTTCCAATGGCGCCGGCAAGTCCACGCTGATCCTTCATGTCAACGGGCTTCTCTATCCTACTTCCGGAACGGTCAATATAGGAGATGTGCCGGTAGAAAAGTCCACTTTGTCGATAATCAGGCAGAAGGTGGGAGTTGTCTTTCAAAATGCCGACGACCAGTTGTTCATGCCTACCGTGGAGGAGGATGTCGCTTTTGGTCCTATCAACATGGGATTGCCCATGTCGGAGGTGAAACGGAGAGTGGAAGACTCTCTTGTGGCGGTAGGTGCGGAGCATCTTCGGAAAAGCACTACTTATCGTCTATCCGGAGGGCAGAAACGGAGTGTCGCCATCGCTACCGTTTTGGCGATGGGGCCGGAAGTGCTTGTCTTGGATGAGCCGAGTTCGAATCTGGACCCGCATGCCCGTAGGTTGTTGATAAGGCAGATGGAGGGATTCTCCCATACGTGCATCGTTGCTTCTCATGATCTGGATATGATATGGGAACTTTGTCCGCGGACTATCGTGATGAAGAATGGTGTTGTAGCTGCGGATGGACCCACCAAACTTCTTCTTAACGACATTCCTCTGATGGAGAGTTGTGGTCTGGAACAGCCTAATCTGGCCAAGATAGAGATGCTGATGAAATGCTGACGTAGTAGTGGCCTTCCTTTCGTAAACGTTAGTGGCTGGATGTTTTTTTCTTTTCCTTCTTGCGGATGACCGTCCTCTGGGATTTCATGTCGTCACACGGACGTTAAATTTTGACAGTATGGGATGCCGAATCGGAAAGTGGAGTCCCTGTAGTGTGTGGCAGCGGAAGTGACTGACAGTATCCAAAAAAAAGAGAGGGAGTTGACTCATCAACTCCCTCTCTTCTGATAGTACGCCCAGCATGTGCGTAATCTCATGGGTGCAAGTCCCTAACGAGCCCTAATAGTGGGAATCGTCTAGCCAATAGCAAGGGTGTCCATAGTGATGTGGAATCTGAAGGAAGCTGGCGGCAAAAGTCTGACCTGACGAACAGAAATCAGATATAAGGCTAAAGTGTGAGGGTGAGTTTGCTAGACAAAACAAAGCCCTATAACTATTCGGAATCACACATAGTAAATCTGGTGGGTATAAGGCGGAAAGATTACGTTCTTATCTGGGGAGGTCTCACAGACGTGTGGATATATTTTTCCATAAACACGGAGTAAAGCTTGTTGTGAGAAGTCAGCCGAAGACATAGTACCAATATGAATATGTTGGGAAGGTCTGAACTTCGCAGTTTGTAAGTAAATGAATGTTACTTGAAGAGTATAGAATGCCGAATTAAGTACTAAAGTACTTGCTGTCTCTAAAGAAATAGGACGGAATCTGAAAGGTATAGAGAAGTGCAGAGCTTGGACAGATAACTGAAAACAACAGCAAACGCACTGTCAATGGTGTCAAAGCGAGGAACCGCCACGTGCCGAACGGCATGCGTGGTGGTGTGTGAGGACAATGAGGGAATTAATCCCTCATTTCCTACACGATTGTGACAAAAATTTATTTATTATCTATTGGCACGTTTGCGCTCGTTCTCATCCAGGAGGATTTTGCGCAGACGCATGCTCTTTGGCGTAACCTCTACGTATTCGTCCTCTTTGATGTACTCCAAAGCCTCTTCCAAAGAGAATACGACAGGAGGAATGATTCTGGCCTTGTCGTCTGAACTCTTTGAACGCATGTTGGTAAGCTGTTTTGATTTGGTGACGTTTACCACAAGGTCAATCTCCTTTGCGTGTTCACCTACCACCTGTCCGGCGTAAACATCTTCCTGAGGGAAGATGAAGAACTTACCACGGTCCTGAAGTTTGTCGATGGCGTATGCGAATGCAGTTCCGCCCTCCATGGCAATCATAGATCCGTTGGTACGTCTCTCTATCTCACCTTTGTATGGTTGGTATTCCAAGAATCGGTGGGCCATGACGCCTTCTCCTGCAGTTGCGGTAAGCACATTGGTACGCAACCCGATGATGCCTCTTGAAGGAATCGCGAATTCCAAGTGTACGCGGTCTCCCTTGCGTTCCATGGATACCATGTCGCCCTTACGGGTAGCCACCATCTCGATTACCTTTCCTGAAACCTCTTCAGGAAGGTCGATGGTGAGCTGTTCTACCGGCTCGCATTTAACTCCGTCTATCTCTTTTATGATAACCTGAGGTTGTCCTACCTGAAGTTCGTAACCTTCACGGCGCATGGTTTCAATCAATACGGACAAGTGAAGCACACCACGTCCGAATACGGTCCATTTGTCGTCGTCCGGAGCTTTCTTGACACGAAGTGCCAAGTTGCGGTCCAACTCTTTTACCAAACGGTCGTTGATATGTCTTGAAGTCACATATTTACCCTCTTTTCCGAAGAACGGAGAGTCGTTGACGGCAAACACCATGCTCATGGTTGGTTCGTCGATGGCGATAGGAGGTAGTGGCTCCGGATTTTCTATGCTACAGATGGAATCCCCGATCTCGAAGTTCTCGATGCCAACCAATGCGCATATCTCGCCACAATGGGCTGATGAGACTTTGGCCTGTCCGAATCCTTCAAACACGCGCAATTCGCGTATTCTGGATTTGACGATAGCTCCGTCTCTCTTTACCAATGCAACGTCTTGGTTCTCCTTCAACTCGCCGCGGTGGATACGACCGATGGCGATACGTCCTACGTAAGAGGAGAAATCGAGGGATGTGATCAACATCTGAGGAGTTCCTTCCAAAAATGGAGGCTCTGGAATGTATTTGATGATGGCATCCAATACCGGAGTGATGTCGTTTTCGCGAGGCTCCTTCCAGTCGTTAGACATCCAGTTGTTCTTTGCCGAACCATAGATGGTAGGGAAGTCTAGCTGGTCTTCATTGGCGTCCAAGCTGCACATGAGGTCAAAAACTTCTTCCTGAACTTCGTCCGGACGACAGTTTGGCTTGTCCACCTTGTTGATGACAACGATAGGTTTCAATCCTATCTGCAATGCCTTCTGAAGTACGAAACGGGTCTGTGGCATTGGGCCTTCAAATGCGTCTACAAGAAGAAGGACGCCGTCTGCCATGTTAAGCACACGTTCTACCTCACCTCCGAAGTCGGAGTGTCCGGGAGTGTCTATGATGTTTATCTTATAATCTTTGTATCGGATAGAAACGTTCTTTGAAACGATTGTGATACCCCTTTCCCTTTCCAAGTCGTTGTTATCGAGTATGAGCTCGCCGGGCTTTTCGTGGTCCTTGAACAACTGACCGGCCAATAACATTTTGTCGACTAAAGTGGTCTTTCCGTGGTCAACGTGAGCAATGATTGCTACATTTCTAATTTTTTGCATCTCTATCTACAGAATTATATTTTAGGGCGCAAAGGTACGCATTTTAATTGAAAGATAAGAATTTAGAATAAAAAAAATGAAGAGATTTCTAAAATGGGATCTCTTCATTCTATGTTTCGTTCTGATATAGAGAACTCTCTTTATAAGAAAAGCCAATGCATGATGAAATAGAATCCCATGGCCATGGCGGCACTGACAGGAATGGTAAGCAGCCAGGCTGTGAGCAGCTCCAGTGTCACTCCCCAACGTACGGCCGAGAGCCTTTTCACGGATCCGACGCCCATGATGCTACCTGTAATCACGTGCGTAGTACTTACCGGAATTTTCATTAGTTCGGTAAGAAAGAGAGTAAGTGAGCCTGCTGTTTGTGTGCAGAATCCCTCTAATGGAGTAATCTTCGTAATCTTGTTGCCCATTGTCTTCATGATTTTCCAGCCTCCGGACATGGTTCCTACTGCAATGGATGTGAAACAGAGTACCGGCACCCAGTCATGGATGTCATGTATGTCTGTCAGTTGCATCCAGTGTGGAAGTGTGGATGGGTCGTCCAGGCAAGAGTTGTAGGAGATGAGGGCGGCGGCAATGACACCGATCTCTTTCTGTGAGTCGTTCAGCCCGTGGGTGATGCTGAGTGTGGCGGAAGAGAACAGCTGGACTCTCTTGAACCATATGTCGGCTTTGTGCGGCTTGCTCCATCTTGCCAGATGCAAGGTGAGTATTGTAATCAGGTTTCCTCCTATCATACCGATGAGCGGGGCGGCCAGGATGAAGGCGGCGATGATGCCTACCGTCTCCAGATGCACGGCTCCGAACCCGGCGGCGGCTATGCCTGCTCCGGAAAGACTGCCGATGAGTGTGTGCGAGGAAGAGGATGGAATGCCAAACCACCATGTGATGAGGTTCCATGTGATGGAAGAGATGAGTGCTACGAAGATGATGGGAAGGATGTCTACGCCATTGTCCTGCACCACAATTTTTGATACGGTGTCGGCAATTCCGAATTCACCGATGATGTATTTCGCAATGAAGAAGGCTACGAAGTTAAAAGCTGCAGCCCAGAGCACTGCTTGCAGTGGCGTCAGAACTCTCGTCGTCACGACGGTTGCTATTGAGTTTGCCGCATCATGAAATCCGTTGATGAAGTCGAAAACGGCGGCAAGGATGATAATTCCAATTAGAAGGGTCATGTTTTATGCGTATTTCACGATTATGTTCTTTACCGCTTTCGAAACCACGTTGGCCATGTCTGTTGTATTCTCCAGGTACTGCATGATTTCCTTTAACTTGATGATTTCGATGGCGTCCTTCTCGTTTTGGAAGAGCTCGGTGACGTAGTGTTCGTATATGTCATCGCCTTCGTTCTCGAGGTCGTGCAGTTTGGTGCAGTATTCCAATGCGCGGTAAGGCTTTTTGGGGATGTTCTTCAGTTCGTGAAGGATGATGTCGATGCTTTCGCAGCATGCCAACACAATTTTCGTCATGTCGATCATCTTGTCCGGAATTGATTTTGGTTGGAACAGCACTACTCTTTTTGCGGAGGAGTTGATGTAGTCCAATACGTCATCTAGCCGTTCGCAAAGGGTGTGGATGTCTTCCCTGTCAAAAGGGGTGATGAATGTATCGTTGAGTTCTTCGAAGATGTTGTTCGTCAATCCGTCGCACATGACCTCCTGTTGCTTAATCTTCTGGAAAATCTCTTTTGCTTTGACCCTGTCGTCTGTTTGCGCAAATTCGACGAGCAATGTGGCTGCAGTGTGCAGGCAGCTTCCTACCTCAATGATTAAAGGGAAGAACTTGTTCTCTTTTGGCTTCAAACAAGAGAAAAGTGAATTTATAGCCATAATTTATATATTATAAAGGACGCACAAAAATACGTCAAAAAAAGTAAAGATATATGTTCGAAAACTCTTTTTTGTGCCTTCTCGAATTAATATATTGATATGTAGCCTGTTTCCTGCTGCTTTGTTGAAGAGTAGGGGAGTCTGATGGGGAAAATGAGGAAGTCTTTTTCGTTTGATAATCTGTTTCTTGCTTCAAGGGAGATGTGTTGCTGGCAAAAGGCAGAATCGGAAGGTTTCATGTTGGTGACACTTTCTCTCCTGCCTTTGTGGTTTGTTGAATTATTGGTTTGTTATGTCAGTCGTTCCCGCCTTTCCGTATTTTTTTCTCTATGTTCTCTTTCTCTGCTAGTTTGGGAATTTCCAGTTGGAGGGCTTTCCTCCAATAGCAGATGGCACTGTCTTTTTTGCCTTTTGCAAGAAAGGCGTCTCCCGCAATCTCGTATGTTTGGAAGAAAAATGGGTTTGTCTGTGTGAAATCCCGGATTGTCTTGTCCGGAATGGCAATCTTGTCTTTTATGTTTTCCCGGAATATTTTTTTTGTATGTCTGAATCCGAGGAATTTTGCAAATTCCGGAGTGTTGGTCAGCGTGTCTGCTTCTACCTCCAAGCTGTGGTCGTATATCTCTTCGGAAGGGTTTGCCTTTTTGAAGATCTTGTTCAGGTCGTAAGCTACGAACTTGCCTAGCTGCCAAGGTGAGGTGGATACCCACATGATGCCCTTCTCCGGCTTAAAGACCACAGAGTGGTGGCCAATGAGTTGGTTGATTGCTTTTTCGTTGCCCAGTCCGATGTTGGCACCGTTGAGGCCTTTGGTGTCTCGGAGTATGTCGACCGCTTTTTTATAGTTGATGGGGCAGTTGGACTCCATCAGCTGTTCTGTCCTTTTTTGTCGGTACGGGCTGTCTGATGTGCGGATGTTCTCTTGGTTGCGCTCGTCGCCGGCGAAAGCTTCGCTTTGGTAATGGTTGGCGCAGACGAGCGAATGGGTGTCGGGTTTGTATAGCGAGGTCTTTTCCGTCGATTTCTCGATGACGGCCGCTCTTCCGTCTTTGGCCGATCCGATGAGGAGCGACTCCGAAACGAATGTATGTGCGCTGTCGGCAATGGCATAGGCCTCTTCTATGGTCGATGCGTATTGCAGGATTTTTCTGGCCAAGATGGAGATTGGCATGGCAGAGGAGGTGGGCATGTCGGATTTTGCGGCGTTCAGCGTCACGGTCAGTCCGGCCTCGTTCATTCCGGAGAGGACGCCAATCATTCCGGCCCAGCCTACCATTGCGAATTTGTATCCATGTTCGGGATTGCAGAATGTCACGGTTTTGTTGCGGGCAAACTCGTCGCCCATGTAGAAGTCGAAGTTTCGCCCGATGATGAGTGTGCCGTCTTCACTCTTGTCTTTCCAGGCGGCGAATGCGGTGCAGCCCACCAGCATGTAGTCTTGCATGGCGTGGCCTACGTCGTGGGCGGCGTGATAGTTGAGCTGCCGTTCGTAGGGGGTGCCTATGTAGTCGAATTCATGCGAACATTCGAGGGATTCCCCATATATCTCCGTTTTGTATTCCTGTGGTATGTATTCGCTCAGGTCTCGGTTGAAATATAGAATCATGTATTTTAAAAAACGCACGTATGTTTGGGAAGGGATGAGCTCGTTAATCTGGTCCACAAATACTTTTTCTTGGAAATACATGAGGTTCTTCTCCAGTTTTCCCACGGCAATGCCTCTCTCTATGTCCGACCCTTCGACGTAGACTTCATACAACCCGCTCTCGCTCTGCCTGATCCAGTTGTTGCCGATGGCATAGTAGCCGTCTTTTGACAATACGGAGTCTTTGGCTGCCGTAGGCATTGAGGGGACGGGTTCTTCTATGTTTACTGCAATGTTGAAGTAAACGACAAACCCTATTAGGAGTAGGCATAGGATGCCTATGGTGAATGCGAATATTTTGAAAACTTTCTTCATTTTGTTTGTATCTATCTCCGGTGCGTTGTGTCCGGGCTGTTGGTGCAAAGATACAAAAAAGGCTGCTCTTTATAAAGAGCAGCCTTTTTGATTAGTATATGATGCTAAATTAGCAAGCCTTACCGTCGCTACCAAGAACGTTGATGATCTTGTGAGTGTACATCTTCTTCATGTTGTCACGAGCTGGGCCGAGATACTTACGAGGGTCGAATTCTCCTGGTTTCTCAGCGAAAGTCTTACGGATGGCAGCAGTCATGGCCAAACGGCTATCAGAGTCGATGTTGATTTTGCAGACAGCTGATTTTGCAGCCATACGCAACTCCTCTTCAGGAATACCAACTGCATCTGGCAATTTGCCACCGAATTTGTTGATAGTGTCAACTTCCTCTTGAGGAACTGAAGATGATCCGTGAAGAACGATAGGGAATCCTGGCAACTTAACCATGATTTCATCCAATACGTCGAATGCCAATGGAGGAGGAACCAATTTGCCTTCTGCGTTGCGAGTACATTGTTCAGGTTTGAACTTGTATGCACCGTGAGAAGTACCGATAGAGATAGCCAAAGAGTCAACACCCGTCTTAGTGACGAAGTCAACAACCTCTTCTGGTTTAGTATAGTGGCTCTCTTCTGAAGCAACTTCGTCTTCAACGCCAGCCAATACGCCAAGCTCGCCTTCTACAGTAACGTCATATTTGTGAGCGTATTCGCATACCTTCTTTGTCAAAGCAACGTTCTCTTCGTAAGGAAGGGAAGAACCGTCGATCATAACAGATGAGAAGCCCATGTCAACGCAGCTCTTGCAAAGTTCGAAAGAATCACCGTGGTCCAAGTGAAGCACGATCTGTGGTTTTTCCCAACCTAACTCCTTAGCGTACTCAACAGCGCCTTCTGCCATGTAACGAAGCAAAGTCTGGTTTGCGTATTGGCGTGCACCTTTTGATACTTGAAGGATAACTGGAGATTTAGTTTCAGCAGAAGCCATAACGATAGCTTGAAGCTGTTCCATATTGTTGAAGTTGAATGCAGGGATTGCATATCCACCCTTTACTGCTTTAGCGAACATATCTTTGGTGTTCACCAAGCCCAATTCTTTGTAACTTACCATCTTTTTGAATGATTTTTAACGTGTTAAATTTTATTCACGCAAATATATACAAAATTGGACAATAAAAAGGCAAAAAGAACGCCGAAAAAAACGCTTGACTTTTGTTTTTGTTTGTCCAACTTGTGATAGTTGCTGTTTTGTTATCTGATTTTTATTGATAGACAATCTCTCTGGAGATATTCTCTATTTGTTTCCCATCCCTGAAGATGTTGCATCTGGTCCAGTTGCCGTGTGTGTCATATTGGTAGTTGTATAGGTATCCGTTCCAGTCTTCGGAGATATGTCCTTGTGTGTTGTAGCTGATTTGTCTCTTTTCGTTTACGGATTCTGCACCGTCCTGGGTTTTGTAGGTGAACTCTACCATCTGCCCGCCGTCATATTTGAGGTTGATGTGGGTCTCTGTCTCTCCTTCTTTGAAGACGGCTTTCTTCAACATTCCTTTCTTGTTGTACGAGTATTTTGTGGTGCCTTTGGTTTTGTGGTCCGGATATTCTTTTGTTGTCTGGATGGTTCTCCCGTTTTCGTATTCAAACCGGATGATGGTGCCGTTGCTTAGCGTTTCCTGTGTGAGCTGGTTGTTGCCGTCATATTGGTATTTGGTGGTGTCTGTCCGGTTGTTGTATGTTTTGGATATCTTCTTTGATACGTTTCCGTTTGCATCGTGTATATAGGTGTACATGAAGTCTTTCTTGTTGCCTTGTGCGTTCTGGAAGTTGTGTATCTCTGTCAGCGTGTCGCCATAGTTGAAGAGGATGAGTGTGGTCTCGTCGGCTAGGATGCTGTCTCCGTCCATGAGCGTGCTGTGCCGTCCATATTTCAGCATATTCCCTTTTGCGTCGAGGGTGTATGTCTCCAGACTTTTCTCGAAAGGGGATGTCTCGCTTTTTGTGATGATGTATCCTTTTTCGAACAGAAGTGTCTTTGTGTAGTATTCGTTCCTGTTGATGGTGACGTTTTTGATCTCTTTTGGGTATGATCCGTTCTCCTGGTTGTATTGGTCAATGAAGTTGCTTCTTTCCGTATTTCTAAGAAATCTTTTCTCCAACATCATGACCAAATCTTCGGATTTATAACCTACGAACTCTTGTGACCAAACACAAGTATTTGTAAATGTGATAAGTAGAACGAATAAGAATTTCATTACCATTGTTTCTTTTTTTGATTTTTTCCTTTTTCTCGTTTCAAAAAGTGTGCGAATATACTTTTAGTTGGCGATTTTTCAAAATCTGCTGTTGGGAAGATAGACAATTTCTCCTAGATGGGAGGCTAATGCGCGGTTTACTTTTTGTAATGTCTGTAGCTCGGTCATGATGGCGATCAGTTCGTCGTTTCCCATCGGTGTCTTCAGCTTGTCTTGTAGCTCTTTTATCTTATGGGAGATTACCTTGAATTTGAAGTCCATCACGACACGGGGCACCAGTTCGAACAGACGGTTGCCGTCTGTCTCCAGTTTCTTCGTTTTGTTGTGTATCTTGCTCAGTTGGTAGGGCTCGGCAACGAGGTCGGAGGCCGCCTTGCTGATGGTAGGGTTTTCGTGATAGATGAAATATCGTTCCGCCTTGAATCCGGAGGTGTTGTCCATCTGCTCTATGGCTTCGTCCATCATCTGTCTGAAGGTGGGGTCGCTTAGAGTGAGCCCGTCGTTGGCGAGCTGTTTTTCTACGTATTTGATTACGGAGAGGTTGGTGAAGGAAGGTTCGTCTTCCTCCTCTTTTCCCGTCTCTTCATCGTCGGTTTTGTTTTCGTTTTCCACCTCGCACATCACTTTTTCTCCATATCTGACCACGAATTGAATGATGTTTTTCTCCTCCTCGTAAAAGCAGCCCGATGCTTCCGGCTGTCTCTCTTTTTGTTCGTCGGCGGTAGGTGTGGTGGTTTGCGAGTCTCCGGCGAAAGGAGCCACCTCCTTTTCTTTGGAAAGGAAGGAAGGTGTGCTGGCCGTCGGGTTTTTTATCTTCTCGATTTCCTGTTCCAACTTGGCGCTGCGCACCTTGTCTATCTGCGCATAGAATATCTTCTCGTCTGTCTCCAATATTCGGGAACACTCCTTGACGTAAACGGAGCGTTTGATGAGATCGGGAATGACGGCGATGGTGTTGGCTATGTCAGATATGAGTTGGGCCTTCTTTATGGGGTCATGTCTGCACTCTTCTAGGAAGTGCGTGGTTTTGAAGAGGATGTAGTCTGTCTCGTGTTCGTTGAGATAGGCTATCACATCGGATGCGTTGTTTTTTTGGGCGAAGGTATCGGGATCGTCTTCCGGAGGAAGTACGACCACTTTCACGTTCAGTCCCTCTTCCAACAGTAGTTTCCCGTTCTTCAGTGCGGCGTGTATGCCGGCGGAGTCGCCGTCGTACAGCATGGTCACATTTTTGTTCTCCTCGTTTCTGTCCGTATCTACGGATGGCAGTATTCTACGCAGCAGACGTATCTGGTCTGTTGTCAGTGCGGTTCCGCAGGGGGCTACTATGTTTTCCACGCCGGCTTGCACCATGGAGATGACGTCGGCATATCCTTCCACGATGTAGCATTTCTTTTCCCTGATGATGGCGTTTTTCGCGAAATAGACGCCATAGAGTACTTGGCTCTTATGGTAGATGTCTGATTCGGGGGAGTTCTGGTATTTGACCTGTTCGTCCTTTTTTATGGCGCGGCCACCGAAGGCGATTACCTTTCCGGATATGGAGTGGATGGGAAAGATGGCTCTTCCGTGGAAACGGTCTATCACGTAGTTGTTCTCTTTGACGATGGTGAGTCCCGTTTTTTCGAGGTAATCCAGTTTGTAGCCTTTCTTCTGGGCTTCTTGCGTGTACTCGTCCCTTTTGTCGATGGCATATCCTAGCTGGAACTTTTTGATGATGTCTTCCCTGAATCCGCGGTGAAGGAAGTAGCTCATGCCTATCGCTTTGCCCTCTACGTGGTTGAGGAGGTTGCTGGTGAAGTGTTGCTGTATCCACTCCGTGACGGCCATCAGGCTCTCCCTCTCGTTCCTTTTTTGAATCTCTTCGGGCGTCAGCTCCTTCTCTTCTATCTCTATATGGTATTTCTTCGCAAGAAACTTTAAAGCCTCGAAATAGGATAGGTTTTCGAGCTCCATGATGAAGTTGACGGGATTTCCGCCCTTTCCGCAACCGAAACATTTGCAGATGTTCTTTGCCGGTGATACGGTGAAGGAGGGCGTCTTTTCGTTGTGGAACGGGCATAGACCGATATAGTTCACTCCTCTTCGTTTGAGGGTGACGTAGTCGGAAACGACATCCACGATGTCTGCCGTCTCGAATATCTTATCTATGGTCGCTTTGTCTATCATCTCTTGTTTTAAAATGCCGTCTCCTTGATTGTTTGACAGTCAGCCGGAACGCTGTCCGAAGGATTTTCTTTTCTTGAAAACCTCGTATGGTTTTATCTCCTTTTGTCTATGAACTTGATCGGTTTCCTGCTCATCTGAGGAAACATGACGGCATGTATGGCCTCCGGCGATTCGAATGAAATGGAAGGCGCCACGCGGACTTTTGCACGGAAAAGATCTTTGATCTCTTTCTCGAACTTGTCGAATCGTTCGGTGTCTATGGTTGTCCCGATGCGTATTAGAATGTCGTCTGTTCCAATCTCGTTGGTCGAGACCTCTATCACGTAGTTGCTTACTCCTTGGATGTCGTCAATGACATCATATAAGGAGGATGGATAGAGGGTTGTTCCCTTATATTTTATCATCTGTCCTTTTCTTCCCACTACGGAGCTGAGACGCATCGTGTTCCTTCCGCAAGAGCAAGGCTCGTTGTGGTGGTAGCACATGTCGCCCGTTTTGAATCGGATGAGGGGCATGCCTTCCACACCTAGGTGGGTGATGGTTACCTCTCCTGCCTCGTGGTCGGCAACAGGCTGGTTGTTGTCGCCTAGAAATTCTGCGATGATCAGCTCTGGTTGCAGGTGACCTCCTTGCCCGGCAGTGCATTCGGAGAATCCTGTCTGCATCTCTGTGGAGGCGTATGTCATGAACAGTTGCAGTTCCGGCCATCGGTCATGTAGCTTCTGGCTGAGCGTATTGAATGAGAAATCTTTGTTTCTTAATGCCTCTCCGATGCAGACGGCCTTTTTTAGCGAACAGTTATGGTAGTCAATGCCGTGGGCTTCCGCATAGTCTATCAGCTTCATCAGAAAAGAAGGTACGGCCATGCAGCAGGTAGGGTGCATCCGTTGGATGGTGTCCCATTGCAGTTCCGGAATCCCGTTTCCTACGCGTATGATTCCCGCTCCCAATTCTACCGCACCTAGGAAATAGGCTAGACCGGCCATGAAACGGCGGTCGATGGTGGTCATCAGTTGTATGGTGTCGTCCTTCGTCAGTCCGGCGTTGGAGAACGTCAGGCTCTCGTTGTAGGCCAGCCTGTCAAGGTCGTTCTTTGTCAGCCCTACCGTGACGGGGTCGCCCAAAGTGCCGGAGGTGGTTACAATATCTGTAATGTCGGACATGGGAACGCAGAAGAAGTCTTTGTTGAATTCCTGCAGCTCTTTCTTCGTTGTGACAGGGACTTTCTGTAGGTCGGCAACCGTTTGGATATCTTCAAATCGGATATTTTTCTCTTTGAATAATTTTTTATAATAAGGAGAGTGCTCCTTCATATACATCATTTGTTTCCGCAGAAGTGCGTTCTGAAAATCTGCGATTTCTTTTGCAGATTTAAATTGGATTTCGGAATTCTTGTTCATTATGTTGTTTTATTTTACAGGGTTCCGTAATGGGGAACGAATGTTTTTTCATTATAGAAATGCCCTGATGATGTAATTTTTTTTTGAGAAGGAGAAAATCCTGTTGTGAAGAAGAAATCTCCGCCTTTTTCCAAAATGCAAAGATAACCCACCTCCGGTCAAGTTGGCAAGAAAAGTGAGTTTTTTATCAAGATATCCTGCTTCCTCGTTTCTTGGCAATAACGTAAGCGACGGAGAATGTTTTCTTTGCCTGAAAAACAGGAAAGTAAATGGGGTGTCGGATTGCTGAAAATTTTAATTGAAGAAAAAATGATTAATCCGCTTGTTGTTAAAAAAAATGAATATATTTGTGATTCAATATCATGAGAACCAAATCGAAGTCATTCCTTTTTTTATTGGAGAATGGCCTTTTTATATAGAAAATATGAACCATAAATTTTACATTTGTCTGTTGCCATTATTCCTTTTGGCAGCGACGAGCAATGCTTCTGTAGTTATTAATGAGATGATGGTCAGAAATGTGTCGTCTCATATCAACGAAGACTTCAATTATGAAGGTTGGGTGGAGTTGTACAACTCGGGAGCAGAATCAGTAGACCTCTCCGATTGTTATTTTTCAAACACGTCTTCCAATGTATATCTTTGGCAGAGTGGAGTGGCAGACCTGACATTGGCGCCGGGTGCATTCGCTGTTTTCTATTTTGATGAGATGGATCTTAATAACCATGCTTCTTTCAAACTGGACGCAGATGGCGGACTTCTCATCTTGTCCGACAAAAATGGCAATCAACTGGATAAGGTCTCTTATCCGAAACCTTACCGGAATGTCTCTTATGGAAGGACGGAAGATGGTGGCGCCAACTTCGGATTCTTTGTCTCTCCTACGTTGGGAGTAACCAACGGCGGTTCCGTTGTCGCATCCAAGCAGACGGTGGCACCTACATTCAATTTGGACGGCGGTTTCTACTCGTCGGCACAGACGGTTGCCATCCTTTCCGCGAATGCTTCTGCCAAGGTATATTATACGACGGATGGGCGGGAGCCTGACGCACAGACGGGCACGCTCTATTCCTCTCCGATACGTTTGGATGCCAGTTCGCCTCTACGTGCCATTGCTGTTGCCGATGGTGAGTTGGTCAGTGACGTGGCTACTGCCTCTTATTTCATAGGGATAGATTCCATCCCTACCTCCATCCCTGTCGTTTCGTTGGTTACAGAGCCCGAGATGCTTTATGGTGACCAGATAGGCATTTTGGTGGTTGGACGGAACGGATTGCCCGTCCCTTCTAAATGCGGAAGCATGGATATGAATGCCAATTATATGCATGAGTGGGACCGGCCCTGCAATTTTGAGTTTTTTGATGAGAAGGGTACCTCGCAATTGAATCAAGAGGTGAAAGTGGGTGTCTTCGGCGCTTGTTCCAGGACGAAGGCAATTAAGTCTATACGTGTGAAGGCGAACAAGATTTATGGAAATAACAAATTGAACTATCCTATTTTTAAGGAGAAACCAAACATGAAGTTGAAGAGTGTGGTGCTCCGAAATTCAGGAAACGATTTTGCCCATCTGTTCTTCCGCGATGCTTATTTGCAGACACTGGCGGCAAGCCATATGGATCTTGACCATCAGGCATATCAGCCGGCTGTGATTTTTGTGAACGGCAAATATTATGCTATGTTTGGCATCAGAGAGCGTACAAACAAGGATTTCTTATACTCCAATTATGCGCTGGATGAGGACGAATTCTGTATCGAAGAGTCGACCAACCAGGCGGACGAGTGTGGTGACTACCAGTCTGTAGTTGATCTCTCCAATGACGGCAATATGGATGCTCCCGATATGTTCGGAAAGATAGACGAGCTGATCGATGTGGATGAGTTCCTGAACTATTTTATGGCTCAAATCTATTTCTGCAATAACGATTGGGCGGATGGTAACATCAAGGCTTGGAAACGTAATGGAAGTGGAAAGTGGCGTTGGATCATGTATGACACGGATATGACGTTCTCCTTGTATAGCGACTATCTGAATACGGATGGATTCTCGAATGCGACAAAAAGCACTGTTTTTGCCAAGTTTTTGAATAATAGCGAGATGAAAAACAGACTGATGAATAAGTTTGTCTATCATTTGGGAACTACCTTTGTTCAAGAACGTTCAAGCCGTATTCTGGATAGTCTGACGAATAATGTGAGGAAGGAGGCCAATTATTTTTTCAGGTATCTGAAGTCGATGAATAAAATGGAAGTTTCCTCTTGGGAGGACGAGATAGAAAAAGTCCGTAATTTTGCGGCTGCCCGTGAAGAGTATGTACACCAGCATGTTGCGGCCAAACTTGGTTTAGGTTCGCCGTTGCCTCTTCGCGTATTCTCCAATGTAAAGGGAGCCCGTTATCTGTTGAATGATTTGGAACTGATAGACGTAGACGATTTCTCCGGCAGATATTACAAAGGTTCTCAGCTGAAACTGACACCGTATGCTCCGGATGGTTTCCTGTTTAAGGAGTGGGAAGTTTACAGGGAACGCAATATCATCACGACGGGAGATGCTTGGAAGTATCTTTATCAGTCGGAGGCTGTGGATGCCAATTGGAAAAACCGGGATTTTGACGACTCCTCGTGGTCTTCTAATATAAGCCCGTTAGGGTCTGGACTGTCTTATTTCAACAAGACTACTATAACCGGTAATACGGGCGGAATGGGTGGTGGTTTTGGTGGATTCGGAGGTGGTATGGGCGGATTTGAATCGTCTGCCAACATAACTTCTTATTTCCGCAAGAAATTTAATATTCCGGGATTATCTTCCGCAGGAACGTTGCATTTCACGATGCGGGTCAACGACGGTGCGGTGGTTTATATGAACGGCAAGGAGGTCTACCGTTTCAATGTGCCGGATGGCGTTTTGAATGAGAATACGTTTGCTATTAGGGAGATGTCTTCCTATGCAATCGTTTCGTTCGATGTGGATAAATCATGCTTGCAAGAGGGTGAAAACCTTGTTGCGGTGGAACTGCACAATGCTCAGAATAGTTCTTCGTCTTCTTTCATGCCTTCTGACAATACGAAGGGATCATCTACGTTGACTTTTGACCTGAAGTTGAGTGAGGAAAATTCGGCACTGACGAAAGTGAAGACGATCGGAGACGAAACCTATTCTGCCACTTTCAATGATTCGCTGGTGCTGAAGGCTGTCTTTGTGGAAGATCCGAGTTGGGATCCTTCCGTGCTGAAACTTTATCTGAACGAGATTTGTGTCTCTAACGGACAACATGTGGATGAATTTATGGAGTCGGAAGATTGGATTGAAATCTATAACGATGGGACATCGGCTGTTGATCTGGGGGGAATGTACTTGTCTGATAAACGTAAAAATCTCACTAAGTTCCAGATTCCTACGGGCAGTCCGTTGAAGACGACGGTGCAGGCCAAGGGCTATATCGTGTTCTGGGCGGATGCCGACTCTTCAATGCAGGGGCCACTGCATACGAACTTCGTTTTGCCGAAGACACGAAATCAGACAGTCTCTTTGTCCAGAATGTATGATGGTGAATTGCAGTTGATAGATTCCATCCGTTATATGCCACATGAAAAGGGCGAAACGTTTGCCCGTTTCTCTTACGAAGGTGATGGCAATTGGATGGTGACGTCGAGGCCTACATTCTCGGCGAAGAATGTTTATATGCCATCTGTCGTTGGAGAGACGAACATATTCTCTGCGGATGCGGTTGCCCGGGTCTATCCTAATCCTGTGACCGACTATTTGTGGTTCAGCTTCCCTTGGAAGGAGTCGACGCAGGTGATTGTTTCCGACTATACGGGAAAAATGATGGGAGTGTATCAGATTTCTTCCGGCGAGAGTCTTTATGTGGGAGCTCTTCCTTCCGGCGTTTATTATGCTGTACTTTTTGCGCCGGAAGGCAATCGACAATTGATTAGATTCGTAAGACAATAGATTTATATAGACAATAGACTAAAATGCGACGGGAACTCTTTTTCTGAGAGGGAGGAACCGCGTCGTCTAAAAAAAAGAAAACCATGAATTATTTAAAGAAAACGGTTCTGTCCGTTTCCTTGTCGTTGCTTTCCTTGTTAGCCAATGCTGTCGAGTTACGGAAGGTGATGATAGTGGAACTGGATGGAAATGAAAGGGCTACATTTTCCCTTTCGGAAACGCCAAATTATTGGCTTAGAGGTGCTACTCTTTGCGTGCGCTCCTCTTCTGCACAGAGCGAATATGAATTGAGCTCGGTGACCAAGATCCATTTCTCCAATGTTGACCCTACTTTGGTAGATGAGTTGGGTGCAGAGAAAATCTCACTCTATCCTAATCCTGTACAGGATTTGTTGATCGTTTCCGGAATGGAAGAGAATGCACTTGTGAATTTGACCAATTCGGAAGGTGTGATGCTCGATTCTTTTTTCTCCGTAGAAAATGGAGATTTTAGATTGCAGGTGGACAATCTTCCTGCCGGAGTCTATTTCCTGAATATCAATAATCGATCATTTAAGTTTGTGAAGAAATGAAGAAGTCGACAGTTATTCTTTTGCCATCTCTTTTGTTTTCGGTCAGTATGATGGCGCAAGACTCCATATATGTACATAAAACCGATGGTTCTGTTGTAGGCTTTCCCATGTCTGCCGTGGATACGATGGTATCTTCTCCTTCCGAACAGAAAATCATGCTTTCTTATCCCGAATCCGAATTGGAGAGTTTTAGCTTTTCTCCTCAGATTCCGGAAAGCGAGGTGAATCTCAACCAGGCGGATAGACTTCAAAGTTGTAATATATTGATGAAGGTATCTTTTCTGAAGAAAGACAACCCTAGCCTGTTAGGCGATGTCTCTGTCTCTGCCTATGGCGATTCGGAACTGATGATGGTTATTCCATATCTTTCCGACCTTTCTTCTCTGTCGCCCGACTTCTCTTCTACGGGCAGTTTCGTGTATGTGAATGGAATGAAATGGACAGAAGGCCAGAAAATGAACTTCACGGAAGTGGCTACGTTGAAGATCGTAGCGTTCAATGGAGATGTTAGGACGTATACACTGACGGTCAAAAATTCCGGACTTCCCGTTGTGGAAATCTCGACTCCCGGTGCTGTCGAAGTTGGAACGGATTGGACGGAAAATGCGACCATGAAGATTTCATCTTCTTCTCTTGGTGTGATGGAGCTGAAGGGAAAGGGAAGCCATTTCGCTCCAGCTCTGAAAAATTCGTATAACCTAAAGTTTGACAATAAGACTTCTCTGCTAGGCATTACGAAAAATAAACGATGGACGATCGTCTCCAATGATGTGGACAAAACGCTGATGCGGGCGGCTTTGGCTTATGCTGTCGGGTCCAAATATATGGATTTTGATTGGACCCCAAGTGCTAAGCCGGTAGAGTTGGTCCTAAACGGGACGTATCTTGGCAACTATTTCTTGACGGAACAGGTCCGTGTCTGTCAAGGCAGAATAGAGGATGGTCATGTGCTTTCTGTGGAAGAGTCGGCAGATGAGGGCGAAGATGCCTTTGTGGCTTCGGCTTCCGGCAAATTGTTTGTGGTGAAAGATCCGGAAACGGGTTCTGTGGGTACCGGATTGCTTCGTTCTAAGGATGTGATTGACCATTTTGAATCAGTCTTGTTCGCAACATCCTTCCGTGATGCGGATTCTGGATATCGGTCATTGATTGATATGAATAGTTTTGTTGATTGGTTCTTGATGAATGAGATGGCAAAAAATCAGGATGCTTTTATCTCGGACTGTTATCTGACCATCACCGGATCCAAAATTCTGAAGATGGGACCAGTCTCCGACATGGCAAAGTCTTTTGGTAATGAAGATGATGACGTAGCGGGTTTCGTTTCTAAAGAATCCCCTTGGATGGCCCGACTGTTCGAAGACCCGGAGTTTGTCTCTTTGGTGAAGTCCCGTTTTGCGAAGATATATGCCGCTAAGAGTGACATCTTGAATTGGATTGATTCGGAGGCCGAGACGTTGCGGATGTCGGTTGCCGGCAATGAGATGGTTTGGCGCCGTCTGGGTGCTCAGCCTAATGAGGCGGATGCGGCCGATGTTTTATACCAAAAGGAGGTAAAAGGCCTAAAAACATGGATGGAAGGCCGCTTGGAATGGTTGAACGGAGAATTACAATAGAAAGGAGACTGAAAAAATGAAAAACATATATTTATACATATTGCTGTTGGCTTCTACTTTTATAACGGCAGCACAGCAGCAACGCGTCAGCGTAAGCGGGAACGGATTTTCTGACGTATATGATTTCAATAGCGTAGATTCTGTCCGTGATAATGGTGAGACTAAATTTCTGGATGTGGAATATCCAATAGATCAGGTGGAGAAGATTACGTTCTCGAAGGGAGATTTGCCCCTCCTGAATAAGGAAGACAAGGCTACGGCTGGAAATCGGATGGAACGGTTCTATTTCACTTTAGTGGCAAATAAAGGAAGAGTATTGACGGAGGCGGAGGGTGTGCTTTCCGGAAACACATTCTCTGTCTATCTTCCCTATGTCACCGACTTCTCGTCGTTAGTGCCATCTTTCAAAGCGACGGGAGCTGTATATGTGGAGGATGTATTGCAGAAGAGCGGAGTATCCGCCCAAGACTTCTCTTCCGAATTGACATATAAGGTCCTTTCCTCTTCTGGAGATGTGAACACTTATCATGTAAAAGTATATAACAGCGGATTGCCGGTGGTTAGAATTTCGACTTCCAATATGAATGTCCCTTTTGATAGTTGGAGCGAGGACGGGAAAATCACGATTAGGAAGGCATCGGACAATAGTCTCGATTATTCCGGATCGCTGTCTGTTAAGTGTAAGGGAAGTAGATATTCTACAGTCGACAAACATTCATTCAACCTAAAGATGGCATCAAAGGCATTGCTGCTTGGTATGTCTAAAGGGAAACGTTGGATCCTGTTGTCCAATTATGATGATAAGTCATTGCTTAGGGCTCAGGCTGGCTTCTTCTTGGGCTCGCAGTTGCAGGGATTGCAGTGGACTCCTAAGTGCGAACCGGTGGAACTGGTGCTCGGTGACAGGCATCTCGGAACGTATCTTCTGTGTGAGCAGATCAGGGTGTCTGACGGCAGGGTGGCCGATGGTTATGTGTGGGAGGTGACGGACGATTTTGATGCTACGGATGTGCATTTCCGTGCGTCTCGTTCTGGTCTGGATCTCTGTTCCGTCGATCCGGAGGTGGAGACGGGTAGCTCTGAGTTTCTGTCGGCACAGCAACTGATTGCTGATTTTGAATCGGCCTTGTATGGCTCTTCGTTTAAGGATGCTAATAGTGGATACCGTAAGTATATAGATGTAAATAGCTTTGTGGATTGGTATTTGGTCAATGAGATTGGCAAAAACAAAGAGGCGGCTTTTCGTTCCGACTGTTATTTTAACATCAATGCGGATGGGAAAATAGTGATGGGGCCTATCTATAGTTTCGAAGACTTTTTTGGCAATGCGTCCGACAGTTATGAGGGATATGCGGTAAAAAAGGAAGGATGGATAGCCCGTATGTTTGAGGACCCCTATTTTGTGAAACTGGTGGCGGATAGATGGAGTGAGTTGTCGGGAACAAGAAGTCTTCTGTTGTCCGAGTTGACATCGCAGGAAGCCCGGTTGGGAAAGTCTGTGGTCTCTAACGAGTCTCTATGGAATAATCTTGGTGTCGCTCAATCTGCCGAGGCTACAAAGGTCTCTTCTTTCCAAAAAGAGGTCGATGGCTTAAAGAAATGGATAGACAATCGGTATGCTTGGCTGGACATCGTTTTCAGTAATGAGTTGAAGACTGCAAAAGCGGAGAATGCCGCTTCTGAAAATCAGATTGCCTCTTTTTCATTCAAATACGATAAAAATGGCAATTCCATATTGAAGGATTATGAGGCCAAAATAGAAGGAGATAGCATCAAGTTGTTTATCCCTTATTTGGTTCGGTTTGATATGGTGGCCGATTTTTCTGTTAGTTCGGGAGCTTCCGTTTATGTGGATGGAATCGAGCAGGAGAGTGGACGCACAATCAATTCTTTTCTTCATCCGCTCTCTTATAAGGTGGTGTCGTCCAATGGAAGTGTACGTTCTTATTCTGTTAAGGTTTATAATAGCGGACTACCTGTTGTTTACATCAATACGGAAGGAAACAGGAAAATAGAAGACAAGGTCACTTGGCTTGATAATACCTCCATGATGGTTTATTGGAAAGATGGTTCTGTCAATTACGATGCCGCACCGGATATGGTGCAGATTAAAGGACGGGGAAACTCGACCTGGGATACCGGGCAGATGAATGGCAAATCGCCTTATGCAATCCGTCTGAATAAGAAATCGGAGGTGTTTGGTATGCTGGAACATAAACGTTGGGTGTTGATGGCAAACTATTATGATGCTACATTTTTTAGAAATGAGTTGGCCAACTATCTTGCGAAACGTTTCACCAACCAAGATTGGGTGCCTAGCGGATATTCTGTGGAGCTGGTGCTGAACGGAGAACACAAAGGGAATTACTATTTCTGCGAACAGGCTAAGATAAATGACAGCCGAGTTCCCGGCTCTTATATGGTGGAGGCCGACACCAAAGAGGGAAAGGGACAGATGCAGGGACAGAAATCGCAGAACTATTTCAATACCAAGGATCCTGAACTGGAGACCAATACGCAGGAGTTCCAATATGTGAAAGAGAAGCTTGATCAATTGGAAAACGCTATATTCAGCGACAATTTTACCGATCCGAATGTCGGGTATAAGAAATATGTGGATCTGGAGAGTTTTGTGGATTGGTATATGATAAAGGAGTTGAGTAAAGACATTGACGGCAATCTGCATACTAGCTGCTTCTTCCATATAATGGAAGATGGAATGATAAAGATGGGGCCATTGTGGGATTTCGACCTTGCTTTTGGTGGCAATCCATTTGGAGGCGAATACAATCAGACCTCCGGTTATTGGATTACTAAGTCTCCGGTAAGTGCCCCTAATGCTATCAGTTGGTTTGGTCAACTGATGAAAGACCCTGAATTTGTCGCGCTGTTGAAGGTGAAGTTGGATGTTCTTGCGGCACACATGGACGAAATCGAAGATTATATCGACTCCTATACGGATATGTTGGCTCTTTCTGCTTCTGCGAATACGGTTGGAAATTCATCTGGTGGTGGCTTCGGCGGTTTCGGCGGATTTGGCGGATGGGGTGGCGCCACAACTACCAAAACCTATGCGGAGGAGGTTGCTGTGTTAAAGACATTTTTGAAAGAACGGTTAGCTTGGTTGCGTGGTGATTTGAGCAGCCGCTAAGGTCCTCTTTGGAAGAGAATGCAGGCGTTGAACATCAGAGTATGTGCGACGCCTGCTTTGTTCATGTTGTTCTGCTTTTGGAATGTCATCTATGCTCTGCTATGTCCTCCTCCGGTGAATATACTACCGTCCAATTCATACGTTGCAAATCTTCCGAGGTAAGTCGATACGTGTGTAAAATCGGCACATACTTTCGGATTGTATCGCAGGGTTGCTGCCAATATTCCTCATATAGTTCACCGTCTAATATAAATACGGTTAGTGATTTCAAATAACTGTTCCAACTTGAATAAGTATCGCCATTGTCGAGTTTAAAGGGTTTATGACAAATAGTGCTTAAGTTTGCCACAAATTATAATTTAGTTTGCAACCATGGTATGTCTAATAGATATCCTACCATTGGCTTTATATCATCAGTCATTTTTTCTTTAAAGAATGACTGAATTTCCTCTCTAAATTCATTACCTTTATTTCCAGGCAAGTAGTAAAGAATATATTGTATTACAACGAGTGCTCCCTGCATGTTGGAATAGAAATTATCAGGAAGAGCCTTGCCTTTGAGCACTTTTTTAAACTTGGCTGCACGTAACGACTTACAAAGGACCATGTCAAATATGGGATGACCATGAGCACAGCAATTCCGTAGCTGTCTTATTACGTCAATATAGTTGGGAAAAGTCTTATCCTCGTTAAATCCATAGCATTCATATATCTTTTGCTTGTCCTCTGAACTTTTGATGTTCTCAATCAGTCGAATCAGGTCACCAAATGATAGATACTCAAGAGTCTTCCATGCTGGTGCGTATTTGTTGTTCTTGTGTCTCTCGGAATGGCGTTTTATTACGTCATTATTTGTAATCTCATTATTGTATTTCTTCTCAAATTGGTTGATGTAGCTGTACATCACCACATCATTATCTGCAAACCATGTAGGGTTTTGCTTATGGATATTGGAGATAATGTATATAACCTTAGTTCTGACATTGACTTCAATATCAGATAGGTAATTGGCTAAGATATTTCTGAGACACTTATCGAACACATATAGGTGAATACTGGTCTCAAAAAGTGAGCCAGCCTTAAATTCATGGTTTCTTCCGGTTCTTTCCGGATATGTTTTTTCCATTGGAAACCAATAAAATCCCAATCTGTAATATCCAATGTCCATTAATGCTTCTCTTGCAAGAGCTTCATCATCTATGGTCATTCCTCTATCTTTCAGTCTCAGGATCTGTTCTTCAGTTGTCGTTGCTAATTTTATTTCCATAGCAATATAATAAAACGGGAGAACATTACACAAGAATGCTCTCCCTTTCTTCGTTTTAGAGTGCCCATATGCCTTGGTTATGCACACATGCACTATATGTTTTTATGGTACAAAAATACTGATATGTTTCGTAATTGAAGGAATTGCAGAACTTTATTTCCTTTCAAGCATGAATATTTAACATATAGAAGGTGATTTTGCGCTTCTAATAATAGGACAAAAGTAATGTTTATGACAGATATGGCTCTATGACGAATCGTGGGTAACCGAATTTAAGTTTGCCACAGACGAAGTATGCCATATCTATAAAGTTGTCGATGTTGACAAACTCTCCTCCTCTTTGGAAATCGATTTGGATATGAAGGCTTTTGCTGCCATCTGCCCTTTGTCAAAAGAGACCTCTTTTACTTCCCAGGGTGGAAGCATTCCCAACCCCAAGTGTTTTTATTAAGTTACCCACACGATTCGTTATAGAGCCATTATTTTACTCTATTTTTATTGTAGTATAATCCATTAAATTCCCAATGGGTATAAATAGTCATACCATTGAGATTTTAAATTTGAAATAGTCTTATAACCAAGTGGTCTTTATTGACCCTATTCCCCCGGTGGATATACTACCGTCCAATTCATACGTTCCAAATCTTCTAAGGTAAGCCGATACGTATGTAAAATCGGCACATACTTTCGGATTGTATCGCAGGGTGCTGATATATATTGACTGAATTTTTCTCCGCTTAAGACTAAAAATTGGATATAGTATAAATCTCTCAAATCTGTTTCCCAATTATCAACACGAATAGGGCACTCAAGAATAAACAAAGAATCATTATCTATAAAGTTGTCAGAAGTCATATTACAAAGAAATGCTGTATCTTGATAAATGTCATATATCTTACCAAATGAAATTTGATAGCCTATTTTTTCTCCTGATTTATTACTAAATGAAATATAACGATTCTCATTCTCATCCTTATCTGGACAGGCACACAGCAACATACAAGTCACTATTGATAATATGATTATTTTGAGATGTTTCATGTTTGTTCGATTTTTTTTAGTTTCTTGTGTGCTGTTTGCTTGCTGCGTGCATCGTATGTTTCTCATTGCACTTGTCAGCCCAACTGACACCCGTTCGAACTTGCTCGCTTGGTTTACAAGAAACCGTTTGTTAGGGGCTGGTTTATCATTTAATCTTTCGGTATTTAGTTTTTATTTTGTCTCCTTCCTTCTCGAAAAGGCCAAGTTCTATTCCTTTTTTAAGGTCACGGCTTGCTGTCGCAGTTGATATTTCTTTAAACATAGACATATAGTCTTTTCGAGAAAATTCATTCTCGCCATTTGCTACAAAGTATTCAATCCGGTCTATGTCTTTTAAAATTCGTCCTTTATAGTCGAGTAGCTCTTCAAGCGATTGGTTAATTGTTTGAAGCATAAATTCGATAAAAATCGTAGATTCTCCTTGTTTGTCGCTTAGAGCCAGTGCATTATAATAGGATTCTTGATTCTGACTTATCAATGTTTCAAAAGGCAGAAACTCGAATACAGGATATTTTTCCAAAAGAATCACACTTTGCCACAATCTCCCCATTCGTCCATTCCCATCTAAGAAAGGGTGAATAAACTCCATCTCATAATGAAAAACACAACTTTTTATTAAAGGGATTTCATCTTCGTTTTTCAGATATTCAAATAAACCTCTCATTAAAAAAGGAACATTGTCGTAGGGTGGGGCAATATGTGCAATTACATTTCCCTTAGCAATGCCAACTTCTTTTCTCCTGTAATTTCCCGGATTTTCAACGAGTCCACAAAGCAACCTTTTGTGTGCAGATAGGAAACTCTTTTCTGAATAATATTTTAGGTCTGATATTTTGTCGTAAACTTCAATTGCATTTTTTACTTCAATAATATCTTTTTGTGGACCAATAACTCTCTTATTTTTAATTATTGCTGTAATTTGCTCCTCTGTTAAAGTATTTCCCTCAATCTGTAATGACGAATGAATTGTCCTTATTTTGTTCTGTTTTCTTAATTGAGGATTCTGCTTATCTAAATATTTAGCGTTTATCTCTCCTATTTTCTCAGAAATGGAAGTGATTAAATTTAGAGTCTCTGGTGTTATTTTGTATGGTGGTTTCATAATGTCGATAGTATCATTTGATAGTATCAAAGGTAGTGTATATTTCTTAATCAGCCAAATTACCGCTAACGGTTTGCGGCTTGGCGTTCGGGCGGAATTTTGGCACAAAAGTTCAATCGAAGAACTGCACTTGAACCTACCACAAAACTGTCATACGAAGAACTGAACCGCCACTCTTGCCAAACTGCAGTTAGCACCAGTAGTTCTCATTTACCGTTAGTTAGTTCGTCCATTTTTTTCGCAAGCCTTGCCTTTACTCTTGGTTTTTTTCTCCTGCAAGTCTGTCTAAACACAACTGACAAAGTCCAAGTGCTTTGTCATTAAGTTGCCACTGAACGTAAATGTCTGCGATGCTTTCTATTGGTTTTATTTCTTTGCCAATATACAATTTGATAAAAAGTTCAAGCATTTACTCGCTGGTTTTCCGCATTCATGCCGAAACACAGGCACACAGGAGGATGCTGCCAACAGACGGTCAAACAGGTCAGTAAAATATCTACGGTTGAACTTATAGCAGAATTCATCCAGATAGAACTGCATGAACTTGCGTTTCACCTCGTCATGCACTCTTTCTATGCTTTTCTTGCACCTGCCGGCAACCACGTGTATCCATGGCAACTTTTTTGTCACGACCTCCCTTGTTCACAATCTATTCCTCCGGTGAATATACTACCGTCCAATTCATACGTTCCAAATCTTCTAAGGTAAGCCGATACGTGTGTAAAACCGGCACATACTTTCGGATTGTATCGCAGGGTGCTGATATATATTGGTCAAAAGTTTCGGCATCCATTAGCAATAGTTGTATGTAATAACCATCTAGTTCTTGTTCCCAAGAGTGCCGTATCTTTTCAAATTCATATGTTGAATCTTTATTGATGATTCTATTAACTCTCTGACAATCATATTGTTCATATTCTTCTCCGATTTTAATAATTTGAGGTTGGCATAAAATTGTTTTTTCGGACTTATTAACTATAGTAATAGAATAATGTCCATCCTTATCTGGACAAGCACACAGCAACATACAAGCTGCTATTGATAGTATGATTATTTTGAGATATTTCATTCGAAAATAATTTAGTTGTGGAGTGCTGATTTACAGCACCTCTTGTTTATAATTCTTTTTTAGACACATTAAAAGATTAGCATGCGGCTTTTGACTACATGCGACTATTGGCGTGGCTTTTTTGTTTGAAAACGACCGGATGGTCAGGAAATTTCATTCGCGTGCTCAAAGCAACAATCTTTGCCTCTCAGTCGTTTAGGCCAGTTTCATATTCGGGCTTGATGTCCCAGTAAAAATCGGCCTTAGGATTCATGCGCCCTTATGCGCTTTGTGTCTCGGGCGAATCCTCTCCGAGTAGTTTATCCAGTTGTTCCTTATGATACTTTATCTGTGCGTCCTTGCGTTTAGAACCCATGTAATCCTCTCCTAATTCCACATAGGATGTGCCGTCTTTGAGCATGTGGTAAACCACCTTTAGCATTTCTGCGGCAATTGCGACCAATGCGCGTTTCTTTCCTCGTCTTGCGGCAAGTTTCCTGTATCGGGCGGAGAAGTAGGTGTTCTTTGTTCGTGTCGCACACCACGCACATTCTGTCATTATGGCTTTCGTCGCCTTGTTGCCGTGGTTGGTGTGTGAACTTTTTTTTTACCTGCGCTCTCGTTGTTGCCCGGAGCCAGACCCGCCCATGAAGTCAGGTGCTCGGCGGTAGGAAACACTTCCATGTCAACGCCGATTTCAGCCAACAGCTCGCGTATAGCCTTAGTGTCCATTCCTGGAATCTCACAAAGTTGTTTCATCTCATCATCGATAGGCTGCATCCTGCGCTCTATCTCCTTGTCGAGATGCTCTATTTCCGACTCGATGCTCTTGATGCTCGTGCGTATGGCACGTATCATGAACTTGTGATGTTCCGTGAAACAGCCCTCTACCGCAAGGGAAATCTCCTCCTGGGTGCTCTTCAGTCGCCAATGTGTGCACATCTCTGCTAGTTTGACGGGATCGGTCTCTCCGGATATGACGGCATCTATGACAGCCGTGCAAGTCTTGCCTCGGATATTGGAGAACACACTCGACAACTTCAGATTGGCATCCTCGAAGATACGTATCATCCGGTTATGTTCCGAGGCTTGTTGCTGGACGAGTTTACGGCGATAGCGGGTGAGGTCCCGGAGGTCGCGCTGCTCTCGTCCGGGCACAAAACTGCCTTTCAGAAGTCCGGCACGAAGCAGCTTGCATATCCATGCTGAATCCTTCTTGTCTGTCTTGTGGCCGGGTACATACTTGATGTGGCGGGCGTTAACGACCATAATCGTGAAACCGCCTGGCTCAAGGATGTTCATCACGGGTTTCCAATAAACGCCGGTACTCTCCATTGCCACGTGGGTAACGCCTAGCGCCAATAGCCATTCTTTCAATTCTGTCAATGATCTCGTTGTCGAATGGAACGTGCGAGTCTCCGACTCTATGCCTGTCCCACTGACGGTTGCCACGATTTCCTTCTTGTGAACGTCAAGACCGCATCCGCGCTCTACAACTTCTTCGAAGGTGACCGCTTGATTCTGTTTAGCCATGATAAGTAATGTTTAAGGGTTAAGTGGCAAATATAGCCAAAAATCCCTTTTCATTCCCTTTGGCGAAAGCCAGTCATGTACGTTTCATATTTCATATTTATTCAATTTTTTCTGTCGTTGTACTTTCATAATCTATTCCTCTGGTGAATATACTACCGTCCAATTCATACGTTCCAAATCTTCTAATTTCAACTGATAACGGTACAAAACGGGAATAGTGTAATTAGTTTCCTCACAAGATACTCCATAATCCCTATATTCATCATAAGTTTCTGCATCAAATATCAAAAATTGAATGTATGGTATAGCATTAAAGTCATTCTCCCATGATTCTCCTCTATCTGAATTTGAACATTCAAATTGGCGGTTTGAACCTTGTTCTATAATAGGAGCAGGTAATCTACAATGCCAGAAAGTATCTGCTTTGTTAATGGAGATACTCCATACCGTCTGAATTCTAATCTTACTGTTAGAATTATTGACAATGGTAATGTATTTATGACCCGTCTCATCATCATTTGAAGGACAAGCCGAACTTATTAATGTCAACGAAATCAGTAAAAGAATCTTTATAGTTTTCATGATTTACTAATATTGTGATTTTACTCTATGGTTATTATAATATAATCCATTACCTGTTCCTGCTATAATTCCTAAAGGATCTAAATAGTCATACCATTGAGATTTTAAATTTGAAATAGTCTTATAACCAAGTGGTTTTTATTAACCCTATTCCTCCGGTGGATATACTACCGTCCAATTCATACGTTGCAAATCTTCTAAGGTAAGCCGATACGTATGTAAAATCGGCACATACTTTCGGATTGTATCGCAGGGTTGCTGCCAATATTCCTCATATAGTTCACCGTCTAATATAAATACTGTTAGTGATTTCAAATAACTGTTCCAACTTGAATAAGTATCGCCATTGTCGAGTTTAAATGTCGAATTGCTTTTCACCGAGATAAGAATAGTTGTGCCTATATCAGAACAATAAAATATTTCGTCTTGTTTATTTACGTTAACTTGAAAAGCAATAGTTTTATCTGATTTGTTTGTTATGTAGATGAAATCTTGCTCCGTTTTATCTGGACAAGCACACAGCAACATACAAGTTGCAATCAATAATATGATTATTTTAATCTGTTTCATAAATCTATTTTACTCTATGTTTATTATAATATAATCCATTACCTGTTCCTGCTATAATTCCTAAAGGATCTAAATAGTCATACCATTGAGATTTTAAACTTAAATTATTTATTAAGACACTATGCGTAGAATTTTTATAATCATAATAATCATATCTGCTATTCCACCCAATATGATTAATGTCCATTGGATTTTGATGAAAATTCCAGCCCTTATCTATTTCTTCCCTTTGATTGTATCTATATTCTGCTTCTGTTTGATAAAATCCCTTTACATTTTTGTTGAAATACTTGAAAGCTCTAAGGTTCGCATCCTGTTCATAAGGTTGAAAATCATGATTTCCGTCGTCATAGGAAGCGGTACTCATCAAACTTGGAATACCAACTCTGGACAAATAACCCCATCCCATATCCTGGCTTTGCAGGTAATGTCCGTATTCGTGTTGAAATAGTGAGTTGTTCGGGTTTGCGGCAAGGCTGCGACTGCCATTTATGTAACTTCCCAGAGTTACGGCACCTTTACCTCCGAAGAAATTTCCGCTTAATACCGTTGCGCCGCCATAATATTCAACCTTATCTACCTGCCAAGCCCAATTAGAGACGTTAGAATATAGGTTCCCGACTAATGTTTGTGGAGCTTGCCAAGTAACTCGGGATACAATCTCCAACAATTGTTCTCCGAAGTTTTTATTTGAATCGGTTGCTATTAGTCCTGTAGCTATTTTAAGCTCATTTACTCCAGTTTGCCAACCTGTTTTGAATGGGTTTTCTCCTTTAACTAATCCTTTGACAAAACCGGAAATAAAACCAACGAGAAACTCGCCATCCGGATCCGTATATTTTAACGGATTGTTCATGCAATAACCATACCGGTTATAATTCAGCCAGTTGTCCGGTGCCTGTATATAAGGGTCCGGAGAAAGGAAAGAAGCCGTCAGTGGGTCGTACACCCTTCCGTTCATGTTGATGATGCCGAAAGCGTCCAACATTTCATGTTCGGTGTAGCCGCGATTGACAATCCAAATTGTTCGGTTGTCGTTTTCCGTCCAATTGTCCGGATTACGGCGCCTTCCCCACGGGTCGTAGGCGTAGCGTTCGGCTACCGTGCCGTTTTCGTTTACTAAACTTGTCAAAGAACCCAAGTTGTCTGTATAGGCATAGTAAAAACTGTTATTGCCATCACTCCGCACAATATAAATTGCGCCGTTAATGTAATGTATTATTTCGGTTATACCTGTTGTATGGTTGGTCTTTTCTTCGTAATTGCCAAAATAATGGCGAGTTTCCTTTTCTGTCCCGTTTTCTTTGTAAATTGACTTTCTGCGCTGTTCATCTACACCGTAAGTGATTTCATAAAACCGATTACCTTCGGTAATGTCCTTTATTTTCTTGAAATCGGTGTAAGTGATAATCAAATTTTCGGTAGGGAAAACACTTGGCACTCCATCTATGGCGGTCAATGCGTGCGGCTTACCATTCTCTCCGTAGCTCATCGTCAGGTTGTCCAAGTCGCTTTTGGTTGAGATATTGCCTGTTGCGTCAAAAGACAATCCATTGGATTTTTGCGGAACAAAACTGTTGTTTTGATAAATGTCCCAACTTGTCAACCGATTCAGTTCATCGTATTCAAACTCTTCTTTTTGTGCTGTTTCATTATCCGTTCGAGATTCCAGATTTCCCTCGTCCGTATAGGTATACGACCAGTCGAAAACATTATTGTAACTATGTTCTAACTGTCCTTTGCCGTTAAAACTATGAATTGAGGTCATGCCACCTCGTTTTTCTTGCGTAACTTGTCCGCGAGCATTTCCTGCTTCTGCCTTCCATATTTGTCTGCCGTATCGGTCGCTCACCTCTACCAAAAAGCCGCTGTCGTCGTAACGGTTTACGGTGTAATAGCCCGAAGGATAAGTTTCCTTTTTTACTCGGCCGAAGACGTCGTATTCTTTCCCTTTGTTGTATTCTTTTCCGTCAAATTCCTCTTTCAGGTTGGTTATTCGGTCGAACTCATCGTAAGTGTACGTCTGTTTGTGTTCTCCGGCAATCTCAATGGTGTGTATTCGATTGTCATCATCATAAGTATAGACGGTTGTTTTTCCGTTGCGCTCCATGCTTTGGAGCAGTCCGTTGTCGGCATAACTGTTTGTGGTGGTGATGAATTTGTTGCTGCTGTGTACCTTTTGTTTTGTCCATAGCAACTCGCCGAAACCGTTGTATTTTGATTCAACCGTTCCTCCGTCGGGGTCTATCAGTTTGGTGCGATTGCCTTGCAGGTCGTATTCCATATTGATGGTAACTCCCCCTTCCGGAGTTGTCGTTTTTATTTGTCCCGAAGGATAATAAACATAGTTTACCGATTTTCCGTTCGTTTCTACGCTGACAACCTGTCCCGAAGCGTTATAGGTGTTTGTCTTGCTGCCTTCCGGCGAAGTGATTGTGGTCGTTGAAGTTCCATACGAAGTACTTGTAACGCCCATTGGAGTGGTCAGCGTTGCCGGTCTGCCATACTGGTCAAAAGTATAAGTCGCCGCCCAACTTTCGGGAGAAGAAGCGAATGTAGGTTCCGAAATTCTTTTTTTGTTTCCATCCGGATAGTATTCGGAAAAAACACTGATTTTCTGTCCGTTCAGACCAAAGGTTTCTTTAAGCACCTCGCTGCCCAGCGCATTGAACCAGGTTATGGTCGGCGAAGAGCCCGATTTCTCCTCAAATGAGTAGTATTTGGCACCCAGCGCATTGTTTGGGCTTGCCCATCTTAAGACCTTCGCTTCCTTGATTCCGTCGGCATATTTTGTTTCTGTCAACTCTCCGGCTCCGTTATAAGAAAACCGGACGGTTCCCAAACGATCCGTTTTGCCGGACAGCAGTCCGGTGTTCTCATCCCATTCGTAGGAGGTCGTTTGCCCCAATTCATCGGTCTTGCTTGTCATGAATCGCCCCGATGAGCTATAGGTGTAGGACGAACTGCGGGTTATGCCATTTGCTTTTCGTTCCACTAAACAAGCCTGCCCGAAGGAATTGATGTTTTTGTATTCGGTGATCAATTCGTTTTCGTCTCCCAGATCAATGGTTTCCTTTGTCTGATTTCCGTTGTTGTCGTACATCGAAGAGATTCGGCGGGTATGGGTCTCTCCGTCAACAGTTTTGGTGGTGATTATATCACTCGGTCTATTTTTGCACCAAGAGCCTTTTTGTATGTATTCTATTGCTTTGGTTTCAACGATATTTCCTTGAGTTGTGGTAGTTAAGCGCGGATTCCCGTCTTCGTAGAGCGAAGCTTCAATGATAACCGTCTGTCCGGTCAGGTGGTCGGTTATTGTTTTTTTGCTTGTGTAAGGGAAATATCTTTTATGAATATCCAGCCCCAATCGGACTGTCTCCGGTTCGTAGGTGGTTGTTCCGATTGGATTATTCCCAATGGAAGTAAATGTTTTTTCTTCTATTGGATAAACATTGAACAAATCGGGATTATATCCAAATTTGGTTGTTTTCTTCTTGTTGAGGGTGACATTATCTTCCGTGAACTCTTCGAATCCCAACAGCCCTTTCCCTTTCAAATGGCATCTCAGTCCTTTGTACGAATATTTGGTGGTGTTCGTCATGTCTCCTGCCGAAAAGTTCGTTTCGGCGACAACCGAAAACGGCATGCAAAATTGTGCTACCTGATCGGAGGTTTCGGGACTTCCTCCTCCATACACCGTCATGTCCGACAACGGTTTATAGGAAATGGCAGTTGTCCTTCCCAAACCGTCCGTCACGGAGGTGAGTTGCTTTTCGGTTTCCGGAGTAGAGAAAGAGTGGATATTTATTCCGGACTCGGAGAGAGACAGCAAATCACATTTTCCGTCGCCCGTCATGTCGTGGTAGGGAATGAGTTTGTTGTAATACAAATTGCGGTTCAAAGAACTCGGAATTTCATTTGAAGCATAGCTTTTTGAGACAAAACCGTTACCGGTATAGTAATAAATGGTAATTCCTGTCGAGAATATTTCCAATATGTCCGTTTTGCCGTCGTTGTTGTAGTCGGCATAAAAGTACTTATCAGAGAAAGATTCATTATCGGAAGACAAAGTCCTATTTCTGGTCAACGGACAAGGCATATCCATGAACGAGGTTCCATTAGAGAATTTAATGTGCCAACCCGAACCATCAAAGGCGGAGTAATGTATCAAATCTGTCTTGCCGTCTCCGTTAATGTCAACAAAGTCTCCACTTCCCAAAAAATCCAGATAAAGTGGGGTATTTGAAAAAGACAGTTGTTCAAAAGAGTTGGAAATGCTGTTATATTCAAAAATTTTGCCTTCGTCCCGGATGTATATTTCAGGAAGTCCGTTGCCGTTTACATCGGTTATGGACTGGTTCCGGTCGGCACTGGAATAGAAAGAGGCATTTGTCGTCGTGCTTAGTTCCGTTAAATCTTTTGTGTCGAAGTTGATGCGATACATTTTAACCTTATCTCCGTGTATAAGGAGCATTTCAATGTTTCCGTCGCCATTGAAATCATTACATTCAATTTGAATCGTTTTGTCGGAATAGGATGAAGACGAATAAGATGAAGTGTTAAAACAAGTTCCTGTGAAATTTTGCCTGTCCAAAACCCCGGAACCGTTATTCAGCAGAAAATCAATCTCATAATTAGAATCAGCTCCGAAAGAAGATCTGATTTCGACTAAATCTTTCGTTCCGTCATTGTTTAAATCGAGCGACAACAAGGTGCATACTCCAACATAACCGAGCGGGGTCGACTGGCTCACATTGTATGAAATGCTACCGTTTGTTTTATTGGAGAGGTATAGCTTCCAGTCCATTATTTCTCCTCCAATGGAAGAGGCTCCCGTCGATGTGGCGGTACCTGTTTTTATAAAATCGGAAATCCCGTCATTGTTGAGATCATCGACCAATATCGTGTATTCATTGTAATAGTCAGATTCATCAATCGGAATCAACCCGTGGCTTTCAACTGAATAAACCGGCGGATTTTCTGCATTTAATTTATTCCAATTCAGTATGGTTGGACTATATTTTTCGCCGTTGCTGTTGGTCAAATTAATGGTTGACAGTTTGGTGTAGAATCCGTCAGAGTCGTATGATAGTGTATATTCTTTTAATGTCTGTCCGTTCGTTTTCACATTGATTGTTTCCAATAGTTTGGTCGTCATTGTTTTAGTTTTCGACAGGTAGGACAGTTGCGTATCCGATCTGTCCGAACTATATACAAACTCAATTTCGTGCATGGGTTCCACATCGGCAAGGGCGTTGCCGGTATAATGGATCTTTGACAACCAAAATTCACCGTTATCATTGTCTTCACCATATTCATAGGTTATGAAATTTCCATTGGGGTCCATTGCTTTTGTCAGAGCCCAAGTTAACGGGATGGACGTTCCCTGCGCTTCAATATACGAATCGGCAGAAGCTCCGTAAATCATCGTAACTCCTGTTTGTGTTATGACTTCAAAGCATAAAAGTCCATTGATGTTTTTATAAGTAACATCACTGTATGTTTCTTCCTGCGTTCGATATTTTGCTCCGTTTTCCAAATTGCTGCCGGCAATTAAAACAAGCCGTTGCCCGTCTAATATCAGATTGTCTGTGTTTGTTAACTGTATGCCGTCCGTTTTGCCGTCATTATAGAAATTACTGCCGGTTCTTGTGATGGTCGATGTGCCGGAGAGGCTAAATCCCATGCCGGCGATGCCATTGCCGGCTTGCGAATTATACACTAATTGTACAGTGGGCTGTACGTTGTTTATTCCGGTAGGAATCTCGATTGGAATCTGATATGTTACCGCGCCAGTCTGGTTTATATTCATTGTTCCTCCAATTGTCCCGACCGCTGCACCTTGTGTCGGGTCGCTCGTTGTCGTACCGTCCGATTTTAAATAGGTGTCTTCCGAAGGGATAGAAAGTATGGTGTTGTCAATCCTTGCTATAAGAGTCAATCCCTCTTCTGCGGTAAAAGAATAGCCAGGCTTGAACTTGACGAAATCCCGAGCAACATATTCTTTGCTTTCTGTGTCGGGTGTATCCAGCGTATATGATTTTTGCCCGTAAGCAGGAGCAAGCAAACCAAATAGAAGACTGCCGATAAATATAAGTTTTTTCATCCGGTATGTTTATTTCTTAATGATTTTCCATTCTGTATTTTCACCGTCAATGCTGATACGCATAATGTAAATGCCCTGTTCGCTTGTGGATATATCCAGCTCGACAACATCTCTTACAATAGATTGGAATAAGATTGTTTGCCCTTTTATATTCATTAACGCAACGGATGCTTTTTGATCTTCTTGCAAGTTGTCTATCTGGACTTTTAACAATCCGTCTGTCGGATTAGGGAAAATATGAATGGGGTTAGACAACGAAAGATCTTGTACTACTTCTTGTGGAGTTTTTTCTGTCGTTTTTTCGGTTGTCGTTACAGCCGCAGACCTCAGCCCGAATGTCATGCTGATGTATCGTTCAACACGGTTTCCCGCTTCATCATAGAGGAAATGAACTGTCTGTGCTGAAAGAGTTGAGCACAAAAAAATGATTATTGGGAAAATAACAAGTTTTTTCATCATCTGATTATTTAACAATACGTTCTAATTCTTTAATTCGTTGCTCTTGTTGGATGATATACAACGTCAGTTCCTCTATCTTTTGTAATAGTTTTATTTGAAATTCGCCCATGCTTACACCATCGCCGTTGGTCATTTTGGCTGCCGATGGAATTTCAGGCAAATGTTTGTTCGTTTGAATGAAGTCGAACACTTCATTGAGAGGACGCAACGTGTAGTTCTTTTCAAAGACAAAATCTGCTCCTCCGTTTAGGTCTACAATTATTTCACTAGCATGAATGGTGCCGTTTACATCGAGTTTGTATTGTGGGTTAGTCGTGCCGACCCCAAGATTTCCGGCACTCATCAGTAACGAACCGTCATTTTTCAGGATGATCTGTTTGCTCCAGTCAAAATCCGTACTGTTGGGTAATTTAGGTGCAATGAAAACAATAGGAGGGTCATTCGGATTTTGCATTTGTGTGTGAAAAATGAATTGTTTGTCTCCGCTTCCGAGAATCAAATCGTCCAAATTCGTAGAGTTGTTATTGCCGCCGCCATTTGCGCCAAACGGATTGGAAGAGTAGTACAACGTATTCGTGGATAATTCGTATTTTAGATACAAATCAATGGAAATATCGCCTACATCCCAACCGCAATCAAGACCGTTAAAAGAAAGTTTGTTGCCTGTTATTGTCGGATTGCTTACAGGAAGAGGGTTTTTCTGTACTCCTGTTACGACAAATTCGCTTGATGCTACATCTTGAGCCAAATCGACTGCCGTTCCGTCGTTCTTCACAAATACGATTTGTTTGCAGCGTTCACATTGGTATTGCGCAAAGGTAATGGTGATTTTTTGTTGTGTTCCGTCACCTGCAAAAGTGGCGGGAGAGAAACGAATGTCGTTGTTTCCGTAGTTGTCGCAATCAAGAGCTCCGGCGGTGATAGTTACTTGTTGTGCATTTACATTACAAGTGATTATTCCTAATAAAATGGACATAGTTAGTTTCCTTAACATTCTTATTTGATTCTTCATCTTTTTAGTTTTATGTTTAAAAAAATATAATTTGAGCAAAAGTAAATATTTTTTTACAAAAAAAAATTTAAAATAAAAGTTGAAAAAACATGCCGGATCCGGTTTGTAGAAATTATGTTGTTTGGTTCTATTGTTTAGATTGTTTAAGATCAGAATGTTGAAATAAAACCAACTCGAAGGGTTGGATCCGTAAAAAAAGTAAGATTTAAAAAATCCGAATAGCATGAAATGCTGAAAAGAAAAATAAAAACACGCTTTTCTCCGTATGCTCCGGTGTCTTTCTTGCTTCTTCCAAGATTAAACTTTTTTTTAACACAGAAATCAGCCTCTTAATTTTTTTCTCTGTGCTCTCTGTGGTTCAAAATAATCTTAGCAAACAACAGTTGATAATCAATGGGATTGACGTTAGGCATTTAGGGTTCTTCTTATATCTTATTTTTGAGCTTTGTGTTTCCATTTGGACATTAAATTGTAAATTTCTAAAAAAACCATGTCAGACTTTGGCTGGCATGGCTTTGAAAACGAAGTTGTTTTTCTGTTTAAATGGGAATTATCTTATGATGATCTTCTTGCGAAGCGTCTTTTCTCCGTCTTTTATCTCCAGAAGATAATCGCCGGAGGTGATGGAACCTCTGTTTATGACATATCTGTTGCGGCCTTGTTGTGTCATCTCTGTTCTGAATAATATTAGTTTGCCGTTTGTGTCGAATATCCTTATTTCGATGACTCCCTCTTTCGTTGCCTCTGTCTCCATGTTGATGAAATCTCTTATCGGGTTCGGATAGACGGCCATTTCTGAGATGGCTGCTTGGTCGTTGTAGGAGGTCTCGTCACTGTTCATGCCTAGCAGATAATAGCAGGCATTGAGCACGACGGAGACGCCGTCGGCGGTTATGTTGGCAAGTGAACTGCTGTTCAATCCAATCTGGATGAATGGTTCTTCTAGCTTAGTGCCGGAAATGACGGTTCCGGCAGGTGCCTCGAAGATGCAGACCTGTTCGGCGTCTTTAATCGTAGCGATGGAAGTTATGTTTCCTGTCACAGATGCGAAACTCTCCGGGTTCATATAGGTGTATCCTTTGTTGGTGACGGAGGATAGCATCTGTATCTCGTTGCCGTTGTTAAATTCGATATCTTTGAACATGGGGTGTGTCAGCATATCTGCCGATATGGTCAGTGTGTTGGCTTGTGTGTTGTCTCCGAATCCGTTGGTTGCCCAGTTCCAAGTGGCCTCGTTGTTCTTGTAGACGTGTACCTTCATGTTGAGCATGGGTTTGTCGATGCCTTTTAATTCGGCCATAATTGGGCTGGTAGATCCGGCTACCTCGCAGACTACTATGAGGTCGAAAAATGATAGGTCCACATTGCTTTGTTGTGCATCAATCTCGACTACGTACAAGTCCTGACAATTCTTTAGGGCTGGTAGTATCTTCGTGTCGTTGGCATAGTTGGATGCGGTTGCGTCGGTTATATATGCCACCTTCTTGATGCCGGATGGAATGACGGTGACGTTTATCTCGTAAGTGATGGTCTCGCCTTTGCCTATGGATGTCACCTTGGTGGTGAACGACTGGTTGGGGGTGCCGCTGATGGTGGTACTGTTCGCCTCCTGCTTCGATAGGATGCCGGCAGGCAGCTCGTCTATCTCTATTCCGGTGGTGCCATTTCCCCAACTGAACGTTATGGCTTCGATGGTATTGCCTTCAAATATAGTTTGTGTGAGCTCTCCTTCATATTCTAGTTTGGATGTATTTGCCGGGTCTGTCACTTGGATGGTTCCAGACTTTGAGGCCTCCGTTTCCGAACCGCTGATGGTGGTCACCGTAAATGAGAAGGTGCCGATGGAGGTCGGTGTGCCGCTGAAATAGACTTTCTGTGCGGCGTTGTCTATAGTCACGTTGATTCCCGTAGGCGGAAGTGGCGTCCATTCTACCTTGACGGATGCCGCATTGGTCCATGCGTAGTTGAAGTCGACGATTGCTGTTTTGTTCTCTATCGATTGGGAAGAGCTTCCCGCTCCTTGCTTTGTCAAGGTAGGCTCTCCGGCGATGGCCGTTCCGTTCTTAATGACGTAGATGTCTGGCTGTGCTACGTTGTCTACCCCGTCTCCTATGTATATTCCGAGATGAGGAGGTTGGTTATAGGCGGAGTTTTGCCATGCTACACCCATCCTATAGACGGCGTCGTGCATGGGTGTGAACAGTCTATGTTGGGTAGGGATGGTTGTCGTGTATAGGTTGATTTTGCTGGGATCGTTGCCGTTGTAGAGGATAATCTCCTCTCTCCAGTCGCCTAACAGGTCGGCTTGTAGGCAAGGTGTGGCCTTCGTGCTGTTGCAGGAGGTGCCATAGCCTTCGCTTTCGTTGTAAAGAGTGTATAGTCGGGAGACTCCGTTCCCGTTCCATTTGTCTAGCTTGGTTCCGTCCAGCAGTTCGTCCTGGAGGTCGCCATCCCAGTAGATGCGGAAGTTGACGGAAGGGCGGCTGGTGGAGATGACCTTTCCGGTGCAGTCGTATACGTTGTTGCTTCCGGTGCTCCAACATTCAAATCCGGGATGTGCGGCATCTATGTCGGCTGCAAGTCCGCGGCCCACGTCGGTGCCGGTCTTTTCTCCGAAGATCACCTTCCCCGTACGGAGGTTTCGCAATTCAAATCCGTAGGCACTGCCGGTCTCTTCGTGTACGAACCAGCCTTCCAAATCTGCTGTTCCAGGCACCATCTGCGAGACGTGCATGGCGTCTCCATGCCCAAATCCGGTCCGGTAATAGAGACTGCCGTTGTGGTCTATACATGCCGATCCATAGATTATTTCATCAAATCCGTCGTTGTCGACATCGGCAACCGACAGGTTGTGGAACCCTTCGCCGTATGCGCCAACGTCGGATGTGCCGGAGTGGTATTCCCATCGTTGGGTGAGTCTGCCGTCTTTGAAGTCGTAAGCCACCAAGTTGGATTGAGTGTAATAGCCCCGGCACATGACCAGGCTTGGATGAACTCCGTCCAAGTAGGCTGTACAGGCAAGGAATCGGTCCACCCGGTTTCCGTAGGTGTCGCCCCAGTTGGCTTTTGTGATGCTGCCTCTTAGAGGATTGTAGGCTACGGTACTTAGTTCTTCTCCTGTCTCGCCGCTGAATATGGTCAGATATTCCGGCCCGTTCAATATGTATCCGCTGCTGTTGCGGTAGTCTTTGTATGGGTCGTCGGATCCCATGAGTACGTATTTCCCTTTTCCGTCTTTGGTTCCTGGTGCCGTTTTGCAGGCAACTTCCGCCTTGCCGTCGCCATCATAGTCATAGACTTGGAATTGAGTGTAGTGGGCTCCTGCCCGGATGTTTACGCCGAGGTCTATTCTCCAAAGGAACGTGCCGTCCAGCTTGTATCCGTCAAGATATACGTTGCCGGTGTATCCGCTTTTGGAGTTGTCTTGCGAGTTGGAGGGGTCCCATTTTACAATCAGTTCGTATTCGCCGTCACCATCCACGTCGCCTGCGCTGATGTCGTTCGGGGTGTAGGTGTAGCTTCCGGAGGCGTTGCTTCCGCCGGATGGCCGTTTTAATTGTATGGATCTGTATTGTCTGTCCCAAACTGTGGTGGGTTCTGAACTCTCCGTTTCCACATTGTTTGTTACACTTTTGATGATGTATGTAGAGGAGGCGGTGCCTCCTTTGTCCGTGTAGTTAGTGCTTTCGGTGATGGGCTCTTTGTTGAGCAGAGTTCCGTCCCGATAGATGTTGAATGCGGTTGTCGTGTTGTCTGTGCCTAGAAATCTCCAACTCAAGTAGACCCCGTCTGTTGTTTTGACAGCGACGACGCCCCTGTTTAGATACTCCATCTGCCGTGTTGCTGCATGAACTGCGTTGCTACAAAGAAGCAGGATGAGAATTATCCATGTTTTTTGGAAATGAGTAATCTTTTGTGTCATGGTATGTAAGTTCTAAATATAAATGATTCGCCTGGAAAAAACGGAGATAGAGTCTGCATTGGCAGAAAATCTGCAAGATGCGAAATCAGGATGACTCTCTCTTTGGAGAAAATCATTCTGATTTCGTGCCTTTCCAAGTTATTTTATGATTATCATCTTCTCCGAATATCTATCGTTGCCTATGGTGTAGTCCAATAGATAGATGCCAGGAGCAAAATTTTCGGTGTCGATGTCCATCGTTTCCATTCCGGTTACCTCTTTCTCTATATATAGAAGCTGTTTCCCGTAAGGATTGCATAAGTGTATACGTATGGTTCCGTTTGCGCGTATGGACAGGGATGCTTTTCCTTTGACGGGTTGTGATGTCAGTTGGATGTAGCTTTGTTCCGTTTTGTCTTCTTCGTATCCTGTTGTCTGTTCCGTGACTGTGATTGTCCCGCTTTTTGACAATTCAGAGGCTCCGCCGATGGTCTTTACCGTAAAATTGAAGACTCCGCTTTCTGTCGGGATTCCGCTGATGTCCATTCTGTCTGTGCCGTTGGCAGAGATATTAAGCCCCGCTGGCAGTCCGGAAAATTCGATGGTTGTGGCATTTGTCCATGAGTAACCGAAACTAGTGATAGGTTCGCCCTTGGAGATTGTCTGCGAGGACGAGCCGCTGCCTCTTTTTGTCAGAGTAGGTTCTCCTGTGAGGATGGAAGACTCGGTGACGGTGATAGTTCCGCTGACGGATGCGTTGGTTTCTGCTCCCGTAGTGCTGACGGTGTATGTGAATGTTCCTGCTTCTTTAGGAGAGCCACTGATGGTGATGGTCTTGGTGTCCGGATTGATGGAGGCATAGACGCCGTTCGGCAATCCTTCGACGGTAGCTCCGGTGGCGTTGGTCCACGAATAGCCGAATTCGGCGATCGGAGTGTTGATGGTTATCTTCTGGGAAGCGGCTCCTGTTCCTGCCTTTGTCAGTGATGCCGTGTTGTTTGGAGTGACGTTTCCACCCGCTATCACACCTTGGCACTCGACCACCGTCAGGGTTGCTCCGGCACCGTTGTTGGTGTTACTCACCACACCTTCCACCAGAGATGCGTCGATGGCAGCTAGTGTGTAGTAGGAAGATGGCGTGAACGCCGATCCCGTACCGGTTGTATTGCCCGAACAATTTTTGAAGTAGCAGTTGTTGAAGGTCAAGTATCCCTTTTCGCTGGAGCTGGAGTAGTCTTTGTATGGGTTGTTCACGCCGATGAAAGCACTCTTTTCCACGTAGATGCTGGAGTTATTTCCCGCACCACAGCAATAGTTGGCCACAGAGCTGTTGTACAAGCAGTTGATAATGTGTACTTTGCCAAACCGCACGCGGGGCATACGTTCGCGGCATCCTTCGCCCCACCAACAGAATTGGAATGTGGTGTTTAGTTTTCCGGCATCCTTGGCCGCATTGTTGTCCGATGATCCCCATAAGTTGGTGTATCTATGGTCGGCTGCTCCTCCGGATCCGCCAGCCGTAGGCTCCTTCAGATATCTGAATCGGCACCAAGTAACTGCAATGTTATTAGATCCGTTTTTGCAGTCGAAATTGCCGTCCACTCCGTCTTGGAAGTCGCAGTGGTCTACCCAAATGTTGGTGGCTGCATCTATACATAGGTTGTCGTTTCCGTCACAGTCGTAAGCTCCGGCACTTTTGAAGGTGACGTTGCGCATGATGACGTTGTTGGATCCGGTAGAGAAGTATAAGATGCCGGATGTGGAGGTCGTTTGTCCCTCATTATAGAGGTAGGAGCCTGGTAATCCTAAAATTGTCTTGTTTTTGACCACTGCTTTTATCATGGAGCTCACTTGGATGGCACCTTTTATATAGATGACATAGTCGCCGTCTTTGCCCAAGTAGCTCTTTAGGTCGGTGGCGTTGTTCACCGTGACGCAGGTACCGTTACCTCCTCCTCCCGTAGGAGTGGAGGATACGGTTGCCCATCCAATTGGTTTGTTTTGGTCGTAAGAGGACATTTCTGCATACCCCCTTGTATGCAGAAATAGTCCTAATAAAATAATAAAAAGTGAAGTTTGTGATTTCATGTTGTCCTTTTTTTCCCTTTGCAATATCGGAATATTTAATTAATTACAGTTGTACTTTTATGTCAAAAAAGTGAATTATTTTTTCAATTTTCGAGATATGGCTGATGCTTGTTTTTTGTAAATGATTGGTTGTTAATATAATGCAAGAATTATGCCCATGCAAGATGTTTTTCTGTTAAGTTAAGAAAAAAAACGAAGAGGCTGTCTCTTGCGAGGCTGCCTCTTCGTTATATTATAAGGATTAGAAAACCGATTTTTTAGTCGTCAGACCTTCTTTTATTGTCATCGTCATAAAATCTGCGTCGAGGGGCGCGGTCACGGTTGAAATCGTCCCTTTTGCCGAAATCGCGTCTGTCTCCGTCTCTACGTTCACGTGGGCGGTCGTCAAATCTGCGCTCTCTGTCTCCGAAGTCTCTGCGTGGGCGGTCTCCGAAGTCTCTTCTTGGACGGTCGTTGTCGTCTCTTCTGTCGAAACTGCGTCTATTGCCGCCTCCATCTCTGTTGTCTTCTCTTCTGAATCCGCCTTCTCTTCTGAATCCGTCACCGCCTTCTCTTCTTGGACGGTCGTCAAACTTGCGGTCCTTGTCTCCGAAGTCTCTGCGCGGGCGATCTCCGAAGTCTCTTCTTGGACGGTCGTCGTCTCTTCTTCCGAAACCTCCTCGTCTTTCTCCGAAGTCTCTTCGAGGTCTGTCCTCTCTGTCAGAATCGTCACGTCTTCTTCTCTCGCCTATCTTCTTCCACTCTCCGGTCTCCTTGTCGAAATATTCGCCGGCAGCTTCATGGATGCTTTTCTCGAAAGCGATGTGGCGTCTGTTCCGGTAGTCGGATTCTTCTTCTTCGCTCACCTCTTTGACTCCTCTTTCTATGTAAGATTCCGGACGTATGTATACTTTCTCCTCTGTCTCGGAAGTCTCTTCTCCTTCGTTGGACCTCACCCTCTCCCTTAGGTCGCGGATGAAGTCGTTGCGTCTTCCGCTGAAGAGCTCATATTTGCGGAATTCACACTCGATGGAGCCGTTCAGCAGCTCGAATTTTCGAGAAGGGTGGAGTCCTATCTTTTCGGATGCTTCGGTAGGAGGGGTGATGATCCATGCCTCCATGTCGGTGTAGTCGCGTTTGAGCTTCGAGCCAATCATGCTGTACAGCTCGCAGTCGGCGGCTAGTCTCTCGCCGTAAGGCGGGTTGAAAACGAGCATTGCCTTTTCCGCAGGTTTTGACAGCTGTTGGAAAGGTGATGTTTTTAAGGTGACACATCTTGCCACACCGGCGCGTTTTACGTTTGCCTCGGCTATCTCGATGGCTCGAGGCGATATGTCTGAGCCGTATATCTTATGTTCGAATTCTCGTTCTTGAGAGTCGTCGTTGTAAAGACGGTCGAAAAGTTCCTGGTCAAAATCAGGCCATTTCTCGAATGCGAAACCTTGAGTTCGGTATATGCCCGGAGCTATGTTCTGTGCGATGAGCGCAGCTTCGATGACAATCGTTCCTGATCCGCACATAGGGTCAATCAGGTCACTCTGTCCGTCCCATCCCGCCAACAGTAGCATTCCGGCAGCCAAAGCCTCGTTGATAGGGGCCTCTGTCTGTACCTCGCGGTATCCTCTCTTGCTCAGTATCTCACCGGAACTGTCGATGGACAGGGTGCATTGGTCTTGGGCAATGTGTATGTTGATCTGCACGTCTGGATTTACGATGCGCACAGATGGGCGTTTGCCGGTTTTGTGGTTGAAATAATCAGCAATGGCGTCTTTTACTCTATATGCCAGAAATTTTGAATGTTTGAAATTGTCAGAAAAGACAACGGCATCAACGGCAAATGTCTTGCTGTTGTCCATCCATGATTCCCAATTGAAAAGTTTGATTTTGTCGTAGACTTCATCGGCATCTTGTGCTTCGAATTTGTATATCGGTTTCAATATCCGTAATGCCGTGCGGCAATATAAGTTGGCTTTGTACATCATCTCGATGTCGCCCTTGAATCTGACGCCTCTTCTCAGTATCTCCACTTCGTCGGCACCAAGATTAATTAACTCCTTTGCCAGAACCTCTTCCAATCCTTGGAAGGTCTTTGCTATTAATTCAAATTTTTCCGTTTCCACTCTTATGTGTAATTTTTGACGCTACAAATATACGGGAATATTGTCAAATTGCAACAGATAGGTCTCCCCATTATTCTTTTTTGAATAAAAAAACCACAACCGGCTCTTCACAGAGTTTGTTGTGGTCACTATTTAAAGTATAAATGTTTTGTTTTGTCGAAACCCAATTATGGATTCTAAAAAAAATTATGGTTCGGCAAATGTACGAATTAATTATTAATCTGCTATTGTTAATGACGATAAAAATTGTGTGACCATCAAAAATAATTTGCTATGGTTCAATGCATTTTGTGTGGGGTGATTCCCAAACGTTGCATTGATGGCAACATCCAGCAGATTATCGGACAGGATTTACAGGATAAAAACAAAATTTTCTCAATATGCCTCACTATTGGAGGTCGACTACCAGCCTTTTCTTCTTATAAAGAGAAATGCCTACAGTATTTCATCAAAATCGTCACAAGTTGTTTTTAATGTTTACTGTGCTGTTTCAGTCCGGATGGTTCGCACAAATTACTTTTTTTCTACCGAAATAGAGACCCGCTCGATTTGAAATAGAGCAGTGATTTTTTTTGACGATTACTTAGTGATGATGAAAAAATAACTTCCGCAACTTTAAGTGATCATGAAAAAACAACTTACTAAAGTTCAAAACATCTTGAAAGTATGCTTTCCGTGCATTGCATTGCTAGCAAACATTTCGTAGATTTTTGAACATGATTTCTAAAACGTCTCTTTTTCAATAGGCGTACACTCGCCTTTGGCCGCGGAGGAGGGGAGGTGCGTGCCGCAACGTGAAAAAACCTTTTTGCCCGAGGTACGAGGGAATAAAGGTTTTAGCGGAGGCACGTGCCGTGCCTCCCGGAAAGCGGGCAACAGCGCAGGCACTTTTGCTTACTTTTCCTGCCGGAGAAAAGTAAGTGCCCGTCCGGCAGGAGGACAGAAATGATTGTCGTGTATGGTGCATTCCTCCGGAATGCGTTTGCCGATGCCTATTTCCCCCTCTACAAAGAGATAATGCCTATGGCATTTTGTCAAAATCGTCATAAGTTGTTTTTTGCCGATTACTTAGTAATGGATAAAGAATAACTTCCGCAACTTTTTGACAGAAACTCTTTGCATTTAAATTTTGGCAAGCAGAAATCTGCGGAAGTTATTTTTTTACTGTTACTTAACAAAAAACGGCGCGTTTTTTGTTAGTTTTATGTTCGTTTAATAGAATAAAAAAACACAACCTGCTCTCGCGAGTAAGTTGTGTTTGCTGTACCTTCGAAAAGATACAATGTTTTCTGAGAACGAAATCTAGGTTTTTCTTAATAGTTTCTTATACGTTTCCTTTATGGCAAAGATAGTTCATTTTGATGTTAGTTGTATCTGTTTTTGATTCAAAAATTGCTTGTTGTCGTTACTAAAAATGAATAAAGAGGAGGTTGCACGCAAGTTATTGACAAAAGTCAACCGGATTTGGCGAAAAGTCAATAGTCTGATATTAGAAAAGATGTTGTGAAGTTGTCGTCTTTTTTCGAGAAGAAAGAGAATGGGATTGGAGGTTTCTTGCTTTTTCCTGTAAGATGGGAAGAGGTGCTGGTTTAGGATGAAATCCTATAAAATAAAATAAAAAAACCACAACCGGCTCTTCACAGAGTATTGATTGTGGACATACTATTAAAGTATAAATGTTTCCTGAGAACGAAATCTATTTTTCAAGGTTTTAATTACCGTTTCCTTATGTTGCAAAGGTAGTGGGAATGCCGTCTCCGGAAATGGAAATATGATACAGAAAAATGTAAAAATGATACAATTGTAGACTTTTTGCACAATATTATTGTTGTCGCCGGAAGTGTTTGGATTGAATTTTGTGTGTTTGGAGGTGTGAGTGGGTGGGCAAGGTATATAAAAAAACCACAACAGGCTCATCTACGAGAGTGTTGTGGGTACTATTTAAAGTATAAATGTTTCCTGAGAACGAAATTTAATAAGGTTTTATATTTATTTCGCACGGTTCAAAGATCGTATTTTCTCCGTAATCTGGGGGTATATTGTCGTTTCATGTTTTGGTAAAAAATGTTTCCATTTTTTGTAATTTTATGAAAAAATGCGCATTCACCGATGAAATGTGTTTGTTGCTTAAGGAAAAAGAGATGAGTCTGTTGGTGTATATTGGTTTCAGAAAAACAAAAGAAGCCCCGACCAATGAGCCTATATGGTCGGGGCTTCTTTTAGTAGGGTGTTGTCTTATATAATCAACATGGCATCGCCATAAGTCCCGAAGCGGTACTTCTCCTTCAGTGCCACATCATAAGCGTTCATGACCTCGTCATATCCGCCGAATGCAGCCACCATCATCAGAAGGGTGGAGAGCGGCAGATGGAAATTGCTTATCATCCTATTGGCCACGCTGAAGTCGTAAGGAGGGAAGATGAACTTGTTGGTCCAACCCTCGAATGGTTTTACGCATCCGTCTGTTCCCACGCTGCTCTCTACGGCTCTCATTACCGTGGTTCCTACGGCGCAGATGTTCTTTTTCCCCAATCTGGCTTTGTTGATAATCTCTGTGTTTGGGATGGTGATTTGCATCTGTTCGGAGTCCATCTTGTGCTTGGTCAGGTCTTCCACGTCAATTTCGCGGAAGTTTCCCAGCCCAGCGTGTAGCGTGATATAGGCAAAGTCGCAGCCTTTTATCTCCAATCTCTTCATCAGTTCGCGGCTGAAGTGCATACCTGCGGTTGGAGCAACGACGGCTCCTTCGTTTTTTGCGAAGATGGTTTGGTATCTCTCCTCGTCTTCTGGCTCTACCGGGCGGTTGATGCATTTTGGTAATGGGGTCTCGCCTAGTTTGTAGAGCGACTCTTTGAATTCGTCATAACTTCCGTCGAAGAGGAACCGTAGTGTACGGCCTCTGGATGTGGTGTTGTCGATGACCTCTGCCACCATGGAGTCATCTTCTCCGAAGTACAGTTTGTTTCCTATTCGGATTTTTCTGGCAGGGTCAACTAATACGTCCCAGAACTTCAGTTCGTGGTTCAGCTCTCTGAGGAGAAACACTTCAATCTTTGCTCCTGTCTTTTCTTTGTTTCCATAAAGTCTGGCAGGAAACACCTTTGTGTCGTTAAAAATGAACACATCCTCCTCGTCGAAGTAGTTGATGATGTCTTTGAATATCTTGTGTTCTATTTGTCCCGTCTTTCTGTTGAGTACAAGAAGTCTAGACTCGTCTCTGTTTTTGGCAGGATAGAGAGCCAGCTGCTCTTCTGGTAGCGCGAATTTAAATTTTGACAGTTTCATATCGTATGTTTTTTTATGTCTTGAAAAATGTGATGAACAGGAGTCCGACCCTTTAGTTCAGGGTTTCGTCCTTCTCTTCTGCCATCCGTTCCTTCTCCTTCTCCAGTGTCTCTCTGAAAGTGTCTATGGAGATGCAGTCGTTGAGTGTGATTTCTCCCACTCTGGTACGTTCCAGTCCGATGAGGTGCGCTCCGCTGTTGAGGGACTGCCCAATGTCGCGGGCCAAGGCCCTGATGTATGTCCCTTTACTGCACACTACACGTATCTTGATGACTGGCATCTCGCATTCCAGCAGCTCTATCTCGTCGATGACCAATATCTTTGACTTTATCTCCACCTCTTTGCCTTCCCTTGCGTATTCGTAGGCACGCTTGCCGTTTATCTTGACGGCGGAGTAGGTGGGTGGTATCTGATGTATTTCGCCCAAGAACTGCTTCAGCACCTCTTCCAAAAGTTCCCTGCTGATGTGTTCCGTAGGATATTGTGCGTCGACTTCTGTTTCGAGGTCGAAGGAGGGGGTTGTGGCTCCCAGCTTGATGGTGGCTACATATTCCTTGGTGTGGTATTGCAGCTCCTCTATCTTTTTCGTCGCCCGTCCGGTGCAGACCGTCATTACCCCTGTCGCAAGAGGATCCAGAGTCCCGGCGTGCCCTATCTTTATCTTTTTCAGCCCAAGTGTATGTTTGACCATGGTCCTGACTTTGTTGACCAAGTCGAACGATGTCCAATGCAGCGGTTTGTTGAAATATAGAATTTCGCCTTCTAGTAAATCCATTAAACTTCCAAGTTATAACCGGCCATCATGAGTAAAAGGATAGCTCCTCCTGCTATTATCCTATACCATCCAAAGGCCTTGAATCCGTACTTTGTAACGAAGCTGATGAAGAATTTGATGGCTAGTAGAGCCACTACGAATGCCACTAGGTTGCCTATCAGCAAAACGGACAAGTTGTCTTTGATGAGCTCCACTCCGTTGGGTTCCAATATCAGTTTCAGCAGCTTATATGCGGTGGCGGCGAGCATGGTAGGAACGGCCAGAAAGAAAGAAAACTCTGCGGCGTCTTTCCTTGTCAGTTTTTGCGACATACCGCCTACTATGGTAGCCATGGAACGGGAGACTCCCGGAATCATGGCGATGCACTGGAACAGACCGATGAAAAGTGCTTTCTTCTCTGTCACTACCGTCTTTTCGTCACCTTTGTTGAATATCTTGTCGCAGAAGAGCATGAACACGCCGCCGATGATTAGCATCACGGCTACTATGGTTACGCTCTCCAGCATCACGTCGATAAAGTCGCTCATCAGGAAACCTATTACGGCTGCGGGGATGAAGGCTACGAAAAGTTTCCAATAGAAATCGAACTTATGCAGCAGTTTCTGCACGTTCGAACTGCCTTCTGGAAGAGGATCCTTGTTTGTTCTGAAAAAGCGTTTCCAGTATAAACATACGACGGAGAGGATGGCTCCGAACTGTATGATTACGGTAAACGCCTTCACGAAATCTGTGCTCTTTACGCCGAGCAGTCCTTGGGTAATGATCATGTGCCCTGTTGATGACACGGGAAGAAACTCGGTGAGTCCTTCCACGATGGAGATGATAATGGTCTCTATGATGTTCATTTTTCCTCGCTCTTAGGGTTCCATAGAATAGCGAATATCTCGAAGAAAAATCCGAAAAGGGCAATCATAGGCCCGACGGTGATTCTCATCTTGTTGAAGACTTCAGGATTGTAGGTGCCGTCGTTGGTTCCTCCAATCATGCAGGAAAATCCGATTAGGATAATCACAAATCCCATGGCCAAAAGGACCAAGTTCTTTTTAGGTAAAGCAAAGTTAGTCTTGTTTTCCATCTTTCTATTTTTAGATATAATATAATTCGTTAGTGTCGTGTCTCAGATATTTGTTCGTCGCAAATAGAGTCGACAAAGTCGTTATCAGGATGCCAGAGGCAAATATGGTGCTTGCCACGACCGTGTATAACAGAGGGTCTTCGAAGTTGATGACCATCTCCAGTTCGTGGTAGGTGAGATAAAAGAAGCCTGCGATGTAAAGACATGCCAATATGGAGGCGGAAAGGCCGATGACGATGCCTTGCCTGATGTATGGCCTCCGGATGAAGTGCTTTGTCGCTCCGATCAGCTTCATGGCGTTGATGACAAACCGGTTGGAGTAAATCAGTAGCCGGATGGTGTTGTTTATCAGGATGAAGGAGATGAAAAGTAGCGTGATGGCTATTGCCATACAGATGCTCGTGATGCGGGTCACGTTGTGGTTGACCTCGTGGATGAGGTTCTTTTGGTAGTCCACATCTTTCACAATCCGTATCTCCTTCAATGATTTTGCGATGTATAGGATGCTGTCGTTATTGGCGTATGTCGACTTCAAATTGATTTCGAAGGTGGATGGCAACGGATTGAAGTTCAACAGTTCCATCGGGTCTTCTCCCAACTCTTCCGTCAGCTCTTTTAGCGCGTCTTCTTTGCTGATGTAGCGGAGGCCTTTCACAAATGGAGCTTTGAAGAGAGAGTCCTTCAGTCCTTTTATCTCCTTCTTTTGTGCAATGTCGCTTATGACGACAGATATTGTCAGGTTCTCTTTCAGATGAGAAGACAACTGGTTGCCGACGTAGACAAACATCGAGATGATACCCAACAAGAAAAGCACCATCGAGATGCTGATTATGGATGTCAGTCGTGAATTGAGTATCTTATATTTTGCTACGTTCTTCCCCATCGTAACGATTATAATTGGCTTCTTTTCTCCTTGTGGTGGGGGAATAGTATGCCAAATTTGGCGCAAAAATAGTAAATACTTGGATTTGTTGAAAATATGGAGATATAAAATAAGTTATAAGATATGAAATTTGAGTGGGTTCAGTGACCATCAGAAAATAATTTGCGACGATTTTGATAAAAATTGCCTTTTTGTTGTAGGAAAAGATGCCTGTGCTGTTGCCCGTTTTTTTTTAGGAGATACGGCATATTCCTCCGCTAAAACCTTTTTCCACGTTGTGGTATCTCCTGCCTCTCCTCTGCGGCCAAAGGCGAGTGACCGCCTGCCGATGGTGGGGTGTCTTAAGAAATAATCCTGTCTTATCCTGTAAATCCTGTCAAATAATCTACGGGATGATTGATCGGATTGGAAAGCATCCATACAAGATGTTTTTCCCTAATTGCTCCGTCACTCCGAACTTCAGAGGTGCAACATGCCGTTAAAAAAAACATCTCATGTTGGGCTGGCGGCATTCGTCTCTTTTCTTATCTTTGTATGATTAGTCATGCTATAATATTCCGTGTTTGGAGAACTTTGTATAATCTAGGGAAGAAGATGGAGAGTATTTGTATAAGGTCTTGCTATTGCGTCGCCGGACAAGTTTTTGAGGTTGATTTCTGTGGGGTGAGCCCGAGTGTGGGCTGCTTATCCTCTTTTGAACCGTTCAAAACAGAACGTGTCTCTGTAGATTTGCTTTTCTTACTGAAGGTGAATGCTTCTGATTTTTATCCGAGGGAGGAGCCTCTTCCGAAAATAACGGATTTTTCTGTTGATGGGGTCTCTTATCTTATTTCCGGGTTGCCGGGAGGCGGTTACCAGTACCGGCTTACGGAGGAAAAAAATCCGGGAACGGATTGCTATTTGGAATCGAACGCCGATTTTTCGAAAGTATGTGTTTGCTTGGGCGGTTCCGCTTTGTTGCAGAACTATGCGTTGTCTAATTTTATCATGATGGCCTATGCTTTTTCGGCTGCTACGAAAGGTACCCTGCTGATGCACGCTTCCGTCATAGCGCATGGAGGCCGTGGCTATCTTTTCCTTGGTAAGAGTGGAACGGGCAAGAGCACCCACAGCCGTCTTTGGTTGGAACATATTTCCGACACGGAACTTCTGAATGACGACAATCCCGTGGTTCGGGTAGAGGGTTCGGCAGTTACCGTCTATGGCTCTCCTTGGAGCGGCAAGACGCCTTGCTACAAGAACAAATCGGTGCCGGTCGGCGCTTTTGTTCGGTTACGGCAGAAGCCGGAGAATGAAATCTCCGGATGTGTTGACGCTTTGGCTTATGCTTCTTTGGTTCCGTCTGTCTCCAATATGATGTGGGATGACAGGGTGAACGATGGCATCTGTTCCTCCGTTTCGGCGATAGCCACCTTGTGTCGGGTTTATGTGTTGGGTTGCTTGCCAGACAAGGAAGCGGCTTTCCTTTGTCATGATACGGTTGTGAAATGAAGGAGCTGATACCGAACGAGATACTACTTGGCTGCGCAAAACAGATGTTGGCAGAAGGTCATACCGTCACGTTGCGTGTGGCGGGTTATAGCATGAGGCCGTTGTTGGAACATCGTCGCGACAGTGTGGTGTTGGCGGCTGCCGAAGGCTGTAAGCTGCATGATGTGGTGCTGGCCGAGATAGAGCCGGACCATTATGTCTTACATCGTGTTGTGGCGCTGCAAGGAGAGAATGTCACTTTGATGGGCGATGGCAACCTGTATGGGTGTGAGCATTGTTTGCGGGGAGATGTGGTCGGTGTTGTCACTAACTTCCTCAGAAGAGGCAATGATTACGGATGCGACAATCGCTTGGTTCGTTGCTACGTGGCCGTTTGGCTACGGATGCGGACTATACGCAGATGGTTGCTGTTGGGTTACCGTATCCAACTGAAAATGGGGAAACTGATATCCGGTAAAAAAGAGAATTTATCATAAAAAAGTTTGTTATGAAGACAAAAAATGGGTTTGAATTACGTAAAGTTGGTGATCAGCGCATCATCGTGGCTAAGGGAATTGAAAATATAGACTTCGGTAAGATTATTGCTATGAATGCCTCGTCTGCCTATCTGTGGCAGCAGGTGGAAGGAAAGGATTTCACTCCACAAATGTTGGCCGACCTTCTGGTGGAGAAGTATGATGTGGATCCTAATTTGGCATTGGAAGATTCTTTGGCGTTGGCGGAGAGCTGGCAGAAGGCTGGCATCGTGGAGGGTTGACGATGGATGTTTCTCAGAGTCAATTTCTGGAGTTGAATCGTGCCGCCTTGTGGAGAAAAGTGGCAGACGTCTCTCTGTTTGAGCGGGGAGCCGATTGGAAACGCATTTTCCAAATTGCAGGAGAACAGGCCGCCTTGGGTGTCACCTATTCCGGAATGATGACTTTGCCGGAAAACCTTCGTCCGGACAGGATGGTTCTGCTGCGTTGGTATGGGTTGGTGGTGAAGATAGAAAACGTCTACCATAAACATCTTGATGTGCTGGCACATATATATGGGATATATGCGGAGTTGGATTTGTGCCCTGTCTTGCTTAAGGGATTGGGCGTCGCGGCTTTGTATCCCGAACCGGAACGTAGGCAGTGTGGCGATATAGATTTATATGCTCCGGAAGAGGATGCTTATGAGAGAATGAAGAGTCTGCTTGCTCAAAGGAATCTTCTGGGCGATGATGATGAAGAGTCGTTCAAACATTATCATTTCCGTATGGAAGGGGTGGTCATTGAAATTCATAGGAAGATTGCCAAGATGTTGAGCCCCTTTTATGAGCGCCGTTTTCGGCAGCTTACGGCAGAGGCGATGGCGCAACGACAGACTGTCCGTATAGGTGAGGTGGAGGTTGCCCTCTCCCCGTCTTGGTTTGACGCCATCTTCTTACTTATACATATGTCTATTCATCTTGCCGAGCAGGGAATAGGCGTCCGCCAAATTAGCGATTGGTCGTTGTTCCTCTCAGCTCATACCCAAAACATGGATCGTGATATGATAATCCGTAATCTCAAACGCCTTGGTTTGACATACGATTGGAAACTATTCTCGGCATTTGCCGTGAAATATTTAGGATTGGATAGAAGTGCCGCTGTCATATATGATGGACGATTCGAAGGAAAAGCCGGCCGATTGGCTGAAATGATATTTGTTTCGGGCAACTTTGGAAAGGCGACAGATGCGTGGAGTCATCGGCCTCCGTCTTTTCTTGCACGTAAAATATATGCTTTGCGGGTGCATGTCCGTTATTTTTTGTGTTCGTTCCGTGTTGCGCCTGTTGATGCGATATGGAATATCTTGTTTAATTATCCACAGGATGTGTGGAGTCGTTTGAAAAAGGGAGAATGAAGGGTGTTTCTACAGTGATAGGATGGATTTGTGCGAATAGTAAGGGATTCCGTTCCCGAATGCTTCTCTCTGGTTTGGCGGGGGTGCTGCAGATAGTATGCGGGCTCGCATTTATCTGGGTCTCTAAGTTGGCAATCGATTCGGCCACGGGGCACGCTACGTGTCCTTTGTGGCAGACGGGCGGGTTGTTGGCATTGTTTATGGCCGGTAATCTGACCCTTTCGGCTTTTCAGATTTGGATCAAGGATGTTTCGACGGTCGAGGTGCAGAACCGTCTTCATGGAGAGTGCATGCGGCAGCTGTTGCATGAACGGTGGAATGGGCGCGAACGCCTGCATACTGGCGATGTGCTGAACCGATTGGAGCAGGATGTCAAGGATTTGGTGACTCTTTATGTCGATTCGGTGCCATCTGTCTTTGTTATGTCGATTCAGTTTTTGGCTTCATTTGTGTTCCTTCTCTATCTGGATTCCAAGTTGGCGTTTGTTCTGTTGGCGATCATGCCATTCTTTATATTGGTAAGCAAACTGTATTTTTTCCGTATGCGGAGTCTGAACAAGGAGACCCGTTCTAGTGATAGCTTCATCCAGTCGTTGATGCAGGAGACGATGCAGCACCGTATGGTGGCCAAGGCACTTTGTATGGAGCACTCGGTGTTGGAGCGTCTGCGTCATTCCCAGTCAGATCTACTTTCCCAAACCAAGCGGAAGACGGGCTTCTCCATCTTCTCCCGTGTCATGGTGATGGTCGGATTCGCAACTGGCTATATTGTCACATTCCTTTGGGGAGCATGGCAGCTGCAGGCGGGTCTGATTTCATTTGGTGTTATGACGGCATTTCTGCAGTTGGTGGGACAGATACAGCGTCCTGTCTTCGAAATGGCCCGTATGGTGCCTACTGTGATTACGGCCTTTACGGCCTCCGAACGGCTGATGGAGTTGCAGGATGCACCGCAAGAGGCGGAGGCGGAGGGGCGTCTTCTGCCTGGGCAGATAGGTGTCCGTTTGGAAAATATTCGGTTCGGGTATGAAGATGGTAATAGGTATATATATAATGGATATTCATACGATTTCAAACCGGGCAGTTTCACTGCTATAATAGGAGAGACGGGTTCCGGTAAAACCACGATGACCCGTCTGTTGCTGGCCTTGTTGCAACCCGAAGCGGGTTCGGTTCGGCTGTACGGCTCGGACGGGGAGGTGGTGGCGTCGGCTCAGGCACGTTGTAATTTCTCCTATATGCCACAGGGCAACACACTGTTTAGTGGTACTGTCCGTGATAATCTGCGGATGGGCAATCCGGTGGCGACAGATGCGGAGATGTTGGAGGCTTTGCATGTGGCGGTGGCCGATTTTGTGTTGGAACTGCCGTTGGGGCTGGATGCCCCGTGCGGTGAGATGGGCGGCGGTTTCTCGGAAGGACAGGCGCAGCGTATTGCCATCGCCCGTTCGTTACTAGGGAAAGGTGCCATTTATCTGTTGGATGAGGCTACCTCCGCATTGGACGAGGAGACGGAGCGTCTCTTCCTTGTGCGTTTCATGCAATACAGAAAAGGCAAGACCGTTTTGTTCGTCACGCACCGTAAGGCCGTTTGCAATCTCTGCGATGAAGTGATTCGGTTGTGAATTATAGTTCTGCGATAGGTGTGATATGTGATAGATTAGGCATCCTGTTTCAAAAAACGGGATGCCCCTGTTTTTTCGTAATTTCTTTTGTTTGCCGATAATATTCAAAAAAGAGATAACTTTTATGCAAAAAAATGACCATCATATTGAGAATATACATAAATTTGCAGCGTTTTTTGAATAAATATTCGCAGCGCCCGTTATGGATATGGTGTGCGAAATATATTCGGGAAACTTAATATATTAATGATATTTTGATTTAATTTGTCAGCGTGAAAAACAAGACGAAGAGATTTGCAGCCATTAAGGAGGTCATCCAGACATCAGATGTTGGTAATCAGGAAGATCTGCTCAAATTATTGTCAGACCGAGGGTTTGAGGTCACACAGGCCACGCTTTCTCGCGACTTGAAGCAACTGAAGGTTGCCAAAATCACAAATGCGTCTGGCGAGTATGTGTATCGGTTGTCGCAGCAGACAAAAGGTAGCGAGGCGAAACCGAATTCGTTCGTGTCGCCTAGCGTTCATGTCTCCATTGATTTTTCCGGAAATGTGGCCGTTCTACATACGCGTGCGGGATATGCGAGCGGATTGGCCTACGAGATAGATGAGAAGGGTGGGGATGTGGTCATTGGTACAGTTGCCGGCGAGGACACGATAATTGCCGTCATGAAAGAGAATGTTTCCAAGGAACGGGTGATACAGGTTTTGTCTGGTTTCATTCCTTCATTGGAGAGTTGAGAAGAGGGGAAAATAAACAATAAAAGATAAGAAAATAAGTTTCTTGTTAAAACAAAAATAGACATGGATCAGGATCAGGAAATTAAGATTATGGTGGCCGATGAAAGCCATATCGGTTATGTTGATACCATTCTTGACACGATAGAGAAGGCAGCCAAAGTTCGTGGAACGGGAATTGCCAAGAGATCGCCAGAGTATGTAAAAGATAAAATTAGAGAAGGAAAGGCTATTATTGCCTTGTGTGGTGATGATTTCGCAGGTTTCTGCTATATTGAATCGTGGAGCAATAAGCAATATGCAGCTAATTCGGGTCTTATTGTTCCGGAGAAGTTCAGAGGCCATGGTTTGGCTAAGAAGATAAAGAAATTCTCTTTCGAACTTTCGAGAAAGAAATTCCCTGATGCGAAGCTGTTCGGTTTGACATCCGGAGCAGCTGTTATGAAGATCAACACCGAGTTGGGTTACGTGCCTGTCACCTTTGCCGATCTTACAGACGACGACGCATTCTGGAAAGGATGTGAAGGTTGCATCAATTTCGATGTGTTGAAAAGGACCAACCGCAGATATTGCATCTGTACGGCTATGTTGTACGATCCGCATTTGCATGAGAAGGACGAGCATAATGCTGCATCTGAGGCTCAGGAAGACGACAAGGGCTTTATGGCTTCTCTTGTCGATCTTGTCAGAAAAAGAATAAATACGAAAAAAGGAAAATAAGTGATGAAGAAAAAAGTAGTAGTAGCATTCAGCGGAGGTCTTGATACCTCTTTCACCGTAATGTACCTTGCCAAAGAAAAGGGTTACGAGGTTTATGCAGCTTGTGCCAATACGGGAGGATTCAGCGACGAACAGCTGAAGAAGAACGAGGAAAACGCATATAAGCTCGGTGCTGTTAAGTATGTGACTATTGACGTCACGAAAGAGTATTATGAGAAGAGCCTGAAGTTTATGGTCTTCGGTAATGTGCTCAGAAACGGCACTTATCCTATCTCTGTCTCTTCTGAACGTATTTTCCAAGGAATGGCCATCGCCCGTTATGCTAATGAGATAGGTGCGGATGCCATTGCTCACGGTTCGACTGGAGCCGGAAATGACCAGGTGCGTTTCGATATGACCTTCTTAGTCATGGCTCCGGGTGTGGAAATCATTACCCTGACTCGTGACATGGCTTTGACCCGCCAATACGAGATCGATTATTTGAACGAGCATGGTTTTGCTGCGGATTGGACAAAATTGAAATACTCTTATAATGTGGGTATTTGGGGTACTTCCATCTGTGGAGGTGAAATCCTTGATTCTAAGCAGGGATTGCCAGAGTCTGCCTATCTGAAGCAGGTTACTAAGCAAGGCAGCGAGCTGCTGAAGATTGGTTTCAAAAATGGTGAAATCTGTTCGGTGAACGGCGTTGAATATAACGACAAAATAGAGGCCATCCAACAGGTGGAGGAGATCGGTGCAGCATACGGAATAGGCCGCGATATGCACGTAGGAGATACGATTGTCGGTATCAAAGGCCGTGTAGGTTTTGAGGCTGCTGCTCCTATGTTGATTATCGGAGCCCATAAGTTCTTGGAGAAATATACCTTGAGCAAGTGGCAGCAGTATTGGAAGGATCAGGTTGCCAACTGGTACGGAATGTTCCTTCACGAGTCTCAGTATCTGGAGCCTGTTATGCGTGACATAGAGGCTATGCTTCTTGAGTCTCAGCGTAACGTAAACGGAGAGGTTACATTGGAGGTTCGTCCTTTGTCATTCTCTACGGTAGGTGTTGATTCTGCTGATGATCTTGTCAAGACTAAGTTTGGTGAATATGGTGAGATGAACAAGGGTTGGACTTCTGAGGAGGCAAAGGGCTTCATCAAGGTTACTTCAACTCCGCTTCGTGTATACTATGCTAACCATAAGGACGAGGCTAAGAACATCTAACATATAGATTGAGTCATAAGAAAGGGTTGTCCGTCGGGGCAACCCTTTTCTTTTTGCCCCATGAACAATAGATCCTGCTTGTATGTTTCTCCCTCGTGTGAAATATATTTTGGATATAGAAGCTTCGCCATTATTGCCGGAGTTGTTCCTATTTTGTATTTTTGTTTCTCGTATCCGTAATGATTAGGATAAGTGTGGATGGTTGATGTGCAAACATCGTGAGGCTATATCTTTTCTGTCTTGCGTCGGGGGTTCTTGATAAAATTTGAATGTATGAAAGTTAGACCGTTCTGTTTATTGGTCCTCTTTATTGGACTTTTGAGTACGTCTGTTTCTTCGCAAACGGAAGATCGACGCTGTCTGTTGACAATCTATTTTGATACTCCGGCCCAGGCGGCTGGCAAAATATATTTTCTGGTGTTTAATGACGCTAAGACATTTGGAAAAGAGAAAGAGGCTTACAACTCGGCCATTGTGGAACCTCCTCAGGTGGCTATCACCCTGCCTTATGGCACGTATGCCATTACTTGTTTCCAAAGCACGGATGGCGATGGAAATTTGAAAACTAATTTTATGGGAATTCCGAAAGAGCCCGTTGGTGCATCCAACAACCCGACGTTGATGGGGGCTCCGAAGTGGAGCAACACCTCCTTTGTCGTAAACAGACCACAGCAGAGTATCCGGATAACGCTGAAGAAACTGTTCTGACAGGTGGCCGATGACACATTGCCTGTCATCCATGTTGCCGGAACCTTTTGGAATTTCTGGCAGAGAATTTATTGTTGAATAACAAAACTTACTTTATATTACACATAAAATATGGACATCCGAGATTATTTTGATAAGCCCTCGAAGATAGATCCGGAATTTTCTTATATTCCGGAGTCTGATACGTTTGTATCCAAACTTGTTTCAGAAAATTATAATGTGGCGTTGGTCGGAGTTCGCTTCGAGTCGGGTTCCGCCAACAAAGGTTGTGATGTGGCTCCTGATGAGATACGCAAGCATCTGTATGCTTTGCGGGGAATGGATAAATTGCGGATTGTGGATTTGGGCAATATAAAGAAGGGGGAGAAGGCTAGTGACGTTTATTATGCTTTGCGCGATGTGGTGTCCGAACTGCTCTCTAACGGGATCGTACCCGTGGTGATGGGTGGCTCTCAAGATCTTTCGCTTTCCATCTTTGAGGGAATGAAAGAGAAGAAGACGGATCTCAATCTGGGGTTTGTTGATTCGAGGGTAGATGTGGGGATGGGCGACGTCCCTTTCTGTTCGTCTACTTATCTGAATAAAATCTTGGACGATGAGAAGTTGTTCCGTCTGGATTTGATTGGCTATCAGAACTATTTCTGTTCGAATGCACAACTCATGGAGCTGAAGAACCGCAATCATTGGGGTATGCGCTTAGGCACCTTACGTGCTGATTTGGGCAAGTCGGAGCCTATTTTTCGTGATTGCGATTTCGTGAGTGTCGACATGTCTGTTGTTCGTCAGAGCGATGCTCCTGGAAATGCGCAGCCTGTGCCAAATGGGTTGTTTGGAGAGGAAATCTGTCAGCTTGCACGTTATGCTGGTTTCAGTGACAGGATATCTGCCTTTGGCGTCTTTGAGACAAATCCATTTTTTGACAATAATGGACAGACCTCCGCTTTGGCGGCGGAGATAATATGGCATTTTTTGGAGGCTTATGGCAACCGTTACGGCGATTATCCTAAGCGCGAGCTCTCTACTTATATGAAATATGTGGTTCCTGATATGGATGGTGACGGCGAGATGGTTTTCTATAATAACAACTTGAACAATAGGTGGTGGATCGAGATTCCTACGAGAAGGGGATTGCGGGTCTTCTCTTGTTCTTATCAGGATTATCGTTTGGCTAAAGGAAATCAGATTCCGGACATCTGGATGATGTATTATTTGAAATAGAACAACCGGAAATGCAAATGGGTTATAAGAAAAATAGCTTGGTGGGCTCAAAACATCTTTGTGTGGTCGGTTCCCTATCCATCCAATCCATTATCCCGTAGGGATAACCTCTTTGTAGAAAAAGGATGATAGACGGGGGACTGCATTCCATCGGAATGCGCCAAAGTGTTCCGTAGCCGAAGATTGTTGGACAGGATTTGCAGGATGAAACAGGATGTTTTCAAGACACGCCACCATCGGCGGGAGGCGGTACGTGCCGCGCCTTCTGTATGGAAAAAGAGACAACACCTACGGCAATTTATCAAAAATCGTAATAAGTTATTTGGGTCTGTGTTGAATCGTGTGGGTAACTTAATGAAAACAGTTGACTTTGTAACATTAAGAGAAGTGAAGAATATCTGCCTTGGGGTTGAGACTGCTTCCAAGTCATGTTTGACGGAAAAAATCAGGCGGTAATAAAAACCTTCATTTCCAAATCGATCTCCAAAGATGTAGAGGGTTTGTCAACGATATTGGTCAAAAGCGCAAGGCCTATGACACGGAGAACAGAAAGCACACTAGTTCGGTATAATCACCAATTTCACGTACTTGGGGGTGGGTGAACAACGGGATTCTTGAGTGACTTAAATTCTAGATACAATTGGTAAAACAGAGAGTCAGAGGATTTGCCGACATTGACAACTTTATGAATATGGTGTACTATATCAATGGAGGCGAGAACTTTTTCTACCCACTCAAATCAACATAGACCCAGTTATTTCTCTCGATTACTTAACGACATTAATAGGACAAATAATAGAAGGATATGAGAATAGTAAATGATGCGATAAAATCGGAATCGGAGGTCCTGGGTGGTTTTAATCGATAATAGTACATTCCGGTACCTGGTTCACATGGGCATATTGTGTGGTTGTCTTACATCTTGACAATCACCCTTCCTTGGTTCTTCCCCACTAGCATTTTGTCCACGTAATCGGGTATCTCCTCCATGCTGATCTCTTTGGCTATGTTTGTCCGGAATGGGTGGCTCCATTCGTGGGCAAAACGGTTCCAAATGATTTCCCGTGTCCTTGCCGGACAATTCTGTGCTGTGATTCCTATCAGCCTTACTCCTCTGATGATGAAAGGGTAGGAGGATAGATGGAGTGAGGTCGAGGCCACGTTGCCGCAAGTGGTCACGGTGGCGAATAAGCGGGTGCTCTTGAGCATGTTCTCCAACAAAGGGCCTCCCGTCGTGTCGATTCCTCCGCTCCATTCTCCGTGGAGTAGCATCTTGTCCGTCCGTTTCCCGAACTCTTCCCGAGTTCGTATCTCTTTCGCTCCTAAATCGTGTAAAAAGTCGTAAGCGTGTGCTTTGCCTGTGATGGCGGTCACCTCGTATCCCAGTTTGGAAAGGAGGGCCACCGCCAGACTACCCACACCTCCGGTTGCCCCACTCACAACGACAGGTCCGTCTTCGAGTTTCGTTTGTTCGGAGAGGTAAAATACGGATAGCCCGGTTGTCAGACCTGCTGTGCCGAGAATGGCAGCCTCCCGCATGGAGAGCCCTTGTGGCAAACGGATGGCCCATTCGGAAGGAAACTGTGCATATTCGGCGAATCCTCCGTCCATGTTTGTCCCAAATTCATATCCGGTGACGATGACCTCGTCGCCTACCGAGAAATTGCTTTTCCCGCTCTTCTCCACAATGCCAACGGCATCGATGCCCGGTGTGTGCGGATAGTTGCGCGTCACGCCTTTGTTGCCTTTCACGGAAAGTGCATCTTTGTAGTTGATGGAGCTGTAGCATACTTTGATGGTTAGGTCGCCGTGGTTCAGCTCGGCTAATTTCTTGCTCTTCACGGAAGACAGAAACTCTCCTTCTGCTGTCTCTTCCGTAACGAATGCCTTAAACTCCCGGTTTTCCATACGTTTCTAAATTTATGAATAGAAGGCAGCTTCTGTAGACTGTCGCTAATAGGGTTGATGATAAAACTAAATATCCATTTAAACAAAATGGAGAAATGTAAGGTTTGCGGTCTTGTGAATTTTTTACGAGAGAAGAAATGAGCGTTTTAATCTTTGTTGGGAAGATTTTAGATACTGAATGATGTATGTCATTGACATTCATTCGAAATATTTCCTATTTTTGAGAAAATAATTGGGACGGAAGGGTAACGGGTTCGACCTTCTCCCTTGCTGAACAAAACGGAACCTAACGCGATAAAATATGAAACGGACTCTTATCTCTTTGCTCGCATTTATGAATGTTGTTCTTTTGTCGGCTCAGGCGCACCGGTTGGAAGTTAATACATCCAAGCGGGGTGCTGCTATTCCATCGACCATGTATGGTATTTTTTTCGAAGACATAAATTTCGCTGCGGATGGCGGCTTGTATGCCGAATTGGTTAAAAACAGATCTTTTGAATTTCCTGATCATTTAATGGGATGGAAGCCGTTCGGCAGTTATGAGTTGAGGGACGATGGGCCTTTCTCCAATAATCCGCATTATCTGAGACTTTTATTTTCCGGTCGGAATGACAAATATACGGGGGTGGAGAATGAAGGATTCTTCGGAATGGGGTATCAGAAAGGTGGGGAATATAAATTCTCTGTTTGGGCCCGTAATCCGAATGACGATGGAGAAGTAAGTCTGATTGTGCAGCTTTGCAATCCTGCCACCATGGGCGAACGACAGCAGATAGCGGAGGCCAATATCATTATATCCGACAAAGAGTGGCGAAAGTATGAGGTGGAGTTACTGTCGCCAGCCACTGTGGCAAAGGGCTCCTTGCGCATAGTGCTTGCTCCGGATAGTAAGGCAATAGACATAGAGCATGTGTCTCTATTTCCGAAGGAGGTCTACCGGAACGACGAAAATGGGCTAAGAAAGGATTTGGCCGAAGCGTTGGAACAGCTTCGACCCGGAATTTTCCGTTTCCCGGGAGGATGTGTGGTCGAGGGAAACACGTTGGAGACTCGCTATCAGTGGAAAAACTCGGTTGGCCCGGTTGAAAACAGACCTCTTAACGAGAACAGATGGAACTACACGTTTGATCATCGTATGTTTCCGGACTATTTTCAATCGTATGGACTTGGGTTCTTTGAATATTTCCGTTTGGCTGAACAGATAGGGGCAGAGCCGTTGCCGATAATAAGCGTCGGCTTGTCGTGCGAGTTTGCCAATGGAGCCCAGCGGTGCGACAAGCATGTGGAGGTGGAGCATTTACAACCGTACATTGATGATGTGCTTGACTTGATAGAATTTGCGAATGGCGATCCGTCTACCAACCGTTGGGCGAAGATTAGGGCGGAGATGGGTCATCCGGCTCCCTTTAATCTCAAATATATAGGTATTGGCAATGAACAATGGGGAGATATTTATCCCGAGAATCTAAAGCCATTTGTTGAGCAGGTCCGCAAGAGATATCCTTCTATCCGGCTTGTCGGATCTTCCGGCCCTTATCCTGATGGAAAGGACTTCGACCACCTTTGGCCGTCGATGCGGAAGATAGGAGTGGATCTTGTTGATGAACATTTCTATCGGAATGAAGACTGGTTTCTGAAATCCGGCAACCGTTATGACAACTATTCGAGAAAAGGGACAAAGGTCTTTGCCGGAGAATATGCCTGCCATGGCACGGGTAAGAAGTGGAACCATTTTAATGCGGCTCTCATGGAGGCAGCCTTTATGACCGGATTGGAACGCAACTCGGATGTGGTGCTCATGTCTACATATGCGCCTCTGTTTGCGCATGTGGAGGGCTGGCAGTGGCGCCCGGATGCCATTTGGTTTGACAATCTCACCTCTTTCAAAACTTGCTCGTATTATGTACAACAGCTATATTCGTTGAACAAAGGTTCCTATCAGTTGCCGCTGACTATGGAAGGAAAACCAGTGGCGGGCAACGTAGGTCAGGATGGCTTGTTTGCCAGCGCGGTCTTTGACAAGGAGAGTAACTCTGTCATCATCAAGGTGGTGAACACCGGCAAAGAGGCACAGCGGTTGATGCTGAACCTGAAGGGGATGAAAGGCACTCATTCTGCGGAGCTGATCACTTTCCATGCAGATGCTCCGGATGGGGAGAATACGATAGAGCAGCCATTGAAATACGCTCCTAAATCTGAAAAGATGGAGGTGTCTGCGCCCGAACAGGAATGTATCATTCCGGCAAATACATTCCAAATTTATAAGATAAGGGAATGACATGGTTGTGGTTTCTGAAGCATCGCATTCGTCCTTTCCATCTTGTGGTCGTGAAAATGACATGGTGAGGTTTCATGCACTTGTGTGCTCGGTTCCCAATCAATCTAATCAATCTAATCAATCCAATCAATTATCCCGTAGGGATAACCTCTTTGTAGAAAAAAGGATGGGAGGCAGGACAGCATTCCATCGGAATGCGCCAAAGTGTTCCGTATCCGTGGATTATCGGACAGGATTTACAGGATAAAACAGGATTTTTTCAAGACACCCCACCATCGGCGGGAGGCGGTACTTGCCGCCCCTTCTTTATGGTAACATTTTATCAAAAATCGTAATAAGTTGTTTTGATAATCGTTTAGTGATGATTAAGAGACAACATGGTGGAGTTCAAAATGTCTTTGTGTGGTTGGTTTCCTATCAATCCAATCAATCCAATCAATTATCCCGTAGTTCATGTCAGGATGCACCTTTCTCTGCTGGGAGAGTCGCAGGGAATGCGAATGGCTCTATAACGAATTGTCTTGATTTTTATAATTTATAAAAGATTAAATATCTTATTTAGACGAATATTTAATATTTTTGCAGCATATAAAGAATATAAAATATTTCGTATGAAAAAGAATGTTGCAATAGTAGCAGGCGGTGACCAGTCGGAGGTAGAGGTCTCTTTGAGGAGTGCTGCAGGCTTGTACTCTTTTATAGGCAATGAAAGATATAATCTCTACATAGTGACCATTATTGGCAAGGAGTGGAAGGTTGATTGCGATGGCAAGAGGATAGACATAGACAAGAACGACTTCACATTTCTGAAGGATGGGAAGAAGACCGCATTCGATTATGCGTATATCACCATACATGGCATACCGGGCGAAGATGGTCGTTTGCAAGGTTATTTTGACCTGATTGGAATGCCATATTCCTGCTGTGGTGTTTTGGCGGCAGCTCTTACCTATAATAAATTCTTCTGCAACCATTACCTGAAATCGTTCGGGGTGAACATTGCCGAGTCGGTGATGCTTAGAAAGGGTGACCATGCCTCTGCCGATGAGATGGTAGCTAAGTTGGGTTTGCCTTGTTTTGTGAAGCCTAACATCGGTGGCAGTAGTTTCGGTGTGACGAAGGTGAAGACGAAAGACCAGTTGCTTCCTGCCATAGAGAAGGCATTTAAGGAGGGCGATCAGGTGATTGCGGAGAGTTTCATGCAAGGAACGGAGATAACCTGTGGTGTCTATAAAACAAGTAAGGGAGCTACGGTGTTTCCTGTCACAGAGGTAGTCAGCGCCAATGAGTTCTTTGATTATGATGCTAAGTATAAAGGTCAGGTTCAGGAGATCACGCCAGCCCGCTTGTCGGAGACGGTTACCGCTAAGGTGCAAAAACTGACTTCCGAGATTTATGACATTATCGGAGCAAAGGGAATCATCCGCATAGACTATATCATAACGGACGGCGACAAGGTGAACCTGCTGGAAATCAATACTACTCCTGGAATGACAGCTACCAGCTTCATTCCTCAGCAGGTGAAGGCTGCGGGGTTGGATATCCGTGAGGTATTGGAAGACATCATCGAAAACTGACGGACGTCTTCCCTTTTTTCTAATTTTATATTGATTTTATTATGGCTTTTTATCCCAAATTGATATTGGACGCACTGAGTCATGTGCGTTATCCCGGAACGGGAAATGACGTCGTCTCTGCCGGAATGGTGGAAGACAATGTCAGAATAGATGGAAACAAGATTTCGTTCGCTTTGCTTTTTGACAAAGCAAACGATCCGTTTGCCAAGTCGTTGGTGAAGGCTTGCGAGCAGGCAATACTTACTTATGTGGGTGCGGAGGCCGAGATAAAGGGGAATATAGAGGTCCGCTATAAGAAGGCGATGCCTGAGGTTCAGGAAAAACCTTTGGCCGGAGTTAAAAACATCATTGCGGTCTCTTCCGGGAAAGGAGGCGTCGGTAAGTCAACGGTAGCTTCCAATCTTGCGGTGGCTTTGGCCAACGAAGGGTATAAGGTAGGACTGCTGGACGCCGACATCTTTGGACCTTCCGTCCCGAAGATGTTCGGTTTGGAGGATGCCCGTCCGGTATTGGAGCCGGTGGGCAGTAGGGAGTTGATTCGTCCGGAAGAGAAGTTTGGAGTGAAGATGCTCTCCATCGGCTTCTTCGTAGATCCGCAGAATGCCGTGCTTTGGCGCGGAGGCATGGCGAGCAATGCACTGAAACAGCTTATTACGGATGCCAATTGGGGTGACCTTGATTATTTTGTGGTGGATTTGCCTCCCGGCACGAGCGACATTCACCTCACGATGGTGCAGACGGTGGCCATAACTGGCGCAATAGTGGTGAGCACGCCGCAGGAAGTGGCGTTGGTCGATGCCCGTAAGGGCATCAGTATGTTTACCGGAGATAAGGTGAATGTGCCTATCCTTGGCTTGGTGGAGAACATGGCGTGGTTTACACCTGCTGAACTTCCTGAAAATAAATATTATCTATTTGGTAAAGAAGGATGTAAAAGGTTGGCACAAGATTTGCAGGTTCCTCTGTTGGGTCAGATTCCGATTGTTCAGAGCATCTGCGAAGGTGGAGACAATGGACAACCTGTGGCTTGTGATGCCAATTCCATTACAGGACAGGCTTTCGCCGAACTGGCGCGCAATGTGGTGGAACAGGTGGCGGTCAGAAATTCCACCCGTCCTGAGACACAAAAGGTGGAAGTGCATAAATGATATTTCAACATTAAAAAAAATAATGTATATTTGCGTTCGTTAGGTATTGAAAAATAGGGAGATAAATTTTGTTTAATTTTATATAATAGGAGATTTTATAATGAAAGGTTTGAAGAAAATTTTATTTTTAAGCACATTGGTCTTGATGGCCGTTTGTGGAACTTCTTGTAATAGTAGTGATGGTGATGAAGACTTGGATGCGTATATAAAGCTAGACGCAGCTGCTTTTAAGGCTCGTATAGAGAGTGCGGGCGGATTTGATGCTGTTCAGATTTTAGATTACCGTTCAGCCGCAGATTTTGCAAAAGGTCATCTTCCTAATGCTATCAACATTGAGGGAACCAATCAGAATGCAAAGGATGAGAACGGAGAGTTTAGAACAGCGGTAAAAAATCAATTCTCCACTAGCAAAACAATCTTCGTTTATGGTTCGAAAGCAACGAACAACACGTTAGGATTTTATCTGAGTGGCATCATCTCCAAGATGGGATGGGGAATAGCAAAGACAATCCACATGACCAATGGTTATGAGAGTTGGGTTGAGGCTGGTTATGAGACTGTGAAATAGAATTATGATGATAAATCAGAAAAAGGTGTGCAGGAATGTACACCTTTTTATTTATAGTACGCCCAGCATGTGCGTAATCTCATGGGTGCAAGTCCCTAACGAGCCCTAATAGTGGGAATCGTCTAGCCAATAGCAAGGGTGTCCATAGTGATGTGGAATCTGAAGGAAGCTGGCGGCAAAAGTCTGACCTGACGAACAGAAATCAGATATAAGGCTAAAGTGTGAGGGTGAGTTTGCTAGACAAAACAAAGCCCTATAACTATTCGGAATCACACATAGTAAATCTGGTGGGTATAAGGCGGAAAGATTACGTTCTTATCTGGGGAGGTCTCACAGACGTGTGGATATATTTTTCCATAAACACGGAGTAAAGCTTGTTGTGAGAAGTCAGCCGAAGACATAGTACCAATATGAATATGTTGGGAAGGTCTGAACTTCGCAGTTTGTAAGTAAATGAATGTTACTTGAAGAGTATAGAATGCCGAATTAAGTACTAAAGTACTTGCTGTCTCTAAAGAAATAGGACGGAATCTGAAAGGTATAGAGAAGTGCAGAGCTTGGACAGATAACTGAAAACAACAGCAAACGCACTGTCAATGGTGTCAAAGCGAGGAACCGCCACGTGCCGAACGGCATGCGTGGTGGTGTGTGAGGACAATGAGGGAATTAATCCCTCATTTCCTACACGATTTTGTACATCAGATTTTGCATATCTACATTATTAACTTTAAATATACACGAAAATGAAAAAGTTGTATGGAATTGTCTTTTGTTTGGCCTCGTTTCTTGTCTCTTTGAATTTGGTCTCTTGTGATGGAGATAATCCAATAGGAGGGTATATTGTGATTCGTAATTTTTCTGACTTTCAGAAGATTGTCGCTACCGATGCGCCGCAGATTGTAGATTATCGTTGCCGTGACTCATTTGCTGTGGGGCATATTCGTGGTGCCGTCAACATAGAGGCAACTCCGGAAAATACACAAAATCAAAATTCAGGGTTTTGTCAGGCAATAAAGAAACGTTTCCGCAAAGATCGTTCTGTTTTTTTGTATGGGGACGACTCGAAGTTTCCGGAAGGGTTTTATGTTCCCGGAATTGTATCCGATCTCGGTTGGGGAAAAAATGGAACCTATTATTTCCTTCCTGGATATAAAGGTTGGGTTGAAAATGGAGGCGAAATAGAAAAGTAGGAATGGCAATGAACCCCGTTTTTTATTGAGATGCATTTCTCCTGTCTTGTCAAAAAAAGAGCGGAACGAGACTCACGTCCCGCGCCGCCCACGACAAGAAACAAATAACACTACAAGTAGAGTCTTTATCAAGATGATTGAATGATAAAACTAGAAATTTATTCTAATTCTTATTTTTTATAAGCGTCGTTATGCACGCTTTGTACTGAACGTCCGGAAGGATCGAGTGATTTTTTGAAACTCTCGTCCCATGCAATAGCTATAGGAGTGCTGCATGCCACGGAAGGCACGGAAGGCACCGTCTTCGCTGCAGAGTCTGACGGATAGAGCTCATGGAATATGGAACGGTAATAATACTCCTCCTTCGTCATTGGTGGGTTTATAGGGAACCGTTCTGCGGCTTTCGCCATCTCCTCGTCAGTAACGCTTTTTGCCGTCAACTCCCTTAGTGTGTCAATCCAGCTATATCCTACTCCATCGGAGAATTGTTCCTTCTGTCTCCAAGCCACACTCTCCGGAAGATAGTCTTCGAATGCCTTGCGGAGAATCCATTTTTCGATGCGGCCTCTCGTTCCGCTGAGTTTGTCTTCTGGGTTCAGACGCATGGCCACATCCATGAACTCTTTGTCCAAGAATGGGACTCTTCCCTCAACGCCCCATGCGGCCAGCGATTTGTTGGCACGTAGGCAGTCGTAGAGGTACAGTTTGTCGAGTTTTCGGACAGTCTCGTTGTGCAGCTCCTCTGCGTTGGGAGCCTTGTGGAAGTAAAGATAACCTCCGAATATTTCGTCGGCACCCTCACCAGAGAGCACCATCTTTATACCCATTGATTTGATGACTCTAGATAGGAGATACATCGGGGTTGATGCTCTGACGGTGGTGACGTCATACGTCTCGATATGTGCGATCACGTCGCGCACGGCATCCAATCCTTCCTGCACGGTGAAGTGTATCTCGTGGTGTACGGTTCCTATGTAGTCTGCCACTTTTTGTGCGGCGGCTAGGTCTGGCGCACCTTCTAGTCCGATGGCAAACGAGTGCAGCTGAGGCCACCAAGCTCTTTGTGTGCCATCTGTCTCGATACGTTCGCCCGCGTAGCGTTTGGCAATGGCCGATACGATGGAAGAGTCCAATCCTCCGGATAGTAGTACTCCGTACGGAACGTCGGTCATCAGCTGGCGCTTCACTGCGGCCTCCAATGCCTCTTTCAGTTCGGAAATGCTGGATGTGTTGTCTTTCACATTCTCGTATTTCATCCAGTCCCTATTGTACCAGCGGATCAACTTGTTCTCTTTGCTAGAGAAGTAGTGTCCGGGAGGAAACGACTCTATCTTCTCGCAGAATCCTTCCAATGCCTTCAGCTCGGAGGCGACATAGAATGTTCCATCCTTGTCCCATCCCATGTATAACGGAATGATGCCGATATGGTCTCTGGCAATCAGGTATTCGTCATGTTCCATATCGTAAAGGGCGAATGCGAAGATGCCGTTTATGTCCTCCAAAAAGTCGGATCCTTTCTCCCTATAAAGGGAGAGAATGACCTCGCAGTCTGATTTGGTGAGGAACTCGTATGTTCCGGCTTGCCTGTCGCGGATGGCCTGGTGGTTGTAAATCTCTCCGTTTACGGCAAGAACCAGTTTGCCGTCTTTGCTGAAAAGAGGCTGTTTGCCTGATTGAGGGTCAACGATGGCCAATCGTTCGTGGGCCAATATCGCTTTCTCTCCGCAATAGATGCCAGACCAGTCTGGCCCTCTGTGCCGAATGCGTTTCGACATCTCTAATATCTGAGGACGCAACGATTGTGCGTCTTTCTTTAAATCAAATGCACCTACAATGCCACACATAAGATGAATGTTTTGAAAGTGAGAGTGTATAAATACCTATAGGAGTATTTGTAAATACTTCTTTATGAGAGTTTTGATATCATTTTGTTATTTTTAGATATCAATGTGCGTGACCAGATTATGATGCCGAATATTTTGCCGGCTTTCAGTGGAAGACAAAGATTACAATTTTCTGTAAGGATCAAGCCGTTGCAAGACTAGTGTAATCCTTGTCTTTTCCGTCTTCTGTTACTGATTAAGAAACTTGTCTATGTCTGATGCGGCCTTGCGTCCGGAAGCGATAGCCCTAACTACGAGACTAGCTCCTGATGCGGCATCTCCAGCTACAAACACGTTCTTCCCGAATTCTGGCTGCTGAGGTTTCAGGAAGCCCATGGCTAGAAGGACGATGTCTGCTTCTATGGTCTCCTTTTTGCCTGTGAGTTTCATGTTTGGTCTTCCTCCCTCCGGATTCGGAACCCATTCCACCTCTTCTACTTCCACTCCGGTTACCTTCCCGTTCTTTCCTATGAATTTATTGGAAGTCAGACACCAGCGGCGATCGCAACCTTCTTCGTGGCTGGTTGTCGTTTTCAGTACGACAGGCCATTGGGGCCAAGGCGTTGCCGGGTTTTGTCCGACAGGTGGTTGTGGCATAATCTCTATCTGAGTCACCTTCACTGCTCCTTGTCTATGGCTTGTGCCTATACAGTCGGATCCCGTGTCACCTCCGCCAATCACGAGCACTTTCTTTCCTTTTGCAGTCACAAGTTCTTCTTTAGTGAAGGTTGTTCCTGCCAGGATACGGTTCTGCTGGGCTAACATCTCAAGTGCCAGGTGTACACCCTTCAGCTCGCGGCCAGGAATCGGAAGGTCTCTAGCTGTAGGTGTTCCCGTACAGATACAATAAGCGTCGTATCCTGAAGGCAGGTTCTGTACGTCTATGTCTGCGTTCATCTCAAATGCAATGCCTTCGGCTGCCATTACCTCCATGCGGCGGTCTATTATCGTCTTGTTCAGTTTGAAGTTCGGGATGCCATAACGAAGCAGGCCGCCGGGAGCTTCGTTTTTGTCAAACAGAGTTACTGCATATCCTTTCCTGTTCAGTTGGTTGGCGGCAGCTAGTCCTGAAGGTCCGGCTCCGATGACGGCCACTTTCTTTCCGTTTCTTTCGGGTATGACTACTTTGACATAACCTTCCCGGAATGCGGCTTCTGTGATGGCGCATTCGTTTTCGCGGATGGTAACCGGCTCCTGACAGCTGAGGTTGAGCACGCAACTCTTCTCGCAGAGGGCAGGGCAGATGCGTCCTGTGAATTCAGGAAAGTCGTTTGTTGCGTTGAGCAGTTTATATGCCTCTTCCCATTTCCCGTTAAAGAGGGCGTCCTGCCATTCCGGCTGTTTGTTGCCGAGAGGGCAAGCCCAATGGCAGAATGGGACACCACAATCCATGCAGCGGGAGGCTTGGAGTTTGCGGTCGTGGCTGTTTAATGTCTGTTCTACCTCGCCAAAGTCGGCGATGCGGTCATGTACAGGACGGTGTCCTGCCTCCTGACGGTGTATAGTTAGAAATGCTTTAGAATTTCCCATGATGAATGTTTTTTTGTTTCAGTTTGCTTGCCTTCCCGGAGAGGATTGTCTCTTTCGGATCCGGACAAGTGTCAAAAGAAAAATTTAAAAGTTTTGAGCGAGAAGGGGGACGGAGAACCAAAGTTTTCCGCCCTCAGTTTTCTAATAGTCTCTTCGCATGTCGGCTGTCTTTTGCTGCAACTTTTTCATCTGTTCCTCCTGCAGCACCTTTTTGTATTCGATAGGGACAATTTGTATGAACTCGTCTACGTAGTGGTTCCAGTTGTCGAGCATGGTGCGGGCCAGCTTGGATCCTGTGTGGGTGTAGTGCTGAAGGATGAGTTCATGCAGCTCCTTGCGGTAGCTGGCCTCTTCTATCAGACTTAGCTCTACCATCTCCATGTTGCAGAAGTAGTCGAAGTTGTGGTTCTTGTCCCAGACGTAAGCTACGCCGCCAGACATGCCGGCAGCGAAGTTTCTTCCTGTTTCGCCCAGCACTACCACACGACCTCCGGTCATGTATTCGCAGCAGTGGTCTCCTGCACCCTCAATTACGGCTATGGCACCTGAGTTGCGGACTCCAAAACGCTCTCCTACGCGTCCGTTGATGTATAGTTCGCCGCTAGTTGCTCCGTATAGGCCGGTGTTTCCGGCTATTGTATTGTCTTCCGCATTGAAGTTGCTTCTTGCGGGAGGCAATATGGCTATGCGGCCGCCACTAAGTCCTTTTCCTACGTAGTCGTTGGCTTCGCCTTCGAGTTTGAAGTTGACGCCTTTCATAAGAAATGCACCGAAGCTTTGACCCGCAGATCCTTTGAACTTGATGTTCAGGTCTTCTGGCAATCCTTCGGCTCCGTATTTCTTGGCGATGGCGCCGGATAGCATCGTTCCTACGGCACGGTCTGTGTTGGCGATGGCATATTCGAGCGACATTTCCTTGCCGTTTTCAATGGCATCGTTAGCAGCTTTCAGCATCTCTATGTCTTTGACATGGTTGATGTCGTGTGCCTGTTCGATAGTGTGGTGCAAGGCTGCGCTGTTGTTTACTTTGTGTAATAATCTGGCGAAGTCGAGCTGTGCGTTCTTTGTTCCTGTTTCTCTGGATTTCACATCAACCAAGTCTGTGCGGCCTACAATGTCCTCTAGCTTGGTGAATCCCATCTCTGCCAAGTATTCCCTAACTTCTTGAGCGAGGAAGGTGAAGTAGTTGACCACATATTCATAACGTCCGTGGAAGCGTTTGCGCATCTCCGGATCTTGGGTGGCTACACCTACCGGACAAGCGTTGGTGTGGCATTTGCGCATCAGTACGCATCCGAGTACGACTAGAACTGAAGTTCCGAAGCTGAACTCTTCTGCGCCCAACATGGCCATCAGCACGATGTCTCGGCCTGTCTTCAGTTGTCCGTCCACTTGTAGGCGGACTTGTCCACGTAGGTTGTTGAGTACAAGAGTCTGTTGCGTCTCGCTCAGACCTATTTCGGGAGAGATGCCCGCATATCTCATAGAGGAGGCTGGTGATGCTCCTGTTCCTCCTTCTGCTCCGGAGATGACGATCAGGTCGGCCTTTGCTTTGGCCACACCTGCGGCGATGGTTCCTACACCGCTCTCGGCAACCAGTTTCACACTGATCTTGGCCGATGGGTTCACGTTCTTCAAGTCGAAGATGAGCTGAGCCAAATCCTCGATGGAGTAGATGTCGTGGTGAGGTGGAGGGGAGATGAGAGAGATGCCGGGGATGGAGTGTCGGGTCTTGGCTATCACCTGATCCACCTTGAATCCTGGCAATTGGCCTCCTTCGCCCGGTTTAGCACCTTGGGCTACTTTTATCTGTATCTCTTCCGCATTGACCAGATACTCGGCTGTGACGCCGAATCGTCCGGATGCGATTTGTTTCGTTTTGCTGCACAATGATATGCCGTCGACTGTTTCGTTGAATCGGGCGGAGTCTTCGCCACCTTCTCCCGTATTGCTCCTTGTGCCTAGTTTATTCATGGCCAAGGCCAGGGCTTCGTGGGCTTCTTTGCTGATGGCTCCAAATGACATGGCTCCAGTGACGAAGTGTTTGACGATGTTTTCGACCGGCTCCACTTTATCTATTGATATCGGATTCTTCTTCCATTCGAAGAAGTCTCGTATGAAGATGGATTTCTCTTTCGCGTCTACCATGGAGGTGAAGTCTTTGAACTTCTTGTAGCTTCCCAGTCTGGTTGCTATCTGTAGCGTGGAGATGGTGTCTGGGTTCCAAGCGTGCTTCTCTCCGTCCTTGCGGAATGCGAAGAGGCCTATGTTTGGCAATATGTCATCTACCTCTTCCGCCTTGAATCCTGCATCGTGGAATTTCACTGCGTCTGCGGCGATTTCCTCCAATCCTATGCCGCCGATGGTAGAGATGGATGTCCCGAAATAGTCTTTCAGCACTTTTTCGCCTAGACCGATGGATTCGAATATCTTTGCGCCGCGGTATGAACGTATGGTGCTGATTCCCATCTTGCTCATTATTTTGAAGAGTCCTTTGCAGATGGCCTTGATATAGTTCTTCTCGGCTGTCTCGTAGTTGAGCTGCACCTCGTCTTTCTTCACCAACTGATCTAGTACGGCAAATGCCATGTAAGGGTTGATGGCGCTGGCTCCATAGCCGAGCAGAAGTGCGGCGTGCATTACTTCCCTTATTTCGCCTGATTCGACGATGAGAGCTGTCTGTACACGTTTCTGGATGGAAATCAGATGATGGTGTACCGCACTTACGGCAAGGAGGGAAGGGATGGCTGCCATCTCTCCGTTCACGTCACGGTCGGAGAGTATGATATAGTTGACCCCGTCGTCTACGGATTTCTCCGCTTTCCGGCATAGTTCGTTCAGTGCCTCTTCCATTCCGGCTTTTCCCTTCTTTGCTTCGAATATGATTGGCAATTTGACCGTATTGAATCCTTTATAGCGGATGTTGCAAAGAATGTCTAGTTGGGTGTTTGTAAGCACTGGGTGTTGTAGTCTTACCATCTTGCAGTGGCTCTCGTCCGGAGTGAGTATGTTCATTCCTACGGCACCTATATATTCTGTCAATGACATGACCAGCTCTTCCCTGATAGGGTCGATGGCGGGGTTTGTCACCTGCGCAAATTGCTGGCGGAAGTAGTTGAACAGCAGCTGAGGCTGGTCTGACAAGACGGCCAAAGGAGTGTCGTTACCCATGGAGGCGGTAGGCTCCGCACCGTTGATACACATAGGTGCGATGGTACGCTCCACGTCTTCGCGGGTAAATCCGAAGGTGCGCAGTTGTCTGTCGTAGTTGCTGATGGAGTTGGCTACTTTTCGTCCGCTTTTTAGTTTGTCCAGTTCGATACGGTTGGTTGACAGCCATTGGCGATAAGGCTTGGCGGCTGCCAGTTGCTCTTTCAGTTCGCCGTCGTAATATATTTTGCCTTCTTCGGTGTCTATCAGAAGTATCTTGCCGGGTTGCAGACGACCCTTCTGTTTGATTTCGTTTGGCTCGAAGTCCATGACTCCTACCTCGGAGGCAACTACCATCATGTCCTTGTTGGTGATGAGGTATCGGGCAGGTCGAAGTCCGTTTCTGTCCAACATTCCTCCTGCATATCGTCCGTCGCTGAAGAGCAGTGCGGCAGGTCCGTCCCAAGGCTCCATCAAGATGGAGTGGTATTCGTAGAAAGCCTTCAAGTCTTCGCTGATAGGGTTCTTCTCGTTAAACGATTCCGGAACCAGCATGGCCATGGCGTGAGGCAGGCTCAACCCTGACATTACGAAGAACTCGAGTACATTATCTAGAGAAGCACTGTCGCTCATGCTAGGTTGTACGATTGGTCTGATGGATTTGATGTCGCCCAATGCGGGAGAGGAGAGTACGCTCTCTCTCGCTTCCATCCATCCTCGGTTGCCCCGTATGGTGTTTATCTCGCCGTTGTGGCATAGAAGACGGAATGGTTGTGCCAAACTCCAAGTCGGGAATGTGTTGGTGCTGAAGCGGGAGTGTACCAATGCCAGTCCGCTGGTCAGATAATGGTTGGTCAGGTCCGGAAAGTAATCGCGGACTTGACAAGAAGTCAGCATTCCCTTGTAAATGATGTTTTTGGAAGAAAGGGAGACGATGTAGAAATCT
>JACJXK010000005.1 GCA_020636675.1 Prevotellaceae bacterium
TGACTGCTGGAATATTTCTTTAGTTCCTTGTGGATTCTTACTGTTTCGACAGCCTCTTTTACGTCATGTACCCTAAGGATGTTAGCACCCTTGGAGAGTGAGATGGAATTGAGAATCGTGGTTCCGTTAAGACTTTCGTCTGGAGTGGAATCGAGAAGTTGCCATATCATTCTCTTTCTGGAAAAACCCACAAGTAAAGGCATCTTGAATGTAGAGAGAGCCTCTAGATTGGATAAAAGCTCATAGTTTTGATCCATCGTTTTGGAAAAGCCGAAACCTGGGTCTAAAATGATGTCTTTCACTCCGAGAATTCTAAGCCTATTTATTCTCTCTGCAAAATAAGAAAAAATTTCTTTAGTGAAGTTCGAATAATCGGTATTGTCGCACATATTTTGAGGTTTCCCTTTCATGTGCATCAGTATATAGGGAACGCCGAGCTCTGCTACCGTTTCAAACATGAGCGGGTCCAGCTCTCCTCCGGAGATGTCGTTGATGATGGAGGCTCCGTGGTTAATCACAGACTCTTTTGCCACCCTGGATCGGAACGTGTCTACGGAGATCGGAACCTCAGGGAATGCGGTCCTTACTATGCTGACGGCGTTAGTTACCCGTCGAAGTTCTTCCTGTTCCGTCACCTCGTTGCATCCGGGTCTGGAAGAATAACCTCCAATGTCAATTATCTTTCCGCCTTGCATTACTATCTCTTCCGCACGCCTTAATATGCGAGTGTCGTCCTGGCATCGGCTGTCGGCGAAGAAAGAGTCTGGAGTCACATTGAGAATGCCCATGACCAGAGGCTCTTCCAACCCCCAAATGAATCCATTTATGTTAATTTTCATCTTGAAAAATCGTTTATTAAAAAAAACTAAAAAAATATTCGTGAAAATCTTTTTTGCAAAGATAGAAAATATATATCTTTGTCCACTGTCTCAGTAAAATTTAAAAACAATAAGTTTTGCGGGAATACGCAATAAAATGCGCAAATGAGAGTTAATACAATAAAATTAAGTAAAATAATTCATATTAGTACTATGAAACACTTAAGGCTTTTTAGAACTGTAATATTCTTAATGATTCTAGGAGCGTCGTTGACGTCTTGTGGCGGAAAGAAGAAGCTAAAAGACTCCAAAGAGTCAAATGTTACGGGTTGGAAGTACAACGACAAAAAAAATGGAGGATTCCAAGTCGTGTCGGGTTATGAGCAAGATACTCCGAACGGAATGGTATTCATCCAAGGTGGTACATTTACAATGGGTCGTGTAATAGAAGATATTATCGGCGATTGGAATAACATACCAAGACGTGTTACCGTAAGTTCATTCTATATGGACCAATACGAAATTAGTAATGTGAACTGGAGAGAATATCTGTATTGGATGGGTAATGTGTTTCATAACGATTATAAGATAGTTGAATCTGCTTATCCTGACACAACAGTATGGCGTGAGGAGTTGGCGTATAATGAACCATATTTGGACTTCTATTTCTCTCACGTGGCATACAATTACTATCCGGTAGTTGGAATTAACTGGGAACAGGCATTCAACTATTGTATTTGGCGTACCGACCGTGTGAACGAGAAGAGAATGGTAGAATCCGGATCTATACAATATCCTGACTTCCAGGCTTTGAAGGGAAATACAGATGCTAATGACATTACTCAAAATCAAGTGTTCAATACTCAGAAATATTTGATGAAGAGCGATTATAAGCCAACTGAAGGAAAGAAACCGTTGAAGGATGTTTACGGAAATGCAAGAAGAACAAATATGTCAGATGGTATCCTTCTTCCTAAGTTCCGTCTCCCAACTGAAGCCGAATGGGAATATGCAGCTTATGGAACAAAAACAATCGAAGGTGAAGAAAATTACAAGGAGAAGAAGATTTATCCTTGGTATGGTCACCAGATGAGAAATCCAGAGAAGAAAGAGAGAGGTGAAATGCAAGCTAACTTTGTCCGTGGTCGAGGTGATATGATGGGTATGGGTGGTAAGTTGAATGACCACGCTACTATCACAGCTCCAGTCGATGCTTATTATCCTAACGAATTCGGTTTGTATAATATGGCAGGAAACGTAAATGAGTGGGTGTTGGATGTTTATCGTACATTGTCTAGCGATGATGTTCAAGAGTACAATCCATTCCGTGGTAACGAGTACACATCTCCAATCTTTACAGAAAGCACAGTTGATGGTCAGAATGTAAAGGTTCCTCAGATTGATAGTTTAGGTCGTGTCGTATTCGCAATTCCTGCAGACAAACAGACAGAAATGGACAAATATGTTAGATTGGATGTCCGTAACTATAAAGATGGTGATGCAGCTAGTAGCTTGAACAGAAACTCATGGAAAGAGGTTGCTGATCCTGATGTACAGACAATGAAGTTGTATAACCCAGATACCGACGCTGAAGGTTTGTTGACTTCTAAGATTTCTAATGAAACTAGAGTTTACAAAGGTGGAGGTTGGAAAGACCGTGCATATTGGTTGAATCCTGGACAAAGACGTTATTTGAACCAAAAGCAATCTCGTAGCGACTTAGGTTTCCGTTGTGCAATGAGCAAGGTTGGTCCTGAAGATGATGATAGATAGTATTTTATAAATCTAAATATAAAAAGCCCCTTTTGGGGGCTTTTTTGGTATATAGTCAATTATGAAAATTAATGAAATTTATGAGTTATACAAGGCTAACCCTTGTGTTACGACAGATAGCAGGAATTGCCCTAAGAGCTCACTGTTTTTCGCAATGAAGGGCGCATCCTTTAATGGCAACGAATTTGCTAAAAGTGCCATAGACAGCGGATGTTCGTATGCATTTGTGGATGAGGAGAAGTATGCGGATGGGAAGAGTGTTTTTTATGTGGAGAGTTGTTTGTCCTCATTGCAGCAGTTGGCTAAACTTCATAGAGAGACATTGGGTACAAAAATTATTGGCATAACGGGTACAAATGGCAAGACGACGACTAAGGAACTTGTGTCTGCCGTATTGCAGCAGAAGTACAATACTCTTTATACCCAAGGAAATTTCAACAATCATCTTGGAGTGCCACTTACATTGCTCCGATTGACAGACAAACATGAGGTGGCTGTGGTTGAGATGGGAGCCAACCATCCTGGCGAGATCCGTGAGTTGGTCGAGATTGTTAGACCAAATTATGGTATTATCACAAATATAGGGAAGGCACATCTGGAGGGATTCGGTTCGTTTGAAGGTGTGGTTCGGACAAAGGTGGCATTGTATGAGTTTATAAGGGAGACAAACGGAGAGATCCTGATAAACTACGACAATGAGGTGTTGCGTTCGATATCTGCTGATATAAAGAGTTTCAGATACGGAAAAGATTCCAAATATGATGTTTCTGCCGATGTCCGTAGCTCCGATCCTTTCTTGTCTTTGAACTGGAATGGTCGTGTGGTTAGTACGCATTTGATAGGCGACTATAATTTTGAGAATGTATTGGCCGCTATCGCCGTCGGCCGAAGAATGGATGTCGCAGATGACCTGATAACTGCTGCAATTGAAAAGTATGAACCTCAGAATAACCGTTCGCAGTTTAAAGATACGGGACGGAATAGACTGATCATAGATGCTTATAATGCCAATCCGACGAGTATGAAGGCTTCTCTTCTCAATTTCTTGCAGATGGACAGACCAAATAAAATTGTCGTGTTGGGTGACATGAAAGAGTTGGGTGCGGATAGCGATCAGGAACATGCTGCGATTGCAAATTTATTGGTTGGCGAGGCGTTGAAGGATGTATTCCTGATAGGCTCATGCTTTATGGAGTCGACCAATCTGTTTCATCGGTTTGAGACGACGGAGTCGTTTTTGGATTGGTTGAAGTTAAATCCAATAACAGACTGCAATGTGCTGATAAAAGGGTCTAATAGCATGCATCTGACCAAAGTGGTGGATCTTTTATAACCTATAAATTAGAATTGTATGTCAGAAATATCTTTGTTTCTCATTTTTCTTCTAGTGTGTGTGGCTTATTATTTTCTGGATAGAAGACGGAAACAGAAAGAGTCTGAATCTTCGCATGAAAATGAAAAGAAACAAATGCGGAATTCCTCCTCCAGAAAAAATGTGGACGGTTGTTGTGGCGCACATGAGGTGTGTGAGAAGGAGAGCCTGCTTAACACAAAGCTCGAACCGGAATATTATGATGATGAGGAGCTGGATGTTTTCGTAGGTAGGTTGTCTGACTCGTACGAGGAAGAGGAGATAGCCGTGTTCGCCAACGTCTTTTATTCCTTGAAGGAGTATGATGTGGCGGGCTGGCTTAAAAGTCTACAACTCCGTAATGTGGAGTTGCCGGACTCTCTGCGCGACGAGGCTTTGCTTGTGATTCAAGAACGTAGATATAAGAATAAATGAAATCAAGAATTCTTTATATATCATTCTATTATCTGTTCTGGCTTCTGTTTTGTGTATTGATGAAGCCATTGTTCCTTTGTTTCCATTATCAGGAATCTTTGGGATATTCTTTGTCGGAGTGTATATCTGTTGCCTATCATGGGTTCTCGATGGACTTGTCTACTGCGGGATACCTGTCAGTCTTGGTGGCATTGCTTGTCCTTATGTCCTCCTTTTTTAAGTCGAATGGATGGCTCTCAAAATCCATACAGATATATACTTATACAATCCTTGCTTTGTCTTTGGTGTTGTGTGTGGCCGATCTGTTCCTTTATAAATATTGGGGATTTAGAATAGATGCGACGCCGTTGTTTTATCTCAAGACGCCAAAAGACGCTATGGCAAGTGGAACAATGGCCGAATATGTTTTCGCTTTTGTCCTTTTCTTTGTGTTGTATTTCATGTTTTCCTTCTCGTTCAAGAAGCTACATGCTTCCTTTTTCAAAATAAATAAGGTCTCAAAATGGACGGTTTTGCCAATGCTCCTAGTCATCGCATTGTTGGTGATCCTTATTCGGGGTGGATTGAGTGTGGCGACAATGAACGTGGGACGGGTTTATTTTAGCCATTCCATTTTTCTGAACCATTCGGCAATCAATCCGATTTGGAATTTCATATATTCTTTGTCGAAAAGTGATTCGTTTGATACGCAATACAGATACATGGAAGAAAAGGAAGCGAATTCCCGCTTCTTGCGTATGACGGAATCGGAACGTGACACAACAAGTCTCCGCGTGCTTAAAACGGACAGGCCGAATGTCATCGTGGTTATATTGGAAAGTTGTGGGTCTGGTATCTGCGAAGCTTTTGGAGGAGAAAAGAATGTGTCTCCCAATTTGACCAAGATGGCGGAAGAGGGGATAGCGTTCACTCACTTTTATGCGAATAGTTTCCGTACAGACCGTGGTCTGGTTTCCATCTTGAGCGGTTATCCGGCTCAACCTACAACCTCGTTGATGAAATATCCGAATAAGAGCCAGAATGTGCCCAAATTTCCGTTGTCGATGAAGAATGCAGGTTATGACATATCGTTCTATTATGGAGGGGATGAAAATTTCACGAATATGCGTTCGTATCTTATTACTTCCGGATTTGAGAAAATCATCTCGGATAAGGATTTCGAACAGAAGGACATGTCAGAGAAATGGGGGGCGTATGACCATGCTTTGTTTAGAAAAGTGACGGAGGAGTTGGATGCACAGACGGAGACTCCTTTCTTGAAGGTGTTGCTGACGCTGAGTAGCCATGAGCCATTTGATGTGCCGATGCGTCGCTTCGAGAATAGATACCTCAATTCTGTGGCATATACGGATAGCTGTTTGGGCGTGTTTGTCTCTGATCTGAAAAAAAGCAAATGGTGGGACAATACCTTGGTTGTGCTGCTTCCTGACCATGCTTACCGTTATCCGGATACGTTGAAAAACTCGGATGTGGAGAGACACCGGATTCCGATGGTATGGGTTGGCGGTGCCGTGAACAAGGGCATGAAGGTTGATAGGTTGGCATCCCAAATCGATTTGTCGAGAACTTTGTTGTCTCAGTTGAATATGGATGTTTCTGAGTATAAATTCAGTAAAAATATATTTGGAGAAAAATCTCCGGAATTTGCATATTATACCTTTAATGAGGGCTTCGGTTTGGTGACTCCTCGCGGAGTGTCGATATATGATTGTGGAGCCAATCTCCCGATACGGGAGGATGAGGTGGAGCTGACTCAAGACGGGAAGGCTTATCTACAGTCTCTGTTTGATGATTTGAATAAACGATAAAATAGAAGAAAACATATGGCAACATTTCTTTTTGATTCGATAGTATTTGGCCCTATAAAGAGCCGTAGGTTGGGTGTGTCGTTGGGTGTCAACCTATTGCCGCGCAATGTAAAGTTATGCTCCTTTGACTGCATCTATTGTGAATGTGGGTTGTCTAAAAAAGGAGAAACGGGGAGGCTGCCGACAAGAGAAGAGGTGAGGGCCTCTTTGATGCTTCAACTCTCTCAGATGAAGGCGGAGAATAAGAAATTGGATGTGATTACTTTTGCGGGAAATGGAGAGCCTACGTTGCACCATGACTTTGCTGGTATCATTGATGATACGATAGAACTGAGAAATGAGTATTATCCGAATGTGAAGATAAGCGTCCTGTCTAACTCGACGATGGTGCATAAGCAGAGTGTTTTTGATGCTCTGAAGAAAGTGGATAATAATATCTTAAAGTTGGATTCTGCGATAGATTCCACGGTGAGGCTGATTGATGATCCTCATCCGGCTGACTATTCTGTCGCTTCCATCATAGAACAGCTGAAACGGTTTCAAGGAGATTTCATCCTTCAGACAATTTTCTTGCGTGGTTATGTGAATGACCATGCGGTGGATAACACGACGGAAGAAGAGGTCTCTGCCTGGATAGAGGCGGTGAAGGCAATGAACCCGAAGGAGGTGATGATTTATGCCATAGATAGGGAAACCCCAATCCGGACGTTGGAGAAAATCAGTCGGGAGGAACTGGAGAAAATAGCTGGCAGACTTCGGAATGAAGGATATAAGGTGGATGTCGCATAGCTCATGGCAAGAAAGGTTTTGGTCGCTGTCTTGAACTGGGGACTAGGTCATGCTGTCCGTTCCATATCGGTGGTCCATGCCTTTCTTGAGAATGGAGATGAGGTGATGTTGGGAGGAAATGGTATTTCTGGAGAATATCTTCGAACGGAATTTCCTCAACTTCCATATGTGGAATTTCCTCCTTTTGAAATGTCATATTCGGCCGGAAGGTCTCAGTTGTGGGCGGTGTTGGTCTCTTTGCCACGCATCTTGTATTCGTCATGGCAGGACCATCGGTTCGTGTGCCGTTTGGTGAGGGACGAAAAGATTGACGTCCTGTTTTCCGACAATAGGTTCGGCTTGTTCTGCAAATATTGCCACTCTATTTATATGACGCATCAACTCCGGATAAAGATGCCTAGTCCATTGTCTGCTTTTGAACCGATGCTGAAGTCTATGCATGGTTTTGTCGTGTCACGGTTTGATGATTGCTGGGTTCCCGATTTTCCGGGAGAAAGAAACCTTTCGGGAGAATTGTCTCATGCGAAGTCCTCTTCTCCTGTGAAATATGTAGGTCCGCTTTCTCGGTTCGATGGCCGTTCCTTGCCTAAAGAAAGGCATAAATATAAATACCTCTTCCTCTTGTCTGGAGTGGAGCCTCAACGCTCTATTTTGGAAAGTAAGGTGTTGCAGTTGTTTGCCGAACGGGAGGATGCTCCTCTGTCTGTTTTGGTGAGAGGTGTTGACTCCGGTTCCGAGCAGGTGCATGATGCGACTCCTAATTTGGAGATGGAAGGTGTCTTGCAAAAAGGACGGTTGCTCGAACTGATGGAGGATGCCGATGTCGTAGTTTGCCGATCTGGCTACACCTCTGTGATGGAACTGGCCTCGATCTCGCATAAGGCGGTTCTGATTCCTACTCCAGGTCAAACGGAACAGGAATATTTGTCCGATTACCTGTCTTCCCGTTATGGCCTGTTTTCCTCCTTGCGACAAGAAGCACTGTCATGGAATAACTTGATTATCTCTGAGTCGGGTTTGACGGAAGAATCTTTTTGTTTCGACTCTTCCTTGTTGCACCATGCAGTCCTTCGTGTGTGAAGTCACTTCTTTTCTGTCCATCCGTTTCCGTCTGCGGAGACGGCCTTGACCCATCTGATCATTGCTATCAGGTTCACCACAATATATACAAAGTTGAGCGCCACGGTGAAATAAGATTCTTTAAACGTAAAGAGAGATGCCGCGAAAAAGTTGGAGATGCTCCAAAACAACCAACATTCCGTTTTCTTTTTTATGATAAGTATGTTGGCTGTCACATTGAGAGAGAAGAAAAATCCGTCTGCTATTTTAAGGAAAAAGGATCCGTCGCTAAAGAATGAGGCAAATACGGCTGTGACGGACAGTGTGGCGATTATGGATAAAAATAGAAATTTCTTAGATAGAAAAGATGGGGAGAAAATACAGGATTCCTTGCTTTTTTCTCCTTTCCACCAACTGAAGAGGGAAAACATCTGACAAGGAATGAAGAAGAAAAAGTAGAGATAAGAGGTGTATGTCAGCCCTATGTTATGAAAATGTAATCCTAGGGCGATGGTGGAAGCTATTCCTAAAAAGAAACTTAGATAGTTGTTGGGATTCTGTAGTAGAATGACGTAGGTGATGCCTAAAAAGGTGCTTATAATCTCGTAATAGGAAAAACCGTTGATGAGCTGGAACTCAGTTAGTCCCAATAGAATGAGCGTATATGAAACCAAACAAAAACAAACGGTTTTTGTTGTTTCTTTAAAAAGAGTCCTGAAAATTTCTTTTTCCATAATAGAAAAGCGTATGTTGAATGGTACTTATGTGTAACCAAAAATACATAAATGTATTTGTCTATGTCTGAATTTTCTGAGAAAAAGAATATTTTTGTTAAAATAGGACATGGTTGGACAAAAACCAGCTCGTAAACTTATCATTTGTCAATAAATGGAGATTTAGAGTGAAAAATATAAACGTTTAGTTTGGTTTTTATTGTTTAAACAACTACTTTTGCGTATCAAAATTAAAAAAGCAAAGATATGGAAGACTTTATGTTGGATTATGAATTAGTTTTCGCAGTAATAAGCGGAAAGGTTTCTAGCGCGATAAACAGACGTATGTACAGAGATTTGCGCAATGCGGGTTTGGATATTACTCCTGAACAGTGGTCTGTCCTGATGTTTTTGTGGCAGCAGGATGGCGTTACTCAACGCGAGATAGCCGATGCCACCTATAAGGACAAGCCTAGCATTACGAGACTTATTGATAATCTGGAGAGACAGGGGTTGCTTTATAGAAAGCAGGACAATGTAGACAGAAGAACCAATAAGATTTTTCTTACTCAGGCAGGTCAGGATCTTCACAAGTCAGCAAGAGTTGTTACGTTAGGAACAATGCAGACAGCGTTGAACGGACTTAACAAGCAAGAGATAGAACAAGCTCAGTACCTATTAAAGAAAGTTTTCTCTAATATTCAGGAGCCGGAGTCGTCTAAAGAATAAGAGGATGCAAGAAACCTATGTTTGAGGGGATGACTCTCTTTTTTGAATATTCCCCTTGACATAGGTCGCTTATGAGAACTTCGATTCCGTCAGGAACCGGATGAAAAGTTCGATTGCTTAATCGGGAAAGGTACGTTAATGAGAAGTTCTTTGATTAAGCACATTTTGTGCATGAAAATAAATCTGATTAATACACATAATCTCACAATATTATCTTTCGGTTTTTGACGCTTGAATTTGAAAAAAATAAGAGATGAAAAAAGTTGTAGTAGTTGCCTTTTCGTTGTTAGTCTCATTCCCTGTCTTTTCGCAGAACGTGTTGACTTTGGAGGAGTGTAGAAGTATGGCTCTTGGTAATAACAAGGAACACAAAATTGCCGAAGAGGAGGTTTTCATAGCAGGATACAGGAAAAAGGCCGCGTTTACTAAATATCTGCCGGATTTGTCGATAAAAGGAGCTTATATCAGAAATGAGAAGGACATCGCCTTGATCGGAGAAGATATGTATCTTCCTATCGGCACACTCACGGAGTCAGGGTTTGCGTTTACTCCTGATCAGATTAATAATAAGTGGACGATGGTCAATGGTCAAGCCGTTCCCTTGGACGCTGCAGGCCAACCGTTCAATCCTAAAACCAATCCGGAGAAGATTCAGTGGAAACAATATACCACGATACCGAAAGATGAACTTACTTTCGATACGAAAAATATATATGTGGGTGTTCTGAACCTTACCCAACCTGTTTTTATGGGAGGTAAAATTGTTGCCTACAATAAGATAGCGAAATTGAATCAGGAACTCGCACTCTCTAAACAGGAGTCTAACCGACAGAACGTCATATTGAGTGTAGATGAGACCTATTGGCAAATCGTCTCTTTGGAGAATAAGAAGAAGGCGGTGAATGGCCTGATTGAATTATTGAATAAGATGGATCATGATGTGTCCCTCATGAAAGAGACCGGGGTGGCAACAAAGGCCGACGAACTGTCTGTTCAAGTGAAACAGAATGAGGCTGAAATGGCTTTGCTGAAGATAGATAATGGCATCAGCCTTTCGAAGATGCTTCTTGCCCAATATTGCGGAATCCCTATTGACCGTGAGTTTTCTCTTGCAGATGAAAATTTGGAGGAAATTCCACTGACGGAGATTGATTCTGTCAATATGGAGCAGGTCTATGAAAACAGAAGCGAACTGAAGAGTTTGGATTACGCTACTCAAATCTATAAGCAAAAGGAAAAGGTGGTTCGTGCGGACATGCTGCCGACGGTTGCCTTGATGGCCAACTATATGGGGACAAATCCAAACAGTTTTGATGGTTTTCAAAATAAGTTCGGATTTACTTGGAATGTAGGGGTTGTGGTGAATATTCCTTTGCTGCATTGGGGAGAACAGATACATCTTCTGAATGCCGCCAAGTGTGAAACTAATATCGCCAATTTCAAGTTGGATGACGTGCAGGAGAAAGTGGAGCTGCAGGTAAGCCAATGCGAATTCAAACAGACGGAGGCGAAACGAAAGCTGAGCCTGGCACAGAAGAATCTGGAACGTGCAGAGGAAAACCTAAAGTATGCGACACTTGGCTTTAATGAAGGTGTGGTGCCTGCGTCTAATTTATTGGAGGCTCAGACGGCTTGGCTCACGGCTAAATCCGATAAGATTGAGGCGGAGATAGATGCGAAGATGAGCGAGATTTATCTGCAGAAGGCTGTCGGACAGTTGGGAAGGTAAGGAGATATAGAATAGAGAAAAATATAAAAGAATTAGAAAGATGAGTACTAAGAAAAAAAATTCGGATAATGCGAATATGCTAGTCGCATTTGTTGTTTTGGTATGCATAGTCTTGGCTATCACTTTGTTCGGCATATTCTTTATGAAACCGGCTCCGGAGATTATCCAAGGTGAGGTGGAAGCTACGGAGGTGAGAATTTCAGGAAAGGTGCCGGGTAGAATAGAAAAATATTTGGTGGAAGAGGGCTCTTATGTAAAGGCCGGAGATACATTGGTTATTCTTGACAGCCCCGATGTGGAGGCGAAACTTCAGCAGGCGAAGGCTGCGGAAATGGCTGCATCTGCATTGAACCAGAAGGCCAATAAGGGAACGAGAGAGGAACAGATTCGTGGCGCATACGAGATGTGGCAAAAGGCATTGGCAGGACTGGATGTCGCAAAGAAATCGTATGAGCGAGTACAAAGTTTATATGAGAAGGAGGTGGTCCCTGCGCAGAAAAGGGATGAGGCTGAGGCTAACTATAAAGCTATGCTGGCTACTGAACAGGCTGCAAAGTCACAATATGAGATGGCTTTGAAGGGCGCTCAGAATGAAGATAAGGAGGCTGCTCTGGCTCAGCTGAATAGGGCGAAGGGTGCTGTGGCCGAAGTGCGCTCGTATATCAACGAGACGATGTTGACGTCTCCCATCTCCGGCGAGATAAGCGAAATCTTTCCTCAGAGAGGCGAGCTGGTCGGTTCTGGAGCTCCTATCATGAATGTGCTGGATGTGCAAGATATGTGGATCACTTTTAACATGAGGGAGGCCTATCTGAAAGATTATCCCAAAGGAAAGGAGTTTAAGGCGTTTGTCCCTGCTCTTGGGGATAAGGAGATAACGCTGAAAGTGACCTATATTAAGGATTTGGGTTCTTTTGCGGCTTGGAAGGCTACGAAAGTCACCGGAGAGTTTGATTCGAAAACATTCGAGGTGAGGGCTAGGGCCTTGTCTCCGGTTGAAAATCTGCGTCCGGGAATGTCTGTCATCATAAAGTGATGCGGAAACACTCATGAACGGAGTGTCCCGAAAGGGATGTGCATCGGCAAGGCTCTCTTGCTCGTGCGTCCGGATGATTTTTTTTCTTGTAATTCGTAACATTTAGGAGGATGATTCTAAAAGAAAGTATATTTTCCCGTTTATGGATGATATGCACACGAGAGGCCAGATCGATGGCTTCTCGTCCGTTGTATCTTTTCGGGATGATTCTGGCTCCTTTGTTTACCACTCTGTTCTTCTTGACTTTGATGGGAGAGGGGCTTCCGAAGGATTTGCCGATTGCTGTCGTTGATAACGACAACAGCCAGGTCTCTCGACGTGTGGTTCGACAATTGGATGCGTTCAAGCAGACGGAGGTGCTGATGCATAGCGCAAATTTCAGTGAGGCGAGACGTGCGATGCAGGAGGGAAAGGTTTATGCTATATTTTATATTCCGGAGAATCTGGAGAAGGATGTGTTGGCTAGTCGCCAGCCTAAGATCTCTTTTTATCTTAATAACTCGTATCTGATAGCGGGTTCGCTTCTGTATCGGGATTTGCGGACTATCTCTGTTTTGGGGTCGGCTGCGGTGGCTAAGGAGTTCCGCACGGCGCGCGGACAGACGGAAGAACAGGCGATGATTGAGTTGCAGCCAGTGGCGGTAGACACCCATCTGTTGGGAAATCCGTTGTCCAATTACGCGGTGTATCTCTGTAATTTGATAATTCCCGGGGTTTATAATATATTGATCATGTTGCTGACAATCTATGCTTTGGGTATGGAACTGAAACAAAATACGGCGCATGTGTTGTTGCGCTTGTCGAAAAACAATATGTTCGTGGGTCTGTTCGCAAAGATGTTGCCGCATACACTGGTCTATTTTGCAGTGATAACGTTGATAGATGTCATCCTCTATGAATACATGCAGTTTCCGTGTAATTCGGGCTTGGTTCCGATGTTGGCCGATTCCTATATGTTGGTTCTTGCGTCGCAGGCCATGTCCATATTCTTGTTCGGATTGCTGCCCATAATGAGGCTGTCGTTAAGTGCGGCTTCGTTGATTAGCGTAGTCTCCCTTTCTATCTCCGGATTTTCATTTCCGGTGTCCGAGATGCATTATGTGTTGCAGTGCTGGTCAAATGTATTTCCGTTAAGGCATTTCTTCTTGTTGTATGTAGATCAGGCTCTTAACGGACTTGGATTCGCTTATACTTGGCATAATTATTTGGCTTTGTCATTGTTCTTGTTTTTGCCTTTCTTTGTCATCCGGAGATTGAAGGACGTGTATTTGAATTTCAAGTATGTTCCTTGACATTTGATCCGGTGATAGATTGAAATGCAGGGCCGTTGTTTGTAGTAGAGTTTTGGTAGTGCCGTAATTTAGAAATAACATGTCGAGAAAATCATTTAAGAAGATAGTAAAAGAAGGAGTCTGTGATACATTCATCGTCTGGAAGGATGAATTTAGAAAGGTAATCAGAGATGCCGGTGTCGTCATTTTCTTTATCGTGGCGCCGTTGGGGTATCCGCTGCTTTATTGTTTCATCTATGACAATGAGGTGGCGAAGGAGGCTCCGATGGTTGTTGTCGATAATAGTGGCACGGTGAGGAGCCGTGAGTTCATCCGGTTGTGCGATGCTACCCGTGATATCCGGATTGTAGGTAGGACCGCCAATATGGAGGAGGCAAAACGGATGCTACATGAGAAGAAAGCCTTCGGTGTCATGATGATACCTTCTGATTTTTCTAAAAAGATAGTTCGGGATGAGAAGTCGTATGTGATTCTCTATTCGGACATGAGCAGCCTGCTTTACTATAAGGCATTCTTGACTACGCTTACGGATGTCTCTTTGGAGATGGGAGAAGACATTCAGGTGAAGAGGATGGTGGGTTCGACGGAACGGGAGCAGAAGGTGGCCTCTACGCCGATAGAATATAAGAATGTCACCTACTTCAACCCACAGAACGGGTTTGCTAGTTTCCTTATACCGGCTGTGTTGATTTTGATTATACAACAGACCATGTTGATGGGAATTGCGCTTTTGAATGGTTCCGCAAGAGATAACAATACATTCCGTGATCTGCTTCCTATGCAGCGGCATTATAGAGGCACCTTCCGAATAGTTTTCGGAAAATCGTTGTGCTACCTCATGGTCTATTCCGTGGTCAGTGTTTATCTGCTGTGGTGCGTGCCTATGATATTCAGTCTGCCTCAGATGGGTGATGGTTATTCCATCTTGGCTTTTATTTTACCGTTCTTATTGTCTTGTGTGTTTTTCTCGCTTACGATAGTTGGCTTTGTCCGGGATAGGGAGTCATCCTTTGTGCTGTTTATCTTCATGTCTCTGATCCTCTTGTTCGCTTCTGGCGTGTCATGGCCTGCAGCCGCAGTTCCTTGGTACTGGAAGTCGTTCTCGTATCTATTCCCGTCTACTTTCGGTATTCAAGGATTCATCAAGATGAACACGATGGGGGCTACTCTTAACGAGGTGAGGTTGGAATATGTTGCATTGTGGATACAGACGTTCCTGTATTTTGTGGGAGCTTGTTTGGTATGCCGTTGGCAGATTATCCGTAGTGATAGGAAATACAGGGAGATGAATCGATGATGCCTTCTGTGTGACTCTGTTGTTGAACTTTCGCGGAACAAAGAGCGTTATATTGTAAAGCTGCGAAAAAGAGTGGCAGACTGGAGTTTGATGAAACTTGACCTGCATTAATGATAAGGAGATTGCATTATGAAATCGAAAGAATTGCGTATAGGAAATCAGATTTTGGTAAACGGCAGAATACACGAGGTTTCTGCCTCCGATATCTTTACATTCTCCCAGAATGAGACGTTTGGGACTGAGATGCCTTCGTGTATGCCAATGAAGATAACGGAAGATTTGCTGTTTCGATTGGGTTTTAAATTCGAATTTGAAAAAATGCAGGATAGGGTTTATTTTAACGATGACATCTATCTTTATTGGAACAAACAGGCTGGTTATTCTCTTTTGCATCTTGACAAACAGATAGGAAGACCGTTTTTTTATCTTCATCAGCTTCAGAATCTTTATTTTGACCTGACGGATAAAATTCTTATTCTGAAGAATTGAAAAAAAACAGGAAATTCCTGAAGCTGTTTGCCTATTGTGTTTGATAAAAAAGAAGACTATGAAAAAATTGATGATTGCATTTATGGCATTTTTAATGCTGTCTGCGGGAGCTGTTTTGGCTCAGGAAAAGAAAGAAAAAATCCTTAGTGGAAATCTATCGTTCTTCTACGAAGGTGCCCAGTATGTAGATGGTGAGAAAAACGGAACTTCTTCCATCACATTCGAGGTGGGTCCATCCTTGCTCTTCCAGATAAAGGAGAAATTCTATTTGGGAGGTGAAATCTCTGCCAATATGTATAATTATAGGGAATACGAAAATGGCGATAAGATAGAAACCGGCTATAAGAATATGTTTGGCGCGGCTCCTATTGTTCGTTGCTATGCCTATAAAAACAGCTTGATAGGAATATTTACGGACACGAAGGCTGGCTTCTATTTCGGCAGGGACAAGGCAAAGACAAATTACATTGCGGTGGCAGCTGACATTACTCCTGGTATAGAAATATATTTTGGAGAGAGATTTTCTTTGGGTATGTCACTCAACCGATTGGTCTATTTTGATTTCGAACGTGCCGATCCGAAAGAAGGTGATGCGACAAATCAGACTAACTTCGGATTCTTGTTTAATCCGTTGGAGATGAATTATGCTCCGTTATTGTTGACTGTTAGCCTGCATCTTTGATCTGGTTTATTGAATGGAAAGGAAGGCGGGAAAATGTTTCTCATTTTCCCGCCTTTCCGTTTTTTGTTTAGTAATGTAATTGCCCGTTCGGCAGGAAGACAGCAAGAATTTTCTATGGTACATCCCTGTTGAATGCGGTTGCCGGCGATTGTTTCTTCCTGCTGCAAAGAGATGATGTCTGCGGCATTTTATCAAAATCGGCACAGGTTTTTTTGACGATTATTTAGAGCACCTTCTGGTATTTCAGCAGCACGGCTCCATTCTCGTAATCCTGCATCTCTGTTAGCCGTACGGTTTGTTCTCTTATGGGTAGATTGAAAAGAGGAACACCGTCTCCGATGACGATGGGCATGATGCAGATTTGCATCTCGTCTATCAATCCGGCGTCGAAAAGTAAGGCGATTAATTTCCCGCCTCCTATCAGCCAAATGTTTTTTCCATCCTGGCTTTTGATTTGTTGTGTGTACTCGACCGGATTTTCGTGGACAAATGTCACCTCTGCATCTTCTTTTATCTCTTGTTTGGAGGTGAACACGTAGTTCTTCTTTCCCTTGTAGGGAAACTCTTTGTTCATCAGTTTTGTCTGGATGTAGGTGTTGTGTCCTTGTATGGTTGTGTCTATGGAGCCGTAGAACAGATTGTATCCGTAGTCTGTCTGTTCTTTGTTGGCTATGGAGTACAGCCAGTCCACATTTCCATCTTTGTCTGCGATTTTGCCGTCCAGACTGACGGCAATGTATAAAATAAGTTTTCTCATTCCTGTTTGTTTTGTTGTCTTAATTGAATAACAAAATAAATGGAGGTTGGTTTGAAATGAAAGGGGGAATGAAAGGCTATTGCTCTTTCTTTCCCCCCCCTCCTTTTGATTTTTAGAATGTGATTGTCTTTTATTTCGTGCTGACAACTAGCTTCTGTGTCTTGATGGAGTTGGCTGTCCTGATGGATACGATGTAAGTCCCGGATGCAATGTTTTTTCTGACTTCTGTTTTGTCTGTAAATAAGCCGGAATATACGAGTTGTCCCATCGTGTTGGTGATGCTGATTTCTGCATCTCCTTTTTGCTCCAATGTGATAGAGAATTCGCCCGATGACGGGTTCGGATAGATGGAGAATCCTGCGTCTGACGGCAAATCCGTGATGTCTGTTGTGTATGGGGCATTGTATGAAAATCGTAGAGGCCCCAGGTCTCCATGTCTTTTGAATGTGCTCTCGGATAGCTCATTGAAGGCTATTTTGATGGTATGACTCCCCGCTTCTTTAAAGAGCACACCTGTATTGATTTGTTTTGTTGAGTCTGCTCCGATGTTTTGTACGGGATTCTCCCATCCCCATGTCTTCCATTCTACCTCGGGTGCGCAAGATGATTGTCCAACAAAAGAGATGTCTTTCGCCTCTTTTTTAGTATCTAGATTATAAAGAAGATTGTAAGAATAGCTTTGTGAGGTGATGGATAATGTTTGTTTGGTGTTCGGATTACATAGAGCCTCTACCGAGTAATATCCAACTTTATCTACATTTACTGTATAGATGATCCATTCGTTAGCTTCTATGGAAGTTAGGGTATGCCATCCTTCCGTGTTCGTTAGTCCGTAGCAAGGAGCTACGTCAACGCATTCGTTTATTCTGAATTGGTAATCTTTACCTGATTCTCTAAATCCACTGTTACAAGGTGCTCTGCTTTCTGCTTCTTCCGGTGTTGTGTTCTCTTCGTGATAGGTAATTCCTTCTCCTTGACCTATAATTTCTTCTTCTGCTTCTATATTGACATCATAATGCCCTAAGTCTAGTATGCCAGGGATTTCACTACATGTATTTGAGTAGCAAGAAAAACAGCAGGGAGGAGGACAACAACCTCCTTTGCCTGAAAGTCTTATTACTTCATTTCCTGTCATAGACGGCACCATACTTCCGCAATCCATTAAAGTAGAGGTCTGATTATTTCTGTCGCTCCAGGACCAGTTGCACCAGCTTATTCTCTGACCGCCCTGATTAGACTTTGCTGTTCTCATCAACGCATCAGCATTAGATATACAAGTAGACTCAACCTCCCTCGTGCCATCTCCTCCATCAAATTTAGCAATGCTCCACTCAGATATGAAGACAGGGATTGACTTAGATGCGTTGTCCAATGCAGAAAGGAACTGATAATGAGAACAAGAGTAGAAGTGGAATGCATACATGATGTTCAAGTCGCTGTATCCCGTAATGGGAGAGCTAGCCGCATCACCAATATTTTGGTCCCATTGTGGTGTGCCAACAACCACTACCGCACCGGAGTCGTTAGATTGGATGATGGGCAATATTTGATTTGCATATTGTTTGATTTGAGTCCACGAAACACTATGTGGCTCGTTGAATATTTCGTAGAGTACGTGTTTGTATCCTTTTGAATGGGAATACTCGCTGATGTCGTTAAAGAAGATGGGCGCATCTTTAAACGTACTGTCTGTCGGATTTCCGGTTGCTGCCAATCAACCAAGCAGTACATTCCGAGAGTCGTTAGAGTGATGAATTCTTCACCTTCTCCGTCATGATCCTTTGTCTGTGTTGTATCCTCCTTATTCCGTGACGTACGGCCAGACGGATAATGTTGGCATCCCATTTTTTCATCTGTATGAGATGTTCTAAGCTGTTACAGCCTTCGTCTATTTGGACTTCGGAGGTGCTCCATCCCGTAAGTTGGATAGCGTTTCGTTTTCGTCGACAGCTGATTGCCAACTAGTTTTAATCGTCCCCATTCTGCAATGAAATTGTTCTTGATGGGTTCTGGTAACTTAGTGTGGCATAGGACTGTAGGTGTAGTAGTGCCCAATAAAAGAAATAAAAGTTTCTTCATAACATAAATGTTTTAAATGTCTGTCTAATCTGGTTATTTCGTTCTTTGTTGAAACAAATGTAAAATATATTTCCGAATATAAAAATATGTTTACTAAATATATTTTTTGTTGACTTGAGGTTGGGGAAATGTTTGGTTGGATTTTATTTCTCCGACGCATTTTCTACAGAAAAATACAGGTGCCTTACAGAGATGGTGGGTACGCACCAACCCGACCGTAGAAAGATGTGTGGTCTGTTTTTATTGTTGTCAGCGGATGCCTTATGTGAGGGGAGTGCGACTATCTGCCTATGACAGGCCGCACTCTGATCGAATGGACTCCTTACTCTTTTTTTCTTGCGGACATAAGGTTGTCTTATTTCCCTACTTTTAGTTTGATGCTTTCCGTGTTTGCCACAAATTCGGGTGCGTAGAGGCATTGCAAGGTGGCTATGCCGTTTGTATATTCGCCCGAGTGTGAGACATAAAGTGGATATTCGAATACGTAAGTTCCTTTCGGCAGAAAATCGAAGAAATATTGCATGGATGCGTCTTTGGGCGATTGGTAATAGCCTATTCCTTCTCTATGTTGGTATCTGGATGTTTGTTTTTCTGGTTCCAGACAAGCGGCCCGTTGGTCCTTTAGTGCCACGTATTCCAAGTCCCGGAGTGCGCGGATTGTAATCCTGACCATGATTTTGTCGCCTACCTTCAGCTTCGTTTTCTCCGTTATGGGTGTCAGTACTTTGCTTTTCCCTGAAATTTGTTCCTTCATGATGGATTTCTCGATTTGCAAGTCGCATTTGGAATCCTCTATTTTGTCCATTTTTTCGGAAAATTGCCAGTACACGGCTCCCCATGCCGGACCTTCCCCTTGCTTGTCTATGGTGACGGTGGCCATCTCTGCGCTGATCTTTGCCGGGTCGAAAAATCGTGTTATGTAGCCGGTTCCTGCTTCTGCCTGCTTGGTGGAGATGGTGTCTGTCCCTATCTGTATCGTTGTCTCGTTCTTGTTTGTTACCCAGTCTGTTCCTTTCAGAAGAAGTGCGTATACTGCGTTGATTGTGGCGATGGTGCTGCCCCATTGTTGTGTGCGTTTCTGTTGTAGTAGCCAAGTGCGCATGTCGTCTAGTTCGGAGTTCGGACATCCTGTTTCGTTAAAGGCTTCTAGTATGGCTGTTTGTGTGGCGATGGCCGATTCTTGCCAGAAATATCCGTTCTTGTTCCGTTTCCAATACATGCCGTTGTCGTCGCTTGTGGTGGCATATTCGCGTAGTGATTGGATGATTTGCCGGGCTACTTTGGAGTCTCCGTTCTGTTGTAGGATGATGGCTGCCATTGCTTTGCCGTAGAGCGATTGCTTTTCCCATTGTTTCTTTATTTTGGAAAGATAAAAGCTGTAGGCAGTCTGGACGTCCTTCTTTGGCTCTATGTCGCGGAAAAGAGTTCTGACGTAGAAATAATATAAGTCGGAGATGTCTACGTGTGTATATGGATCGTAATTTGTTGGATGTGATTTTTTCAAATCTTCAAAGTCTTTCTTTATACAGTTGTCAATGTATGCAATCGACATTCTTATTCCTTCCCATTCTGATTCTGTATAGTTGGCTACCCCCATTTTCCTTAATCTCCCGAAATTCTCTAAAACCAATAGCGTGAGGTGGCGGCTTCCGTTCATCTCTGCAAACCAGCTGTAACTTCCGTCGCTGTTTCTTAGCTTGTTCAGTTTGTTCAGAATGTCGGTGCGTTTCCCGCTTTGCTCGTTGATGTCGAGTAGGAGTGATAGTTGTCTTTTCTGGTCCGATTCGTCTTTTGCCTCCGTTACCCATGGAGTCTCGTTCAATAGGATGTTCTTTACATCTTCATTTTTCTCCAAGTTGGACAGTAACGTGTTTTTGTCGGCATCTTGTTGCTTCCATATCTTGATGATGCTGCTTATTTTAGGATTGGAATTTGCGATGTGCTCGGAGAGTGAGGCGGCATAGTAGGCTGCCACTAGACTGTGCGCGCAGTTGTTTTCTGGTACGGCGATGGATGGCAAGGCTTGTAGTGCGTACCAGACAGGGTTGGAGGTGAACTCCAGTTTTAAAGACTTGTTTTGTAATGTCTTTGATTCGTTTTCTTTCAGTTGGTTGAATGTGAACGTACTTACTCCTTCTTTTCGCACAAAGATAGGAAGGGATTGTGTGACGACTGCACGGTCTGTCAATACGGGCAAAAGGGACTGCTCTCCGTCCGAGAATTCGTTTGCTTTCCCCCAAGTGCGCACCACGACGAGCTCTTGGTCGGTAGGAACGTCGACTTCCCAAAATACGGTGACGGAGCTGTCTGCCGATACGGAGAATTCGGTTTCTTTCTTAATGATACTCTTGTTGTCTTCCGCATTGTCTATTTCTATGGTGGCGGTGCCGTGCATGGCGGAGTTTGACAGATTGGTTATTTTTGCGGAGAATGTGCAGCGGTCTCCTTGCCTTACGAACCTAGGTAGGTTGGGCGAGACCATGAACTCTTTTTTTGTTATGATGGACTGGCTTGTCTGTCCGTAATAAAAATCTTTGGTATGCGCCAAAGCGAGGAAATTCCATTTTGTCAGACTCTCCGGCATCTGGAAGGAGAATGTCACATTGCCAACGGAATCGGTTAGGAGTTGAGGGTAGAAAAACGCCGTCTCTGCGAAGTTGGTGCGTATGGCTGGCTTTTCCTCCGTTTCTACGGATTGGATGCTCTTGTCCGTTGCCTCCTCTTTTATTCCTAATGTCTCGTACGTGACATTTTCTTCTATGTCCATCTTCATTTCGGTGGCAGACATCGCGTTTCTAAAAGTGAAGGTGCGGCCGGAATATTTGTTGAGGTTTATTCCCATGAGATGGTCAAAAGAGAGTGTGGTTTTGTAGTGTCTCGTTTCGTAGAGGAATGTACGGGTGTGGTTTCTGTCTATGTCTGAATTTTCCCAATTTGAAAGTCTGATGTACTTGTTGTAGATGGGTTTGAAGTCCCAAGCCAACGGCGCTATCTGGTCCAAAGCGGCATCGTGCATGGAGACGAGGACCTCAGCTTCTTTTCTTGATGTGGTGTTCAATGTCCATGTCTCTTTTGATCCGGGCAATGTCTTGTCCCGAAAAACGGATAGCTTTAACGGCAAGTCTTTCATTTCCGAAGTCCTTTTTGCCTCGAAGTTGTGCGAGTGGTACTGCCCGTCTTTGATGAGTATGAATTGAAACTTGATCGCATCGCCATTTTTTGGGGAGACGGTGAGGCTCAAATCTTTTATCTCGTTGTTTATTTTTGTCCAATGCTTCTCAATAATGCCAAATTCATCTTCTATTATGTATAGAAGGTGGGCATCTGCGAAGGAAGAGCCGAACCTGAATTTGATCTTGTCTCCCCATTTGTATTCCTTCTGTCCCGGATCTTCTATCCATAGCGCCGTTTCTACCGGCGGCCGTTTGTCCGTATTTCTATAAAGCACGGTGGCAAATGTGTCACAAACCTCTCTGTTTTGGTTGTCTACGGTTTTAAAGACGATTTTGTATTTTCCGGAGGTTAGATTGGAGACGGAAGCTGGCAAAAAGGCGATTCCTTTTTTGTCGGAGCTGATTTTGCCTTCTCTCTTTGTTTTGCGCTTTTCGTCCAGAATGTAATAGGATATCTCTTTCTCCAAGCCTTCTCCGTCCAAGTTGACGACAGACAACGGAAGTTGACTGAGCGAATCGGTGAGGGTCCTCTCTTTGCCTGGAAAACTCAGATACATGGATCTGTCGCCTACGGCGATGTAAGTCTCTTGTGTCTGGGTCTCTCCGTTGCTGTCTGTTATCTCTGTCACGATGGTATATAGGTAGAGATCCATGTCCAATCCCTCTTCTTTTTGGGGTACAAAGCTAATCTGAAATTCTCCGTCGTTGTTGGTTTGGAGTGTGTTTTGCCATGCAATTTCCTCTTGTTGGTAGATTCCGAACCAAGACCAAAATGGCTTTCTTGTGATTGTGTAGGTCGCCTTTGCTGTGCTGACGGGGGTTCCTGTCAGATATTGGGCTGCTCCTTGGATGGTGATGCTGTCTCCGAATGTGTAGGATCCGCTTGGTTTTTCCATCTCTATCTCGAAGGTTGGACGTTTGTATTCCTCCACGCGGATATTCTGTCTGCCATCCAACACTTCGATAAAATAGCTCCCTGACATAGAGTTTGTTGGTAAAACGAAAAGTCCCTGTATGGATCCAAATTCGTTGGTTGTCAGTTTTTTCTCTTCTATCATGTTGAAGTTCGCGTCATGTATTTTTGCGGTTGCTTTTTTCCCGGCAATGACTTGGTTGTCTCCTGTCTCGGAAAGGTCGCCTATGATGGCTTTGAAATGAACGGTTTGTCCTGGTCTGTAGATGGAACGGTCTGTAAAAATGGCTGTGTATGGCTGATTTTTGTGTTCTCTCCTTTCTGTCCATGACCAACAGTTCTGCGGTGCGGAGTGTGAGTCCTGTCCTATGGCAAAAAGCACGGTGCTCTCTTTGTTGGATATGTACTTTAGAAATCCGTCTTTGTCTGTTTCCTCAATGTGTGTTCTCTGCTTTTGCCTGTAGAAGGATGCGGTGGCGTTTTCTATGGGTGCGCCCGTCTTTGTGTCGACAACGAAGTATCTTTTTCCTCCGTCTTGGCTGGAGAGGCAGCTGATGGCTGCAAGGTCGGAAACATGAAAGTCGATTGACTGATTCTTATCTGACGGGTATTTCGCAAAATAATGGCCATATTCCAAAGGCGCTATCTCGATGACCGTATCCTTTTTGATGTAGAAATCCGATTTCTTTAATTTTAGGTTTATGGTTTTTGTCGGTTTGCAGAGATTGTCGTTTCTGCCATTCTTCATAATCTCTTCCTCGCTTTGTGTGCGTCGGAATATTTTCAGGTCAAAATTCTCTATGTTGGCATAATTGATGGAGATTTTTATTTTTTCTCCGCTGTGGTTCTTTTCTTTTATGGAAATGGATAGGCTGGGTGCGTTTATCTTCTCCAATATGGAGTTGATATTTTTCACATAGATGCTTTTCGGGAAAAGGGAGATGCCTTCTTTGCATATTTTGTTTACGTGATAGGGTGTGGCCGCATTCTCCACTTCTGCGTAGTTTTCAAGATAGGTGTTGGCTATCTCTTCTATAATCAGGAGGGAGGCCTCTTCTGTTTTGTGCTGGGAAAGAAGTTCCTCCAATGCGGTTGTCTTTTGTCTGAATTTGTCATCTTCCGGCGAGTTGCCTGCTCCTGTTTGTTGGCCGAACTTTGTCATTGGCCGCGATGGAACGTAGATGTTTTGTCCCTGTTTCTCGTTGATGAGAGCGATGGATGCGTATATGAATGCGCTTTTGTCTTTGTCTGCCTCGTGCAGTTTGACCAGCGACTCTAACGTCTCTGTTTTGTGACCGTCATACTCGTCTATGCTCAACGTTTCGTGGCAAAGCAGGTCGTATAGGGTGGGCCGTAGTCTCCGGCTGTCTTTCCCTTGGTTGATGAGCGGGGCAAAGTCTGTTGCGTTAATCTGTATGAGTTGATGGGCTGGAGCCAGAGCCTCTTTGCATAGTTTGACAATGGTGTCCTGAAAGATGTTGTTGGTCCATTCTTCCATGTTATCCGGGATGACGCCCTCCAAGTCTGTTCGTTCAGACTGGTTCTGAAGGTGGTAGCCGCTGATGGCTTTGGCTAAGTAGCAGGAGGCTATGGAGCGCAAGGCCGTGCCGCTCTCCTGGTCTCGAAAATTTTTCAATTCGGCGATCGCCGTCTGTATGGCGTCGTCATTTTTCAGGCTTTCTGTCTGGCAGCGATAGAGGATGGACTTCAGTTGTTGGATCCTATTGCCTTCGGCTATGGCAGCCTTCTCAATCTCTTTTATCTTGTTGATAGCTGTCTGTGGTTGCCTTCTCGATGTTTTGTCCACCTCTTTCCATGCCGACGGATAGTCATAGGCGAACATCGTGTTCGAAAGGAGATTCAATAAAAACAGAATGCCGATAAAATATATTTTTTGTTTCATGTCTTTGTTTGTAAAAATGGTTGTCCATAGATGGTCGTCTTGTCGGGCGACCTTACAAAGATACATTTTTTTGGGAAATGCGGTTGTTGTTTCTCGATTTCAAGGCGTTGGATTGTCGTATTCGTTATCTCTTACTTGTGCGGAATTTTGTTTTACTTGATATGTGGTAAATGAAATAGCCGCCGTTCGGCATGGCGTCACGCTATGCAGAACGGCGGGTGGAAAGTTTTATGTGACATATTTTTTGAGCAACTTATTGTTGCTTGGAAATATATGAAAAATATTAATCAATCGTTCTCAGTCGCGTCTAGGTCTGCAAAAGTTGCGTCACCGACATTCATGTCGCCGATTGTGTAATTTTTTATCGTAAGTGTGATTTTTCCTTCATCTTCTTTAACGACAATTGTGTTTGTGCTCGAGCTGGGATCCCCTTCGTTCTCAATGGTGGAAATGTTGGTCGTATAGTTACCATCGCACTGTCCGGCAAAAGATGAGAGGAAAAAGATGCCTGAAATTAAGATGAGTAGTAAAGTTTTTTTCATTCTATATTGATTTTTAATTAATACTTCGAATAATCTTGCTTTTGGCAAAGCAAAACTCTTTTCTTTTAGAAGGTGTTTTTCTCGAGTTTTTTTTTGATTGTCAATTTTCATTGAATTCTTTGACGTAATGAGAATCTTTTCGTATTTTTGCGACATAAGAACTCACTAAGCCTTTTTATGATGCTTAATCTGTGGGTCTTTTCTAGAGACATATCACGGTAAGTGCCGTATTGAAGATAACAGAACTCGCTTGCATCCCATCAGAACTGCAAGTGAGTCATTTTTTTTAAAATATGGGTAATCAGAAACCAAGGTCAGTAGACGAACATCTATCAATATTGAGACGTCGTGGAATGAAATTTCAAGACGAAAAGCTTTCTATAGACTTTCTTAGCCGAGTAAGCTACTTCCGCATGAAATATTTCTGGGTTGATTTGATTGACATTGTTTCTGATAATTTTAAGGAAAATGTCTACTTCGAGCAAGTTATTGAGAGATATGAATTTGACAAAGAGCTTCGACAGATTCTTTTTAACGCAATTGAAACATTAGAGGTTGGTTTGAGGACTAGAATCATTTCTACCCTTTCTTTAGCTACAGATACAGGATTATGGTATCTCGACAAGAGTCTATTCGAGAACAAAGAATATCATGAGAATTTCGTGCTCGATTTAAAATGCAAATTTGGAAGAAGCACCGACCCATTTGCTCGTGACTTCATTCGTGATAACATCAATTGGAATGAGCAATCACTTAGTGGAGATAACCCTGATGCTTGGATGATTGTTGAAACGGCAACATTTGGCACGTTGTCAAAGATGTATAAGAATCTAAAGGAACAATCTCCTTTACAGTCTGCCATTGCAAACCAATTCGGCTTGTACTCATCAAAAGATTTGTCTAGTTGGCTGGAAGCTATTTCTGTCCTAAGAAATGCCGTGGCTCATCATTCTCGTCTATGGTATCGTATAATAGCAAAGAAGCCTGTCAGCATAAAGGCCCATCGAGACAAATGGCTGAGTCAGAATATGACCGATAATCAGCGGAAGCGTGTGTTTGGTGTGATTTCGTGTTTGCTTTATTTGGTTAACACATTAGATGCAAGCAACACATTGAAGGAGGAAATGAAACTATTATTCTTCAACCACCCGAACATACCAATCTATATGCTTGGCTTCACATCTGGATGGGAGGAAAATCCATTGTGGAAATAGCTTTCGTCTTAATATATATACGATGCATCTGCTTAAATCCTCATAAATACCTGTGTTTTGTGGCTTTGTGTGCTATTTGTTTGTTTTACTTCCGGTTCATTCCTGTGGGATGTGGTTGCTGGCGTTTTTCTTCTGCAAAGAGATGGCGCCTACGGCATCTTGTCAAAATCGTCATAGGCCGTTTTTTTGCGCTTTTCCCCGCCTTGTTTCCCGTACAAAATTTGTAAATTGCGCTCCGAAAAATTGAGAAAGTATGCAATATCCATTGATATCCGAATATGTGGCTGCCATACGGGAGGCGGAGGGCAATCTCGACAGCCTATCCAACCTGCGGCCCGTGCTCGACAGCCATGGCGAACCTTTCCGCAGCAGCGGGGCCTTCGCCATCGTCTTTAAGATGAAGGACCCGCAGTCCGGCAAGTGCTTCGCTCTGAAGTGCTTCACCGAAGAGCAGGCGGGACGTGCCGAGGCCTACCGCCTGATTGCCGAGGAGCTGGAGTCCGTTGATTCGCCCTACCTCACCTCCGTGCGCTACCTCGAAAAGGAGCTGTTCGTAGACTGTAACTGCGGCGAGAGCGAGTTCCCCGTCCTGGTGATGGACTGGGTGGAGGGCAAAACCATGGAGGCCTACATTGCCGAGCACTATGCCGACTCTGACTGCATGGCCATGCTCTGCTTCCGCTTTGCGAAGATGGCGGCTTGGCTGCGTGCCCAACCCTTTGCGCATGGCGACATCAAACCGGACAACATACTGGTGAAGGCCGACGGCTCCCTCATTCTGGTAGATTACGACGGCATGTTTATACCCGCCATGAAGGGACAGCCTTCTCCAACCATGGGGACGCGGGACTTCAGCCACCCGCTACGCAAAGCCGACGACTTCGACGAGACCATCGACGACTTCTCCTTGGCAAGCATCCTACTCTCCCTGAAAGCCATCGCACTCTGCCCTCGGCTTTATGAGGAATACGCCGCCGCAGACCGTCTGCTCTTCTCTGCCACCGACTATCTGGACCTGAGCCAATGCAAAGCCATGGCCGCACTGCATGGCCTGATGGCCGACGGCGAGCTGAACCGCATGCTGGCTCTCTTCCTGCTGGCCCATGCACAGAAGAACCTGGCCGCCACCTCTTTCCGCCTCTTCAATATGGCCAAACCAAAAATAGAAGAGAAACGCTCTACCGTAGTGACGGAAGAATACCTAAAGGGATTGGCAAATTTAAAAATAGAAATAGAAGAGAAACTCTCCACAAACGTGACGGACGAAGATAAAAAGGAGCCTATCAATGATTCGTTCGGTGCAAAATATAGCAAGGACGGTAAGCGGTTATTGAAAGTTCCTTGCGGTTTAAAGGGTGTATACTCAATAAGAGAAGGAACGAAAGTGGTTTGTAACTATGCGTTTTCTGGATGTAGCGGACTGACAAGCATACACATTCCGGACGGCGTGACTTCCATCGGAGACAGTGCGTTTGATGGATGTAGCGGACTGACAAGCATACACCTTGGAAGCCGAGTAAAAGAGATGGGTGCGAACCCATTCGGTGGCGTGATATGCAATATAGAGAACCATTCTCCCTATTTTGAGGTAGAAGACCAAGTGTTATATACCAAAGGAAAGAAGCAACTGATTGCCTTTCTTTCCTCCGCAGACCATTTCGATATTCCGGATGGCGTGACTTCCATCGGAGACATTGCGTTTTCTGGATGTAGCGGACTGACAAGCATACACATTCCGGACGGCGTGACTTCCATCGGAAAATCTGCGTTTTCTGGATGTAGCAATCTGACAAGCATACACATTCCGGACGGCGTGACTTCCATCGGATACATTGCGTTTTCTGGATGTAGCGGACTGACAAGCATACACATTCCGGACGGCGTGACTTCCATCGGAGCCGGAGCGTTTTGCTGGTGTAGCGGACTGACAAGCATACACATTCCGGACGGCGTGACTTCCATCGGAGCCGGAGCGTTTTCCTGGTGTAGCGGTCTGAAAAGCATTTTCATACCCAAAGGTACATACGATAAATTCAGCAAAATGCTTCCTGATTTTAAAGATAAATTGGTAGAGAAATAACAAAACAAGATATGATTGTTATCGAATCGAAACGTAAAAAAACGGAGACGTTGCAGAGGCTGTATCCGGGTGCGGTAATCGCAGATGTGACCAGCCATGCCACGGATGAGTTGGTGCGGCTTAGCCCGTTCTATCCGCATGGCGGCATACCCGTACCCTTCTCGGAGGGTGTGACCGCCACCTGCGTGGAGGCGGTGTGGCAGGGACTGAAGGTGTTCGAGACGGCAGATGTGGATGTGGAGATGTTCCGAAACAACACGATGAAGGACATCAAACGCACCGTCCGCCGTTTCGGTCGCCCGCTCGGCCACCGCAAGGGGGTGCACGGCACCGAGCTGCTGGGCTACATCGAGGCTCGCAAGCAGATCTACCTGCCCACCTACCGATGGATGTTGGAGCATGAGGTGCTCCCCATCATAGAGAGGCTGCGGGTAGCCAGCCGCACAAAGACCGTCGTGCTGCTCGACTACGAGACCAACTGCGAGGTGGACAACCCGCGCAAACCGCTGTCGCACGCCTTCTTGGTGAAGGCCTACGTGGAGGGAATATATCCCTACGGTCCGGAGACGGACAACTCGGAAGGTTGTGAGAAAAAAGAATCAAAAACAGACAAACCGATACAGCTCTCGCTGTTCGAATAACTAAACGGAAAGATACATGGAGAAGAAGACAGACTGGCAAGAGTTCAAGGCAATCCTTGATCGGCATGGAATAAAAAAGTTGTATCACTTCACAGACCGCGACAATCTGGACGCCATCATCAAAAACGGAGGCCTCTATTCGTGGAAGGATTGTGAGGAGAAGGGAATCACCATTCCCAAGCCGGGAGGTGGCGGGCGCGGCTCCCTTTCGTGGGGGCTGGATGTGCGCAAAGGATTGGAACGCTACGTCCGCGTCAGCTTCACCAACAACCACCCCATGATGTATGTGGCCATGAATGAAGACCGCATTTCCAACCCCGTCATCCTGGAGATAGACCCGGAGGTGGTGTTCGGCTCGGAAACGAAATATGCCGACCGCAACGCTACCCGCAACGATGTGCAGGTGGGCAGCTCCCTCGACGATTTCAAACAGATTCATTTCGAGACGGTCAAAAGCCGCAACCATTTCGACCTGATGCAGGATGAGCAGCCGTTCTTCCAGGCGGAGATCCTGGTCAAGAACTGCATACCGCTCCAATATATCACCAACATAGCCAACTTCGGCATCCCTATTCCCAACCAACCCACACAGATGCAGAGCAAGAATGCCTACACGGCGCGCGTGGATAGGGAACATCCTACGGCATTCCTCTTCTTGGTGGACCAGAGTGTCTCCATGCGCCGCATCACCACGTTCAACGGCGAAGACATGACCCTCTCTGAGGCGGTGGCACGCATCGTCAACAGTCAGGTCAATGAGTTGGTGGAGCGTTGCGTGAAGAACGACGAGACCCGCCACTACTTCGACATCGCCATGATAGGCTACGGCGAGGAGGCCTACAGCGCATGGACCGGCGCTTTGGAAGGTCGTGACTTCGTGACGCCGGAGGAGATTCGCGACCACCCTTTCCGGAAAATCACCGTCAAGGAAGAGGTGCGCACCAGAAAGGGAGTCACCATGAAGGAGGTGGAGAAGAAACAGTGGATGACCGCCCGCCACGACGGCAGCTGGACCCACATGGACAAAGCCTTCAGACGTGCGGAGTCTTTGCTGAGGGAATGGATGGAGCGTCATCACGAAAAGGACTGCTACCCGCCCACCATCATCAACATCACCGACGGCGAATACAACAAAACCACACATGACGAGATGCTGCAGTTGGCCAACCAACTGAAGTCCATGTTTACCAATGATGGTAACGTGCTGTTGTTCAATATACATATTGTTCCGGGCGCGTCAGAGTCGGTTGTCTTCCCTGCCGCCTCCGCCGAACTGAACGGAAACGGATATGGCGAGAAACTCTACAATATGTCGAGCCTGCTGCCGTTGAACTACAACGACCAGATCCGTGCTGTCTTCGGCGACAAGCAGGCGGATATCCGTTACCATGCCATGGGTGTGAATGCCGGCATGGAGCGTTTGGTGAAGATGATGAAGATAGGTACGCTTTCCAGTATGTTAGTGAATCAGAACTTATAAAATGAAGGAATGAATAGAGGGGTAAGTTTAGCGAAATTTAACGATAAGGTGGCAAATGAAGACTCCTTCTTCGCCACAGGAAATTGCGTGGCTGTGTCGGATGGAGCCGGCGGCTGTGGACTGTTTGCCGATGAATGGTCGGCCTTCCTAATCAGCCGATTGCCAAAGGAGACTCCCGTCTGCTCCTTCGCCGAATTGGACGCATGGGTGGATGGTATCTGGGAGCAGTTTTACAATGGGCATGAGGCAATGGCTAAACAAGGGGATGGTATGTTCCTGAACAAGTTCTACAAAGAGGGCTCGTGTGCTACGATAGCGGCCGTTTGGCGTACCGCCGCCCACGAGTGCAGGTGGATGTCTTATGGCGATAGCGTGGTGTTCCATTATAGCCGGAAGACGGACAGGCTGGAGCATAGTTTCTCCCGTCTGCCGGATTTCGGTAATCCGCCCCGTCTTGTGAGTTGTAAGGATCCGCTCGAAGAGGAGGGTTTTCGTAGCGGCACTTTTCAACTGGACGATTCGTCGGCTGTCTTTGTGGCGAGCGACGCCCTCTCGCACTACATCCTCATGATGTACGAGTTGTCCCGTTGCAACGAATATGTTGACGAATTGCGGGAACTTCAAGACCAGCGCAGCTCCAACTCGCAGCTGTTGCGCGTGGCAGCCACCCGGCGGTGTGATTTTGTGGAGGATGTGCTTGTGCCACTCCAACGGGCGTCGGTCTCCGTCCAAGAGTTTGAGAAGTACGTCAGGCACCTGCATGCCCAAGGCCTCCTCGACATGGACGATTACACCATGGCGTGGTTGAAGTTTGATATAGAAGGTTGTGGAGGTGAGTGATAGTTTGTGAGGTTCAATGCGTCTTGTGAGGATGATTTCCATGTGTTGCATTGTCTGGCAAACATTCCGTAGGGATGAACAAATGGATAATCCTTCCGCAATCAATTTGGTTGCGGATCGGAGGAATATGAAAGTTAGATGTGCGCTTCAAACCATAACTACAGAATGGCAGATTGACATTTTCAAAAAAGGAGGTTCGCTTCTCAATGATGTTGACAAGCGATGTGAGTTCTTGACAAAAACAGTCGTTTTCCGTCTTGCTGGTTGTTTATTTCACTTCCGGTACATTCCCGATGGGATGTGGTTGTTGCTGGCGGTTTTCTCCTGCAAAGAGATGATGCCTACGGCATCTTGTCAAAAATAGTCACAGGCTGCGAAGATTCAACTAGTAAATGCAAATGGGATTTTTCAAAGATAAGAAGGATAGTTCGAGAGGGAATTTGAATCCGAGTTTTTTTTTTCTTGGCCTTTTCTTGATGCTATATTCTGCCTCCTTGATTATATGACTGTTATAATTGTAAAAGTCAGCTTTTTTTTAGGAGATATTGCTTGTAAGGATTGTTGGTGTATTCTATCAGATTTTTCTCCCGGGAAGAATACGGATGAGCGAAGAATACGCTCGTAATTAGCTTCTTGGTAGTTGTTTTGTACCGTGCGAACTCGCTTCCGTTGTCCGTGGTGATTGTCCTGACGAAACTACGCCTTGAGTTTCATTTACTAATTGAACTTGCGATATAAAAAATGTTGTATATTTGAAGTGCCTTCTTTTGAAGGCTGTCTCGGCAATACTTCCGATGGATGTGGTAAGACAGAACCGCCCCTGCCACTATAATAGCATCAGCACTTGTGTTGATGCTATTTATTTTCACCACATAAGAGCCAATTTTCTCTTTCAAAACTCCTATTAGCGACCATCCTTTTTTTACAGAAATACTTCTATCCCCTTTGCGAATTAATCCTCCAAGGCTTCTTCGTCGGACTCAAGTTTGTCCGACACCTTTTTCCTTCGGTTCTTCCAAACGGCAATCAACGCCAATACCAACCTTTGGATTGTGTCGAGGTTTCTGGCCGCCCGTTCGGTCTTACGCTTCATGCCGTCCTGCCGTAGGTTCCGGTCGAGACTCCAGTGCATGCTTTCGATGGCCCAATGCTGCTTTGTTATCCGGCTGTGCCGTTTCGCACCGCCGTCAAGACTTGAGATGTACAGCCGTCGCTCGGATGCGCTGCTGCCGTCGGACTTCTTTTCCGTGGATGTGACAGGTGATGTTGGCAGTAACCTCCTGTGTCCCTGTATTTCGGCATGGGTACGGAAAGTCGGAGAGTTTATAGGTTGTTATTTATATGCCAAATATTTTTATCCTTTCGGTGTGGTAATTTGGCAGGATGTGAGCAATAGTCTTTGTAAGACAAGTTTCGCCCACTATGGGTTACAAGGGTACATGAAAATTTTCAAATCATCACTACTTTTGTTGCCTCATAGAGGTGATTTTAGATAAAAATCATATGTGCGAAACGATGATTCCATGCCTTCTTCTCGATAAAAATGAGTATCTTTACAAGATAATAAACGAGAGTTCGTATAGGATGGAATTAATAGCTCTGATAGCAGAATGTACTGCATGCGACTTCAAGGTGATGCTTGAAGAAAAGAAGCCTAAGAGTTGGTTGAAAAGCGTAAGTGCTTTTGCCAACGGCTTGGGTGGTTCCCTTTTCTTCGGCATAGATAATGATGGCATTGTCAGAGGTCTCGATAATGTACAGTATGTTTGCGAAGCTATTAGTAGCAAGATTCGTGATTACATGGATCCTCTACCGGAGGTGGAAATGATTCCTCATGATATAGATGGTTCGCATATCTTGCAACTCCAAGTCATTGCAGGGCATTATAATCCATATTACTACGTCGGCGATGGCCAGCGCATAGCCTATGTCCGTGTTGGCGATGAGAGTCTTCCTGCCACGGCAGAGCAAATGGTACGTTTGGTACTGAAAGGTTCTAACAAAACCTATGATTCCATTCATACAGATTATAAGGTGGAAGACTATGCTTTCACGATATTAGCGAATGCATTCAAAGACCGTACTAAACAAGACTGGAATAAGAAGTATCTATTATCGTTCGGGCTGGTAACCAGTACAGGTAATCTTACGAATGCAGGCGCACTGTTTGCCGATGATTGCCCATTATGGCAATCTCGCCTATACTGCACAAGATGGGACGGTAAGGGAAAGGGGGATGCCATCAACGATGCGGAGTTTACAGGCAATGTCCTCATGCTGCTTCGTGAGGCTATGAACTTTGTGAAATCCAACACAAAGAAAGGCTGGGAGAAGTTACCTGATGGGCGAAAGAACAAACCTGAATATGCAGAAAGAGCGGTTCTTGAGGCATTAGTGAACCACTTCATCCATCGCGACTATACAGTTATGGGTGGCGAAGTCCATTTTGACATCTACGATGACCGTCTCACCGTTACATCCTCTGGTGGAATGTACAATGGTATGCTGATTCAGGACTTAGACATCGCGGACGTTTCTTCTGAAAGACGTAATCCTATCCTCGCGAATATGATGGCTCAGCTTGACTATATGGAAAAGCGAGGCAGTGGGCTTACGCGCATCTGCAACGAGACCAAAGCGTTGGATGGATATAGGGATGAACTGAAACCTGTTTTCAAATCTACTCCAACTCAATTCCAGACCGTCATCTTCGCCTCTACTGGCATTCCCAATGTCGGAGACCATGACGTAGATGTGTCGGAGACGAAACTGTCTGAACGTCAACGGAAAATCCTCAATATGGTCAAAGAGTCTCCGTCAATAACTGGTAAGCAAATGTCGGAGACATTGTCGGTGAGCCAACGTACCATTGAACGTGACCTTTCTGCTTTGCAAAAGATGGGTAATATAAAGCGTGAAGGCAAAGACAATGATGGTTTCTGGGCAATCGTGAAAAATAATGTCAACTGATATTATGGGTAGCCAATACAAAGTTTTTTTCTCTTGGCAGTCTGAGGACAAGAAGAGTAGAACGGCATTAGGTGTTGCCCTACAAAACGCTGTGGAAGTATTAAATGATAGAGGCATAAGGCTTGAGATTGACCATTCTACATTGGGTGAGTCTGGTATGCCATCTGTAGACCAGACGATTCTAAGGGAAATAGATGCTTGTGATATGTTTCTTGCAGATGTAACTCCAGTGATAAACTATCAGAAGAAGTCAGGGGATGGGATGCAAGTCAGTAAGGAAGTGTCTAATCCCAATGTTCTTTTAGAATTAGGATATGCTAAGAGTGCTCTGGGGGTAGGATATGTTATTGTTGCGGCTCGTCAGGGTAATTGGGTTTCAGAAAATATGCCCTTTGACGTTAATCATCGTGCAATATAGTTTTACTTCTTCCAACTGCGACCTGACTTCACGCATACTTGAAGTTGTTGAATATATCAAGAGGAATGGTAGGCATAGGCATTTAGACAAGCCATATCTTATTGGTTGCGGATCGGAGGGGTATGAAAGTTAGATGTGCGCATCAAACCATAACTACAGAATGGCAGATTGACATTTTCAAAAAAGGAGGTTCGCTTCTCAATGATGTTGACAAGCGATGTGAGTTCTTGACAAAAACAGTCGTTTTCCGTCTTGCTGGTTGTTTATTTCACTTCCGGTACATTCCCGATGGGATGTGGTTGTTGCTGGCGGTTTTCTCCTGCAAAGAGATGGTGCCTACGGCATCTTGTCAAAATCGTCACAGGCCGTTTTTTTGCGGTTGCTATGCCATTCTCGTGGTATGCTTTCCCCAAAAATGTTCATTGTAGGAAACAAAAAGAAGCGGGCCGTCAAGTCCGCTTCTTTTTATGTAAATGGAGATTTATAGGGCAGCGGCTGCTGTCTCTATCTCTTTGTTGATCTTTTTTACCAAACCTTGAAGCACGGCTCCGGGACCTACTTCGGTGAAGCTGGTGGCTCCGCCGGCTATCATGTTGTTGACGGATTGTGTCCATTTTACGGGAGCGGTCAGCTGAAGAACCAAGTTCTTCTGTATCTCTTCCGGGTCTGTCTCGCCTTTGGTGGTCACGTTCTGGTAAACGGGACATTTAGGAGCTGAAAATTTAGTGGCCTTGATGGCTGCCTCCAACTCTATTTTGGCAGGCTCCATGAGCGGAGAGTGGAACGCACCTCCGACTGGCAGCTTGAGGGCTCTCTTGGCTCCTGCGGCAAGCATCAGTTCGCAAGCCTTGTCTATGCCCGGAATGGAACCGGAGATGACCAGCTGTCCGGGACAGTTGTAGTTGGCCGGAACTACGATTTCATCTTTGATGGTGGCGCAGATCTCCTCTACTTTGCTGTCTGGCAGTGCCAATACGGCGGCCATTGTGGAAGGAGTCGCTTCGCAGGCTTTCTGCATGGCTTGTGCACGTTTGGATACAAGTACAAGACCGTCCTCGAAGCTGAGTGCTCCGGCTGCTACTAAGGCTGAAAATTCGCCCAATGAGTGGCCTGCCACCATGTCGGGGTCGAATTTCTCGCCGATTGCTTTCGCTAATATGACAGAGTGAAGGAATACGGCCGGTTGAGTTACTTTTGTCTGTTTCAAGTCGTCGGCACTACCTGCAAACATGATGTCTGTGATGCGGAATCCTAGTATGTCATTGGCTTTCTCGAAAAGCTCTTTTGCCAATGGTACATTTTCGTATAAGTCTTTCCCCATTCCTGAGAATTGGGCGCCTTGACCTGGAAAAACGAATGCTTTCATAAGTTGATAATTAAAATTAGTAATTTGAGCCATCAAATCCGGTAGCCTACTTTCTGCCGTATGGTCGGATTTATGGTGTGCCCATTCCCTGAAACTTCAGAGTCGGGACGAACCTTGCAAAGGTATGAATTTATTTAAAAATAAAGATTTTCTGTCTCTCTTTTGTTCCTGTTTGCGGAATGTCTTGTCATCGGTCGCTTTTCCAGAGGGCAACGTCGCTCCTGCACTCATATTTCGATTGTATTTTTGTGGGGAGATTGTTGAAGAAGTCCAGTCCGGTGATTTTCTCCAGTGAGTCTACCGAGACGACGTAGTCGTATATGTCTGCCTCTTCCGGCGTGTCGCTAGGGATGCAGAATGCGATCATCTTCTCTCTCCCCGGTTTGGGAAAGTCGAACACTACCTTATAGAAGGCCTTCGGAATGGTGATTTTTGTGGTCTCTCTCTTCTTGTATTTGCTGGTGTGTCTCAGTTTCGTTTTGGGACCCTCCTGTTTGAGTACGGGACCCGTCACTACATAGATTCTCCCGAATCTTCTGGCCCATTGCCTGATTTGTCTCTCCAGCTTATTCCAAATCCCGGCGTTGAATTCGTTTCGCTGAGGGGATATGTTGCTCATGAGGAATGACTCTTGCAGTGCGTCTTCGTCAAAACGCATGTCGCCGGCCGGAGCCAGATGGCCTTTGTCGTAGCCGGAGTTTCTGTACTCATAGTGGCTTGCTGATCCGGTCTTTATGGCGTAGTCCTCTTCGAATAGGAAACCGTCTCGGCTGAGTTTGCCTCTGCATTCTGCACTTGTGAGTTCGTAGCCTACCCATTCGGACTGTTCGTCCTCTTCCGAATAGGAGAGGATGTAATGCTGATGTTTGTAGGTGGTGCCGGTGCGGTTGCTGTGGGAGAAGGCGTCGTCTCCTTCATATTTGGATAGGACTACTTCTGCCGGTAGGTCTGTTTTTGCGCTTTTGTTTGTCGCCGACAATAGGCCGGGAGCGGAGCTCACTGTGTCTGTGTTGTGTTGAGGCTGCTGTGTGCAGCTGTTGCTCAACGTTCCGAGGAGGAGAATGGTCATGACAGGGAGGTGCTTGGAATTCATGTCGTTTGTGATTATAGAAAAGGACGGCATGAAAACCGTCCCCTTCCCCTTTGATATGATGAAAGATTGTTTTATTTCATGGCTTTCAGACTCATGTCCAATCCTTTTACGGAGTGGGTGAGCGCACCTACGGAGATGAAGTCGACGCCACATTCGGCGTAGCTTCTTAACGTGTCGATGGTGATCCCGCCAGACGATTCGGTCTCGAATCTTCCGTTCACTCTCTTCACCGCCTCTTTGGTGGTCGGAATGTCAAAGTTGTCAAGCATGATGCGGTCAATGCCGCCGATATTCATGGCCTGCTCCAGCTCGTCCAAATTGCGCACCTCTACCTCTATCTTTAGATTCTTGCCCTTCTCTTTCAGATAAGACTTGGTCTTGTTGATGGCTTGCTCTATGCCTCCCGCAAAGTCGACATGGTTGTCTTTCAACATGACCATGTCGAATAGTCCCATTCTATGGTTGACGCCTCCTCCTATCTTCACCGCCATCTTCTCCAGCACGCGAAGTCCGGGAGTCGTTTTCCGTGTGTCCAACACGCGGGTGTGAAGCCCGTCGAGGAGTTTTACGTATTTGCGGGTCGTTGTGGCTATTCCGCTCATCCGTTGCATGATGTTGAGCACGGTGCGCTCTGTTTGCAGCAAGGACTGGTCTTTGCCTTCGACGATAAATGCGATGTCGCCCGGCTTTACTTCCGTTCCGTCTTGGATGAAGACCTCCATCTTCATCTCCGGGTCGAATTTATGAAATACCTTTTTTGCGATCTCCACACCGGCAAGTACGCCTGCCTCTTTGATTATCAGACGGGCTTTTCCGTATTTGTCTGCCGGAATGCAGGCTAGCGTAGAGTGGTCTCCGTCGCCGATGTCTTCCGCGAAAGCGTTGTTTAACAAGCTCTCGATTAAATCGTTTTCATTCATTGCTTTTCTCTATTCTAAGTTGATATATTAGGAAGTTCGAAGAGTTGGACTTTCTCAGCAGGATATGGATGCTGTAATCTCCATTGTCCGTGTAAAGTTTGCCCATGATGAAGCCCGAACTTTCTCTCTCCGTCTTGTGCGTGATAAGGAAGTTGGACGGTTTGTTCTTGTTGAAGAATTCGTCCAAAATCATCTTTGTCTGGCTTTTGCTGTGTACGTTGCTGTTGTCTAGCATCGTAAGTTCCACGTTGGAGTTCATCATGGAGACGAGGATGGAGGTGTTGCCTTCTCCCAAGGCCTCTTTTATTTGTGCCTGCCTTCCGGTTTGTGATTTTGCGGCACATGCCAAGAGGGAGGCTATACATAAAAAGAATATCAGAAAAGCATTTTTTCTCATTGCTTTGCGTAAATAGAATGTTTCGTTTTCAGAAACTTACAAAAACAATACCAAAATGACCGTCCTGAAATTTAATTATCCCTTATCTTTGCAAAAGTTCGTCCGTTGTGGCTCGGTACCTCTCCCGACGGGTGGGAGGAAGGAGCTTTTGTTGACGAATGTTTTTTCAAAAAAAGACTCTTTGTGGAACTTTAAAAAGCTCGAAAAGATGAAAGTAATCCTTTTAACAGTCGGCAAAACTAACGAAATATCTTTGAAAAATGCAATATCGGAGTATCAAAAAAGACTGAAGTTTTATCTTCAGTATGAGATAGAGGAGATTCCGGAGCTGAAGAATACGAAGAGTCTTTCGGAAAACGTACAGAAACAGAAGGAGGGAGAGCTGATTCTCAAGTCTGTTACGGATGCCGACGAACTGATCCTTTTGGACGACAAGGGGGCGGAATATACCTCCATGCAATTTTCTTCCTATATGGAGAAAAAGATGGCGATGGGAGGCAAACGTCTTGTCTTTGTGGTGGGCGGCCCGTACGGTTTCAGCGAGGCGGTCTATGCCCGTGCCAATGGCAAACTCTCCCTTTCTAGGATGACGTTCTCCCATCAGATGATACGGCTTATATTTACGGAGCAGTTGTATAGGGCAATGACCATCCTTAAAGGCGAACCGTATCATCATGAGTAGGTGGGCATGGATTTTGTTGCTATATGGATGTCTGTTTTTAATGAGGAGTGTGGATGGTAAAACTTTTTAAAATAATGAACCGTAAACGGTTTGTCGCCGTTCTGGTGTGCTTTGTCTTGTCTTTGACTTCCGCCATCTGGTTGGAACAGTACTATTATCGTACTTCCCAGCTCGTGATGGATGTGGATGGCTTTTCTAACGTGTTACATGCGAAGGAGACCCTTGCTGCCGGAATCCTTCATGACATAAGGTCCTCTGTGACCAAAAACAATGTCTCCGTCTTGTACGACGACAAGAAACTCTATGAGACTTCGAAACTCAACGACCTCTCCTTTATGGTTTACGAGGGTGAAGAGCTCCTCTTTTGGTCCAATGATATTGTCGATGTCTCTAATGTGGATAAGTTCCCTTTTAAAAAGACCTTCTTTTTAAAGACGAACAACACCTATTGTGAGTGCATACAGCTTTTCCATAAGAAATATAGGTATGTGGCTCTGATCAAGATAAAGGACTGCATCTATCCGAAACGGAACAGTGTGAACAATCACTACGCCAATGGGTTTAATGTGCCGGGAAACGTCATGATTGCCGATGATACGGACAAGGATGTTTGTCCTATCTACGATGTGGATGGGCAGTATCTCTTCTCGTTGGTAAAAACGCCTGTCTATCATTACGATGCGATGCTGTATTGGTGTTGCATCGCTTCTTGGATGCTGGCTTTGTTGTCTCTTTTCCTCCTCTTATATGGCATCTCTAAAAGGTATAAGGATAGGGTGCTTTACCTTCCCTCTTTCTTGCTGTTGTCTGCCTTTTTGTTCGCTTGCCTTTTTCTGTTCTCCTACTTCAAAGTCCCGGAGATTCTGTTTTCCGGGAAGATTTTCTCTCCGGAATATTATGCGTCGGCAATGGCTCCTTCCTTTGGACATCTGCTGCTTTATACTCTATATGCGTTTGCGTGTCTTGTGATTGCCTATCGGCGTGTCTCTTTCAACTTCACTTTGTCCAACTGTTCGCAGAAAAACAGGAATGCACTCACGTTGGGCTTGCAGCTCTTTTCTTCGTTGCTCTTTTTCTTGTTCTATTCCTTGTCCGTCAACCTGATTTATAATTCGGGGATGGATGTGGCTGTTGTGCTGGTTCGCGACATCTCTGCCGAAACCATCTGTTCCCTGTTCTTGATTATTAGTTGGTTTTTCTTCTGGGGGCTGATTAATGGCAAATTGCGGAAGATGTATGATTATGACTTCCTTTCGTTGAGGCGGATCTTCTTTTCCCGGTTGCTCCTCTTCTTTTTGTGGTTGGTGGTGTTCGCCATCTTTGGCAATCATATAGACCTGATGGTCTTCTTCTTTTTCTTCTTCATCACTTTCTTTGTAGATATATATAAACATTACTATAAGAATACGACGTTCCTTTACCTGACGGTCTTGGTGCTGGCTTATGTGTGCATGATTGTGGGGCTGTGTTTCTTCCATAGCGAAAGGAACAACCGAATGAAGTATTTCACGATGGCGGAGAATTTGGCTTCGGGCATCACTGTTCTGCAGGATCGTGTGGCGGAGTCTGTGATAAGGACGAAAAGCCCTGACATAAAAAACGACAGGGAGATTCAGAAACTGATGACGGACTCTTTGAATCCTATCTCGTCGGATAGGATAGAGTCGATTGTCAAAAACAAGTACTTTGACAGGTTCTGGAATAAATATGATATTCGGGTCCAGGTGTGTTATAAAAATGCGGACATAGAACTGCGAAAAGGGGTGTATGGCGATGCGGTGAAATGTCAACCTTCTTTTCTCAAGGAGAAATGTATCCCGTTGGACAATACGAATTTCTATCTGAATACGGACGAGCTGCTCTCCTTGTGTTATATAGGAGCCTTCCAATATGGTGATTATGTGCTGTATGTGAAGTTCTTTCCGAACGTGTTCTATAATAGGATCAGCTTTTTGGAACAGATGCTTCTGTCTAACGAAGATGTGCGCGACACGAAACTCTCGTCCGCTAAATACATAAAAAACGAACTTCTTTTCGTGTCTGGAGACTACCGTTATCCGAATGCGTTGACGTGGTTGCCGGAAGTGCGGCAGGATGATAAGTCAGTCTTTGTGCAGAATGGTTACGAACATTATGTTTTCCGTCCAGATTCAGATTGCGTGGTGGTGGTGAGTAAGGAGAAGGCGCAGAGCTACGCGTATGCGATCATTGTATCCTACCTGTTTTCTGCGTATCTGCTGTTCTCCCTGCTTGTGATTTTGGTAAACAGGGCTAGGGAAAGGAAGGGGTCCAAGTCGTTGCTCTCTCGTATGCAGGCGCTGTTTGTTATCCCGATGTTGATGTCGTCCGTCGTTTTGGGTGCCTTGTCCGTCACCTATTTCCTGAACCAGTACAAAAAGAAACAGATAAGCGAGTTGAGCTTGAAGGCCAACTCCATGCAGCAAAACTTACAGGAACGATTGGGGGAGGGAGAGAGCTTGTCTGATGTACCTATCGAGGATGTGAATCTGATGTTGCGGGATGTCTCCAACCTTTTCCATCTGGACATTATGCTGTATGACAATAACGGAGTGTTGTATTCATCGTCTAGGGCGTCGTTTCACATCTATGGAGATAGAACGGGGGCGAACCTGATGTCGCCGCAAGCCCGATTTTCTAACCAAGCGGAGTTTTTCCAGGAGGAGAACAAGATGGACTCCGACTGTCTCTCCTATTATGTGCGGGCATACAATCGCAAGAACGTCCCCGTGGGCTATATCAGCCTGCTCTCTTCTGCGGCAGCTGTACAGATAAAGAATGATATGATGAACATACTTGTCGTGATTGTCGACATTTATCTGATCATCATGATGCTTTCTATCTTTGTGATATGGATGATGAACAAACGGATGACGAAACCTATTGCCGTGATGGCGGAACGATTCAAGGAGATTAAGTTGACGGGTCAGAATACGAAGATAGATTATAAGTATGACGACGAGATTGGTCAGCTGGTGCGTCAATATAACAAGATGGTAGACGAGCTGATGATCAGCGCGGAGAAGTTGGCCAAGTCTGAACGTGAGTTCGCATGGCGAGAGATGGCTAGACGTATTGCCCATGAAATCAAGAACCCGCTTACGCCGATGAAGTTGAGCGTACAGCAGGCGATGAGGAAGAAGGCTATTGACCCCGAACATTTTGATGAGTATTTTGCAAAGACGAGCCAGGTGATTATCGAACAGATTGACAATCTTTCCCGCATCGCGTCAGAGTTTTCCAGTTTCGCAAAAACAACGCAGGGGACGATAGAGAGGATTGATTTGGTGGAGAAACTCTCTTCTTCGGTCTCCCTTTTCGAAAATAACGCGGAGGAGGTGCGCTTCTCCTTGCGGTTGAACGGGTTTGAACATGGCTATGTAATGGCAGACGGAAAGCAGATGCTGCAGGTCTTCAATAACCTGTTCAAAAATGCCATCCAAGCCATTCCTGAGGATAGAGATGGCCAAATCGAAGTTTCGTATACGGAAGATAATGGATGCGCCTTGATCAGCGTGAAAGATAATGGTAGCGGTGTCCCTGAGAAGAACAAGGACAACTTGTTTCTCCCTAACTTCACAACCAAGACAAGCGGCATGGGGTTGGGCCTGGCTATTGTGAAAAACATAATAAATTCGTCGAATGGAACTATCTGGTTCGATTCGACGATGAATGTAGGTTCCGTTTTTTATGTTAAATTGCCATTGCTGAAAGAGTGATTTTTTCATTTCTCTTCTCTGAAAAAAAGTAAAAAGAAAGAACAATAGAGGAACTGTTCCTTCGTTTTTATCTATAACCGGAAAGTTGGCTTGCGAAAAGCACTTTCTCTGAGTGTTGCCAGATTTTGTATAAATTCGTACTTTTGAGACCTCTATTTCGGAGGTGCCATGCTGACGATTGGCGTGGCTGGTCGAAAACGGACAAAAATCGCTAAAGTTCTCTTTTTTGATAAAAATATATTCCATGAGGTATTTCTTGATATTATGTTTCTCGTTGATGGGCACAATGCTTGGTTTTGGTGCCTCCAATGAGTCTGTCTATAAGTTTCTGACGTTGCCCAATTCGTCGGCAGTGTCGGCCTTGGGTGGGTCTAACGTCTCCCTCCAGAATCAGGACCTGAATCTTGCATTCCAAAATCCATCGCTCCTGAATAATAGGATGAATAATGACGTCGTGGTCAACTATGTGAATTACATCACAGATGTCAACTACGGAACAGTTGGCTATTCCAGAAGTATAGACAGCCTGAGTTCGTGGGCGGTAGGAATGACGTATGTCAATTATGGAACGTTTGATGGATATACGGAAGAGAATGTGGCTACAGGCACGTTTTCTGCCGGAGATTTTTGTCTGAGCGCCATCTATTCCAGGCAGCTGTTTGAAAGGATAAGAGGAGGTGTGGCTTTCAAACCCATCTATTCCTATATCGACACCTATAACAGTTTCGGCCTGGCAGTGGACGTGGGCGCCAATTATTATGATGAGGAACACGACTTCTCTGCCGGTTTGGCATTGCGTAATGTGGGTGTGCAGATGACCGGCTATTATTCCGATTCGGAGTCTGAACATAGGGAAAATATGCCGTGGGACCTGCAACTTGGTCTGACCAAACGGCTGGCTCATGCGCCGTTCCGTTTCTCCTTGACGTTTGTAGACCTTAGCCGTTGGAATCTGGATTATTATAGGGAGTCGAAAAAGAGTACGACGTTATCATCTTCCTCGGACAACGATGATGACGATATAAGTTGGGGCGATATGATTTTCCGCCATGTGGTTATAGGCGTGGAGTTTATCCCCTCTAAAAACTTTTACGTGATGGCGTCATATAACCATCGCCGTAGCCGGGAATTTGCGTTGGACAATACGAAGTCCATTAACGGATTCTCTTTCGGTGCAGGATTGAATGTATATAAGTTCAAACTTGGTTTTGCCTACTCGCAATATGCGGCGGCTGGAAATACGGTGACAGTTTCTCTTGCCACCTCTCTGGATTCGTTTCGGTAAAAACAGAAAGATTTGCCAACAATAGGACGCTCCCGTTGTTGTTTTTCCGTATTTGATGTATCTTTGAGAATTGAAATTTTTAATAGTAACAATGCGCGGAACGGAATGACGCCACGGCGCTTGCCGTCCCGTATTAATATCTCGTTATGAAGAAGATTATAGTAGCCATAGACGGATTCTCTTCTTGTGGAAAAAGTACGATGGCTAAAGATTTGGCAAAGGCGGTAGGATATGCTTATGTGGATAGCGGAGCTATGTATAGATCCGTGACTTTGTTTTGCCAAAGACGTGGTTTGATAAATGAGGATGTGGTGGATGAGCCCGCCTTGAAGAACCTGATTGATGACATTCGCATAGAGTTCCGTTTGAATCAGGAGACAAAGAAGAACGAGACGTTTCTGAATGGAGAAAACGTGGAGAACGAGATACGGACGTTGGCCGTCTCCAACCAGGTGAGCGTGGTGAGTGCCGTCGGTTTCGTGCGGAAGGCAATGGTGAGACAGCAGCAGGCCTTCAGTAAGGACAGAGGCGTCGTGATGGATGGACGCGACATAGGCACGGTGGTTTTCCCTGATGCCGAACTGAAGATATTCCTGACCGCTTCGCCGGAAATAAGGGCTCAACGCCGCTATGACGAACTGAAACAGAAAGGACAGGAGGAGAGTTTTGACGCGATTCTTGAAAACGTGAAGAAACGTGACTATATAGACCAGAATAGGGCGGAAAGCCCACTTCGTAGAGCAGAAGATGCACTCTTGCTCGATAATGGAAACATGACGATAGAGGAACAGAAAAAATGGTTGCTCGACCGGTTCTCGGAAACGTTGAAAAGAGTGAACGGATAATGGAGATTGAAATTGATTCCAATTCGGGTTTTTGCTTTGGGGTGGTGACTGCCATCAACAAGGCGGAGGAAGAACTGTCTAAGGAGGGAAACCTCTTCTGCTTGGGCGATATTGTCCATAATAGCATGGAGGTGGAGCGCCTTTCGCGCAAGGGCTTGGTGTCGATAGACCACGAACGCTTCTTTTCGCTGCGCAATGAGAAGGTGCTCCTTCGTGCCCATGGCGAACCGCCTTCTACCTACGAGATGGCTCGGAAAAACGGAATCGAAATCATTGACGCTACTTGCCCGGTGGTGCTCAATCTGCAAAAAAACATAAAGAAGGCTTATCTGAATAGTGACCCGTCGGAGACGCAAATCGTTATCTATGGAAAGATAGGCCATGCGGAGGTGAATGGCTTGGTGGGACAGACGGATGGACGTGCCATCGTGATTGAAAATTTGAACGATTTGAATAAAATTGATTTTACTAAAAAGGTAAAATTGTTTTCACAAACGACAAAGTCTATAGAAAACTTCAATCAAATTGTAGCGAAAATAAAGGAAAAGATAACAAATTGTAAAAATTTCGAGTTTAATGATACAATTTGCCGTCAGGTGGCCAATAGAATCCCCAAAATAATTAATTTTGTATCAAAACATGAACTTGTTTTTTTCGTGAGCGGAAAGAAAAGTTCAAACGGGAAGGTGCTTTTCGACGAGTGTCGGAAGATAAATTCCAATATACATCTTATTTCGGACCTGGAGGAGTTGGACCTCTCCTTGTTGGACGGAGTAAATACGGTGGGGATTTGTGGTGCCACTTCCACTCCAAAATGGCTGATGGAAGAACTCAAAAGCAAGATAGAACGTTATCTTGAAAACAAATGATTGTGAAATCGGACTAAAGATGCGAATTTTTGTTCCGGTATCTTTGCCATGATTTTTCGAAAGTTGTCATTTTTTTGTCATGAAACTTAATAAAAGCAATATATTATGTATCAGGTTAAATGTATTGGAATATTAACGTCAGGAGGTGATGCTCCGGGCATGAACGCGGCCATCCGTGCGGTGACAAGAACCGCTATCTACAATGGTATCGCAGTAAAAGCTATTTATAGGGGATATAAGGGATTGATAACCAATGAAATAACCGAATTTAAGACGCAGAGCGTTAGTAATATCATCCAACAGGGCGGTACTATATTGAAGACGGCTCGTTGCATGGAATTCAAGACTCCGGAAGGTAGAAAACAGGCCTACGATAATATGATGGCGGCTGGCATTGACGCGTTGGTGGTGCTTGGCGGTGATGGTACGTTTACCGGAGCGAGAATCTTCGGTCAGGAGTACAATATTCCAATCGTTGGTGTGCCTTGTACTATTGACAATGACCTTTATGGAACCGATTATACCATAGGATACGATACGGCATTGAACACGATTATAGAGTCTGTCGATAAGATTCGTGATACGGCTAACTCCCACGAGCGTCTCTTCTTCATTGAGGTGATGGGCCGTGATGCCGGTTTCTTGGCTCTTAACTCGGCTTTGGCTTCTGGTGCCGAGGCTGCAATCATTCCTGAAATTGAGACGGAAGACGACCAGCTGGAGTCTTTGATTGAACACGGATTCCGTAAGTCAAAGAACAGTAGTATCGTGATTGTTGCCGAGAGTGATATTACGGGAGGTGCATTGGGCGTTGCCGAGAGATTGAAGAAGGAACATCCTGAGTATGACGCCCGCGTCACCATCTTGGGCCACGTTCAGCGTGGAGGCTCGCCTACGGCTGCCGACCGTATCTTGGCTAGCCGTCTTGGCTCTGCCGCTATCGACGCTTTGCTCGACGAGCAACGTAGCATCATGGTCGGCGTGGTAAACGACACGGTTTGCTATGTGCCTTTCAATGAGGCTATCAAGGACGAGAAGGGTGTGAACCGTACACTTCTTGATGTCTTGAAGATTTTGTCCATTTAATACGAATTTTCTTATTCGTCAGATAAAGAATGGGGTGCTTTCTGCATCCCATTCTTCATTATATGCCCTTTGTCTCTATACTAAGGTATATCGTTCCTTCTGTCTTGTTGTTTGTTATTCACTTATTCACTATTTTTGTCTGCCTTTTACGGCTCAATTCTAATGTTCAAAATAATGTCTGTATGGGAAATTTGAAAAGGATATGTCTTTTATTGGCTTTTTGCACGAATATAGCTGTCGCTCTGTCCCAATCGTATCGTTCGGAAGAGACCATCGCTTATATTGAGGCTTATCATAAAGTGGCTATCCGGGAGATGTACAAATATCATATACCTGCCAGCATCACACTGGCACAGGGTATATTGGAGTCGGGTAGCGGTCGTAGCGATTTGGCGGGAACTGCCAACAACCATTTCGGAATAAAGTGTACGAGCGATTATGCCGGAGATAAGTTTTTCAAGGATGACAATATAAAGAACGACTGTTTCCGCGTTTATGACCATGCCGACGGCTCTTATCGCGACCATTCCTTGTTCCTGACCAATAGAAAACACTACGCCGATCTTTTCAAACTTTCCATCACCGATTATAAAGGGTGGGCCAAGGGACTGAAGAAAGCCGGTTATGCTACCAATCCGCAGTATCCACAGCTGTTGATTGCTGTTATTGAACAAAATAAGTTGTATGAATACGACAGAAATCCGGAGAAATATATCACTAAAAGTGAGGCGGAGAATTTCACCTTGGATGATACTCCACAAAAAAAGGATCCTGTAATTGTGGTACCTGACAAACCCGAGGTGGTCGATGGACGAATCAATGGGGTGAAGTGCGTGATGGTGAAGCCGGGCGACACTTTTTATGGCATTTCCAAACGTTATGGTCTTACGGTAGAGAAGTTGCAGACGTTCAATGATTTTCCTTCGTGGTATGTGCTGAAGGCTGGAGAGTATCTTTTCTTGGAGGAGAAAAAAAGGAAGAACACATCGTGCAAATACCATGAGGTGAAACAGTCGGAGACTTTACTGTCCGTGTCCCAAAAGTATGGAGTGAAGATGCGTTGCCTGAAGAAACGGAATAAGCTCTCGTCGGACGATTTGATGGTAGGTCAAAAAATACAGTTGTATTGATTAAAAAGAGAAGATGATGAAAAAGTTGGTTTTGGTTTTATCGTTGGTCTTGAATGTGGTTTTGGTCGCAGTGTGCGTCTATCAGATGTCAAGACCGAAACAGAAAGTGAAGGACATGAAGATGGTGCACTATTTCTCTCTTCAGGACAGAATGCTTGTCCAAGAGGGTGATGTCGTGTTTCTGGGCGGAGAACGTATGGCGTTGTGCAATTGGATGGAGCTTACCGGCAATTGCCATGTGCGTAACCGTGCATTGCCTGGAAATACGGTGAAAAGGGAATTGCATGGAATCGATGAAATTCTGAACTCCAATCCGTCTAAGCTGGTGCTCCAATTCGGATTTGACGATGTGGCCGGAGGTTTGGCTGTCGATACGTTTGTGTCTGATTACGGCAAACTGATTGGTCATATAAAAGAAATTTCTCCGCAGACGGAAATCTTGGTAATGTCTTTGCTCCCGATAGACGAGGTCTATTCTAAATCGCTCTATCCCGACATGACCAATGAGATGGTATCTATGATAAATGGTCGTGTCAAAAAGTTGACGGAAGAGGAGGCGGTCACGTTTGTAAATATAGATGGTGATTTTCTGGACTCCAAAACGGGTGCTTTGGATGCTGTCTACACGACCGGCGATGGCTTCCATCTGAACAGCAATGCCTATTTTATATGGAAAGATAGAATCGTCTCTTTTTTCTGAAAAAGAGGTTCTGAAAAAGGGAATGGCGGAGGAACATTTGTTCTTCCGCCATTCCCTTTTCCGGAAAGGAGGTGTCTGCCCGAACCTACAAAGAAATGTCTCCCCCCGCAGGATGTGTAACAGGAATGAGATTTGAACGGCGGGCGGGTACTCTCCCTTAGTCTATCTAAACTTACTTCTTTAATAATATCTTCCAATCATTGAATGTGTAACATGGCACTTTGTTTCCCCATACATCCATGGTGTCGACTTTGCATCTCTTCGCTTTGATGGCGTCAAGGTGGCTGATGATGGAGTCGACGTGCGAAATTGCCAATCCTCCAGTCTGTCTCTCATGTCCGTTGTAAATCCGTTCAAATTCGTTGAACATGGGTCTGACCCGACGGATGGCATTGTCATATACTTCCAAAGGAAGTGCCTCTTCTAGCCACATCCACATCTGTACATTGATGACATCTCCGGAGAAGATGAACTTGTGTGCCCGGTCCAAAAATATTAGGCTTCCGGCCGTGTGTCCCGGCATGTCGACCACCTCCAGATCCCGTCCGCCAAGGTCAATGACATCTCCCTCTTTCAAGTCTTTTACTTTTGCGGGAGGGGTGTTTGCCAGATGCTCTATCTCCTCCTCTGTGAGATGGAAGTCTTTGTTGTTGTCTATAAAGTGTTTTATGGACTGGCGTCTGTTCTCCGGATTGAAAAAGTCGTTGTATATCAACGTGTCTGCCAATGACATATAGACTTCGTTAAACAGATAATCACCTCCGATGTGGTCCGAATGTCCGTGTGTGTTGTACATCGTCACGGGGAGGGTAGTCAGCGAACCGGCTAGCCTGCGGATGTCTCCTGTCCCGACTCCGGCGTCTATCAACGCCGCTTTCTCTTTTCCGGCAACCAGATAGATGGTTGCCATGTCCGATTCGTTGATGAGCCAAGTGGTGGAGTCTATCTGTTCTACTTGATAGCTTTTGTCATAACCCATCGGGCAGCTTCTGTCTACTTTACTGTTTGTGCCATCGCCGCAACTTAGAAGCAAGCCGCAAACCAATGATAAATAAAATAACTTTCTCATATTCTTCTTTTGTTTTGAAATAGATGCTGATTGTTTTTCAAATACAATTACAAGGATGCAAAGGTGAATAAAAATGCAGAGTGTGTTCCTGTTGCATGTCTCTTTCCTGATAAATCTCAGAAGGATACATCAACCTCAGTTGGTTCGTGTTCCTTTCCTCTCGAATCATTCTTTGATTATCTTCTGAATAATCTTAGAGTTGTCTTCGAAAATGACAGATAAGAAATAGATTCCGTTGCCGAGTGAGGAACAATCAATATTTCCCTTTTTTGTTGCCAATGATAGATTGCCGTTAATGTCATAAATTTTAGCATCAACAATATCTTTTTCTGTTGTGATGTATAATGTAGATATAACAGGGTTTGGATAGATGGAAAATGGATTCTTGTATTCTTCTGTCTGAAGTAGTTCGGCAAATCCGTTTTTGCTGTAATTTAAGCCTCTTTTTTCGGAATAACTGGAGAAGTTTAACTCCGAACCTGATAGATAGGCTAATTGTGGCCATAAATAACTATTGCTGCCGATGCCTCCGATTTTATCCATGAACCATTCTTCAAAACCACACCGTGTGTCGTATTTTAGAATGTCTCCTTTGTATTTCTTTAAATCGTTTTCTGTCTCAATTACAGAATCTATTATCATTTTATATTCTCCATGATTGCAGGATATATCATTTAATGTCAATGTGTCTCCTTCTGAGGCGTTGAAAATGAACATTTTGCCGAACGTTTTGCAGGAATCTATGCTTGCGTATGCAGTATCTCCTTCCATGTAAAGGTATATGCTGTTTTTAAAGGTTATTGTGTCATGCCAAATTTCACTATAGTCGAAGTTTAAATGTGGAGTTATTATTGTTTTGTCTATGGTTTTCACAATATGTCCGTCTATGTGAATTTCGTCATTGACTTCCAAAATATGGAGGCCTTTTGTCTTGATAAAAGAAGGGGTTTTCCCTTCGAACTCGTATGTCCATTTGGCACCGATAGGTGCAAATCCCGAAAAGTCAGGTGTCTCATGTTCTCCGGCAAAAGAAGAGATAAACAGAAACAATTCAGACAATAGTATATAACAAATCTTTTTCATGATGAATGAAATTTGAGCGGTTAGTGTTATTCGCAAGATATAATGTTATTTACATCAACATCGATTTCGAAATTTGCGTTCTCGTCGACTGCAAAGTTATCATTTATTTCGACAAATATCTTTTGTTTTTATGTCTAAATTATAATTCGGGGATGATGTTCCTATCCCTATTTTTGCGTTGCTTTACACCTTTATTTGAGAGAATGCAATAGTTGATAAAAACAGTCCGCTGATGATTAGAGCTTCTTTTAATTTCATGATATCAATAAATTTTTAATAGTTAAATTTTACATAAGAAATGTTTTTTTGTATTTTCAAAACATTTCTTATTGTTCTGAAAAAATATTGTTTCGAAATCTTGAGATTGACAATTTCTACTATGTCGAAAATTATAGAATATCAATCATTTAGTTGCCATCTTGCTTATGGTGTCCTTGTGAATCTTGTTAGGTGGCGTAATTCATGCCACGTTGCTTCTGTGTCTTATGGAGAGCGGATGTTTGTGCTTAAAAATGCAGACTGATCCTTTTCCTAATAATTATAAACTGCAATAAAAAAGTTTGGTATCAAAACGTCACCCGGACTTTTCTTCTTATCTTTGAATCTCGGTTGCTTTTAATAATTGAATTAACGAAGATATATTATGGAAACAAAACAAGAGATTTTTGAGCACTTTAATACAAGTCCTGCATTTCATCTGGCAACGGTAGAGGATGGTAAGCCTCATGTTCGTGGTATGTTGCTGTTTAAGGCCGACGAGCGTGGAGTCATTTTTCATACGGGGAAATTTAAGGATGTGTTCCGCCAGATTCAGGCGAATCCGAACGTGGAAATCTGTTTTTTCTTCTCCAAAAACGGAACGCAGTACCGTATGTCCGGCGAGTTGGTGCTGGATGAGGATAAAGCCTTGTTTGAAGAGATATATAATCACCCGACGCGTAAATTTATGCGCGATTGGGGAGAGAAGCTGACCGACCAAATTGCTGTTTACCGTATGCCCCACGGAAAGATTACTTCGTGGAACATGGCTGCAAACTTCGACGCAAAACAATACGTGGAGTTTTGATATGGGCAGTTATGGTAAGTCATGATAAATGAATGGACCGGTCTTGTAATGATGCCGGATGTCTGTGGACAAGAGTTTTACCGGAGGCTGTCGTTAATGGCAGCCTTTGTTTTCAGATATTCAGATGGAAAAATATGTTGTATTTATGCTGTTCCTCCCCGTCGTGTTTATGATACACGACTTTGAGGAGGTCATCGGATTCCGTCCGTGGATAGTCAAAAACCAACAGACTTTGGAACAACGGTTCCCGAAGTTGGCACGCCGTATGTTGCCGCATTTTCTAGGCTTGTCTACTTCCGCCCTTGCAGCCGGTGTGGCTTTCATGTTTCTGATTGTCAGCTTTTGCTCGTTCGGCGCTGTTGTCTGGAACATTCCCCAGCTATGGATGGGGGCGTTTCTGGCCTATTCCGTCCATATAGTGGTTCATATTCTCCAGTGGATGGTATTCCGGAGATATGTGCCGGTTGTGGTCACTTCGTTTTTGTCCCTCCCTTATTGTTATTACGGCATCCGGATTGTTTCTGAAAACTTCGGTGTTGTACAAGTCGGGATATGGGGCGGACTTGGTCTGGCGGCTATGTCGCTAGCTTTGCCTCTGGTGCATTGGTTTGTAGGACGATTGAAGGTGTTGAGACAGTGAATCGGATAATGATATTTATGAAAAAAAAATGAAGATATGTCGTATGTTACAGTGGAGCCCTCGTTTTTGGGGTTGAAGACATTTGATTCGTTGGCGATGGAACCGGTCTTGCCTTATATAGACTGGACCTACTTCTTCCATGCCTGGCGGATGTCTGGTAGTTATGCGGGCTTGGAGACTTTGTGTGGGTGCGAGGCTTGCAAGCAGAAATGGTTGCTGAACATACCGAAGGAGGGAAGGGATAAGGCGGAGGAGGCAATGAATCTCTTCTTCGATGCTAGGGATATGCTGGGTGTGGTGTTGAGAGAAAAATGGTTCAAGTTGAATGTTGCTCTCTATTTCTCGAAAGCCAGATCGACAGGAGATGAGATTGAGTTTCTGGAAGATGGGGCTGTGACGTTGTCTCTTCCTCTTTTGCGGCAGCAGCACGTTGGCGAACGGTCTGGTTATTGTCTCTCTCTGGCTGATTTTATCTCTCCGAAGCATGATTATATTGGAGCGTTTGCCGTTACGGTGCAGGGTGCAGACGTGAAATCTGCCTGCTATCGGGAGTCGGGCGACGATTATTCCGCACTCCTGATAGAGAGTGTGGCGGCCAGATTGGCGGAGGCCTCCTCGGAGTGGCTGCATCTTCAGGTGCGCAGGAATCTGTGGGGGTACGCTCCCCATGAGTCCTTGTCTCGCGACGAGGTGAAGGCGTCAAAATACCAGGGCATCCGTCCTGCGGTGGGATATCCTAGTCTGCCGGATCAGTCTGTTATCTTTGATTTGGATAACTTGCTCCATCTTGAAAGGATAGGAGTCCGATTGACTGAGAATGGCGCCATGCAGCCATCGTCTACGATTTGCGGATTGTATATTTCTCACCCGAAATCGTCTTATTTTATGGTGGGGAAAATAGGTAAGGACCAATTGGAAGAGTATGCGGAGAAGAGAGGAAAAACGGCGGAAGAGATGAGGAAATGGCTCGGCGGCGTTTTGTGAAAGTAGTTTCATGGTAATGGAAAGAGAAGGTCTGGAATCAAACGTTCGTTTGATTCCAGACCTTCTCTTTGTCCGCTTCTCTTTTTCAGAAGTTAGGCAACAGATAATCCTTTTGGTTGGAGAATATGTTGTCTATGCTGTTTATCTCTAGGAAAGTAGTGCCTCCTCCCATGCTTTGACTGCCACTCAAGTAGGCCACCTTGTCCTGGAATTTCAGATATCCATTCTCTATCAACATCTTTAGTGCTGCGAAGAAGTAATGACGAGTATCCTCTTTCTCCTCTTGATAGATAGGCGTTACTCCATAAGATAGAGCCAACTGTCTAATCAATTGTTCTTTGTAGCAGATGGCCAAGATAGGACAAGAGCCTCTGTATGCTGCCAAGTGACGTGCCGTTTTGCCGGTGTAGCTGTCTGTGATGATGGCACGTGTGTTGAGCAAATCCATGGAGTCTACCGCTTGTTTGGCAAGGAACGAAGTGATGTCGTTGTCGTCGTGTTGAGGGATCTTAATGTCGTTGTCCTTCAGTTTGGTTTTTTCTGCCTCTTCCGCAATTTTTGCCATGGTGCGGACGGCCTCTACCGGATATTTTCCGTAGGCGGTCTCTCCGCTGAGCATCAATGCGTCAGTACGGTAGAAGATGGCGTTGGCCACGTCTGTCACCTCGGCACGGGTAGGCCTTGGGTTGTTGATCATGGTGTGTAGCATCTGGGTGGCTACGATGACCGGTTTTTTTGCGATGACACTTTTTCTGATCAGGACGCGTTGTATGCCGGGAATTTTCTCTTGTGCAACCTCGATGCCTAAATCACCTCTGGCAATCATCAGTCCGTATGCGTATTCGAGAATTTCGTCAGCATTGTCCACTCCTTCTTGATTCTCTATCTTTGCAATTATTTTGATGTCGCTATTGTGTTCGTCGAGTATCTTTTGGATCTCTAGTACGTCCTCTCTGTTTCTGACGAAAGAGTGGGCGATGAAGTCTATCTTTTTGTCGATGGCATATAGAATGTTGCGTTTGTCTCTCTCGGTGAGTGATGGTAGGTTAATCCTCACTCCGGGAACGTTGACGCTCTTGCGGCTGCCTAAAACTCCATCGTTAAGGGCTTCGCAAAGAAGGTAGTCTTCTTCTTTTGCCAACACTTTGACGTCAATCTCTCCGTCGTCAAAGAGAATGTCAGCTCCTACATTCACATCGTTCACGAAATCTTTGTAGCTGACGGCAATCATCTCTTTGCTGCTCACCATATTTGGGTCGCCCTTTATCTTGATTCTGTCGCTTGTCCTAATCTCGATTGGCGATTCTGACTTGGTGGTTCTCACCTCCGGGCCTTTCGTGTCGATAAGAATGCCTATCTGATTGGATACGGTTCTGATGTTGCCTATCACTCGGTCGAATCCTTCAATGTCCATGTGCGCGGAATTGAGTCTGGCTACATTCATGCCTTCGTTGAATAATGCACGAATAAATTCAACATCGCAACGTAAGTCCGATATGGTAGCGATTATCTTTGTCTGTTTTTCCATCCTTTTTTTTATATGGTGAATATCTATTGTCAACAAAAACAATTGATCTTTGTTTTGTTCGGGTTTTGTACGTAGGAAAATGTCCCTTTCTTTTCGTGTCTCAAGACAATTTTGTCTCTTCCGGTTCTTCCTTTTTCTCCCATTCTTGAAGCATCTCTGTCGCAGACAGGCCGAGAACGGGATGAATCAGGTCTGGCGCAATCTCGGCCAGTGGGCGCAAGACGAATTCTCTATCCTGAATGAGAGGATGGGGTATCGTCAGTTCCTCTGTTTTTAGAGCCAGATTGTCGAAAAAGAGGATGTCTATGTCTATCGGACGGTCTTCGTATCCGTTTCCGGTGTGTACTGCCCTTCCCATCTCCCGCTCAATGGCTTTCGCCATTTGCAGGCAACGTTCCGGGGCGTGTTCTGTCTTGATGCATATCACGGCATTCAGATATTTGTTAGGCGAAGCATAGCCCCATGGCTCTGTTTCGTATAGGGAGGAGAGACATTCCAATGTGCCCAGTATGCTTCCGCATATCATAGTGGCATCTGTGATGTTCTTTTTCCTGTCACCCAGATTGGACCCTAATCCTAAATAAATTTTTGACATGCTGTGTGTTTTTGAGAGTAGAAACCATCACCCTCCTCAAAAGAAGAGAAATTGGGTGGTGGCTGTTCCCTTTCTCAAGTGGATGTTAGTTCACTTTGAATTTGTATTTGACCTCTTTTAAGTCTGCGTTGGCTTTTACAATCTTGGCTTTCAGTCCCTCCTTGTATTTCGCTAGTTTTGACTGAAGGTCGCTGTCGCCTACGGCCATCATCTGTACGGCTAGTATGCCCGCATTCTGCGCTGCGTTTATTCCTACCGTGGCAACGGGTATTCCCGGAGGCATTTGTACGATGGCAAGTAGCGCGTCCATGCCGTCGAGCGTGGCGTTGATTGGCACTCCGATCACCGGCACCGTGGTCATGGCCGCTATGACGCCGGGAAGGTGTGCCGCCATTCCTGCTGCCGCTATGATCACCTTAATGCCGTTTTTCTGCGCATTGGTCGCAAATTCTTCCACTTCTTTGGGTGTGCGGTGTGCGGACAAAGCATTTATTTCGAAAGGAATTTCGAACTCGTCGAGTAGCTTTGCTGCTTTATCCATAACGGGCAAGTCGGAGGTGCTGCCCATGATGATGCTTACTACAGCTTTCATTTCGTCATTATTTTAATTAGGCTGCAAAGATAGCACAAATATCTGAAAGATACGACGGGAAATTTCGGTCTAAATGTAATGTGATGGACCGATGCTCGAATCTACACGCTATTTCCATGAAATATGGAGCTTTAGTCGTTTCCTTTCGCCTTTTTCTTCTAATTTGTCACCTTGGCAATTAAGATGAATAGCCTATCCTTTTGGTGGAGAGGTCGTGTTTCTATAAGGAAATTCCTGTTTGACGTGTCCTTGTTTGTTTGGGAAAAAGATAAAACCCGAATTGTGCTCGTTTTTTGTGATCATTAAAAATAACATGGTAAGTAATGGTTAAAGAATAACTTCCGCAACTTTAAGTGATCATGAAGAAATAACTTACTAAAGTTCGAAACATCTTGAAAACATGCTTTCCAGGCATTGCATTGATAGCAAAACATCACATAAATTCTAGGACAGGATTTACAGGATGAAACGGGATTTTTCAAACGTCTCTTTTTCAACAGGCGTACACTCGCCTTTGGCCGCAGAGGAGGGGAGGTGCGTGCCGCAGCGTGAAAAAACCTTTTTGCCCGAGGTACGAGGGAATAAAAAAGGTTTTAGCGGAGGGATGTGCCGTACCTCCCGGAAAGCGGGCAACAGCGCAGGCACTTTTGCTTACTTTTCTTGCCGGAGAAAAGTAAGTGCCCGTACGGCAGGAGGACAGGAATGATTGTCGTGTATGGCGCATTCCTCCGGAATGCGGTTGCCGATGCCTATTTCCCCCTCTACAAAGAGATAATGCCTATGGCATTTTGTCAAAATCGTCATAAGTTGTTTTTTTCCGATTACTTAGTAATGCTTAAAGAATAACTTCCGCAACTTTTTGACAGAAAACCCTTTGCAATTAAATCTTGGTAAGCAGAAATCTGCGGAAGTTATTTTTTTTACTGTTACTAAAGTTTAAATCATCTTGTATGGTTGATTGCAAAAATATCCCGTAGGGATAGGGTTTTTCCAATATGCTTCGCCACCTTTAGGCGGACACACTCCACCGTCTACAGCGGAGGAAATGTACCGTGCCTCCCGGAAAACGGGCAATATGTGAAAAATTACGTGCTTAAATCAATAGTATTTCTCAATTCCGCCAAAACCTGCGATGAGCTTGTTGTCGTGCGTCTTTTGGAGAAAGTTGGACAGACGTTTTCTGAACTCGTCGGGTCGTTTGCGCGCAGCGTCAATGTAGGCGATGCGGATGCGTTTGTAGGGTTCCGAGAATTTCAGGTAATTCTCCCATGTCTTCCCGTCCTTCTTTATCTCTTCCAAAATGTCTGAAGGGAAGACAAACTCCTTTGAAATGATTTCCCGGATAGTTTTAAGAAAAGATGGATGAATTAGATTATGCTCAAGTAACCATTTCAGCCGTTCTTTGTTGGGCTGCGAATAGCTGCTTCTCCGATTTCTGGGCGTGAACCGTTGAACGAAACAACTGTCATCTATCTTCTTGTATGTGCTGTCTATCCAGCCTACGCATAGTGCCTCTTCCACTGCGTCGTTGTACAGGATGCGCCTCCCGCCCGATGCTTTTCGGGCATAAACCAGCCACGCCTCGTTCTCCGTGTCGAAGTGCTGCTGTAACCAATCTCGCCATTCGGCGCGGGTCTGAAAGTTAAGTACTGTATCTGGAGTCATATCCTAATGTGTTTTGCTTCTTTGAATGTGATATACTTGTCAGTCGCTTTTACTGCATATAAATAGAAAAATAATATGCAGTAAATTTATCCTTAATAAAATGATACTGCATAATCTTCCGGATGAAATATGCAGTGAAATCTCGGTTCTCAATAAAATAGGCAGATTCGGTGTGGAAAATGTTTTGTTCTTGTTCAAAATAACCTTTGTACTGAATAAAAAAACATGCTGTTTTGTTCAATCTAGTGTGTTTTTGAATGAAACAGAATGTTTCAAGAGGAGAAGTGTCCCTTTGTTCTCTTACAAATTTATCTCTGCCTTTCTGGCTTGTGAGTGTTGTAGTTGGCGGGGAACTTTGTAGTGTTTCCCCTCTTTGATGAATTGTGCTCCTGTCTGTTTAAACCAGAACGACACGCCTTGGGTTGCACATTCATTGCGGAGAGACATCACCCATTCAAAGTCGCAAGGCCGAGCTTCCGCACCCGACTCGCCGCCGGCAACGACCTGCTCAATCCATGTGCCGATGTGGTACGGGCCTAAATCAATCTTCTCCAAAAGAGGCTCGCAAATGATGATTTTGTGTTTGATAGGGGCTTTCTCGTAAATAGGCAGACGATAATCGGCCATCGCTTGGTTTTCTACCGTGCAACAGATGGTTACGTTGTCATAGCTGTCGCCCCAATCATCGGGCAGGGATTTGCCGAAACGGTCTATCCGTTTGGTGATGATCAGGAAGCGTAGGTCGTTGCGTTCGCGAATCATCTTCCAGGCCTCGGCGCGCCATTCGTCTGCATCCGAAACGAAAAAATCGGAGGTGAAGCAGGTATAGACCAACGTGCCGGAGGACACTTTGTACTCTCCGTTCTTTTTTCGGCGGACGGGCAAATCGAAGCTCTTCGTCTGAGTCACCACCGAGCTGTCTATGTCGCGTTTGGCATCGCCGCGATAGACGTAGCAATGCTTGCAGCCGGGACTCAACTTGTGGCAGCCGTGCCAGAGATTCCAGAGGACGGAGCCTCTTTCTATTGCATTGATTGGCATATTTGGAAGCATTCTTCGTCAAATATACATTGTCTGCAATTGAAAAACGTTGTTTTTTTACAATTGCGAGACCTCTGGCTGTTGCCCATTTGTCTGTTGTTCATCTCTCTTTTTCGGATACAGAAGCTCCATGGTGTGGATTGACTGTGAGTTTCTAATCTTTGTATTTCATAAGGTTTCATGAAAATGAAAATCTTCGATATCTTCTTTAATTGTTGGAATCATATTCCATTACGACCAAACAAGAATCTGGCAAAAAGACACTGGATTCCTGCTCGTCTATGCCTAAAACACTTCGTTCTTGATATAAAATGTCCTCAATGAAGGTTCTCATCAATTCCGTATGTTCGGAAATGAGGTATATCTTCAAATGCTCCTTTTGGGGACATTCACGGATGAATTTCTTGATGTCGTAAGGGAATGTATTGTCTGCCCAACTGTCGTTGACCAAGACATCGCGGGCTTCAAACACATATAAGGCACAACTATCTTCGTGTGGATATGAATGAGCTAACACATCCAATTCATGCATTTTTTCGTAACAGTCAAGGTTTGGTACGATTTTGCCCTTGTTCGCTGTCATGTTTTTCCAGTTTTCATCAGTCGGATTGTCAAAGTATTGTTTCGCTGCTTCTGTGAAATATTGATAGTCACGGTATTTTATATAATTAAACCTATCCCAAAAGAAAGTGGTGCTGCAAAGTAACGACAAACAAAAACAAGAAACCGTTACAATAAAAATTTCCTTGTTGGGCTTGTCTCCTCGCAGCTGTCTAAATACAAGAAAGAGAGTAACGGAGCCAAGTGCCAACATGCTAATGTCTAATATCAGTCGGGATGAAGGCCAATACATAATAGCAAACAATATTCCTATTAGAAAAATGGAGATGGAAATTCCTGTCAATATGCTAGTTCCCTTTTCTTTGTGTTCTAATGTTGGCTTAATTATCGAAAAATAAATGATTCCGGATGAGAAAATAGATGTCCTGATTATTTCCGAAAAAGGAACGTTGAAAAAACTAATAGAGAATGCGCCTAACAAAAGAAGTGCAAAAATTCTTGTCAAATTTTTCATTGTGATTTTCATTTGATATGCTATTCGATATGGGAACAGCTGTTAATACTTGGTTGCCTTTTTTAGTTTCCTATGGGGAAACAAACTCCATGGGGAAACAAACTTTTTGCAAAGTTATGGAAAAAATGCGTATTGTCAATCGTATAGGACGCATCTTGGATGTGGAATTGTCCGATGTCATGTGTTTCGAAATGTTGGACTTTACTGTGCTGTTTTTTATGATTACTAAAATGATTACAGACGGACAATCCTATTCCCTGCGTAAATACGCATTTTCCCGCAGTAGACTTTTCACCTCATCCCTGTTTCTTGTAGCTGATTACCGCCCATGTGTTGAAAAAGAGAGCGAAGCCCATCAAGACGGCGTAATTACTCCATAGCTCGATAATGCTGTTCCCTTGCAGGTAGATACCCCGCATGATCTCCACAAAATAGTGGGGGAAAACGATATAGGTCAACAGTTGCGCCCATCGTGGCATGGACGAGATGGGAGTGAAAATGCCACTCATCAGGTTGCATACCAAGATGATGAAAAACATGAGCAACATGGCCTGCAGCATATTAGAGGAGTAGTTGGAGATGATGAGCCCTACGCCCGACATGACCAGGATGAACAGCATTGCACCAAGGTAAAGACCCAAGAAACCACCAGCTGGAGCTAGGTCATAGACCCCCCATGCTATCAAAAAACAGATGGATAGTACCACCATTCCTATTGTCCAATACGGAATCAGCTTGGCCAAAATAAACTCGGCACGGCTCACCGGCGTCACGTTCAGCTGTTCTATGGTTCCTTTCTCCTTCTCACTCACGATGTTCATTGCGGGAAGAGCCCCACACAGCATCAGAATCAAGATGATCATCAGCGCCGGCACCATGAAGTGCCGGTAGTTGAGAGTGGAATTATAGAGATAGTGCGGTATGATATGAACGGTGGCACGCCCACCACCCTTCTCAACAACAGTCTCCGACAAGAATCGGTCGATGATGTTGGCAAGATAAGAACTTCCGAGCGACCCTTTTGTTCCATTCACGGAGTTGGCGTCTATCTGAAAAGATATTTCTCCACCGCCGACAATGCCCTCTTCAAATCCGTGAGGAATGGTTAGGATGATGTCACTCGTGGCGGTCTCCACACTCCTTATCGCATCTCCGTAAGTTGGAACGGTGATAAGGGAGGAGAAGTAGCTGGAGTTTTCCAGATGCTCCTTCAGTCGGCGGGAGACCGAGCTGTGGTCGTTATCGACCAGCGCAAGGTGGAGGTTGTCCACTTCCATAGAGGCCACCCAAGGGAAAACGAGCATCAGCATCAGCGGAAACATGACCACCAATCTTGGAAGGAAGGAGTTGCGTTTGAACTGCAGCAACTCTTTTTTTATGAGATATTTCAATGCTTTCATTGTCTTGTTTTTTTTCGATTCTTACTCCAGTCTTATCTTGAATTTATGCACTGCGGCAAACAGGATGGTGGCCAATGTGCCCGACAGTATGCACAACTCTTTGATCACGGCCGAGATGTCCACACCTTGTATCATCAGTTTGCGCATGGCCGAGATATACCAAGTAGTAGGAATGATATTAGAGACATATTGAAGGATGGAAGGCATACTTTCGCGAGGAAATATCATGCCGGAGAGCAGGATGATGGGCATCATCAGCACGATGGCGGATATCAGCATGGCAGCAACCTGCGTCTCGACGAGGGTTGATATGAGCAGACCAAAAGCCAAAGCAAGGAGGATGTATATCAGCGAGATGGCTATTATCCAGAAAAGACTGCCTGCGATGGGAATATCGAGCACGTACCTTGCCAGAAGTAAGATGGTGGCAAGGTTGACGCATGCCAACAGAAAATAAGGAACCATCTTGGCAACCATGATGACAAGAGGCTTCATGGGCGAAACGAGGAGTATCTCCATGGTGCCCGTCTCCTTCTCGCGCACAATGGCAACCGATGTCATCATGGCACAGATGAGAATCATAATCATCCCCATGATGCCAGGTACGAAGTTATAGGAACTCTTCATCTGCGGGTTGTACAACAGCCGGATGCCGGCTTGTACCTTAGGGCGGGACTCCCCCTTCTCTTCCTGCATCCGCAGTAGCGTGTTTTGTATCATCTGTGCAATGTAGGTGTTTTGCATGGAGGCGGTGTTGGGGTCAGCGCCGTTCAGGATGATGCAGACCTCCTTGCCAAAGGGATGTTGCGGAGTGGGTGCCCCGTTGAAAGCCAGAACAGCGTCAGCCAATCCGTTGCGCAGCAGACTATCCGCATCTGTCTCCGTATGGAGATAACCCCAAAAGTCGAAATGGCTGGTTTGCCCTAGGCAGAAAGCAATTCGGTTCACATCCACAGTCGTCTTGGGCGTGAGGATGGCCACGCGGACATTCTGCACGTCGGTGGACAAGGCGAAGCCGAACAACAATATCTGTACAACAGGCATAGCCAGCAAGATAAGCATAGTACGAGGATCTCGCAGTATGTGGAAAAATTCCTTTTTTACGAATGCCAGAAATTGTTTCATCTCATTCCCCCCTTTTTGCTTTACGGGCGAGGTGGTCGAACACGCCGCCCATTGTTCCTACACCAAATTGTTCCTTTAGTCTGCCGGGCGAATCGAGCGCCTCGATGCGTCCGTCCACCATGATGGATACGCGGTCGCAATATTCCGCCTCATCCATATAGTGGGTAGTGACGAAGACGGTGATTCCGGCAGCCGCCGCCTCATAAATCATCTCCCAAAACTGCCGCCGAGTGGTAGGATCCACACCTCCGGTCGGTTCATCAAGGAAAACCACCTCCGGTCTGTGGAAGATGGAGACAGAGAAGGCCAATTTCTGTTTCCAACCGAGCGGGAGAGCCGCCACAAGAGTATCCCCTTCACCTGAAAAATCAAGTTTTCGGAGCAACGACTCCATTCTCTCGGTTGTCTCCTTGTCCGGAACGCCGTAGATGCCGGCATAGAGCCGTATGTTTTCTCGGACGGTCAAATCCTCATAGAGGGAGAATTTCTGGCTCATGTGCCCGATGTGCCGTTTCACTTGTTCCGCCTCACGACTGATGTCGAATCCGGCCACCCTGCCTTCGCCTTCCGTCGGAAAACTCAGTCCACAAAGCATCCGCATAGCGGTGGTTTTTCCCGCACCGTTAGCACCAAGGAATCCGAAAATTTCACCTTTGCACACGTGAAACGAGATATGATCAACGGCGGTAAAATCGCCGAACCGTTTACAAAGGTTGTTTACTTCAATCACATTCTCCATAAGCTTATAGACTGGTTAGTTGTATGAAACAATCTTCTATCGTAGGGTCCACCGGACTTATCTCGATGTCGTCGAATCCGGACATCCGCATCGCTTGTTTGAATATGTCCGGACAAGGTGTGCCGCGGAAAAGCAGGTGGTGCGTCTCGCCGAAAGAGTAACAACGAAGAATCTCCGGATATTCTCTCGCCGCAAGCAGCAAGTCGTAACGACGAACAGACGAGATGGCGAAAAGCGGATGGCCGAAAGACCGGACCATCTGTGCGGGCGTATCAGTCTGTAGGATGTTGCCTTTCTGTATAAGTGCGATGCGGTCGCATAAGGTGGCTTCATCCATGTAGGGCGTAGAGACGAGGATGGTGATGCCCTTCTCCTTCAGCCGACGAAGCATCTGCCAGAACTCTTTCCTAGAAGTGGGGTCCACCCCGGTGGTGGGTTCGTCGAGGAAGAGCACTTCGGGCGCATGGATAAGTGCACAGCAGAGAGCCAACTTCTGCTTCATGCCACCCGATAGCTTTGCGGCGAGGCGGTTGTTGAAGGGCTCAATCTGCCGATAGATCTCCTCTATCAATCCGTAGTTGGACTGCACGTCCGTCCCGAAGACGGACGCAAACAGCTCCAAGTTCTCCCTCACGGTGAGGTCTTGATAGAGGGAAAAACGTCCCGGCATATAACCCACGCATCTGCGTATCTCCCGAAAGTCCTCCACCACATCGTGTCCCGCCACTTCGGCATGGCCACGGTCGGCCAGCATCAATGTGGTCAGTATGTGGAAGAGGGTGGTTTTTCCGGCACCATCAGGGCCTATCAATCCGAAAATTTCACCTCGATTCACAGAGAAGGAGATGCCCCGCAATGCATCAGTCTTCCCATAGCTCTTCCATATCTCACTTACCCTTATCATCTTTTATTTTTACGTTTCCGTACATACCTATCTTCAGATACCCATCATTGCGCACGGCAATCTTGACTGCATATACCAGGTTCTCACGGTCATTTTGTGTCTGGATGTTTTTCGGTGTGAATTCACATTCTTCTGCAATCCAGACAATCTTTCCTTCATACTCGCGCAGCTTGTCGCCTCCATAGTTGGCAACAACGGTTACTTCCTGACCTCTTTGTATCTTCATCAGTTGTCCCGAAGTGAAGTATGCCCGCAGAAACAGGTTGTCCGTATCAGCCATACGGAAGAGAGGTTTCCCGACGGAAGCAAACTCGCCAGCCTCGGCATATTTGTTGAGTACAGTTCCGCTGATGGGTGCCGTGATGCAGCATTTGGACAGTTTATCGTCTACCTGCGCTATCTGCATCTCGATGGAGGAACTTTGCGCATCAATGCTCTGGTTTCCCTTTTGTAAGGTCGATTGCCTTGCTGCCATCTGGTTTTCCAGCACTTTGATGGCAGACAGCGCATCATCCATCTGTTTCTGCGTGGCGGCGTTGTCTTTCAGCAATCTCTCGATACGTTCTTTCTCCGCCATCTGCTTCTTCAACTGTTCTTGAAGCGAAGCTATCTGTGTGGCCACATCTGACTTGTTGCTGGAGACCGACTTCCTGCTTTTCTGGAGTTGGAGCTTGGTTAGGTAAAGTTGCAGGGAGTCAATGGCACCCAACGTATCCCCCTTCTCCAATATGTCTCCCTCCTGAAGGTCAAAGTTGAGAATTCGGCCTACACTCTCGGCAGAGACGGTGACCTCCGTCGCCTCAAAGCTGCCGGCGGCGTCATAACTCTTGTTTTTGTCTTGGCATCCGCCCAACAGGAACGCAGCCGCCAATAAGATTGTCGTTTTTTGCATGACGTTTTTCATGTTCTTTCCCATATTCCTCTTCTTTTTTACCAATTCATTGTTAGTTTCAGATCATATCCGTTTTTAAGCAACTCCAATTCGTGCAGTTGTGCGGCGAGTTGGGCATCGCTTTCGTTGTTGATGTTGCGAAGTAGTTCGTTGATCGTGACAACTCCGTTCTTGTATTGCGATTCGGAGGCCTGCCGTATGGAAGTACGCAGACCGACTATTTCCACGTCGCGCCGACTCACTTCGGCCATCTCGGCTATGTTGCTTTCCTTTTCCGTCTTCTGCTGTGCGATGTTCCATTCGAACAAGGCACGGTCGTTTCCGATGCTCTCCTGCGCAAGATCTATCTTCCCTAGTAAATTGCTGCGGGTGTAGAGCGCACTGATGTTCCATTGCAGTCGGATACCGCCGATGGCGTTCCAAGAGAAGTCGTCATACATCATATCGTTGAAGAGATTAAATCCCGGCCTCCCGTAATAACCTTGAACAAAAAAGTCCAAGTGAGGAAGGTTGTCTGCCCGTATGCTGCCACGAAGGGCATTCTGTTGGCGAATCTGCGCGTCAAACAGCTTCAGTTCCGTGCGTAGACATTCCTCTTCTACCGGAGCAGGTGATGGCCTTTCTATCGGTTCCCTTTCCGACAACTCCTTTCCAATCAGCAGTCCCAACACATGACGATAGGCACCGGCGGCCATCTCAATCTTTACTATCTTCTGTTCCAACGAGACGATCTCTACTTGGATAAGCTCGGCATCCGAAGGCAGAGCCACGCCGTTCTTCACCTGCGAATCCACGGTTTTCTTGTTGGCCAGCAAAAGCGACCTAAGATTCTCAGCTCGCTGCAGTTGCGCTTGTAGTACCAGCATTCCGAAATAGACCTGGTTTACCCGTTCACGCACGGCATCGGCCTCTTTCTCCACGCGCAACCGATTCACCTCCGTCTCTGCTGCTATCTGAGCCTTTTGGGCTTTTGTGCTTCCTCCATCCCATATCTTCTGGTTGAGTTGCAGCATCACCTTATACTGGTCTTTGGACAGACCCTCCATCTCAATCCCTACTTTCTTATATAGTGCACGCATCTCTTCCGGAAAATCAGACACTTCGTTCTGCAACGTAGCTTGTGCCAAAAACGACAATTGCGGAAGATAGGAGCGACAAGCGTTGGAAAAGGAATATTCGCCGATCTTCTCTATGATGCCATATTGTGCGGTAAGCGGAAAGTTATCACGGGCCAGCCGGTAACACTCTTCTATTGTGATGCAACGGGCCGAGGCCGGAAGTAGAGCCAGAAACAGTATGAATGCCTTTGTTTTTAATCTGTTTGCCATGATGTCTTTATTTTTTTTGTAGCAGTGAGTCAATCCATTCCGGAATCTGTTTTCTGCGGTTGTTGATGAATCGGGAGAATGCGTCCTCGTCCATGTTGAAAATGACGGTGTACATAGGTCTCGAAATATAAGGAAAAATGATGTAGCCCAACAGGTTGACGACAATGTTGGCAATCTCTTCCTGAGAGAAACCTAAACCGAAGAATTGTGCCATCATGTCGGATTTGGACAAGCTCTCCTTTATCCCGAAATGATCCAGTAAAAATTCATGATTCCCGTGCACTTCACTCAGGATAAAGTTGGGAAGTTCCGGTTTCTCCGCAATCACGTCGGCATATTTTTCGGCAAGGGAAAACAACTTTTCTCGCAACGAGAGACTTTTATCGTTGGCATTGCTGATGATGACCTGAAAGATGTCTTCCAAATCCTCCATCATGATGATATTGAAGAGTTGCTGCTTGCTCTTGAAGTAATAATTGAGCAAGGCCAAGTTGATTTGCGCCTCCTCTGCTATGTCACGCGTGCGGGTAGCAGCAAAACCTTTGGATCGGAACACCTTTTTTGCGGCCTCCTTGATTTTCATTTCCGTTTCAATTCCCATAAGTATATTTTTTATACGACACAAAGGAAGCAACAAAATACAATTTAAACAAATGATTAAGTCATATTTTTAAAACAAATTTTTAATCGAAGAGCAAAAAATCAGTTAATAACCATCAAAAACAATTTGTGAATGATTTAGATGAAATGCCATAGGTGTTGTTTCTTGGTAGAAAAAATACCTGCGTTGTTGTTCGTTTCCAGGAAAATACGGCGTGTTCCTCCGCTAAAACCTTTTTTGTATCCTCGTGCCTTGTGCAAAAAGGTCTTTCCACGCTGCGGTACGAACTTCCTCTCCTTGCGGCCAAAGTCGGGTGTCCGCTTGTCGATGGTGAGGCTGAGTTTTGACCTCTGCCTACGTCCATTTGTGATGTTTTGCCAATAATGTAACGCTTGTGAATAATCCACACAAAGATATATTGAACTTTGCCGAGTCGCTTTTATTATATAATCTTTGTTTGCCACAGAAGATGCCGAAGACAATCAGAGCAAGGATGCCTAATATGGTTATAATGATCCGCTTCTTCATTTTTTTAGTGATAGTATTGTGTTTTTCGCTTCTTCAAAACCACGAAATCTTTTGTTTTGTGGCTTTTTTATTGAGAAGGTATTTCTTGAATGCTCAGAACAAGGATGAACTCTCTTTCTGAATCTTTCAATATGTAAACTATTTATGTGTAAGTGGTTATGTTGTTTATTTACGCTTTTAGGAGGGAATAAAGTATGGATTTAAACACTTTTATGAGGGAATGCCAATTTTCTCTTGTTCTATCTCTTCCTTTTTGCCAAACAACCCGAAACGGAAGATTTTCCGTTGGATCGTTTGGCGATACCTTACTTCATCGACTCCATCACCTCGAAGAAATATTGCGGTTCGCGGAGGGTGTACAGTTTGTACCAGGCGGCGAGGGTTGCCTCTTTCATCACGTTTGTCTTTTTTAGAATCTCGTAGGTGAATTCGAGCGGAGCCATGCCGGAGGCTGTTATCAGATTGCCGTCGCATACGGCCGGTGCATCGATGTAGTTGCTGCTGCCTTTGTAGGTAGGGCATACCATCTCCAGAAAACCTTTCCCGTTGCTCGTGTGCTTCCGTTGGTCTAAGATGCCGGCGTAGGCCAATGCGACGGTTGCTCCGCAAACGGCAGCCACAATGACCCCACGGTCGATAAGTTTGCCCACCATCCCGATTATGTGGCCATGCTCTTCCGCCATCCATGTGTCGGCACCGGGAAGAATCAGCAGATCGCCCTCCTTGAACTCTACGTCCGTCAGTTTTGCGTCCACCTTGATCTCCATTCCGCCCATGGTGGTTACTGAGTTTGGCGAGTAGGCCACCTTTGTGATTTTTACCTGCCCGTTTTTCAGAAAACGTCCGCTATTCAGCTCTGCGGTAATCTGGGCAATCTCCCAGTCGGCCATCGTGTTGAGTACGTATAAGTAGCAATTGTTCGGTTTTGAAGTGTTCATGTTTGTCTGTTTATATTCTTAGATATTCATGTTTCCTGTGAAATTTCAGGGATGCAAAGTTACTCCATTTCTCAGAACCGTATTTATAAAAGCTGCGCTCTTTTTGCCTCCAAAGTGTATCGCCTGACAAACTCGGTCTTGGCGTTTGTGTATGCATCCCGGTCGTGTTCAAACCGTTTCCATAACGATTTCTTTAGAGATTCATACTCTAGCGCGATTGGTTGGTTGCGGTTTAGGTAGTCACGAAAATAGATTTCGTCGTTGTCGCCCGACAACCGGAGGTGGATGTGGAAGACACGCTCGGCAAATCCGTGTTTGGTGTAACCTTTGTTGAAATCAATCCTTTTCCCGCTTCTGCTCATACATAGATATCTATGTCCCGACAGCGCTTCGTACGCAGATTCGAGACCTTTCGTGCCCGACATCTCTATCAGTATGTCGACGGTAGGCTTGGCCCATATGCCGTCGATGGCCGTGCTCCCGATATGGTGAATCCTTTCCACTCCGGTATTCTTGAGTATTGTCTGCAACTCCTGCTGCTCGTCTTCGTACCACTCTTTCCATTTCGGATTATGCTCCGTCAGAATGATAGGAAACAGTTGCCAAAGCTCTTCCAATGTCATGTCGGACAGTTCTTTTTCCATATCTTTAAAATGATGTTCGCGTTCCTTTTTCGTTGCTTTGCTTTCCGGTAAAAGCGGTAAGGTTGCGTCTGCTTTCGCGCTGATAGACAAACCTGCCGCATGCCTGCAAATATAGTTATAAATAATCTGCCAATTCTTCTTCCTGTAGGCAAATAATTTATGCTTCCGTTCCCCGCTTCATGAGGGGCATTTGGCGTATTTTTAATGTGGTTTGCGGAAGAACAAGGCTCCGCCCGTTTGTCTAAGTGTCTTATCTTGATGTTATAATGAATGCTGCCTCTTGTTATAGGTTAGACTTTTGCTCTCTTGTTTGCGACAATGATGATCAACGCTTGCGGCACGAACAGCCAAAAGCCGGAAACGGGCATGATGAGGCAGCCGACGGTTGAAAAAATCAGCAGGCCGTATCCGAAAGACAGCGGTGCAGGTCGTTGCGCGCTCTTTATGTAGGCATGCACCATTTGCCCAAGGAAGAGGACAAAGATGCCGCAGATCAAAAACCAGAATGAGAATGCTTGATTGTGATCTCTCATCGTTGCGTTTATCAATCCGTTTTGAACGATTTCCAACAATGCTTCTTTATTCATCGCAATCGCCGCAATAGTATGTATTATTCCTGTGGCGATGAGGAATATGCCGCTATATTTCCATGTTTTCATAATCTTGTGTTTTTATGTTGTGTGAAGATTAATTTCTTTATCTACCAACTGCAAATATACAATATTCGCAGTTGGGGAATCCATAACATGGGCATTTTCTTGAAGGAAGGGAATCATGGATGTGGCATTTGTGGTTTGATGGTCTATTCGTCCGGATGATGCCATTTTAATGCTAGTGTTTGGCGATAACTGGGCGGCAATAGGTCAAATTAGTGATAGGGTTATGAAAAAATACCGCTATCTTTGTCTCCTCGTACGGAAGTTAGGTGGAAATCCAGGTGCTGACGGATTTGTTGCACAACGCAAATCTGTTTTTTTGACGAGGATTCCGATCCGGGAAAAAGAGTTCACGTATCACAGTTATTTTGCATGTCAATTTATGGAATCAGTTACATTTAAGATTCGGGAAGGAGAAACATTTATCCCTCTCATACAGTTACTAAAGGCTGCCCATGTGGTGTATTCAGGTGGTGAAGCACAACAGTTGGTGATGGACGGCGAAGTGCTCCGTAACGGCGAACAAGAGTTTCGTAAACGTGCTAAAATAGTAGCAGGAGACATCGTCGAGACAAACGGATTCCGCATCACCGTGGAGTGAAGATGAGAATATGGCGCTATTTTTGGCCGGTATTTTCCTCGCAATATTCAAAAACTGGGCTCATTTGAAGATTTAACGCTACCCGCCAAATGACACATATTTATTGTTGGATGGAGTTTCTTTTTATATTAAATCTATAGTAATCAAGGAGCTGTGTTAATGTTGTCTCCAGTGAGTCTGTTGATATATTTCGAATCCGGAAATCATAATAGTTTTTCCGGTCATCCTTTTCCATGCCGTGAATATACCCCAAAAATTCAGAATTAAGGTTCAGAAACATGACAATCCGTCCTGCCATTTTTTTGTGAATTCGTCTTTTGCTTTCTTGTTTGCTACGATGATAAATCTACGCTTGATACAAATAGCCCAAAGCCCAAACCTGGTATTATGACACACGCCATTGCTCTAAACGCCAGTTTTGTATTCTCTTTTCAAATTTGTATTGTTTAATTTAATTCAATATATAAATATTTCCTGTCAGAATATCTATTCCGCTATTTTTAAAATCTTTATCATTTGTCAGTAAAACCATGTTGTTTTCTGAACATATAGAAACAATGGCTTTGTCTATGAAATCAAGGTGGTCTACCATTAGAAAATTCGCAATGTCGTTCTTGTTGAACGTTTTTCCTATAACTTTAAACCTCTTAAGTATCTGCTCTTGAACTATTACATAGATGTCTTTTATTGTGTCTTTTCCGCCTTCACTATTTCTAAAGTCTTTAAATGATTGATCCGAATTTAATTTTTGGTATTCAAACCTTAAAACTCTGTTGACAACCTCGGAAATAACTAAAAAATCAACAAACAGACAGTTTTTTTGTTTTATTAGGTCATTAATTACTTTGGCATAATTCGATTCGTATTGATGTTGTCCTGTAGGCCAAAATAGATAAATCAGAACATTGGCATCAACAAATACATCCTTACCTAAAAGTTTTGCAAAATCATGTAATTTGTAATTCGTTGCCATAAATTAATCTTTTGCTATTTCGTCAATACTTCTTTTCAATGCATCAGGGTCTTTGTAATAAAGTTTTGCAGTCTCCACAACCCTTTTTAGTGCTACTTTCCCTGAATCGGAAATATCTGATACTTTCAAATTTTCCTTTATGTACTCCTCGGAGAAATCTTTGTAAAGTTGTCCAACGGCTGTGTTTAAAAAAGCAGTTGTTAGCATTTCAATATTTCGAAAAGATAGCGTAACCTTTTTCTTGTCCTCAAATGCTTTTAGTATAAGCTCGAAAACTTTTTGACCATCTTCTGCTTCAACCCCGTAACCATCCGCAATGGTGTTTATTATGCTTATTGTTATGTCTCCCATTTTTTTAGAATATATCATTTATATTGATCTCGTCTTTGAGCAAATAATTATTATCGTCATCTGTCCTAAATTGCAAATTTACTATTGTTCCTGGAAATTCCCCTCGAAATTCTTTTTGTATTTCTCCAGTATTGTTAAACTGGTAAAATCCATCGTTACTAACAATCTGCATTTTACCTTTGTTGGCAGTTACAAATTCTCGTAAAACAGCAAGCCCCAAACCTCCGGAAATTCCTTCTTTGGTGGTCCTCTTTTCTTCAACAGCCCACTTGATTGCCTTAATGGCACGAAGATTAGTTTCAAATCTTTTGTTGATTTTCTCCCTGAAACCAATTCCTATATCTACAATTGTAAATTCTATTTTGTTTTTGTTTGGAAAAAACTGACCGCAAGTGTAGATGAATTCTGTTTCGCTATGAATTTGTGCATTCACGAAAATTTCACATATGGCTTCGACTATCTTTTCTTTAACACCTTTAGACATTTGAGGCAAATCCGAATTGTGTCCCTCTATTAGTTCCTTAATTACATAACTTTTAAAATATCTTCCGTCTGTGGAATCTAATCTTTGATATTTAATCGTTGTTTTGTTAGTGTCAACGGCTTTTTGCTTTCCAAAATATGTTAGAAAATTGTTTTTTAATAATATTGCCTCAATCTGAGGGTCAATGGAATCAAAGTGAATGCTATTTAAGTTTGCCGTAAATTTATCCAAGACGGCACCTAATGCGGCACTCATATTTGCAGCAAAGAATTTGTGAAATTCAAGGTGGATGTCGCCAAATGACTCGTCTTTATACTTTTCATAAAGTTGAATTAGGCTCTGGTAGCTTTCAAAAGAATCATTTATTTGATTAAACCTATTCATTTAAATTTATTGGGTGACATCAATGTAACATTAGTTTCTATTATCCTTAAATAGTCACTATGTGGGATTTGAATCTTGTCGTGCCTATTTTATGGATAATGTCCAATGCTTTGTTTTTAGAATACAAATATACAACATTCTCAAACACAAAACATTTTGTTCTTTCTTAAAAGTTGAGTAACCTGTCCCATTTCAAACACATCAATTTGCAATGGAACAGATGACTACAGAATCCATCAAATCATCCCCTTCAGATACCTTCCCGTCCACGACCTTTCGCATTTCATAATCTCTTCGGGAGTACCTTCAAATAGGATTTTTCCACCACGTTTGCCGCCTTCGGGACCGAGGTCGATGATCCAATCGGCTCGGCGGATGATGTCGAGGTTGTGCTCGATGATGACCACCGTGTTTTCGGCATCCACCAGTTTCTTCACAATTTTATAGAAGTTGTCTATGTCGCTGATGTGCAGGCCGGTGGTCGGCTCGTCCATGATGTAGATGTTGCCGCGTTTGCGTAGTTCTGTGGCAATCTTCAACCGCTGGCTCTCGCCGCCAGATAGTGTGGAGAGCGACTGACCCAGCTTCAGGTAGCCCAGGCCCACCTCCTGCAGCAGCTCCAGATGCCGGTTTATCTTCGGCACCTCGAAAAACTCCTCCGCTTGGTTAGCCGTCATGTCCAGCACCTCGGCAATGTCTTTCCCCTCGTATTTCAATGCCAGCACCTCCGGCTTGTACCGTTTGCCGTCGCACTCGTCGCAACGGGTCTTGACCGAGTCGAGGAAGTGCATCTCGTAGCTCAGCACGCCTTGCCCGTTGCACTTCGGACACGCACCTTTCGAGTTGAAACTGAACAATGAAGCCTCCTGCTTGGTGGCGGCAGCAAACTCCTTGCGGATGGCGTCGAAGATGCCGATGAAGGTCACAATGTTGCCGCGCGAGGTGCGTCCTATGGGTTGCTGGTCTATCACCACCGCTTCGGGATGGGCGGGCGCAAAACATTCGTGTATCAAACTACTCTTGCCGCAACCAGCCACGCCCGTCACACAGGTGAGTATGCCTTTCGGGATGCGTACCGACACATCTTTCAAGTTATTGGCTTTTGCGTGCTCAATGGTGTAAAACTCTTTCCAAGGCTTACATGCGTGATGCACAGATACCTCTTTCCGCAGACATTGAGCCGTCAGACTGTCCGTTTGCAGCAATCCGTTAGGCTCGCCATTGTAAACGATGGTGCCGCCCAGACGGCCGGCCTTCGGACCGATATCGACAATCCATTCCGCCTGCCGTATGATGTCTGGGTCGTGCTCCACCACAAAGACGCTGTTGCCCTTGTCACGCAGGCGCAGAAGGACGGACATCAGCTTCTCCGTATCGCAGGGATGAAGGCCTATGCTAGGCTCGTCGAGCACATAGAGCAGGTCCACCAGGTCGCAATCCAGTTGGCGCGCCATCTTGACGCGCTGGCTCTCGCCTCCGGAGAGGGTGGAGACCGGACGGTCGAGCGATAGATATCCGACGCCGATTTCAACCAACTGCTCCAGCAGGAAGGTCACTTTGCGTATGATAGGTTTGGAGATTCCGACAGGGTCTTCCACCTTACGCATGAAGTCGAGTACTTCCGAAAGTTCCATGCAAAAGAGTTGGTCAATAGAAACTCCGTTGATTGTTACCGAACGGGCGCGGTCGTTCAGTCGTGAGCCGTGGCACGCATCGCATACCTGATAGGTGAAGAATTTGTTGTATGCGTTCTTCTCGTCATCGTCCGGCTCGTCCTCGGCACGGTCTATGATGGCGTGCTCCAGTTTGCGGGCAACGCCCTCGAAATATCGGTTGTACGTGAGTTTGCTCACCGATTTGTCAATCATGATGGGTTCGGAATAGAGCAGTTTGTTCAACTCTTCGTCGCCGTAATATTTCAGTTTCTTGTCGGCATCGAAGATGTTATATCCAATCAACTCCTTCAGCATGTACGAATTGTCTTTGTACTGCCCGTGACGGATGGCCCCTTCGCGGAGCGACTTCTCCTTGTCGAGGAAGAGTTCCATGTCTATCTTCACCCGTTTGCCTAGTCCGTGGCAGTGGGGACAAAGCCCTTCGGGGTGGTTGAACGAGAATGCGAACGAAGGCAGGTTCAGAAACGGTTGCCCGACGCGAGAGTAGAGCAGCCGGATGTAGGTCGAGAGTTCGGTTGCCGTACCCACGGTGCTGCGCAGATTGTGCCCCATGCGTTTCTGGTCAATGACAATCGGAGTGGAGAGGTGGAGGATGTCGTCCACGTCGGGGCGCGACAGTTTGGGCAGCCTTGCCCGTGCAAAAGTGCCGAAGGTCTCGATCAACTGGCGTTGCGCCTCGGTATAAATTGTATCGAAGAGAAGCGAACTCTTCCCGGAACCCGACACTCCGGTAAAAACTACCAACTTGTGTTTGGGAATCTCCACATCCACATTTTTAAGGTTGTTGGTGTGGGCGTTTCTGATGATGATGTTTTCGTTAGTCATACTTTTCTCTTTGTTTGAACATGCGAAAGTAGAAAGTATAGGAATATCATTTTAAAAGGAGAGGCTATTATTATGAAATATTTTGCATCTTGTTGATTTTCAATAACTATCTACTTTGTTTTTTGCAAAAATACAATTTGCCCTAAGGGACGAGTCAAGAGAAAAAGTAAAAAACTGCAAATGAAGGGAGATTTTACGGCGAAGGTATTCCTTTTATGAGCTGTTTTTCGAAATTGGATGACGGACGGTTTGAACCAAAGGGATAAACGCAGCATCGGCGAAGTCTTCCACGTTGAGATTGCCTGCGACAAAGATGCGCTCTGTCGCATCTTAAATATTTGTCAGAATATTTGTCAGCCTTGCTTGAAAAAGGCCAAATTCGGAAGATGACTACATGGTTGTCTGGCGAGATATTCTCGCAACTGTAATAAGCAAATTATGAATCTACATCAACGGAGAAAATTCCCCAATCCATTCGTTATCTTGCCTGAATCGCGTATGCTCAATATCACTTGATAATAGACTTTCTGAATGCAACCCAATCTTCTTGTTTTTCTATTTCAAATGGAGAAAAACTTTGATTTCCTCTATTCGGAATGGAGATTGTTCCCGCTTTTTGGATGGAACAATGGACGAGGAGGTAGCTCCTGATATCTGGCTGTCGATGTGAGAATGTTTTGGACAATGCTGTTACGGAGGTGTCGCGGGGCGAGCACTTCGGCGTGGCATCCGAACCCTAGTATTAGTCGTTCCAACTCTTTGTTTAGGATGAGGTTCAGGGAGATGACGATGTCTCCGTTCTCGTCTTGGCGGATCAACTGTTGGCTGTTGTGTATCGGTTTCGTGAGTATATAGGGGGCCTGCTCCGCATCAATGAAGAGTGTTACGATTTCTTTCTTGGATTTTAGATTGCGTGTCACGCCGACCATGTCGTTCAGGTAAGTTTCCGGTTGGAAAAAAGTGTTTTCTACATAGTTGCCGTTTTTGTCGTGGGCAACGGCAATGATCCGGTCTAAAGCTATCGTCTGTATGCCGTTTTTCCTGATGTTGTGGGCAACTAGAAACCAGCGGTTGTTGAACTCCTTTAGAAGATAGGGTGATAAGTGTAGCTCTTTGTTCTGGTTGGACTTGAACGGTTTGTAGGAGACGAATATAGCCTCTTTCTTGTTAATATGGTCGTATAACGCACTTAAGAAATGCAGACCTTTGAGCCGGGTGTTTGTCTCGATGTAGATAATCTGGTTGTGCGAACTTTGACTTTGGAGATGGTCTTGTATTCGGGTTAATACATCTTCCTGCCCGGCCATTCCTTGAAAACCATTGTATTGTTTCAAAATGTCCATGGCACTGCCTATCTCTTCCAAATCTCTCTTGCTTAGCGGCATCTGGGTGATGCTGAATTCGGGATCCTCATATTCGTAATATTTCTTGTCCTTGACGATGATGGGAGCGAAATATCCTAGTTTGTCGCCTCTCATCAATTCAATGTCTCGCTGGACCGTGCGGAGGCTGATGTTCTCGATCCCTTCGTATTCGTAGAGCGCATCTTCGCAGGCCTGCCGTAGGTCTTCTATCGTCCATCTCCGTTGCCGACGATGTAAGCAACTGTCTATTACGCGGATCCTCATCAGAAAATTTCGGTTTGATGGCATAATCTGTGTTTTTTTGCAAATGTAGTCGTTTTTTCAACAACTACGCAATTAGATGTCGTAGATGCCTTCTTCCTTTGTGACGTCAAAAGGTTAGGACGAACGAATGTCGGAACCTGATTTTTGAAAAACGGTAAAACGGAAAATTATGATACGGAAAGTAGTGATGGGCACCAGACTGCCCGCCAAGCTTTGGCTTGACAATGTTGAGACATCATGTATGGAGCAGATAGTTAATTTGGCGTCGTTGCCTTATGCTTTCAGCCATGTGGCGATAATGCCGGATGCCCATGCGGGAAAGGGAATGCCCATTGGGGGCGTGCTCGCTACGAAGGGCGTGGTGGTGCCTAATGCGGTGGGGGTGGATATCGGTTGCGGTATGTGTGCCGTCAAAACTAGTCTGAATGCGGATGGACTGACCCGTAAGGAGTTGACATCTGTGATGAGTTATATACGGCAAACTATCCCTTTGGGATTTGAGCATCAGAAGAATGCCGTGGACGAATCTTTGGTTCCGGAAGGACTGACGGATAATCTGCCGTTTCTGAAGGATAAGCGGAAGATGATGTTGCACGAGATTGGAACGTTGGGTGGCGGAAATCATTTTATTGAGATTCAGAAAGATACGAAGACGGGAGATGTCTGGGCGATGGTCCATTCCGGAAGTCGGCATTTGGGGCTTCTGACGGCGAACCATTATAATAAAATTGCCGAGTCTTGGTGCGAGAAGTGGTATGCCGATATCCGTCCGGGACTTGCATTCCTGCCGATAGAGTGTCAGGAAGGCAAGGATTATATGAATGAGATGAGTTTTTGTGTCCGTTTGGCGTTTGCCAACCGAAGTGCCATGATGGAGCGGATAAAGGAAGGATTTCTGCTGATTTCACCGACGGTAGAGTTTGATCCCATGATTAACATTGCCCATAATTATGCGGCTTGGGAATCGCATTTCGGGAGAAATGTAATTGTCCATAGAAAGGGAGCAACGCGTGCTCGGTTGGGCGAAGTGGGTATCATTCCCGGTTCGATGGGGACGAAATCGTATATCGTAGAAGGGCTGGGTAACGAAGACAGCTTCATGAGTTGTTCGCATGGCGCGGGACGAAGGATGAGCCGTTCCCTCGCATTCAAAACACTGTCGTTGGAGGAAGAGTGCGAGTCGATGGACGAGAAGGGTATCATTCATGGGATGCGGAAGAGTTGCCTTGACGAGGCTCCTAGTGCATATAAGGATATTGAGCAGGTGATTGCTTCGGAAGATGATTTGGTGAAGCCGATTGTCGAGTTGGAGCCTTTGGCGGTGATAAAGGGGGATTGAAAAAGACGGGAGGCGTTCCTTTGTTGGGAGACGCTTCCCGTCTTTTGCCTTTCCCTGCCCGGACAGCTTGCTCAGACCTCTTTCTGGCATTCGGGGCAGAAGTAGATCGAGCCGCCCATGTATTGCTCCTTCTCAATTTTTGTTCCGCAGATGGGACATGGGTTTCCGTAGGTGTTTTTGGAGAGGCGGGTGGTGTAGCCACAGGTATTTCCAAACAAATCTTTTTCGGTGTCACGTCCTCCATTCTCGGTCATCTCCGTCAGAACGCTGACGATGCTTTCCCTTAACCTCTCCTTCTCCTCTTCGCCGAACGACTTGATTTTCCGTTTCGGATGAATTCTCGCTTCGAACAGTATGTCTTGTAAAACGCCGTTCCCGATGCCGGGGAAGCGTTGCTCGGTGGCGATGAACGCCTTCGTGCTCAGGTTCGGTTTGCTGGTGGCCAATAGGTCGGCAAAGTGGTGGTCGAAATTTGGCGAGAGAGGAGAGATGGCAGCCTTGCTTTTGTTGTAATATTCATTGTCATACTGGTTGTCGTGGAGTACGATGCCTCCATACATGGCCACGGTGAAGAGCAGAAATGTACTGTCCGTGAACTCGATCAACAACTGGAAGTTGTCAGGAGTCTCCTTCTTCGTCAGAAAACGGACGTTGACGCCGTCGTCGACACAAAGCATCTGCCCGTTGTCGAAGGCAATCTCCACGAATAAGCCGAATCCCCTTGCCGTGGTAATCTTGCAGCCCGCAATCTTTGTTTCGTATTCGGAAGGGTTGCCGTTAAACCAGCAGAACTTGTGCCGTTTGGTTGGCGGCAACACGCTTCTCACTGTTTTTTCAACCACAGTTTCTTGCAGCTGTCGGGAGATGTTTGTCACTTCAGGGAACTCAAGCATAGTCCGTTATTTTATGAAATTGTCCAAAGTGGAATTGAAACGTTCCGGATTTTCCATCATCATGAAGTGACCCACGTCGTTCCATTCTTGATATTCCATGTCGGAATACAGCGTTTGCATGATCTCTTTGTAGTTGGCCGGGATCTGAGAGTTCGTACTGCAAAACACAAGAGTAGGCAGCGAAATGACAGATTTGTCCCAGAAGTTTTCGTCTACCAAGCGTTTCATGGTGCTGTTTGCTATCGGCTGTGGTGTTTGGGGCATTAGTCTTGTTGCGTAGTTCTTGACTGAATCTGGTGTGCTTGCAATGAAAAGAGAACCCACGAATCCGTTGATGTTGTCTTTGTATTGTTTTTCGTCTTGAAAGATGGATACAAATCCGTCGATTGCAGCTTTGTAAATCTTGTATTCTGTGGAGTCTGTTGGATAGAAACAATAGACGCCATCCACGTCGCATAGTTTGGAAACCAACTGCGGATAATTCTGGGCCACTCTACGGCAAACGGGAGTTCCGAGGCTGTGCCCTATCAGCACGGCTTGGTCTATGTTGAGTGTGTCGAGCACCGTTTTCACGGCGTCGGCATATGTGTCGAGCGAATAGTCGGCGGTCAGCGGTTTGTCGCTGGCTCCATGTCCGGGAAGGTCAATGAAAACCATCCGGTTTTTCTCCGCAAAATAGGAAAACTGTTTTTCCCATGCGTTGATGTCACATCCGAATCCGTGGACGAAAACTATCGTTGGAAGTTTGTCTCCGTAGGTTTTGTAGTGGATTTTGCCGGTGGCTCCATCTGCGAATTGGGAGGGTAGCTCCCGTAATGAAGTGGTTTGCTGACAAGCGGTGAGGAAGAGTGTTAGTGAAATTGTTGCGATTAAAGAAAATCTGTTCTGTTTTATCTGTCTTTTTTTTGATTGATAGTGTGATTTACATAAAGTCTCTTTGCTGAAATCTTTGCGTTTCGCAAAGGTAATGAACTTGAATGGTTGAAAAATGGATTGTCTCTTTTTTTTGTTTTCTTTTTTAGAGAGTCGGCTTGGGCCTTTTTTGATGGAGAGGAGGAAAAGCCTGTGGTTTTTTCTGTGGAGAGGTGCAAAATTCTCTTGAAGTTCGATTTTTTGCTTAAAACTGAATGTATAATCTAAAAATAGCAACTTTTGTAGAATAAATATCTATAAAAATTCATTTTGTTGATATGTAAATCTGGGCAATGTACTTTTGTCGAAAATAAAAAACGAGATAAGATGCTGATTTTAGAAAAACCATATGTTTCTGAACTCCTGACGGAATATGCGAAAAACAACCATATTCCTGTTTTGAAGAATCAAGAGACTGATAAATGGACGGAAAGCGGAATGTCGTTAACGTTGTTGGATGATAGCCGGTTTGCAGAGGAATGCCTTTCAGGAAAACGGTTGTATACTACGTCTGAAAATGCTTTGTCGTGGGTGTGTGGACACTTGGGTTCTTCGGATTTGACGCATAAGGTGGAGCTGCTGAAAGATAAATCGGCGTTTCGGGAATTGTGCAAACAGATTTATCCTGGTTTCTTGTTCCGAAAGGTAGCCTATGGCGAGCTGTTTAGCTCCGATTTGAATTTTGATTTCCCGTTTGTCCTGAAGCCTTCCGTCGGTTTTCTCAGTGCGGGCGTGTATGTTGTTAGAAATAGGAAGGAGTGGAATTCTGCGCTCTCCGATATCCAATATGATTTTGAACGGAAGAAGGGTCGATTTCCTGATTCTGTGATTAATGATAGGTATTTCTTGTTGGAAGAATATATTCCGGGAGAGGAGTATGCTGTTGATGCGTATTTCGATTCGGAAGGGAAACCGGTGGTTTTAAATATATTTCATCATCGTTTTTCTTCGGGTGCGGATGTGAGTGACCGGCTCTATTGTACAAGTAAAAATCTGTATGATAAATATTTGGATAAGTTTGGAGAATTTCTTGCTGATGTGAATTCCATTTTGAAAATCCATGATTTCCCCTTACATGTTGAATTTCGATGTGATGGGGAGAAAGTGGTGCCGATAGAGATAAATCCTCTTCGTTTCGCAGGTTTTTGTCTAAATGAATTGCAGGTGCATATCAGTGGAATCCATCCTGTAAAAGCTTTTCTTGAGGATATCCATCCGGATTACCTGTCTATGTGGAAAGGAAAGGAGCAGGATGTGTTTAGTTTCGTTGTGTTGGAAAGGCCGGACAATTTGCCTCCCGATGCTGTGATTGACGAATGTGCATTGTCGTGCATGTTTGATGATATTTTGGAAGTGAGGAAAATAAAGGATTGTTCGGTAGGTGTGCTGGCCACCTTATTCTTGAAGACAAGCGGAAATCGGCTGCAAGAACTAGATGACGCATTAACTTTGGATGTGACTCAAATAATAAAACAGATAGAGAAATGACAAACAAAAATTTGAAACAAGAAACCCTCTGCATTCATGCCGGGTGGCAACCTAAGAGCGGAGAACCCCGTCAATTGCCTATTTATCAAAGTACAACTTTCAAATATGACACGACCGAACAGATGGCCGATTTGTTTGATTTGAAAGCTAGTGGGTACTTCTATACCCGTTTGCAGAATCCTACCAATGATTTTGTGGCGGAAAAGATAGCTGCGCTGGAAGGTGGTGTGGCAGCAATCTTGACGTCGTCCGGTCAGGCGGCGTCGTTCTATTCCATATTCAACATCTGTGAAGCGGGCGACCATTTCGTTAGCGCATCGACCATTTATGGAGGTACGTTTAATCTGTTCGCTGTGACAATGAAGAAGTTAGGGATAGAGGTGACTTTTGTGGATGCGGATGCGAGCGAGGAGGTCATTTCTGGTGCCTTTCGTCCCAATACGAAAGCTCTGTTTGGGGAGACAGTCACAAACCCGGCAGTCAATGTGCTTGATATAGAAAAGTTTGCAGGAATAGCACATCGGCACGGAGTGCCTCTTATAGTAGACAATACATTTCCTACGCCGATTAACTGTCGCCCTTTTGATTTTGGTGCGGACATAGTCATTCATGCGACGACAAAATATATGGATGGACATGCCACCTCCGTTGGTGGGGCTATTGTGGACAGCGGAAATTTTGATTGGATGGCTCATGCGGACAAGTTCCCCGGATTGACACAGCCGGATCCCTCTTATCATGGACTTGCTTATGCCAAGGTGTTTGGCAAAAAAGGCTATATCGTAAAGGCAACAGCACAGTTGATGCGTGATTTCGGTTCTATCCCGTCTCCGCAGAACGCTTTTTTGTTGAATCTGGGATTGGAAACGTTGCATGTCCGTGTTCAACGTCATTGTGAGAATGCTTTGGCGATTGCCGAATATCTTGAAAATAGACCGGAGGTGTCGTGGATTAATTTCAGTGGACTGAAGAATGACAAATATCATGCCTTGGCGCAAAAACAATTTAGAAACGGATGCTCCTGTGGCGTCCTCTCTTTCGGAATAAAAGGAGGACGGGAAAAGTCGATAAAATTTATGGATAGTCTGAAGTTGGTTAGTATTGTGACTCATGTGGCAGATGCCCGTTCTTGTGTGCTGCATCCGGCTAGTCATACGCATAGACAGTTGTCTGACGAGCAGCTTTTGGCGGCAGGCGTGCGCCCGGATTTGATACGATTATCTGTCGGTATTGAAAATGTGGAGGATATCATCGGAGATTTGAGTCAGGCCTTCGATGCTATTCGATAGGAGTGCTCGCTTGCTGTGAGAATCTCTTTAAGGGAGAAATGTGGATGAGAATCCCGTTTCTTCCTTTTGTACGCCCAGCATGGGCGTAATCTTATGGGTGAAAGTCCCTAGCGAGCCCTAATAGTGGGAATCGTATAGCCAAAGGCAAGGGTGTCCATAGCGATGTGGAATCTGAAGGAAGCTGGCGGCAAAAGTCTGACCTGACGAACAGAAATCAGATACAAGGCTAAAGTGTGAGGGTAAGTTTGCAAAACAAAACAAAGCCCAATAACTATTCGGAATCAAATATAGTAAATCTGACAGGTATAAGATGGAAAGATTACGTTCTTATCTGGGGAGGTCTCACAGACGTGTGGAGATGTTTTTTTCAGAGACACGGAGTAAAGCTTGCTGTGAGAAGTCAGCCGAGGACATAGTACCAATATTATTGTTGTATTGGGAAGGTCTGAACCCTAATTAAGCGAGTAGTAAATGAAAATTGCGATTAAATGAGAGAAATGAATCTTGATTCAATTTCCGAATGTGAGCAATTTATGTAATGTTAGCCGATAATGGAAAGAATGCAGAAAATATTATCCCAAGATGATAACTACCCTCAAAAGAATAGCACGGAATGCAAAGGCTATGAGGGAGTGCAGACTGTTATTGGTATAACTGAAAACCACCTCGTGGAAGTAAATTTTACAACAGAGCATTTAATGGAATACATCTTTAGTCCCGGCAATCTGAATAACGCTTATCTACAAGTAAAAAGGAATGCGGGAGCAAGTGGAGTTGATAAAATGGAAGTGGAAGAACTACTGCCATATTTGCGACAACACAAAGAAGAACTCGTTAAATCTCTAATGCAAGGGACATATCGTCCCAATCCCGTCCGTAGGGTAGAAATACCCAAAGACAATGGCAAGAAACGCCAACTCGGCATACCGAGCGTAGTTGACCGAGTAATCCAACAAGCGATAAGTCAAGTACTGACTTTAATCTATGACAGAACGTTCAGTAATTCAAGTTTCGGCTTCCGACCAAGACGCAGCTGCCACAAAGCACTTCGTAATGTTCAAAGCCATATAACAGAAGGTTACAAATATGCCATAGATTTAGATTTGGAAAAGTTCTTCGATACAGTCAATCATAGCAAATTGGTAGAGGTATTATCGAGAACTATCAAAGATAATCGCTTACTCTCTCTTATTCATAAATACTTGAATGCAGGAGTCGTAATCAGTAATAGATTTGAAGAAACAACTTTAGGCGTACCTCAAGGCGGACCACTCAGTCCACTGCTAAGCAATATCATGCTCAATGAGCTTGATAAGGAATTAGAAAGACGTGGACATCGTTTTGTCCGCTATGCCGATGACTGTATGATACTTTGCAAAAGCAAACGTGCAGCCAATCGCACCAAAGAGTCAATCACTAGATTTATAGAAAACGAACTCTTCCTAAAGGTAAATAAGGAAAAGACGAAAGTAGGATATATTCAAGGTTTGAAATTCTTAGGTTATTCCTTTTATGTAATGAAAGGAGTATGTAAACTCTCTCTTCACTCTAAAAGTAAGGAGAAACTAAAATCTAAGCTAAAGGATTTAACTTCAAGAAGTAAAGGTTTTGGATATGAGAGATGTAAAATCAAGCTGAAAGAATACGTCCAAGGTTGGATAGGTTACTATAAATTAGCAGAGATGAAGAAATTTCTTTACTCTGTTGACGAATGGCTACGAAGACGTTTGCGAATGTGTATATGGAAATGTTGGAAGAAAGTCAAGACAAAGTTTACTAATCTTATAAAATGTAAGATAGGTAGAAATCAAGCTTGGCAATGGTCGAATACTCGCAAGAGCTATTGGCGTACTTCCAAAAGTCCCATACTATGCAGAGCATTGGATACAGATAGCCTACGCATAGCAGGTTATCCATTCTTGTCGGATTATTATAGTAAAGTTTATCGTAAGTAAGGAACCGCCGTATGCCGAACGGCACGTACGGTGGTGTGAGAGGTCGCATAGGGAATTAATCCCTATGCTCCTACTCGATTCTTCTTTTCATCTTGAATGAGAATTTGTTGACTCTATCAAAAAGGCTTATCTTTGTAGGAACAGATAAACAGACCCGACATGACAGACAAGATAAAACAGATACCTTATGCGATAGCGGACTTTCCGAGGCTGCGTAGGGACAATTGCTACTACGTGGACAAGACCATGTATCTGGAGAAGCTGGAGCGTTATGCCCACTTTCTCTTCCTTGTGCGTCCCCGCCGGTTCGGGAAGAGTCTGTTCGTGAGCATGCTGGAGAGCTACTATGACTTGGCCCAGAAGGGCGATTTCGACCGGCTGTTCGGCAACCTGTATGTGGGGCAGCACCCTACGGGCGAGCAGAACCAGTACCAGGTGGTGCGCTTCGACTTCTCCAAGACCAACACGGGCGGAGGCTCGTTGGAGGAGAACTTCATCAGGTATTGTGGTTCGGTACTCGACGACTTTATGTTTAAGTACGGGGGGTTTTATGACGAAGATACTAAACGACGATATTCGGAGGCCGATGCTGCCACAAAACTGAACATATTGGATCCATACGCAAGGTGTATGGGTTACAGGCTGTACCTGATCATTGACGAGTACGACAACTTTACGAACGACGTGCTCAACAGTCAGGGCGAGGGGAAATGCCACGCGCTGACCCATGCCGACGGCTTCTACTGCAACTTCTTCAAGCTTTTCAAGGGGATGTTCGCCCGCATCATGATGATAGGCGTCAGCCCTATCACGCTCGATGACTTGACCAGCGGCTACAACATCGGCACCAACCTGACCACCGACTCCATGTTCAACTGCATGCTGGGCTTTTCGGAGATGGAGGTGCGTGACATGGTCGAGTATTACCGCTCCGCCGGACAGATACGGCAGACGGCGGACGAGCTGATAGACCTGATGAAGCCGTGGTACGACAACTACTGTTTCTCCCAACGCAGCTTCGGGCACGACCCGAAGATGTTCAATAGCGACATGGTGCTCTACTTCCTGAATGTGCTGGTGACCACCGGACATCTGCCGGAGACGATGCTCGACAATAACAGCCGGACGGACTATGACAAGATGAAGCGGATTGTCGAGTTGGACAAGAACACGGACCACCGCCTTTCTCTCATCCGCAAGATAGCGGAGGAGGGGACCATCACCTTCCAGCTGAAGGACACCTTCCCCGCCGAGACAATCACGAAGGAGGACAATTTCCTCTCCCTGCTCTTCTACTATGGCATGCTTTCCGTGGTGGATGTGAAACGTTCGTCTTCGGTCTATGGTATCCCGAACAATAATATCCGGCGGCAGTATTATGACTATATGTTGGAGAATTATCAACGCCATAGTGGGTTGAACCTGTATGATTTGAACGGGATGTATGAGCAAATGGCTTATGACGGCCAATGGCGTCCGGCACTGGACCATATAGCCGAGGCGTACGGGAGGAACTCGTCGGTACGCTCCCAGATGGAGGGCGAGCGGAATGTGCAGGGTTTCCTGACCGCCTATTTCTCGGTGTGCCGCTTCTACCTGACCTATCCGGAGGCGGAGATAGCCCATGGCTATGCGGACATATTCCTGCTTCCCGATTTCCGTAACTATCCGGAGGTGTCGCACAGCTACATTTTCGAGCTGAAATATGCGAAGGCGGACGCTACGGAAGGCGAGGTCGCTGCGCAGAGGGAGGAAGCCGAACGTCAGTTGCGCCAATATGCCACCGATGCCAAGGTGAGGCAGTTGCAGGGCAACTCCACGCTGCACCTTGTCTGTCTTCAGTTCAGGGGCTGGCAGAAATTGGCGTTCGAGGAGGTGGACGCCGTCGATTAGTTGTGCCAAATTTGAAAATAACATGTGTCGATGTTGATAATGCTAAGAAGTAATCCTGTTTTCTTTATGTTTACCTGGCCTTCTTGATTTTCTCTTCCCATTCGGAGAGTCCGTGCAAATGCCTTCTGCCAAAATCGTTTCTGGGTTACTGTAAAAGACAACTTGGTAAAGTTCAAGACAGATACACTTTTCCCAAAAATATTTTGGCCCTACTGACATGCCGTTGTCACTATGTGCCATTTATTTTGTCATCGTAAAAATTGAATAACAACAGAAGAACAAGATTAACATGGAAACAAAACAAGTAAACAAGATTAAGGTCATGAAATTTTCGACCAAAGCGACCCTCAAAGATTTGAACCAATATACGGGTGCCGTACCCAATAGGTTAAAGGAGAAGGCAATGTCTCTTGGCCTCTTCAACGGCGAACCTCAGATTTGGCAATACAACGGCTCTGACGGCAATCCGGAAACGGAATTTCAGTTGGATATCTGTGTCCCTGTCAGTGCGTTTGTTGGCGATCCGGGCGAATTCTCGTTTGACGAGTTGCCTTCTGTCCGTTGTCTTTGTGAAACGCACAAAGGTGCTTGGTCTGAAATGGGACATACTTATCAGAAAATGATAGGTGAAATGATGAAAAATTCATGGACTTTTACGGGAATAACTCGAGAGATTTACATAAATTGCGATTTTGAAAATCAACAGAACTGCATTACGGAAGTACAGATTGCACTCAAGTAGTTGAGAACATGAAATAATTTAAGGATATGGAATCATCGGAAAAAATTCAATTGGTCGCCTATTGCGGACTTTATTGTGGAAACTGCGGAAAGTTTAAGAAAGGTAAATGTCCCGGATGTGCTAAGAATGAGAAGGCATCGTGGTGCAAAATAAGAACCTGCTGCATGGATTATGGTTATGCCACGTGTGCCGACTGTGCCACGACTACGCCTCGTGCATGTAAAAACTATAACAATTTGTTCGCCAAGTTTTTTGAAGTGGTGTTCAAGTCGGATAGGAAAACCTCTGTCGAATTTATCAAGGAACATGGTAGAGAGGCATTTGCCGACTTGATGATTGACAAAAACCTTATGGTAATCAAGAAGGAAAAGAAACAGAGATGAATCGTCTAGATCGTCTGCAAGCAATATTGATTCAGCTACAAAGTAAGCGGATTGTGAAGGCGCAGGAGATTGCAGACCGTTTCGAAATCAGCCTGCGGACGGTCTATCGCGACATCCGGTCGTTGGAGGAGAGTGGCGTCCCCATCGGAGCCGATGCCGGTGTTGGCTACTATCTGGCAGAAAACTATACTTTGCCTCCGGTCATGTTCACGCATGAGGAGGCTTCGGCTTTGATTTTTGGAGAAAAACTCATCGAAAAGATGAGTGATGCCCGCGTCAACCGTGATTTCGAATCTGCCATCATGAAGATAAAGGCCATCCTTCGTCCTACGGAGAAAGATCTCTTTGAAAAACTGCACAGCCATATTGTCGTTTATTCCGGTAGTCGGGAGGATGGACGCCATTCTTCCCACTACCTCTACGAACTGCAGCATGCCATCGCCAACAAGCAGGTGCTGCGCATTCGCTATCAGGCGCAAAGCTCCGATGAGTCTCTCCTCAGGGATGTGGAATCTGTAGGGTTGTGTAATTACTCTAATCGTTGGCATCTTATCGCATGGTGTCGACTGCGTGCCGGTTATCGGGACTTCAGGGTGGATAGGATTCTGTCGTTGAATGTCCTCGATGAATTTTATCAGGATAAAAATCTTCTTTCGTTGGACGAGTATATGGAGGCCCAAAGGCCTTCGGCCGACAGCGAACCGAATATCTCTGTCGTCGTTCCTAAAGATAGATGTAAATATATAGGAGACAGTAAGTTCTGGTATGGGTTTGTACGGGAGGAGATGGCGGATGGTGATAATGTCAGAATGTCGTTTGTGAACAATGAGCTGAATGGCTTTGCGTCTTGGTTGCTGAATACTGGATGTCAGGCTCAAATAGAGAAGCCTGTGGAATTGGCGGATACGGTTAAAAGTTTTGTGAAACAAGCGGTGAAAACTTATTTGGAATAGAAAATGGAAAATAAATTTACATGTTGTGGCTGTGATTGCAGCAAGTTGCCTTGTTACAAGAAGGAGTGTAAGGGGTGTGAAGAGGAATGCGGAAAAGTCTTTTGGCTGAAGTATACCAACCTTTCGGTTTGCCCTATTTATGAGTGCATAAAGGAGAAGGGGTATAAGAGTTGCTTGGAGTGCTCCGAGTCTCCGTGCCACCGATATTTTGACATACGCGATCCTCGCATGTCGGAAGAGGAACATAATAAATATGTACGGCAACAGATGGAAAATCTGAAGTCGTTAGGTGACAATGAAATTTAGGATGCTATCTTGAAAAATCTATGATAAGTCTAATAATACAATTACGTATAAGGGGAAAACTGTCTTCCTCTAAATGAAGAGATGTGAGATGGGGGGAGAAGATAGATGATGTCGAATTTTTTGACAAGAAGTCAGCTTTGCTGAATTCTCCATTTTTTAATTCCAATTATATTGATTAATTTTGGGTCTAATTTAGGGTAAAAGTATTATTAGAACAGTGTTATTCAAAGATATATATGGTCAAGAGTCTGTGAAACAGATATTAAGATTGTCTGTCGAAGAGAATCGTGTGCCCCATGCTATCTTGCTGAGCGGATCTCCAGGAACGGGGAAATTGCCTTTGGCTATAGCTTTTGCCCAATATATCTGCTGCGAGCATAGGCATGATGGCGATGCTTGCGGTGAATGTCCGTCGTGTGTGAAGTTTAACAAACTGGTGCATCCGGACCTTCATTTCGTGTTCCCTATTACCCGGTCGTCCGAATCTGTGCTATGCGACAATTTTCTTCCCCAATGGAGGAAGATGGTGCTGGATAATCCTTATTTCAATCTGGATCAATGGATGTCGCAGGTAGACTCGGATAATAAACAAGGCATCATCTATGCCAATGAGAGCGATTCCATTTCTCATAAGTTGAACCAGAAAACTTACGAGGCGGAATATAAGACGATGATTATTTGGATGCCCGAACGGCTTCATGAGGTGTGTGCCAATAAGATTCTGAAGATACTGGAGGAGCCACCTGCCAAGACACTTTTTATCCTGGTTTCTGAAAATACGGAACGTCTTTTGACGACGATAGTCTCTCGTACACAGCGTATCTTTGTTCCACCATTGGACGAGTCTGTGCTTGCCGCCGCGGTGGCCTCCCGCTATTCCCTCTCCGAAACGGAGAGCAAGGAGGTTGCTCATATTGCCAATGGCAACTTCATCATGGCAGAGGAGATTGTCCAGACGTCTGACGAGAACAAGGAGTATTTCGAGTTGTTTGTGAGGGTGATGCGGGATTCTTATTGCCGTAATGCGAAGGGCATGAAGACATGGACGGATGTGGTGGCAAAACTGGGAAGAAAAAGGCAAATCTCTTTTCTCTCTTATGCCCAGCGGATGATAAGGGAAAATTTCATCTTCAATCTGAAGAATGATTCGCTTAATTATATGACGAGGTTTGAAAATGACTTTTCTGCCCGTTTTTCTCCTTTCGTGAATGAGAAGAATATATTCGGGCTTCTTTCCGAGTTGGAGAGTGCCGAACGACATATAGAGCAAAATGTACAGGCTAAGCTGGTCTTTTTTGACTTGGCTCTGAAACTGATCATGTTGCTGAAACGGTGATCCGGCTGCCGTTATGCCGGGAAGAGAATGCCTTTTCGCGTCTCTTTTATAACTAAAAAAAACAAAAAGAAATAGATGGCTAATCTAAGTGGAGGCGGTTGTAACCTCAATGAGAAGGGTTGCAGCAAACGTACAGATAAAAAATTGGATACTTTCGATTGGTTGTGTGACATACCTGAGTCTCAGGCATCCACCGACTTGGTTGAGGTCATATTTAAGAACACAAGGAAAGGATATTTCCGAAATACGAACGACTTGAAGTTGGAAAAAGGTGATGTCGTGGCGGTAGAGTCTACCCCAGGCCATGATATCGGAACCGTATCTCTGACAGGTCATTTGGTGCTACTGCAAATGAAGAAGAACCACGTTGATCCTGCCCGTGTGGAGATTAAACGTGTGTACAGGAAGGCTCGTCCCGTCGACCTGGAAAAATACGAGGAGGCGAAGTCCCGTGAGCATGAGACGATGTTGCGTGCCCGCAAAATTGCGGAGGATCTCAAACTGAACATGAAGATTGGAGATGTGGAGTTCCAAGGTGATGGCAATAAGGCTATCTTTTATTATATAGCAGATGAACGTGTGGATTTCCGCCAACTGATAAAAGTCTTGGCGGATGCCTTTAAGGTCCGCATCGAGATGAAACAGATCGGTGCCCGACAAGAGGCAGGGCGTATTGGCGGTATCGGGCCTTGTGGCCGTCCGCTGTGCTGTTCTTCGTGGATGTCCAGCTTCGTCTCTGTGGCAACGAGTGCCGCCCGTTATCAAGAGCTCTCCCTTAATCCGCAGAAGCTGGCCGGACAGTGTGCTAAGTTGAAGTGCTGCATGAACTTTGAGGTGGATGCTTATGTGGAGGCACAGAAAGGAATACCTTCAAAAGAAATACAGTTGGAGACGATGGATGGCACATTCTACCACTTTAAGACGGATGTGTTTGGTGGCATCATGCAATATTCGAGTTCGCCTACGGTGGCCGCCAATATCGTGTCGGTTCCGGTGTCTAGGGTGAAGGAAATCATTGCGCTGAATAAACAGGGAATAAAGGTGGATTCGTTGTTGGAGGCGTCGGAGGAAGAAGAAAAGGCTACGGACTACGAAAATGTAGTGGGCCAAGATAGCTTGACCCGTTTCGACAAACGGAAGAAGAATAATAAAAGACCGATGCGAAAGCCGAATCCGAAATCGGAATCGGAGGATGGCGCAACACCGGCGGAGACTCCTTCTGCTGAGAACGCGGAGCAAAATGCGGATTCTCAACAGCAAAACCAAAACAGACAGAGAGACAACCGGAACGCTCAAAATAGGGATGGACAGAGACGCCCTCAGAATAATAGAAATAACCGTGATGGCAGACCGCAACGGCGGAATGACCAACCTATGCCGCAGAGACGGAATGCCGCAGAGGCTCCAAAACAGGATGCAGATGCCCAGCAGCAGAATGCTCCACAAGAACAGTCTATGGCGCAAGCTGAAGCTGGCCAAGCCCGGAATGGTAATGGACAACAGCAGGGTAATCAGCGCAACGGTGGACGATATAACAATAACCGTCGTAGGCCTCGCCCTGACAATAATCGCCCTGACAACCGTCAGAGCCGTAATGCGGAGGGTCGAAATGATGTCAGCCATGAAGACCGTGACAGCCGCGGTGTAGGCAGCCGTAATCCGAATGCAAATGAAAGTTCAAATTCAAACGGAAATGAGGACAATAAGTAAGATATTTGGTGTCTGTATGGCGTTTTTGTGCGCCATACTGACGGCTTGTTCCAATGGGGATGTGGTATTCCAGCAGGCGGTGGAATTGCCGGAGTACGGTTGGTGTAAGGACAGCATTGTCATGTTTGATTATCAGGCTACGGATACATCCGGATTGTATGATATTGTGGTCGATATCCGTAATGACGGCAGTTATGCCAACCAGAACTTCTGGCTGTTTATAACCTCTTTGTCTCCGGACTCCTTGATCTATAAAGATACGTTGGAGTGTGTGCTGGCCGATAATTATGGCCGTTGGATAGGAGAGGGAAGCGGTTCGCTGCGTCATTTGCCGGTGGCGTTTTTGTCGCAGGTCAAATTTCCCGTCAAGGGAAATTACCATTTTGAGTTTATCCAAGGCATGCGTTATGATACACTGATAGGAATTCATGATATAGGTATGCGAGTGATGAAGAGTAGTCCTGAAGCTGACCGATAGAAAAATGGGAAAAAACAAATTGCAGAAGTTTAGCGATATGGAGGAGTTTCCCCATGTCTTTCAATATACATATTCGGCTTTGCGCGAATTGTCGCAGCCATTTGAGTATAAAGGAAAGTGGTCGTCGTTTTTCGGAAATGACCGTCCCATTGTTCTGGAGTTGGGGTGTGGCCGTGGTGAGTATACGGTGGCGTTGGCCCGCATGTACCCGGATAAGAACTTTGTCGGAGTAGACATAAAGGGCTCCCGCATGTGGGCTGGTGCCAAGGAGTCTTTCTTGGCAGAAATGAAGAATGTGGCTTTCATCCGAACGAATATCGAAATCATCTCCGAGTTCTTTGCGAAGGACGAGGTCTCTGAAATCTGGCTGACCTTTCCTGATCCGCAGATGAAGAAGGTGCGCAAGAGACTCACCTCCACCCGTTTCATGGAGCTTTATCAGCAGTTCGTGAGGCCGGAGGGTGTCATACACTTGAAGACGGACAGTAATTTCATGTTCCGATATACGGAGGAGATGGTGAAGGCGAATGGCTATGAGGTCTTGTTCAAAAATGATGATCTTTACCATTCCGATTTTTCGGACGATAAGATATTGTCAATAAAGACATTCTATGAACAGCAATGGCTGGATAGGGGATTGACTATTAAATATATTAAGTTTGTCATGAATCCGAAATCGACGTTCGCAGAACCGGATGTGGATATTGAGTACGACTCGTATCGTAGCTACAATCGTAGCAAGCGGAGCGGAAAGGATTCCAGTAAGAAAAATACCGACATGGACGATAATTTAAAGAATGTACAGCAGCTATTTAAGGCTAGATTGGCAGGTTTGAATTGGAATATTCAACCCAATGGGTTGTATGATCCGATTGGATATGTGCTCTCTTTGGGGGGGAAACGAATAAGGCCGGTTACTGCGTTGCTGGCTTGCCAACTTTTCTCCGACGATTTGGAAAAAGCCATGAATCAGGCTTTGGCTTTGGAAGTGTTCCATAATTTCACCCTATTGCACGACGATATCATGGACAAGGCGGATCTTCGTAGAGGAAACCCTACTGTCCATAAGAAGTGGAACGACAACACGGCCATTCTCTCCGGAGATGCGATGTTGATAAAGGCTTATCAGCTCTTGGCGAAATGTGAACCTTCCGTTCTTAAACCGATATTGGATGTCTTCTCGGAGACGAGTGTCGGTGTGTGTGAAGGTCAACAATATGATATGGAATTTGAAAGCAGAGAAAATGTCTCTTTGCCTGAATATATGGAGATGATCCGATTGAAGACCGCTGTGCTTTTGGCAGGAAGTCTGAAGATAGGCGCCATTTGTGGCGGTGCTTCCGAAAAAGATGCTCAGTTGTTGTATGAATTCGGAATAGGGATCGGACTCGCATTCCAGGTTAAAGATGACATATTGGATGTCTATGGAGATACGTCCAAGTTTGGCAAGGCCATAGGCGGTGATATTTGTTGTAATAAGAAAACGTATCTGCTGATTACTGCTTTGGAAAAGGCTGATCCGGAAACAAAGGCGGCGTTGTTGTCGTGGATGGAAAAGGCGCAGTTTGACAAGGATGAAAAGATTGCGGCAGTTACCGGCATCTACAATGCGCTGAGGGTGCGTGAGAATGCGGAAACGGACATGCAAACTTATTACAACCAGGCGGTTGACAGCCTTCGTCAAGTCTCTGTGGAGGAAGACCGTAAGTCTGATTTGTACGGGTTGGCAGAAAAACTGCTATATAGAGAAGATTGATTGTGTTTTTTAGATAGATGGATTTGATCAGACTGTGTTGTGAACTTCTGACATTCCATTCCGTTTCCTGTAAAAGAGGATATTTTATCGTGGACGAGGTGTCCCTTGACTACTATATTGTATCTACATAAATTTGTTTATTTGATATGCCATACAGACGGTTACCAAACACGAACCAGGCCCGTATGCGATCTTTAAAGATGGCAGTGGATATGGGCGAAAAATTGGAGGATACGTATGATCTGGCTTTTTCCTACCGGACATTGGAGGAGGCGTCGTCCCTTCTTGTCCGTTATGAGCGGGCAATGAGCGAGTACAAACAGTGTTCTTCCAGTCAGGTTAATACTAATAAGAAGTTTCAAAATGCCATAAAGATGGCTCGTTTATATATTTCCCATTTCATACAGGTGTTCAATATGTGTGTGTTGAGGAGTGAAATCAAACCGGAGGCGAAGCTGCTTTATGGCTTGGATCCGGAGAGCAATGTGGTGCCTGATCTCATTTCCGATGATAATATATACGAGTGGGGCCAAAAAATCATCTCCGGAGAACGGACCCGAATGCAGAACGGCGGTACGCCCATTTATAATCCTACTATAGCGAAGGTTCGGGTGCATTATGATATTTTTGTGGAGTACTATAACAATCAGAAGATTTTGCAGAACAACACGTCGAGAACGATAGGAAACGTCTCGTTGTTGAATGATAGTGTGGACAAAGTGATACTAGACATTTGGAACCAAGTGGAATCTACGTTTGAAGCCCTTCCGATGGAGGATAAGATGAAGCGCTGCGAGGAGTATGGCCTGGTCTATTATTATCGTAGAGGGGAAAAGAAAGGTACGGAGACGGTCTCTGATATGTAAGTAACAGTA
>JACJXK010000006.1 GCA_020636675.1 Prevotellaceae bacterium
TCCCGAAGATACGATCATTTTCTTCCATGAAGTCGAGCTTGTCAACCAATTCCTTTTCCAAGAATCTAGTGTCTCCCGGATCTGCTATCTCGACCTTACGCATCATCTGACGCACAATAACCTCGAAATGCTTATCATTGATTTTCACACCCTGCAGACGATATACATCCTGAACCTCATTTACGATATACTCCTGTACAGCCGTAGGCCCCTTGATTGCCAATATATCAGAAGGAGTGATAGCTCCATCTGACAACGGCGTACCTGCCCGCACGTAATCGTTTTCCTGTACAAGTATCTGTTTGGACAACTGAACAAGATATTTTTTAACCTCGCCGGTCTTAGATGTGATTGAAATCTCACGATTACCACGTTTAACCTTACCGAAGTTAATCTCTCCGTCAATTTCTGCGACCACAGCCGGATTAGAAGGATTACGAGCCTCAAACAATTCGGTGACACGAGGAAGACCTCCCGTGATATCGCCCGCCTTACCTACGGCTCTCGGTATCTTAACGATCAACTGACCATTCTTAACCCTATCATTTTCATCAACCACCAAGTGAGCTCCCACCGGCAAGTTGTATGTCTTGATAATCTCACCTTTCTCATCAACTACATGGGCTGCAGGAATCTTAGTCTTATCCTTAGACTCAATAATAATCTTTTCCTTCAAACCTGTAGTCTCATCGGATTCTGTCTTATAAGTGACATTTTCAATGACGCTCTCCAGCTCAACGCGACCACCAACCTCAGTGATTATCACCGCATTAAACGGATCCCATTCACAGATTCTGTCTCCCTTGTCAACCATATCACCATCCTTAAAGAACAGCTTAGCACCATAAGGGATATTACTATTGGTAAGGACAATCTTCGTATTCGGATCAACAATTTTCAACTCAGCAAGACGGCCAACTACTATCTGAACTTTAGATCCATCCTCGTTCTCGGCATCCACCGTACGAAGTTCCTCAATTTCCAAAATACCTTTATAGCGAGACGTGATACCAGACTCTGCAGCGATATTACCTGCGATACCTCCCACGTGGAATGTACGCAATGTCAACTGTGTACCCGGCTCACCGATTGACTGAGCAGCGATGACGCCGACAGCCTCTCCCTTCTGCACCAAACGGCTAGTTGCCAAGTTACGTCCGTAACATTTAGCACAAACACCCTTCTTTGACTCACAGGTCAATACAGAACGGATTTCCACCCTCTCTATCGGAGATTCCTGGATTATCTGAGCCGCATCTTCCTTAATTTCCTCTCCTGCGGAAACAATGATCTCGCCAGTAAGAGGATGTTGGATGTCATGAACAGAGACACGACCTAATATTCTTTCATACAAGGAAGCAACAACCTCCTCGTTATTCTTCAATTCCGTACAGACCAAACCACGTAATGTGCCACAATCCTCCTCGTTAATGATGACATCATGAGACACGTCAACCAATCGACGAGTCAAATATCCGGCATCGGCAGTCTTCAATGCCGTATCGGCAAGTCCCTTACGGGCACCATGGGTTGAAATGAAATACTCCAACACAGACAAACCTTCCTTAAAGTTAGAAAGAATTGGGTTTTCGATAATCTGACCACCCTCCGCACCTGACTTCTGAGGTTTTGCCATCAAACCACGCATACCAGAAAGCTGACGAATCTGCTCTTTAGATCCACGGGCTCCAGAATCAAGCATCATATACACAGAGTTGAATCCTTGGTCATCTTCAGAAATAGTCTTCATCAAGATGTTTGACAGTTTGGCATTAATATGTGTCCAAGTATCAATGATCTGATTGTAACGCTCGTTATAAGTGATGAATCCCATGTTATAGTTATTCATGATCTCCTCCACTTCCTTATAACCTTCCTGAACCAATTCATCCTTCTCTTTCGGAATGATTACGTTTTCAAGGTTAAATGACAAACAACCTCTGAATGCCATGTAATAACCCAAGTTCTTGATGTCGTCAAGGAACTGAGCAGTACGTGCGACTCCACAAGTCTTGATTACCTTTCCGATGATATCACGAAGTGACTTCTTGGTGATGAGAGTATTGACATAGCCCGCCTCCTGCGGAACATTCTGATTGAAAATCAAACGACCTACCGTTGTGTCAAGCAACTTGTCCACAATATTTCCATTCTCATCAAGATCCTTCACATAAACCTTAATAGGAGCATGCAAGTCTACCTTCTTCTCATTATATGCGATTAACGCCTCTTCTACTCCGTAGAATATCAAGCCGGAACCTTGTGCGCCTGCACGTGGTTTTGTGATATAATAAAGTCCGAGAACCATATCCTGAGATGGCACCGTAATTGGAGATCCATTGGCAGGATTCAAAATATTGTGAGAAGCCAACATCAAAATCTGAGTTTCCAAGACTGCCTCATTACCCAATGGGAGGTGAACGGCCATCTGGTCACCATCGAAGTCGGCATTGAACGCCGTACATGCGAGTGGGTGCAGCTGGATGGCTTTACCTTCTATCATTTTAGGTTGGAATGCCTGGATTCCCAAACGGTGCAATGTAGGGGCACGGTTCAACAATACTGGATGTCCCTTCATCACGTGCTCCAAGATATCCCAAACAACAGGATCCTTTCGGTCAACTATTTTCTTTGCCGACTTCACAGTCTTCACAATACCACGCTCGATGAGCTTACGTATAACAAACGGCTTGTACAGCTCTGCTGCCATGTCCTTCGGAAGACCGCACTCGTGCATCTTCAACTCCGGACCTACAACGATAACCGAACGAGCGGAATAGTCAACACGTTTACCCAACAAGTTCTGACGGAAACGTCCTTGTTTTCCCTTCAAGCTATCCGAAAGAGACTTCAATGGGCGGTTAGCATCCGTCTTTACTGCGCTAGACTTTCTAGAGTTGTCAAACAAAGAATCCACAGCTTCCTGAAGCATACGTTTCTCATTACGAAGAATCACCTCAGGCGCCTTTATCTCGATCAACCTCTTCAGACGGTTATTACGGATAATAACACGACGATAAAGATCATTCAAATCTGATGTTGCGAAACGTCCGCCATCCAATGGAACCAAAGGTCGAAGTTCAGGAGGAATGACAGGGACAATCTTTACAATCAGCCATTCCGGTTTGTTCTTGCCATTGGAAGAACGGAATGCCTCCACCACCTGCAAACGTTTTAAAGCCTCGCTCTTCCTCTGCTGAGAAGACTCCTGGTTGGCACGGTTTCTAAGTTCGTAAGACAAGCTGTCCAAATCAACGCGTTGAAGCAAATCGTAGATTGCCTCCGCACCCATCTTGGCAACGAACTTGTTAGGGTCCGTATCCTCAAGCATCTGGTTCTCCTTAGGAAGGGCATCAATTATATCAAGATACTCCTCTTCCGTCAGAAGATCCTGACCCTGAATGCCATCCTCCGCCTTTATTCCTGGCTGAACGACAACATATCTCTCATAATATATAATGGCATCCAACTTCTTAGTTGGCATTCCAAGCAAATAACCTATCTTATTAGGTAAAGAACGGAAGTACCAAATATGAGCGACAGGCACAACCAACTGTATGTGACCCATACGCTCACGGCGCACCTTCTTTTCAGTAACCTCAACACCACAACGGTCACAGACAATACCCTTATAGCGTATTCTCTTGTATTTGCCGCAATGACATTCGTAATCCTTTACCGGACCAAAGATTCGCTCACAAAACAAACCATCGCGTTCTGGCTTATAAGTCCTATAGTTGATGGTCTCCGGTTTTAAGACCTCACCACTAGACTGCTCCAAAATCTCTTCAGGAGAAGCCAAGCCTATGGTAATTTTGGTGAAATTACTCTTTATCTTATTATCTTTTCTAAAAGCCATATCTGTATTTTATAAAGAGTTATAAAATGAATTTATAACATTGAGCACCTCCATTCCCAAAGGGATAGAGATGCCATTTATTTTTAATCAAGCGTAATACTCAATCCTAAGCCTCTCAACTCGTGAAGCAGTACATTCAGAGATTCAGGGATGCCAGCAGGTGGCATTGGATCTCCCTTAACGATAGCCTCATAAGCACGAGCACGACCCATAACATCATCTGACTTGATAGTCAAGATTTCTTGAAGTACATGAGATGCACCGAATGCCTCCAGTGCCCAAACCTCCATCTCTCCAAAACGCTGACCTCCGAACTGTGCTTTACCACCAAGAGGCTGCTGAGTGATAAGAGAATAAGGGCCGATAGAACGTGCATGCATCTTGTCGTCGACCATGTGGCCCAACTTCAGCATATAGATTACACCCACCGTAGCAGGCTGGTCGAAACGCTCTCCTGTACCTCCATCATACAAATATGTCTTACCATATCTAGGAACACCTGCCTTGTCCGTCCATACGCTCAAATCGTCCAAAGTTGCGCCATCGAAGATAGGAGTAGCGAACTTAACGCCCAATTTCAATCCTGCCCATCCTAGAACAGTCTCGAATATCTGACCCAAATTCATACGAGAAGGCACACCTAGTGGATTAAGAACGATGTCGACCGGAGTTCCGTCTTCCAAGAACGGCATATCTTCCTGACGGACAATTCGGGATACAATACCCTTGTTACCGTGACGACCTGCCATCTTGTCTCCCACCCTGATTTTACGCTTCTTAGCGATATAAACCTTAACTAGCTGAACGATTCCTGCAGGAAGCTCGTCTCCTATTGTGATATTGAACTTCTTTCTCTTTATTGCGGCATCAAGCTCTTTATACTTCTTTATATAATTCATGATAAGATCATGAATCATATCGTTCTTATGAGAGTCTGACGTCCACTTGCTAAGTTGGATAGTCGAATAATCAATCTCATTCAACAGCTTAGAAGTAAATTTCACGCCCTTAGGAATAACATCCGAGCCTAAGAAGTCCTTCACACCCTGAGAAGTTTTTCCGCTTGTAAGCGAAAGCAACTTTTCAACAAGAAGATTCTTCAACTCCATAGACTTAGTATCGAACTCCTCATCCAATTTAGGAAGGATAGCCTTATCCGTCAATCTTGACTTACGGCTCTTCATCGCCTTCGAGAATAACCTTTTGTCGATGACAACTCCTCTCAAAGAAGGAGTAGCCTTCAAAGAAGCGTCCTTCACATCACCAGCCTTATCACCGAAGATAGCTCTCAAAAGTTTCTCTTCCGGAGAAGGATCCGACTCTCCCTTCGGAGTGATCTTTCCGATAAGGATATCTCCCGGTTCAACCAAGGCACCAACTCTGATGACACCATTCTCGTCCAAGTTGCGAGTAGCATCTTCGCTGACGTTTGGTATGTCGGCAGTCAGCTCCTCCAATCCACGTTTCGTCTCACGAACCTCCAATTGATATTCGTCGACATGGACAGATGTGAACAAGTCATATTTTACAGCCTTCTCGTTAAGAACGATGGCATCCTCATAATTATAACCCTTCCATGGCATGAACGCAACCTGTAAGTTCCTTCCGATTGCGAGCTCGCCCTGATCGGTAGAATAACCTTCCGTCAAAAGCTGACCTTTTGTTACACGCTCGCCCCTTGTGATGATAGGACGGAGGTCAATCGTCGTACTTTGATTAGTTTTTCTGAACTTCGGAAGTCTATACTCCTTAACAGCAGAATCGAAGTTGACAAACTCCTCATCTTCTGTTCTGTCATAACGAACCTTGATAACCGTAGCATCGACAAACTCAACCACACCATCGCCTTCAGCAGCAACCTGCGTACGAGAATCCCTAGCCAACTGTTTCTCAATGCCGGTACCAACGATAGGAGACTCATTACGCAGCAAAGGCACTGCCTGACGCATCATGTTAGATCCCATCAACGCACGGTTAGCGTCATCATGTTCCAAGAACGGAATCAAAGAGGCTGCAATAGAGGCTATCTGGTTAGGAGCGATATCCATCAGCTCCAATTCTTGAGGTGTCACGACTGGGAAATCGCCCTCTTTACGAGCCTTAACCTTATCCGTCAAGAAATCTCCTTCTTCATCAAGCGGACAATTACCTTGAGCGATAATCTTTCCTTCCTCTTCTTCTGCCGTCATATAGACGATACCCGTCTCAGACATATCGGCCTTACCATCGACAACCTTTCTATATGGAGTCTCAATAAAACCCAAATCATTAATTTTGGCATGAACGCAAAGAGAAGAGATCAAACCGATATTCGGACCTTCCGGCGTTTCAATAGGACAAAGACGACCATAGTGAGTGTAGTGAACGTCTCGCACCTCAAATCCGGCACGTTCACGAGACAAACCACCAGGACCCAACGCAGAAAGACGACGTTTGTGCGTGATTTCAGCCAATGGGTTCGTCTGGTCCATAAACTGTGACAATGCATTCGTACCAAAGAACGAATTGATCACAGAAGAAATAGTTTTAGCATTGATCAAGTCAATCGGAGTGAACACCTCGTTGTCACGGACATTCATCCTCTCCCTGATGGTACGGGCCATACGGGCAAGACCAACACCAAACTGATTATATAATTGTTCTCCAACAGTACGCACACGACGGTTGCTCAAATGGTCGATATCGTCAACGTCTGCCTTAGAATTAATAAGTTCGATAAGATATTTAATAATCTCAATAATGTCTTCCTTCGTGAGAACTCTCACTCCCATGTCCGTGGTAAGGTTCAACTTCTTGTTGATACGATAGCGACCAACATCACCAAGATCATAACGTTTTTCAGAAAAGAACAAGCCGGAGATGATTTCGCGAGCGGCAGCCTCATCAGCAGGCTCCGCATTACGAAGTTGGCGATATATGTAATAAACAGCCTCCTTCTCCGAGTTACTTGGGTCTTTCTGTAATGTATTGTAAATAATTGTATAGTCAGAAAGATTTACATCATCCCTATGCAACAATATTGTCTGAACTCCAGCTTCAAGAATCTGATCGACGTGAGAACTCTCCAAAACGGTCTCACGATCGATGATGATTTCGTTTCTCTCGATAGAAACGACCTCGCCAGTATCCTCATCAACGAAATCCTCAACCCAAGTCTTCAATATACGAGCTGCGAGCTTACGTCCCACTACCTTCTTCAAGGAAGATTTTGAAACCTTAATCTCCTCTGCCAAATCGAAGATATCGAGGATATCCCTATCACTCTCATATCCGATAGCTCTCAACAATGTGGTAACAGGAAGTTTCTTCTTACGGTCGATATATGCATACATGACATTGTTAATGTCTGTAGCAAACTCAATCCAAGAACCTTTGAATGGGATAATACGAGCAGAATAAAGCTTCGTACCATTAGCATGCATACTCTGTCCGAAGAACACGCCCGGAGATCTGTGCAACTGAGATACGACAACACGCTCTGCACCATTAATGACAAAAGTTCCCTTTTCAGTCATATAAGGGATTGGGCCCAAATATACATCCTGAATTATCGTTTCGAAATCCTCATGATCAGGATCCGTACAATACAATTTAAGTTTTGCCTTCAAAGGCACACAATAGGTCAAACCCCTTTCGATACACTCATCGATGGAATACCTAGATGGATCAATGTAATAATCCAGAAATTCCAGAACGAAATTGTTTCGAGTATCCGCAATTGGGAAATTCTCTGCGAACACTTTATACATTCCTTCATTTTTCCTTTTTTCAGGAGGTGTATCGAGTTGAAAAAAGTCTCTGAACGACTTCAATTGCACTTCAAGAAAGTCAGGGTATTCCTGTTGTTTCTTAATAGACGCAAAACTAACTCTTTGTTTTTCAGTTTGTGAAGACATTTATCGAAGAAATTAATTGAACTTGAAAAAGAATATAGACATAAAAAGGTTTAGAACCTCACAAAAAAGGTTCTAAACCAAAGTTCCTGAAAATCAGGTTTATACTATTTAAGTTCAACTTCAGCTCCAGCTTCTTCAAGTTTCTTCTTAAGATCCTCTGCATCAGCCTTAGCAAGAGCTTCCTTAACTGTGTTAGGTGCTCCGTCAACCATATCCTTAGCCTCTTTCAAGCCAAGACCAGTCAATTCCTTAACCAACTTAACGACTGCAAGTTTGTTAGCACCAGCTGCTTTCAAAACAACATCAAAAGATGTCTTCTCCTCAGCAGCAGCACCACCTGCAGCAGGACCAGCAGCAACAGCAACAGCTGCAGCAGCAGGTTCAATTCCGTATTCATTCTTCAAAATTTCAGCAAGTTCATTAACTTCTTTAACTGTCAAGTTAACTAGTTGTTCTGCAAAAGCTTTCAAATCTGCCATTGTATTCTTATTTTTAAATGTTTGTAATCTTGTTTGTTTTTTAATTTTATCTTTCTGAGAGTGTTTTCAAAACACCGTGTATTGTAGAACCGCCTGATTGGAGAGCTGATACAACGTTCTTTGCAGGAGACTGCAACAATGCAATAACATCTGCGATGAGTTCGTTCTTGCTCTTTATTGACACCAATGCGTCCAATTGGTCTGCAGTATAGAAGCATTCTTCAACGTATGCGGCTTTCAAGACAGGCTTGCCTTTCGCATTTTTTGCGCCGAAGCTTTTTATAAGCTTTGCTGGTGCATTACCAGTGTTAGACAACATCAATGCGGTAGGACCTTCCAATGAATTGAAAATAGGAGCGAAATCACCCTTCTTTTCCAAAGCCTTATGAAGCAATGTATTCTTTACGACAACCAACTTGATGTCCTGAGTAAAGCAAACTCTCCTCAAAGCACTCGTATCTGTCGCATTCAAACCTGCCGCATCAGCAATGTAAAAATGACTGTACTCGCCTAATAACCCTACTAATTGCTCTATTATAGCACTTTTATCTTCCTTCTTCATAATCTCAAATTATTAAATTTCATCAACTGACTTAGGGTCGATTTTGATACCCTTACTCATTGTACTTGAAAGATAAATGCTCTTTACATATACACCCTTAGAAGAAGATGGCTTCAATTTATTCAACATGTTGATAAATTCCTTTGCATTTCCATAAATCTGATCGGGAGTAAATGATACTTTACCGATAGAAGTGTGTACGATACCAAACTTATCCACTTTGAAATCAATCTTACCTTGTTTCACCTCTTTTACTGCTTTTGCAACTTCGTTGGTAACCGTTCCACTCTTTGGATTTGGCATCAAGCCACGAGGACCTAACACACGACCTAAAGCTCCGATTTTACCCATAATGGAAGGCATTGTGATGATAACATCAACATCTGTCCAACCACCTTTGATTTTCTCGATATACTCGTCAAGACCAACATAGTCAGCACCAGCAGCCTTAGCATCCGCCTCTACTTCTGAAGTACACAATACAAGAACGCGAACATCCTTACCTGTCCCATTAGGAAGAGAGACAACGCCTCTTACCATCTGGTTTGCCTTCTTAGGGTCAACACCCAGACGAACATCAATATCTACAGAAGCATCGAACTTAGTCGTGGTAACATCCTTAACTAACGCCGAAGCCTCCTTAAGAGAGTAAGATTTCCCTGCTTCAACCTTCTCTAAAGCTAACTTTTGATTTTTTGTAAGTTTACCCATTTCAATTGAAGTGTTTATTATTTATTACCAGGAAACTCCCCTTTGACAGTTATACCCATACTCCTTGCTGTTCCAGCAACCATTGTCAAAGCCGAATCAAGAGTAAAACAGTTTAAATCAGGCATTTTGTCTTCAGCAATAGCCTTTACCTGCTCCCATGTTATTTCGGCAACCTTTTTACGATTTGGTTCTGCAGAACCACTCTTCTGTTTTGACGCTTCCAACAATTGGATAGCTACAGGAGGAGTCTTAACTACAAAATCAAAAGATTTATCAGTATAATACGTAATAACGACAGGCAGCACCTTTCCACCCTTATCTTGAGTCTTAGCATTAAACTGCTTGCAGAACTCCATGATATTGACACCTTTAGAACCCAATGCAGGACCTACTGGTGGAGATGGATTTGCAGCGCCTCCCTTTATCTGTAATTTGATAAATCCAGCAACTTCTTTAGCCATTTTTGTTTGATATTATTTTTATTATAAACACAAAAAAATAGTTCAAGGAGACCCTCAACTATTCTTTTTCAACTTGCATAAAGCCTAACTCGAGAGGGGTCTTCCTTCCGAATATTTTGACCATAACCTTCAATTTCTTCCGTTCGTTGTTTACCTCTTCGATTATGCCGCTAAAACCGCTGAACGGACCATAGGCAACCTTAACAGTCTCCCCTACAAAGAAAGGCACACTCATCTCTTCCGTAGAATCTTGCAATTCATCTACCTTTCCTAATATTCTGTTCACCTCGCTTTGACGCAAAGGAACAGGATCCGTGCTTTTGGAACCGTCACCCAAAAAGCCAATGACGTTAGGCGTATTGGATAAACGATGAGGGACTTCACCAACCAAATCGGCTTCCACTAAAACATAACCTGGCAAGTAACTTCTCTCTTTGGAAATCTTCTTGCCATTTCTGATTTGGTACACTTTCTCTGTCGGGATCAATACCTGTGAAACATACTGACCAAGATCTGTATTCCTGATTTCTGCTTCAAGATATTCTAGGACCTTGTTCTCTTTTCCACTAATGGCACGAAGTACGTACCATTTCTTACCAGCTTCAGACATCATCCCTCCTTATTTAGAAAATAAACCATAGATAAACTCCATCAGAAGTTCAATCACTTTATCCATAGCAAAAACCACTAACGCAAGTAGAAGGGAAGCGACTAGTACAACTATCGCGCTACTGATTAATTCACTACGGGTCGGCCAAGTAACTTTATTTACAAGCTCGTCGTATGACTCTTTGATGTATTCAACTACCTTCATCTTGATATATTTTTGCACGGGAGGAGAGGCTCGAACTCCCGACACCTGGTTTTGGAGACCAGTGCTCTGCCAACTGAGCTACTCCCGTATTTGGCTCTCCGCCGAAGCGGAAAGCCTATCTTAATTTAATAATTAGTCAAGAATCTTTGTGATCTGACCAGAACCAACGGTTCTACCACCTTCACGGATAGCGAAACGAAGACCTTCGCTACATGCAACTGGATAGATTAACGTAACTGTAATCTCCAAGTTGTCACCTGGCATAACCATTTCAGTTCCCTCTGGCAAAGTAATCTCACCAGTTACATCCAATGTACGGATATAGAACTGAGGACGGTACTTATTGTGGAATGGAGTGTGACGTCCACCTTCTTCCTTCTTCAAGATATAGACAGAAGCCTTAAACTCTGTGTGAGGTGTAACCTCTCCTGGTTTACAAAGAACCATACCACGTTTGATTTGAGCCTTATCAATACCACGAAGCAACAAACCTACGTTATCACCAGCTTCACCTTCATCCAAAAGTTTACGGAACATCTCAACACCAGTAACTGTTGACTTCATCTTCTCAGCTCCAAGACCGATAATTTCGATCTCATCACCTACCTTGATGATACCAGTCTCAATACGACCAGTAGCAACTGTACCACGACCAGTGATTGAGAACACATCCTCAACTGGCATCAAGAATGGCTTATCTACGTCACGCTTAGGAAGCTCGATCCAAGTATCAACAGCATCCATAAGCTCCATGATTTTATCTTCCCACTGTGGCTCTCCGTTCAATGCACCAAGGGCAGAACCTCTGATGAATGGAGTATTGTCACCATCGAATTCATAGAAAGAAAGCAATTCACGCATTTCCATTTCTACTAAATCCAACATCTCTGGATCATCAACCATATCACATTTGTTCATGAAAACGACCAAGCGAGGTACGTTTACCTGACGAGCCAAAAGGATATGCTCACGAGTCTGAGGCATTGGTCCATCAGTTGCAGCAACTACGATGATTGCACCATCCATCTGAGCAGCACCAGTTACCATGTTCTTTACATAGTCGGCGTGTCCTGGACAGTCAACGTGTGCGTAGTGACGATTAGCTGTCTGATATTCTACGTGTGATGTATTAATTGTAATACCACGCTCCTTCTCTTCAGGAGCATTATCGATTGAATCGAATGAACGAAGTTCTGAAAGACCCTTCTTTGCCAATACAGTTGTAATAGCTGCGGTCAATGTTGTTTTACCGTGGTCTACGTGACCAATAGTACCGATATTTACGTGCGGTTTGGAACGGTCGAATTGTTCTTTAGCCATAACTAAAAATATTTTTAATAATTAATGTATATTCTATCTAAATATAAAATTCATTAGAAGAGCCGATGACGGGACTTGAACCCGTGACCTCTTCCTTACCAAGGAAGTGCTCTACCACTGAGCTACATTGGCAACGAAAGAGCGGAAGACGGGATTCAAACCCGCGACCCTCAGCTTGGAAGGCTAATGCTCTATCGACTGAGCTACTTCCGCATTAAACCTTTCGGTTTGTGGGCGAAGATGGATTCGAACCACCGAAGGCGTAAGCCAGCAGATTTACAGTCTGCCCCATTTGGCCACTCTGGTATTCGCCCTTCCATTATTTTTAAGAACTTCTTTTTTGAGCCTCTTGTCGGATTCGAACCAACGACCCCGAGATTACAAATCACGTGCTCTGGCCAACTGAGCTAAAGAGGCGTTCCGCTTTCATTTAAAAGCCGTTTCAAAAGAGCACCCTTGAAACGGCTTGCAAATGTAGACATTTATTTTTTACCCACAAACTTTTTAGTGGAATTTTTTTAATTTCTTGCTTTTTCTTTTGTCTTTACAAGCTGACGGATCATTGCATCCATCGCATTATCGAATGCTTCCTCAAAAGAATCAGCGACCTTAGTCACCACCAACTCGTTATTCGGAATGAGAACCTTCAACATTACCTCTTTGTTTTCGGCTGCTTCTGGTTTCACTACAGTCAAAGCAACATCAACCGTTGTTATTTCGTCTGAATATTGTTCTAACTTTACAACTCTCTTCTGTATGAATTCTTCCAACTTTGCAGTTGCGTCAAAATGAATTGCTCTAACCTTTACGTCCATAGTATTATCCTCCCTAGTTTTTACGCCCTCGGATGGGCTTGTTTATAAATCTTTTGTAATTGCTCGAATGTTGTATGCGTATAAACCTCGGTCGCCGCCAAACTTGCATGCCCCAACAGTTCCTTCACCGCATTCAGCTCTGCGCCATTGTTCAACATGACGGTAGCAAATGTATGTCGCAACACGTGCGGACTTCTCTTCGTAATCGAAGAGACCATCGTTATATATTTATTGACAACTCTGTAGACCAGCATAGGATAAAGGCCCTTCCCATCTTCTTTTACAAATAGGCGGTCACAGCGGTCAAGAACGCTCTCGTCTCTGACCCTTTCATACTCCTTCATAGAAGCACCCAATCTCTCTCCAAAAGGAATGAGTCTCTGTTTATTCCTCTTTCCTGTTATCAAGACGGTTTTTGCCGCGAAATCCACATCTATGTCTTTTATGCCAATCAACTCAGACAAACGGATTCCCAACGAATAGAACATTTCTATCATCAATTTATCCCGAACACCAACAAAATCTCCGTCAAACGGACTCTCCAAACCATCCAAAAGCCTGTTCATCTCCTCCTCCCTTAGAAATTTCGGCAACATTTTGCTTTTTTTAGGAGCCACAATGCCTTTCATCGGGTTACGGGAGACATATCCATGCTGCTTCAGAAATTTGAAGAATGACTTGAGCGCAGACAATTTCCTATTCACGGAGCTAGCCGAATCGCCAGCCTCCATCAAGGAAACAACCCACTCTCTTATTGTCGGAGAATCTATCTTCGCCGGATCGAACACTTCCGATCTACTCTCAACAAAACTTCTGAATTGAATCAAATCGGTCTGATAAGATACAAAAGTATGGGAAGAATAAATCTTCTCATACTTTATATATTGCAGGAATTTTGCTACTAACATAATGAAGCATATTGCTAATAAGTATTTGCATCGAATTTATGCAAAAGATTCGAATTTGCAATGCTTCACCCAGAAGTTTTTTTATTGTTCTTCTGTGCGCTGTAATTGCTGAACGTAAATTGCGTGAATCTTTTGTTTACGCTTTAGCACTGATGGTTTGTCAAATTGCTGACGACTTCTCAACTCTTTGATAACTCCTGTTTTCTCAAATTTTCTCTTAAATTTCTTCAAGGCTTTTTCTATATTTTCGCCTTCTTTAATTGGAACTACGATCATAATATATTTTTGTTTATAAAAAATTGCATACTTTTTGCGCCGCAAAAATAGATATTCTTTTTCTAATGTCAACCATTTTCATGAAGTTTTTCTCAAAAATCATTTTTCCATAGGCTTTTAGATTCTTTTACACCTCTTTTGCAATCAGAATAAACACATCAAATCTATCTTTGCATCCAATGTTAATAAACTAAACGTTATGTCTGACAAGATAAAAGATAGAATTAAGACGCTTCGTTCCATGATGGGCAAAAGCGACCTATCCGCCTATATAATCCCTTCGTCCGACCCCCACCAAAGTGAATACGTGGCAGACCACTGGAAACTTAGAGAATGGATCTCCGGATTCGACGGGTCGGCAGGCACCGTAGTTATACTCCGTAACAAAGCCGGATTATGGACAGACTCCCGCTACTTTCTCCAAGCCGACATGCAGCTACATGAATCGGGCATAGCCCTTTTTAAAGACGGGATTTCAGAAACGCCATCCTACACGGACTGGATTTGTTCCGAACTACCAGTCGGAAGTATGGTGGGAATAGACGGCGAAATGTTTTCCGTCAACCAAGTGGAATCGATGCGGGATAGTCTTGCATCCGCAGGCATTACGCTAGAGACCAACGCCACACTAATCAACGACAAATGGGCGGAGATGCCTCCTCTACCCTCCACCAAGGTGTTTCGATTTGACAAAAATTTCTCCGGCAAATCTACGAAAGACAAGCTGGACAACATCAGCAGGGAGATGGAGGAAAAGGGTGCGGATATGCTACTTCTAACTGCCCTTGACGAAATTGCATGGACATTCAACCTCCGAAGTTCCGACATAGAATATAATCCTGTCGTGATTGCCTACGCACTGATAGGAAAAGACTCGGCTTGCCTATTCATCAACAAGGAACGACTATCTGCCAAAGACATTGCCACCATGGAAGACTGTCGGGTGAAAATCGATGAATACCATAATATATATAACGTATTGTCCGGATTGCAGCCTCAACAAAGAATACTTATTGACAAAGACAAGACAAACTATGCCTTGTACGACTGCATCCGACACAAAGAGACCATCATCTACGAACCCTCCATGGCCTCTTCCATGAAGGCAATCAAGAACGAGATTGAAATCAACGGAGTCAGAAACGCCATGGTGAAAGATGGCATTGCTCTCTGCAACGCATTCTTCTGGCTAGAGACGATGGTGAAGGGAAACAAACAAGTTTCCGAGATTCAGTTTGCCGATAAGTTAAGAGAATACAGAGCTGCCCAGCCTGACTTTTTCTGCGAAAGTTTTGGAACTATAGCAGGCTTCGGTCCTCATGGCGCCATTGTACACTACAAAGCGACTCCTGACAACGACGTTGCGATCACGAAAGAGAATCTTCTTCTTGTCGACTCTGGAGCCAATTACTTGGATGGGACAACAGACATCACCCGCACCATGACCTTCGGAAAACCAAGCAATCAACAAAAAAGAGACTTCACCAACGTTCTTAAAGGCCACATAGCTTTGGCCAACATCCATTTTCCGAGAGGGACCCATGGTGTGCAGCTGGACGTACTGGCCAGACAGTTTTTATGGAACGAAGGCCTCTCCTACGGGCACGGCACAGGACACGGCATCGGACATTTCCTTTGCGTGCACGAAGGCCCTCAAAACATACGGACAAGAGACAACGGCATTGAACTGCTGGAAGGCATGCTCATCTCCAACGAACCCGGGCTATACAGAACAGGAGAATATGGCATCCGATCTGAAAATATGATTCTGGTTCAGAAAAGTTTTCATTCTAAAGAATTCGGAGACTTCCTACAATTCGAGACTCTAACTCTTTTTCCTTTCGACAAGAGTCTAATAGAAACCCAACTGATGACGGAGAATGAGATTGAATGGATTAACGACTACCACCAAAGGGTATACGACAAAATAGGACAATCTCTAGCCCCTGAATGCAGGGAATGGCTGAGAGAGAAGACAAGCCCATTAGAAATTCCATAGTCAATTTTTAAAATCGGATGATTTTATCTAATTTAGTCCGATTTTTGGAAACTGCTTAATCTCACATCTGTTCTTCAGAAATAGTTTTCCTAAAAACCAAGATTGACAGTTCCCTTATGTGCCTCACAAACTAATATGGACAAATAAAGAAAAAAAGGAATATATATGAAAAGGTTAATTTTTAGCATCATCGCAATTTCATTGGCGCTATCCTCTTTCGCCGCAAAAAGAGGGAATACAGACACAGAGGAAAAGACATACAACATTCTAGTCAACATTCCTGAAATGAAGAATGATACCGTATATCTTGGATTTTACTACAATGGCAAGACCTATTCAAAAGACACTGCGATACTCAACAACAAGGGAACAGGTGCCTTCACCAACAAGGATAAGAAGAAAAAAGAAAAACTAAAGGAGGGTATCTACATGATATACTTCAACTCAGACAAGTTCTTCGATGTCCTCATCGGCAACGATCAGGACTTCAAAATTTCCATCTTCGACACCAACGTCAAACTAAAAGAAGGAGAAAAGAAAAAAGAGACGGAAATTAAGGTTCAAGATGCCATCGAAAGCATGAAATTCCAAGGTCTGATTAACTTCATGACAGAGAAAAGGGAAGAGCAAAAGGTGCTTTCAAAGAGATATAAGGACAAACAAATCGACTCCACGTCTTATATGGAGCAATCTAAAAAGCTGAACGATGAAGTCACCTCATTCCAAGAAAACGAAATAAAGACAACGGAAGGCACCTTCTATTCTGCATTTCTGAAAGGAACGATTCCTGTAGAAACGCCGGAGATGAAAGAAATGCCCGACTCATCCCGCCAGATGGCCCGCTACCACTATGCAAAGAATCATTACTTCGACAACGTCAGTCTGAACAATCCATGGTTTCTGCACACCCCCTATTTCCCTAACAAGGTGGATACATACATCAGCAAATATGTGATTCAACATCCGGACAGTATCATTGCATCTGCGGTAGATTTAATCGAGAGGAGCAAAGGAAACGACGAGACATTTCAGACCATGACCAGCAAAATGATCAACTACGGGCTCCAAAGTAAGATTATGGGAATGGACAAGGTATGGTTGGCTATCGCCGACAAATACTACTTCTCCGGGCAAGCCACTTGGGCCGACTCCTCTTGGGTGGAAGATTTGAGAAAAGAGGCCGACAAGATACGGTACAACTTGATAGGCATGCAGGCCCACAACTTGATGGCCAGAGACTCCAACGACAACGTGGTACAACTGCGAGACCTTCCACAAGACCTCGTCCTCGTCTATTTCTACGAGCCTTCTTGCGGCCACTGTAAAAAGACGACTCCTGTTCTTCATGACTCCGTTTATGTGAAATACAAGGATCTAGGATTCGAAGTGTTCGCCTTCTATACCCAAACAGACAAAGCTGAGTGGCAGGAGTTTTTGAAAAAACACAACCTGATGGACTGGACCAACGTATGGGATCCTCATCGAGAATCTTGGTTCTGGAAATATTATGACGCATCGTCTACTCCTGGCATTTATCTGTTGGACAAAGACAGAAAATTCATCGCCAAGAAGATTGACATGAATACTCTCGACATGATATTAAATGAAGAACTCATCAAACGCAAAAAGAAATAATCATGGCACTAATAAAATCAGTAAGAGGATATACGCCTAAAATAGGAGAAAACGTATTTTTGGCAGACAACGCCACCGTAATAGGAGACGTTGAGATAGGAAAGGATTGCAGCATCTGGTTCAACACCGTATTGAGAGGCGACGTAAACACCATCAAATTAGGCAACAAAGTGAACATTCAAGATGGCAGCGTCTTGCACACGTTATACCAGAAATCGACGATAGAGATTGGAAACAACGTATCCGTAGGGCACAACGCCACCATCCATGGCGCAAAAATATGCGACAACGTTCTTGTAGGCATGGGAGCCACCATACTCGACGGTGCAGTGATTGGAGAAAACTCCATCATTGCCGCCAACGCTTTGATAACAAGCAACACTGTTGTAGAACCGGGCAGCCTTTATGCCGGTGTGCCTGCGAAGAAGATAAAAGATGTCTCTCCGGAACAGACCAAAGAGATGATCAATAAAATCTCCAACAACTACTTGATGTACGCAAGTTGGTACAAAGAGGAATAGAAGAAGATGATGATAGACTAAAGGAAATCTCCAAACGTTGCAGTACGCTTGGAGATTTTTTATTCTATCATGAATTCATATTTGGAGGACACAAAATAACTTACGGTCAAACTCCGTTTTTATCCAATCCAACACGTCTTTATCTCCTACTACCATTTCTGAAATTCATCGGACAGTTATATTCTTAATATTCAATAATATAACCACAAAAAAACAACATTTTTTACTGACAACTAATATTTTCTTCCCTTTATTCGAAAAGGAAACAGTTTTTAAAATAAAAAATAACACATTAATTCACAATAACATATCAAAAAACTTTTCTTTTTTGTCAAAAAAATCACGCAAAAATATTTTGTTGTTATAAAAACTATACATACATTTGCAACATCAAAATCAAGAAGATATGATTAAGAGTTGGTTTACATATTTCTATTTTTACTTTTACTACGACAGTAAGAGCGGGATTTTGATGTTTTAATTTTGAACAAGAAAAAAACAAATAAATATAAAGTCCCGCAATAATGTGGGACTTTTTTATTCATAACAGATACAAAAGCATGGAAATGGCATACGGACATAACAATTTTTATTTTTACTTCTTTTATTACTTTATGAGGACATAAGGTGGGTATCGTCGTATGACATGACAAATCAAAATTCGAATCCCACCCATTTAGGTGGGATTCCCTTTTTTATACAGAAAACAAAAAACAAATGAAAAAAGTAGCAATACAAGGAATCGCAGGTTCTTTCCACGACATCGCAGCCAGAGAATACTTCAGAGGAGAGGAGATTGAAATCATCCCATGCGAGACATTCTCGCAGGTATTCCAAACCATCAAAAAAGACAACTCGATCATTGGCGTCATCGCCATCGAAAATACAATTGCCGGAAGTCTACTGCAAAACCACAATCTACTAAAAGAGAGCGGATTGAAAATAGCAGGAGAACAAAAATTGAGAATTAGGCATAATCTGGTCGCTCTTCCTGGCCAGGACATCTCCGAAATCAAAGAAGCCCATTCCCACCCCATCGCACTTATGCAATGCGGAGATTTCCTTACGAAAAACAAGAACATCAAAGCAGTAGAGAGCGACGACACCGCATCCAGCGCAAAGAGAGTGGCAGAAGAGGGGATAAAGGGACACGCTGCCATCTGCGGCGAACTTGCGGCACAAATCTACGGACTTGAAATAATCGCCAAAGGAATAGAAACGAACAAAAGGAACTTCACCAGATTCCTTATCGTAGCCGATCCTTGGGTGGTAGAAGACATGAACAAAGGAAAATATCCGAACAAATCATCCCTAGTATTTTCACTACCTCACGAAGAGGGCAGTTTGGCAAAGGTTCTTTCCATCCTATCCTATTACGGGATGAACCTCACCAAAATCCAATCGTTGCCTATCATAGGTCGTGAATGGGAATATATGTTCTACGTCAATCTCACCTACGAACAATACCTAAGATACACACAGGCCCTCTCGGCCATATCGCCTCTCACCAAAGACCTCCAGATATTAGGAGAATACGAAGAAGGCAGACAAACAGTATAAAAAGGAAATAACAACTAATAAAATCATAGAATATGGATTTCGAAAAGATTACACTTCCCGGAGTGGAAGACAAAAGACCAATGATCATTGCAGGACCATGCAGTGCAGAGACCGAAGATCAAGTATTGGAGACTGCCAAACAGCTGAAAAAACAGGGAATCAAAATTTTCCGTGCCGGAGTATGGAAACCCCGCACCAAACCCGGAGGTTTCGAAGGTGTAGGAGTAGAAGCTCTCACTTGGTTGGAGAAGGTGAAAAAGGAGACCGGCATGTACGTTTCTACAGAAGTAGCCACAGCAAAGCACGTAGAAGAAGCTCTCAAACACAACATCGACCTTCTTTGGATTGGTGCCAGAACTACAGCCAACCCGTTCGCCGTCCAAGAGATTGCAGATACGCTGAAGGGACATGAAGACATCCCGGTTCTGATTAAGAATCCGGTGAACCCAGATCTTGAGTTATGGATTGGAGCCATAGAACGTATCTACAACGCAGGTATAAAGAAGATCGGGGTCATCCATCGGGGATTCAGCTCCTACGACAAAAAGCTGTACAGGAATCTTCCCCAATGGCATATTCCTATCGAGCTACACAGAAGACTTCCTAATCTTCAGATTTTCTGCGATCCCAGCCACATCGGAGGCCGCCGCGACCTCATCGCTCCTCTTTCCCAGCAGGCCATGGATCTACGGTTCGACGGTCTAATCATCGAATCGCACTGTACGCCGGACTTGGCATGGAGCGACAAAGATCAGCAGGTAACGCCAGACGTATTAGGATTGATACTTAATACTTTGGTAATCCGTGAAATGAACCAAACAACAGAAAATTTGTCCGAACTCCGTAAACAAATAGACGAAATAGACATGACACTTACCGAACTTCTCGCCAAACGTATGCGCGTAGCAAGAGAAATTGGTCAATACAAGAAGGAACACGACATGCCTATCTTGCAAACTATGCGTTATGATGAGATTCTTTCTCGTCGCGCAACAGACGGAGCTAGCATGGGAATGGATCAGGATTTTGTCAAGACTATATTCGAGTCCATCCACTCCGAATCCGTTCGTCAACAAATGGAAATCATGAATAAGATAAAATAATAAAAGATCATTCATAACACGGAGAAGGACAAAGAGCCCGTGACCATTCATTATCATAAGGAAAAAATAACGAAAAATGGTCTCGAACTTTGCCCTTCCCTTTTTATATTATGGAACTCCCCATACGATTCGTTATAGAGCCCGTTTATTTTAAGGATAAATTAAACAACGGCATCTCACTAACAAAAAAAACTCCACCCACCTTATTCAAGTCTTAAACGCTCATTAAATGTTTGAAATGCATCAAATGCAATCCACTTTCCCTTATACTCTACAAAAAAAACTCGCAATCCTCGACCTTCATCTCTCTTCCAATCGCGTGCTTTAATTGTAATGGGATAGTCTGATTTAGAAAACAAATCGGAATAGTCATATCCTTCAATGAAACCTAACTCATCTTCCACTATTACTCCTTTACAATCTCCCAAACCACCGATGCTTTTCCCATAAAGAGATTCTACTTGTTCTAATGTAAAACCTTTTATTTGGAAATCATCAATATCTGCAAAGTTTTGCTCTTTAGGTACAATTTTAACCGTGTCAATATTTGCAGAATTCCGTATCCAGATTCCTATTGTTTCTTCATTTTTTCCACATCCACATATGAAACACAATACTACCAACAATTTCCATTTCATCATTTCTTGACATTTTCAGGGTCTTCCGACATTAGGAGTGATGGATTTTCCGACCTTACAATCAGACTTATACCAAAACTACGGCAATATATTATTTTGATTGCCAACATAATATTTTCACCAAACTTACAATTTAATGCTTAGATGATTACTGAAATCACATAGACTTCTTTAATATTAACAACCAAGAAGACAAGTATAAAAATGACATTATTTTCATTGGCATCACGAAGAAGCCATCACTCGAAATCCCGGACAAACCAATATTTTTAACGTGGCTTGAAATCTGTTTCCCAATACAAACACTACCTGCATGGGCCTGACGGAAGTGCTGTATCTGCCGAAAAAAGTTTACAGTGCAAAAATATAATAATAGAATGATAGGCATGCTTGAATGTCAAAAAAAATATCATGTGAGATTCCACAAAAGACACATGGTATCCTACCGAATATTTTTACTTCTAAAATAGATAAAAAACAAAACGTTAACCACTATTATCACAACAGGGTCAACGCATTTAAATTCCCAGCAAATCGAGCAGGAACTTGTTGTCCCATCCGGCCTTGAGCCTTTTCGAGACTAATGACCCTTTGGACTTGTCCTTCTTCAGGAGGTTTATCCCTATCTTTCTGATGAAGGAAAAGTTGTGGGCCGAATTTCCCGTCCTCTTGCGCTGTCTGTCCTCGTTGAAGACGACGTCCAGAGTCCAATGCAGGGAGTTCTCCACTCCCCAGTGCGCCCTGATGTGGCGGTTGAACTCGGAGGCGGAGCCTTTCATGCTGCTGATGTAATAGCGGACCTGCTCCTCCGTCTTTTTCCCGACTTCCCGTTTGGCCTCCACCTTCACGATGCTCGCCATGTTCGTCCAACGTTCCCTGCCGTCGATGAACTTCAGATCCCGGATGACCCCGCACCTGCGGGTTTCGATGCGTCCGTGCCCCTTTTCCACCGTCTCGTCCTCGGAGTCGGCTTTTTGCCTTTCAAAGGCATGTTCGACCTGCTCCAGCATTTCCTTCTGGTTGCCCTTGACGGAGAGGATGTAGTCGGCTTCGTTTTCGATGATTTTGTCGGCTATCTTCGTCTGCGTGCCCATGGCGTCTATGGTGACTATCTCCCCCTTTATATCAAGCATGTCAAGCAGGAGCGGGATTGCCGTTATCTCGTTGCTCTTCATGTCAACCTTCAGTTGCCCGAGCACGAGCCCGTTATCGGACGCCCATGCGCTGACCATGTGTATCGGGCGGATTTCGTGGAAACCGTCCTTCGACCCCTTCACCGTCTTCCCGTCTATGGCTATCACCTCCCGCCCGATGTCCGCATTCTTCAACGACTGCGTCCACTCAACGAACATACGTTCGAAGCTCTGGGGGCTAATCAGGGAAAACACCCTGTTTATCGTGTCGTGGGAGGGTATGCCGTTCGGCAGTTTCAGTATGGTTTTCAGGAACTCTAATTTTGTCTTTCCGAACAGCTCTATCGCATCCCACGACTCGGCGCCGCACAGCACGCCCAAAATGGACAGTATGACAATGTCGCACAGCAGGTGCTTCTTGTTCCTGTTCAACCTCGGGTCCGGAATCCTTTCGAAATAGGTGTGCAACGACGTTTTCTGCATATTCATGTTTTTTTCGCAAAAGAAACGCATTTGAACTTCTATTTCAAAACAAATACAACATAAGTTATTAACAGTCAATTTATTAAATTGTTAATAATGGTCTATTTTTAGTTTTTTTATATGTGTTGACCCTGATTATCACAGTAATATAAACTATACATAAAACATCCATCTTCTTCTTTTGATTTTCAGGTGTCTTCTTGAATTTTTCTAATAACTCAAGATATTTGGGTTTTCTGAAATAAAGACAATTTACAAGTATAACAATAGCACCAATAATTAAAAATGGGTTAACACCTAATGAACCTTTTATGAGATAAGAATCAAATAAATATATATAAAGAATGCAATATATGGGGAAAATATTCAAAGTATGAAACATGGATAATCCTGATATTGAATAAGCTATTGGCATAATCTTTTCCTCTATTATCTGTGTATTCCACCAATACAATCTACAAAATAAATATTCGAAAAAATTCATATTATTCAATAATTTAGTAATCGTCAAAACAACTTGTGATAATTTCGATAAAATGCCGTAGGCATTGTCTCTTTGTAGGGAGAAATAGGCATCGACAACCGCATTCCGGAGGAATGCACCATACATGACAATTATTGCAGTCCTCCGTCCGGACACATTTGCTTACTTTTCTCCGGCAAGAAGCGTAAGCAGATGTGCCTGCGCTGTTGCCCGCTTTTCGGGAGGTACGGCACGTCCCTCCGCTAAAACCTTTTGTATATCCTCGGACCTCGGGCAAAAAGGTTTTTTCACGCTGCGGCACGCACCTCCCCTCATCCGCAGTCAATGGCGAGTGTCAGTCTGCCGACGGTGAGTCTAGATTTCACAACACCTACACATTTGTTTATCCCCACGGAATGTCTTGCTGTCAATACAATGCTCAGAAAGCACACAAGATGTTTTTAACGATCACTGATCTTGTACGACAAGGCGAATTGAATATCGACGTTAGCCAAAGACGCTAAGCCGGACGGAAAGAAGCATTTCTTATATTCACATTTATATCATCTTCGTTCCTATTAGCAATAAAAGCACAGCATTCTGGCACACTACCATATTTTTATATCATTGAAAAAATGTTCATAATATATCAATTCTCTTTCTTCGACATTTTCATATACAACAGTAATGCCATATTTAAAATAATTGTCTTCTCTAAAATATTTTCTTCTTCCTTTCAATATAGAATAGCCTCTCACACTACGAATATCTTTACCTAACATAAAGGTACTACTTATCGTTTTATCAGCCATGTCCGTCATTGGTAAATTCAACATACGTCCACAATGGATTGATATTACAACGGTATCTGAAATGCTAGTTATGGTTTTAAAATATCCCTCCTCATAGTTTACGTCATTAATTCTACTAACTGATGGATATTCTAAAATTACATGTTTTCCAAGACACGATACCGTATCTGTTTTTGTTTGCATTTGTCCTAACATAACATTAGAGAAAAATAACAATACAAATAACAGTTTTCCCATTTTCTTCATTATTTTTATGATAATCCGCAATATGTCCCACTGAACATTTGCATAAACCCGGCATAAACGCTAACTTTGAGCATATATAAAATCGGCATTGAAATGAAATTGTTGGAGTTCACACAAAAATATCCGGACGAGGAGTCTTGCATCGCAAAATTGAGGGAGTTAAGGGAGAGAGATGTCCACGTCTGTCCCAAATGCGGGCACAAGGAATGGTACTGGAAGGGAGACAAGCTCTGCTACGAATGCAAGAAGTGCCATCATAGGGAAAGCATCCGAAAGGGCACGGTAATGGAAAACTCGAAGCTTCCGTTCCGATACTGGTTCGTGACCATGCACCTGCTGACTGCCACCAAGAACACGTTCTCCGCACTCGAACTCCAGCGGCAGTTGGGGCACAAGCGCTACCAACCCGTATGGGAGATGCTCCACAAGCTGCGCAGCGTCATGGGCAAAAGGGACGGGAAATACACGTTGAAGGGCAATGTCGAGATAGACGAAGGCTTCTTTTCCACGGAGGTGAAGGAAGAAGAGAAGGACGACGCCCCAAAACGGGGAGCCGGCAGCCAATCCAAGACGAAGGTGCTTGTGATGGCGGAAAGCGAGTCCGTCGAAAATCCGAAACCAGGCAAGAAGGAGAAGAAGGTCAACCACATCAAGATGGTCGTCATCCCGGATGCGAAGGCGGACACGATAGATGGCGTGGTGAAGGTGAAGGTCGACAAGGATTCGTCCGTGGTGGGCGACGGCACGAAATCGCACGTTCATTTCCCGGACATCTTCAAGGAGTATTCCGGACGTAAGATTAATGCCGAGGACATAGGCAAGGTTCTTCCATGGGTCCACATAGCGATATCCAACGCCAAGACGCGGCTTGCGGGCATATACCATGGCATCAAGCCGGAATACCTTCAGGAGTATCTGAACGAGTTCTGCTACAAGTTCAACCGACGGCACTTCGGGGAACGGCAATTTGACCGTCTACTGTCTGCCTCTGTCGGTTACGTCACTGATTTTAAGCATCGAGTATACAACAAGAGATTGGGATTTTCTTAGTCCGTATTGCGGATTATCATATTATTTTTTCAGTTTAGTGATTTCCCAAAAATAACTTTTGACGATTTTGATAAAATGTCATAGGCATTGTTTTGTAGAGAAAAACCTTGATTCATCACGAAGCTCCCCAGTCAAAAGAAATCACGCTCCGAGTTTGTCGTCAACAAACTAACTATAAAAATCTTTTTGCTTTATTTCTCAACTGCTGATTCGCACAAATAACGAACAGCACCACCCCGTTCCGTAACAGACAGATTGACCTCCGCACCATGAATCACAGGCATATTGAGAGGCACATGACCAACAGGAAAATTGAACGCCACCGGATAGTCATAGTCATCTACCGCCGAAGCTACTATTTCCTCCACCGTCTGACCGAACAAGGGATCTTCCTCTATGTCGGAGAACCGTCCGACAAGCAAGCCAGAAAGATTCTCAAGCACCCCGCCTATCCGCAGATTCTGCATCATCCTATCTATATGATACGGCCGTTCGGACAAATCTTCGATAAAGAGAATCTTTCCCTGACGGGAAACGTCCAACCTAGTACCCCGCAACCCATACAACACAGACAGATTACCACCAAACAAAGTTCCATTAGCATCCCCCATTCTATTGAGCGGATGAGCAGGCAGACTGGTCAACTCCGGCAAATTGCCTTGCAATATGGCACGGAGAGCCTCAACCGGCTCCCTATTGGCATCAATATGCGCCATCGCTTTAGCCATGACCGCATGCAGAGATTGAAATCCCTGAGAGAATAGAGCCCAATGGAAAACCGTGATGTCACTAAACCCCACCAACCACTTAGGTGATTCGGAGAAGGCGGTGAAGTCCAGACAATCCACTATCCGCACCGCACCATAACCACCCCGTCCACAAAGGATGGCACGCACTGAAGGGTCGTCCATAGCCCACTGAAGGTCGGAAAGACGTTCCTCGTCACTACCCGAGAAGCGGCCACGCCTCGACTTGGCATAGAAACCCAACACAGGACAAAAGCCCCATGCGCGCAACAATGCAGCCGCCCCATCAATAAAATCAGGATCAACAGCCCCAGAGGGAGAGACGATGGCCACCTTATCTCCAACTTTTAAAAAAGAGGGTCTATACATTTTTTGATTATTAGAAAAATCCAGAACTCAACAAAACGAATCCCATGAATGTTTATCTCATCGGATGTCGAGCGCAAAGATACGCAAAACAGCCATAAACTAAATCCGAGACCTTCAAATTTAGAATAAATCATGTACCGCATCCTATCCATCAGCCCAAAAAGCACCAGCACCAAGGTTGCCGTCTATGACGACGAGCAGGAGATTTTCATGAAAACGATCAAACACAATCCCGACGATTTGTTTCCCTTCAAGAAGATATTCGAGCAAGCAGAATACAGAAAACGGCTCATCATCATAGAGCTACAAAACAACGAAATAGAGATTAACTTCAACGCCATAATAGGAATGGGCGGCATGCTAAAACCTATACGATCCGGGACCTACGAAATCAGCGAACGTCTGAAAGACGACCTTAGGAAAGGCATACAGGGCGAGCATGCCAGCAACCTCGGAGGCCTCATCGCGGCAGACATCGCCGCCACCATTCCCGGAGCAAGGGCCTTCGTCTCCGACCCCGTCGTCGTAGACGAAATGGAAGACATAGCACGCATCACCGGATTGCCTGGCATCCAGCGCAAATCTAAATTCCATGCGTTGAACCAGAAGGCCGCCGGACGGAAGTACGCCAAAGAGCACCAGAAGAAATACGATGAGCTCAACCTCGTCATCTGCCATCTCGGCAGGGGCATCTCCGTGGCCGCCCACCGCAAGGGGAAAGTCATCGACGTAAACAGCTCCATCGACGGAGCCGGACCATTCTCTCCGGAACGTTCAGGGTCTCTGCCTGCCTCCGAAATTGTAGACCTCTGCTTCGATGGCAACCATACGGAAGAGGAGATTCGGGCAATGATCAACGGAAACGGAGGATTGATGGCCCATCTAGGCATAAAAGACTACAACATCATCGAACAGATGGCAAAAGACGGAGACAAGAAGGCAGACATCACCCTCCGTGCCATGGCCTACAATATAGCCAAAGAGATTGGAGCCATGAGCGTCGTTCTGGAGGGGAAGGTCGACGCCATCATACTGACAGGCAACCTTTCGTACAACAAATTCATAGTAGACCACATCATCAAAAAAACGGGATTCATAGCAACCATCACCGTCTATCCAGGCGAGAACGAAATGAGCGCACTCTCCGAAAATGCGCTCAATATACTGAAAGGCGAGGCGTATTGCCTCAGCTACAACTAATAAGGACAGAAAAAAAGAGAGAAGTCTTGTTTGACCTCTCTCTTCTGTAGCGGGATCGAGAATTGAACTCGAGACCTCCGGGTTATGAATCCGACGCTCTAACCAACTGAGCTACCCCGCCATCATTTCTGTTTTGCGGTGCAAAGATAGACATTATTTTCAATAGAGCAAAAGCAAAACGAAAAAAAATGCACAAATTCCCATTTGTTTAGCCAAACAGACACGACATATATCCTCCGTTTCAGCAACGGAACAAGCATCGACAACAATTCACCATCCTGTAATTCATTACATTAAGCGACAATGAAATCATATCGACAAACCACTGAGGTGGATTTCGAAACGCCTGCCATCACAAATCGCATTTTTCTCCCATACCATCTCATGGTAAGATTTTTCCTTTTTTTCTCAAATACGTAACACAAATTTCTTCCTCAAGAATTTCTATTAACATTATTTTTCATAATTTTGCAACGACTTTATTTAACATAGAAGAGACGGCGACATTTGATTTCCTTTTTCACATACAACAGAAACAGACAAGCCACACCATAAATCAAAACAAGATAATGTTCAAGCTCCTCGCTTTATTATCAGCATTTTTCGTTCTGTTCCAAACTAACTTGTTGGGAGAGACAAGACGCTTCTCCCTATTTGAAGCGGAAAACGGAGCTCCATACAGCGATGTCAACCAAATATACGAAGACTCCTTCGGCTACCTTTGGATAAGCACATGGAACGGACTTATCAAATTTGACGGTTACGAATATAAAACCTACACACGAATAAAGACAGACAACAAGAGTCTCCCCCACAACGTGTGCTACAACATCTTCGAAGACTCTAAGAAAAGACTTTGGATTTCCACTGCCCGCGGGCTTGCCCTATATGACAGGAAGCACGACAACTTCAACAGGATAACCTTTCAGGGAAGGAAGATAAAGGGAGTAACAAAAGTATTGGAAGACGCAGACGGCTTCATCTGGGTTTTATCTTTCATCGACGTTCTGAAATATGACCCGAAAAACAACAAAGCAACAAGATTCCACATCATCGGCGACGACTTCGAAGACTGTGGCGACTACCTATGGGTGGTCTCCCAAGAATCTGGCGTAAAAATCATCAACAAACGGGACAATAAAATAAAGGAGTTGCCTCTTCTCACAAACAAGGGAGGACAGACAATCAACAAACACATCCGAACCATTAAACAGATTTCCAACGGGGACATCTATTTAGGATCTACGGACCACGGACTCTTCATCTACAACAAAAACGGGATGCTGAAAAAGCACGAGACCGCCGGAGCCATCGGCTCCTACTCCTTCCGCAACAACTTCATCCATACCATCTACGAAGACAGAGACCACAAGATATGGATCGGCAACGTGAACGGCAATATATCCATCTACGATCCGGAGACACTGAAATTTCTTCCTCTAAACTACACTTTGCCCAACAACATCGACAAAGAGTGCTTCACAACGAGTTGCATACTTCAAGACTCGTACAACAACATCTGGCTCGGGACCCACAGATTCTGGCTGCTCTATTCCAACAGGATATCCAACGAGTTTGCCATGTTCCAGCACAACAGCACAAAACAAAACACCATGTCAGGCAACGCCATCACTTGTTTCTCCAAGTACAGGAACGACCTCCTGATAGGTACCGACGGAGGCGGCCTAAACATCGAGACTGGCGAACGGGACGAATTCCACATAGACAAAAGGTTCGGGAAAGTCATTCTTGACATCAAACCGGACAACAACGGACTATTTTGGATTGCCACGTGGGACAACGGACTGTTCCTCTTCGACAAGCCGAACAACCGTATCCTACAACACTACACACATACGGACAACGGAGACAAGAAAAGATCACTTCCAACGGAAAAGATAAACTACCTATACATAGACAGAAACTTCGTATGGATTGCCACCGACGGAAAAGGCATAGCCCGCCTCGACAAAGCCACCGGAGAGATAACGAGCACGGACAACTGCGACGCAGACCCATTCTCTAACAAAAACTCAAAGTTCATCACCCATCTGATGAAAGACAGCGAAGGATGGCTGTGGATCAGTTCAAGTGAAGGTCTACGCAAATATAAGGACGGCCGGCAAATGAAGTTTCCCTACTCCGAAAAGCCGGGAGACCTTTCGCAAAACCAGATTACCATGTGCTACGAAGATTCGAAGAAGAGGATTTGGGTGGTGACAAGCACCGGAGGTCTGGCCCGCTACGACAGGAAAGTGAACTCTTTCGTAAACTACTGCAAAGAAACGGACATTCCCGAAAATTTGAAATTCATCATAGAAGACAACCATCAGAATCTGTGGATAGGCAGCCAAGACGAAATCATACAGTTCAATCCCGACCTGAAGATTCTGAAACATTACGATATAAAGAAGGAACTGGAGAAAAACTTCCTTTATCAAAAATCGGCATACAGAAGTACGGACGGGAAGATATACATCGGCTCCAACAATGGCATGTTCAAGTTCAACCCTCAGAGTCTGGAAAAGAAGGATAAAGCTCCCAAAATTTATCTGAAAGGGCTCTACATCTGGGACAAGAAACAAGAGGCGGGCAAATCCGAGATATTAAAACATGCACTAGACTATACGGACACCATCCGACTCAACCATGAACAGAACTATTTCTCCATCGAATACGTAGGCATCGACCTCGAAAAATCGGGAACTCTCCATTACTCCTATTTTCTAAAGGGACTCCACCACGAATGGACAGAAGCCAACACAGAGAGGAAGGCCTCCTTCACCAACTTGGAGCCAGGCACTTATACCTTCTTCGCAAAGGTAAAGAGCAACGACGGGCAACTATACCAACTACAGAAACCGCTCACCATCATCATATTGCCACCCTGGTGGCAGACATGGTGGTTTCGTTCTCTATCCGTCCTCACGGCCATAGCGACCATCTTCCTCTTTTTCAGAATCAGGCTGCGCAATCTCCAAAGGCAAAAGGAAAGGCTTGAGAACCTCGTGGAGGAACGGACACAAGAACTACGACAAAAGAACGAAGAGATAAACAAGCAGAAAGAGAGCGTAGAATCCAAGAACAAAGAACTAGACGAGACACTAAGTCTCAAAGACAGGATTTTGTCCATCATAGCCCACGACCTGAAGAATCCGGTCACCGCCATCGTCGGCATGCTTTCATTCCTTTCCGAGAACAGGAAGGCAGACGAGCAGGAAAGCAAACTATTCACAGACATCACCATAGCCGCACAAAAGCTTCAGGAACAGATGGACAACATATTGCAATGGGCCAGAATCCAAACAAAAGAGATATTCTATTCACCCAAAGACATCTCCATTGCAGCCCAGACGAAAGACTCACTTTCGCTACTTCAAGGCCTGGCAACAAGCAAACGGATATCCGTCTGCGTAAGCAACACAGCCAAGCACTGCGCCTATGCCGACGAAAGGATGATTGCCACCGTCATCAGAAACCTCATCAACAACGCCATAAAGTTCACCAACAATGGAGGAAAGATAGAAATCAGAATAGAAGACACGGAAAACCATGTGTTCTTCTGCATCAAGGACAACGGAGTGGGAATAGGGAAAGAGAAGTTGGATAAAATTTTCGAGAAAGACTTCAACGCCTCCTCTTGCGGAACCAACAACGAAAAGGGATCCGGACTCGGACTGAAAATATGCCACGACTTTACCATTTCCAACAAAGGAACGATAGAGATAACAAGCACAGAAGAAGAAGGCACTTCCATCCGGATAATGCTGCCGATAGGCAAACCCATCAATGCGGAAGAGGACGACAAGCCGGAAACAGAGCTCACATTGGAAAAGAACAAGAACTATATGAAGAGCAAAAGGCACTCCATCCTTATCGTAGACGACAACCACGACATACTCTCCTATCTGACCCTTTTGCTCCAAAACGACTTCGAGATAGAGAAAGCCAGCGACGGCGAGATGGCTCTCGACATGGCGATGAAGTCCGTGCCAGACATTATCATATCAGACGTCGTCATGCCGAAAATGGACGGCAAAGAACTTTGCGCACAGATAAAGAGCAACCTGCTAACCCAACACATTCCGGTAGTGCTGCTCACCTCCGAAGACTCGGCCAACAGCCAAATAGAGGGTCTGAAAATAGGAGCCGACGACTACATCACAAAACCATTTGACGGCAACATCCTTTTAGCCAAGATACACACACTACTACGAAACAGAGAGTTACAGCTGCAACACTTGAGAAACAGCATACTAAAAGCACCGGAGGGCGACATGCCGGAAAGCAAAGACGACGCCTTCCTACGGAAAATCACGGAAGTATTGCAGCAAAACATTTCAGAGTCCAACCTCTCGGTCGAATTCATCGCCGAGAAAACAGCCCTCAGCCGCGTGCAACTATTCCGAAAATTCAAGGCAATAACAGGCTGTTCCCCATCAGAGTTTATCAAAAACTACCGGCTACAATATGCCGCCACGCTTTTGAAGAGCGGCAAATACTCCGTAGCCGACGTGGCATACGAAGTGGGCTTCTCCGACCCAAAATATTTCGGCAGCTGCTTTTCCGAAAAGTTCAACATGGCGCCATCCGTATTTGCCAAACAGAACAAGACCGAACAAAAATAAAGAGGAGACTTCTAATGAAGATTTCAGAAGCCACATCCATCGATAGCGACGATTTCCGGAGGCTTCATCCATGCGTCTATCCTTACCTGCAAAGGATGGTTTCAACAACATCACCTTCCTTATTATAAAAAAAGGAAGCCCACAGATTTACAAGTTTCACTATCTTTCAATTTTTATCTGTATATTTGCGCAAAATAAAAAAATAAAGAATAATATGGCAGATATAAAAACCTATTTCAAAACGGCAGAAGACAAAATGGGCAACGTACTGGTCCACCTTGATGACGCTTTGGCACACATCAGAGCCGGGAAGGCAAACGTTCGTATTCTCGACCCCGTAAAAATCGACTATTACGGAAGCGTAGTTCCATTATCCAACGTGGCAACCATCACTACTCCAGATGCCCGCACCATCGTCATCCAACCTTGGGAGAAGAAGCTCATCTCCGAGATAGAGAAAGCCATCATGAACTCAGAAGTCGGAATCACACCGGAAAACAACGGTGAAGTGATAAGACTCGCCATTCCGACATTAACAGAGGAGAGACGTAAGACATTGGCAAAACAAGTCAAGAGCGAAGGCGAAGAGGCGAAGATAAGCATCAGAAACGCACGTAGAGACGCCATCGACGCACTGAAGAAGGAGATAAAGAACGGACTGGCCGAAGACGAAGAGAAAGACGCAGAAGGCGAAGTTCAGAAAATACACGACAAGTTCATCAAGAAAGTGGACGAGATGCTTGCCCTTAAAGAGAAAGAAATCATGACCGTATAAGGCATGATTCCGACCCTCATAAAACAGAATGCAGGAGATTGTATGGAAATACACCATGCAACCTTCTGCTTTTCTTATTTAATAGAGAACAAAAACCAACGTCACAGAAAGAATCCGAAAAGAGATGCAAGGTTTAGTGATTAGAAACACAGGCAGCTATTATCAGGTAAGGACTCCGGAAGGGGATGTCTACGACTGCAAAATAAAAGGTTCCTTTCGAATCAAAGGAATCAAGAGCACCAACCCCTTGGCGGCAGGAGACCATGTCACCTTCGACTTGACGCACGAGGGCACCGGACTCATCTCCGAAATCGGGGACCGGAAGAACTACATAGTCAGAAAGCCATCCAACCTATCCAAACAGCTTCACATCATTGCCGCCAATGTAGATTTGGCCCTTCTGATTGTGACCGTCAACCATCCGGAGACTGCGACCACCTTCATCGACAGATTTCTCGCCACCTGCGAAGCCTACCGCGTACCGGCCAAGATAGTAATAAACAAGATGGACCGCTACACGGACGAAGAGATTGAATACACAAAAGCCTTGTGTACTCTCTACGAAAGCATCGGCTACCAGTGCCTCACCACTTCCGCCAGCACCATGGACGGCATAGACGCCGTCAGGCAACTGCTATCCGGCAAAGTGACACTGCTATCCGGCAACTCCGGCGTAGGCAAATCGTCCATCATCAACGCCATCTCGCCCATGTTCAAAGCAAAGACAGGCATACTCTCCAAGTGCTACGACAAAGGAATGCACACCACTACATTTTCGGAGATGTACGAGTTGGACAACGAGAGCTACATCATAGACACACCCGGCATCAAAGGCTTCGGAACCATCGACTTCCAAAAAGAAGAGGTAGGCCACTTCTTCCCTGAAATATTCAAGGAATCCGACAAATGCAAATTCGGGAACTGCACACACACGCACGAACCCGAATGTGCCGTATTGAAGGCCGTAGAAGAACACAGAATAAGTCAATCCCGCTACACCAGTTATCTGAGCATAATGGGCGATGCGGAAGAAAGCAAATACAGATAGAAACACTTGGCCATGAAGGTGAATTACGACAATTTCAACAACATAAAATATATACTTGCAGCCTTCGCCGTTGCCATCATCTCACTATCCGTCTACTATTCGGGACATTTGGCCAACGACATGTCCAAAGAAGAGCGGAAACGAATAGAGCTATGGGCCGAGGCCACCCGCCAACTGGTCTACGACGACAATACAGACCTCTCCTTCATCCTAAAGGTCATAGAAGGCAACACCAACATACCCGTCGTCATCGCCGACAAGGCAGGAAACGTGTACATGCACAGGAACATATCCACACCAGAAAAGGATGCGGACAAATTTCTAAAAGAGAAAGTCGACGAATTCAAGAACGTGCATGACCCCATAAAAATACAGCTGGACGAAAACACGACACACTACCTCTACTACGACAACTCCACGCTGCTCAAGCAGCTGGCTTACTTTCCTTTTGTACAATGGGGCATCATCAGTTCCTTCTGTCTCATCATCTTCTACGTATTCACCAGTGCCAAGAAGGCGGAACAAGACCGAGTGTGGGTAGGACTATCCAAAGAGACCGCACACCAACTAGGCACGCCCATCTCGTCGCTTCTCGCTTGGGTGGAGATACTCAAGAGCAACGGCGTGGAGCCCGAACTCATGCCCGAGATAGAAAAGGACGTGAACCGGCTACGTACCATCGCCGAACGATTTTCGAAGATAGGATCCATCCCAGAGAAAGAAAATATATGTCTCAACACGCTACTCGACAACTCCTTAGCTTATATGCGAAAAAGGACTTCGAACAAAATAGCCATCTCCTGCGTTTATGACATGCAATCACCAACATATATCAGGTTGAGCAAGCCTCTATTCGAATGGGTCATCGAGAACCTTTGCAAAAACGCCATCGACGCCATGGACGGAGAGGGACGGATTGACGTTCACGTATTCGAGAAAGAAGACAAGATAGGCATTGACATACAAGATACAGGTAAGGGCATTGCAAAATCCAAGTTCAAGACCGTATTCAAACCCGGTTATACCACCAAGAAGAGAGGATGGGGTCTTGGGCTTTCATTAGTCAAACGCATAATAGAAGAATATCATGAGGGGAAAATATTTGTCAAGAAGTCGGAACAGAACAAAGGTACGACATTCAGAATATTATTGAAAAAAGAGAGTTCGGACACAAAAAATGCGACAAAAAACATTTTTAAATAGCATTTAAAGAATTAACAATCAAAGAATTAATAAATTATCTACAAAAAAGCAAAGAAAAATAGCGACACAAAGAGTTTTTGTATTGCTAAATTTTGTAATTTTGCAGAGTTTTAAAAGGCCATACGAAAGTGGGAAAATTCAGTGTTTACAACATTCCATTGAAAGACCTCTCCAAAGGGACTCACAACTACGAGTTCAATTTGGACAACGTCTATTTCAAAAACATAGAAGGCGACGAGGTTCAGAAAGGGAATGTAAAGGCAATAGTAGAAGTCACAAGGACGTCTCAGTCTTTTGAAATAAATTTTGACATCAAAGGAGTAATTCAGATTCCGTGCGACAGATGTCTAGATGACATGGATCAGGAGATCGACACACAAAATCAACTGACGGTCAAATTCGGAAGCGAATATGCAGAAGAGAGCGACAAGATAATTGTCGTACCAGAAGAAGAGGGAGAGATTAACCTCGCTTGGTTTCTCTATGAATTCATCGCACTGAACATTCCTATCAGGCACGTACATCCTGCAGGCAAATGTACAAAAAGCATGGTTTCCAAGCTGAAAAAGCACTTGGCTCATGACAAAAACGAGGAAGAGGAATCTATCGACTTTTTAGACGATGAAGATTTGGACATCGAGGAAAGTGAGACAGGAGAGGAAGAGTCAAAAACAGATCCTCGTTGGGACGGTTTAAAGAAATTAATAACAGAAGATAATAATAACTAATTAAATTATAGAACAAGATGGCACATCCGAAGCACAGACAATCTAAGACTAGATCAGCCAAGAGAAGAACTCATTACAAGGCTGTAGCTCCTACATTGGCAGTATGTCCAAACTGTGGAGCTTTACATTTATACCACACAGTATGTGGAGAATGCGGTTATTACCGTGGCATGGTAGCTATTGAAAAACCAGCTGCCGTTTAATTATCGGTAAAATCAAGAAAATAGATAGCCTCCCGAATTCTTTCGGGAGGCATATTTTCGTATATACACCACACCTACGTAATCACAAAAACATCTTGGCAAAGTCCAAAACATCTTGTGTGCACACTTTCCAAGCATTGCATTGAGACCGAAACATTCCGCAGAAACAAACAAGTCATTTTTTTTGACGAATGCCTCGTATCGATTCCATACAAAAAATAAGGTGAAGATGGCAGCTCGCCTTACGGGGAATTCTGAGCCGGACGAACCGGCCTCAAGAACCGACGCAAGCATCGGTAATGCTCACATCACGAATGCACATGCCTTTTTCGGAACAACAAAGCCAATGGGAATTTCTCCCCGGGAACAAGATTCCACATACCTAGAAACAGCCGTGTGGCGTTTAATAAGCTCAACTTCGTCACCATCAGAAAAAAAACCAGCACACGATCCCTTTCCATAAAATCAGACCCAAATAATCATAATTGTTTCTTTTAATACATCTTATTTTATATTTTTGATGAAAGAAAAAAAAACAACAGACATGATAAATAGAGACCGCATCTTTGATTTTGTCGATAAAGACTTACAAAACATACAAAACACATTCAAACACCTACATCAGCACCCAGAGCTGGCATTCAACGAGGTGGAAACTTCCAAATATGTGCGACAAGAGCTGAAAAGCCTCAACATCCCGTTCAGGGAGGGATACGCCAAGACCGGAATCTTAGGCGTCTTAAAATGCAAGAATCCGAAAAACAGGATTATCGCCCTCCGTGCCGACATGGACGCATTGCCCGTCGAAGAAGAGGTAGATATTCCTTACCGGTCCAGAGAGAAGGGCGTGATGCATGCCTGTGGCCACGACGCTCACACCTCCACACTATTGGGGGTAGCTAAAATATTGTCGTCTCTAAAGGATGAGATGGAAGGCACATTTCTTCTTGTCTTCCAACCAGCAGAGGAACGATATCCAGGAGGAGCCAGCACCATGCTCAAAGAAAACATTTTCGAGGGATACACTCCCAATGTAGTGTTAGGCCTACACGTAATACCCGACATTCCACTCGGAAAGATAGGTTTCCGTACCGGACTCATCACCGCAGCCACGGACGAGCTACACATCACCGTGCACGGACAAGGCGGACACGCCGCTTTGGTAAGAGACCACAACCCCGTCTTGGCTGCCGCCAACCTGCTGATGAAACTGCAAGCAATACCAGACAAACTAGCTCCTGTGAGAGGAGAAACGATACTCGCCTTCGGTCGATTCATTGCCGACGGCATCATGAACGTAATCCCCGAACAGGTGAAACTAGACGGAACACTACGTACCCTGGACGAAGAATGGAGAGCAGATGCGCTGCAAATAGCGGCAAAGATGGCAAAAGAGGCCACTTCCGAATATGGTTGCAGCTGTGACTTCTGCATCAACCACGGATATCCAAGCGTCATAAACGACGACAGCCTCAACACTCAGGCCGAAGACTACGCCAAAGAACTTTTGGGGGAAGAAAATGTCACCACATTCGACAAACGAATGACAGGCGAAGATTTCGGATACTTTTCGCAAAGATACCCATCCCTCTTCTTCAGAGTCGGGATAGGGAGTAAGAAGTTCAACTGCGGAGGAATGCACGCACCAAACTTCGTCGTCGACCCCGACGCACTTCGTTACACAACAGCATCCATGGCATGGCTGGCCATTAATTTCATGAAAGAAGAGAAATAATCTCAAAAAAACATCAAAATGACAAGACTATACATAACCCGGCACGGACAGACATTTTGGAACAAAGAGAGAAGGATGCAGGGACAAAGCAACTCCGACCTCACCCCCTTGGGAGAAAAGCAAGCCGTCGCTTTAGGGAAAAGGATGAAAGATATAGAATTGGACGGAATCTACTCCAGTTCGGCACCGCGCGCGTTACAGACCGCACTGCTGATACGGGGCAACAGACCGCTCGACATCATACAAGAAGATGACCTCAGGGAGATGTACCTAGGCAGTTGGCAAGGCAGGTTAACCTCCGAAGTGGAGATGGAAGACCCAGAAATGACGGATAATTTTTGGCACCATCCGGAAAAATACATCCGCGATGACGCCGAATCCTATTTACAACTAAAAGAACGAGCGGGCAAGAAGATCGAAGAGATAGCAGCGGGCAACAAAAACAAAAGCATCCTCGTAGTGACTCACGGAGTGGTAATGAAAGCACTTCGCTCCTACTTTCAGAACCAACCCATCTCCGAAATTGCGAACTACCCCAAATCACCGATGTCCACATCCCTCAGTATTGTCGAGAAAAGAGACGGAGCATGGAATATCCTTCAATGGAACGACACTGCCCACTATGAATTAATCGAGGAATAACGAGATACGTATACGAAACCAAGAACATTCATGAAACTCACCACAATTCAGCATCCTGAAGAACGGTATTTTCTGTCTGTTTTAGGTTCCAGTCCTCATAACGGAAGGACGCCTCGACGACAGACTCCACCTCGTCCGGAAGATTGCAGAAGAAATCTATCCCAGTCAAAGCCTCAACAGCATCTATACTAACTGCATAATATTCGACCGAAGCCGACTCCGCACGGTTGGGCATGACAAACCCGACTCCTTCATCTCTGTTTTTTCTTTTACGGAGAATAACTTTATAGAAAGCAGAAGGGACAACCACCCTATTCCGTCCTATGGTCCGTTCCGTGCTTTTAACAACAGGACCGCATACGATATAAATGCCAGATCCGCCCTGTTGCTTAGCCCAACCACGACACCTCCGCTCCAACCTTTCCCAACAACCGTTATTCAGATTTTTATCTTGCGGACAGATATTTGTAAAATAGAAGCTAGACTTCATCGCGCACGCGTCCCACTTCATATCGGCAGCCGGAGCCAGATGACCCCGACAGAAACCAGAACCCGAATAATCGGCAGATGTGGCACCTTTAGGAACTTCCGGATCCGGAAGAAAAGCATAATTACGACGTTTCTCCTCGCCTTGTGTCTCCTCTGCCGTCAGCTCATAAGCCACCCAATTTGCCAAAAGCCAACGGTCATTATAGGACAGGTTAAATCCACAATGGGAAACCAGACGTTCGTTGGCAGAACACCCCAACCGGGGCAACTCCATCAATGTAGTGTCAAAAGGTATCTTTTGAACCACAACAGATTCATTACGCATCCGCGGACTTCTACAAGAGAAGCAACAAACACAACAAACAAGGAACAACACACAGTACAAAATTCGACCTATCATATCTCACATTATTTTAATAATCAGAAAAAAAACACCACAACTGCAGAAAACTAGAATTTAATTCCACATCTGCATATTTCACAAAAATAAAAAGATTCCAACACAACTTCACGAGTATGGTTAAGAGTTTTTCTTTTTAATATACAAAGGCCTTTGATCTTTTAAATAAAAATGATATTTTTGTATATTTGACTGCTTTTCCTACACTTATTTTAACAAGAAGAATGGATTCCGAACTGTTCAGTACGTTTTTCTTTGAAGTATAATAAAAGGGAAGGGCATGCTTCATCGTTAGTTCTGTTCTTTACATTTCACCCTCTTTTCAACAACACAAACGCAATGACCAAACAGATAACATCTCTATTATTAGTAGCATTTTTCGTATGCACATCCCATCTCCATGCTCAAAACGAAGACACACCAAATCTTAGTTTCGACAATGGAGACTTCAGCAACTGGACCCTTTATACTGGCGGTTACTACTATGACGACAATGCGGGAATATACACCTACGATTGGGAAGAAACGAACACGACTCCCAATATCAAATTAATGAACAGCGTGGAGACTCCAGACCCTATCGTATCTTGCAGCAACATGAATACAGTACCAGAAGGAGCCTCTCTCGTAGCCAGGATAGGGATTCCTCTGGAGGCAGAGAATATGCCTCACTCCAACTATTGTGTGGAAAGAGCCGCCGCATACAAAGCCATGGCAGAAAGGATGACCTATACCTTTACTGTAACGGAAAAAACAACATTATTTTCTTACCGGTTCGCCACCGTCCTTCACGTTCCGGAAGGAGAAAACGCAGGAGTGCATAAAGGCGGGCAATACCCCACCTTCTCCATTGCTGTCAATGTGGTAGACCCCAGTTCGGGAACGGAAGCCATCATGCCTTGTGGCACATACGAAGCAAAAGCAGACGATGCGAATTCAGGACTAACAAGGAACAGTAGCTCCTGCGCCTCTTCGGAAGCAGGAAATCAGGCAGGCGAATATGTCTATAGGAACTGGACCTCTGCCAGCTACGACCTCCGAAACCACATAGGGAAAACCGTCACCATAGATGTCCGTACGCACGACTGCCTGCTAGACCTTAGCGCCAGCGGATGCAGCAAAAACATTCCACACATAACAAACTGCGCCGGCGGACATGAGGCCTACGGTTATATATATGCACAAACGCGAAAATTGGAACTTATCTCCAAAAACTGCGGCGAGTCAGACCCTATCATAGAAGCTCCGAAGGGATTCTCCGCATACAGATGGTACCGATCGGACGGCAAACCGATTACAGTTCCCGATTCAGAAGAGCCATGGATAGCCATTGTAGAGAGAGCGAGCATGAACGATGGCGTCACCTATTTCTGCGAAGTATCCAGTGACATGACAGGATGCTCCGCCATCACACTATCCACAGATTTGGAATCAATCTCCATACACCCCAAGTTCTCCGAGACAGACTCTTGTAGCGGACTAATAAAGTTTCAAGAGCAGACCTCCATCACCGGAGACACCATCTCCTACTACAAATGGAGTTTCGGAGACGGGAAATTCTCCACGGAGAAAAATCCGAAACATTTCTACGAAAATCCAGGCACTTACGATGTTACGCTAAAAATCATCTCCCATCTAGGATGTGAAGATTCCATCACCCAGCAAGTTATCGTCCCCTACTTTCCTAAATTAAACATCGATGGAAAGACAAAACTATGTTACGGCGACGAGCTTGTACTCACCGTACTGGAAGCGGAGATAGGCAGCCAATTCGAGTGGAGCACCGGCAACACAAACCAAACCCTGCGGGATACGGCAAAGACAAGTCAGAAATATACCGTCAAAGTAACAGACCCACACTCCTGCACTTACGAAACCAGCATCTACGTATCCGTATATCCCGTTCCTGAAGTACTCGTGAAGGGAGACTCCACCGTCTGTCCCAACGACTCCGTGACACTAACCGCCTACAATGCGGTCAAATACCTTTGGAATACAGGCATCGATAGTAGTTCGATCACAGTACACCCTATTTCCTCATCCACCTACACGGTAACGGGCATCGCATCCAATGGATGCAAAAGTTCGAAGTCACACAAGGTAAGAGTGCTACCCACCCCAGAAATCAGCATCAAAGGACCTGACGAAATCTGCAAAGGAGACGCAGTTACCCTCACCGCAGAAGGAGGAGAAACATACAGATGGAGTTCCGAAAATTGGAGCAACGAATATGACGGCACGGACTTGTTCGTATCGCCTGACAGCAGCACACGCTATAATGTCACCGGCATAGACAAAAACAAATGCGTTTCAATGGCAACCAAACTGGTCATTGTAAAAAGCAATCCGGAAGTAATGATAGAAGGAGACTCTATTGTATGCCAAGGCGCACTCATGCGACTGAACGCCATCGGCGCCACCTCCTACAAATGGAGCGACAACACCGAAAAAAACTCGTTTTCAAAAGTCATGGACTATGACATAACCATATCCGTAGAAGGAACTAGCAACGGATGCTCAAGCAAAGCCGAACGATTCGTCAAAATGAAACAGGCACCATCCGTTTGGGTGGACGGGATTACAGATATTTGTTTCAATGACAGCCTCCACCTAATAGCCAAGGGAGCTGAGAAATATAAATGGGACAACGGGCCAACCACCGCAGAGATGGACGCCCAACCAAAAATATCATCCAAATATCAAGTGACAGGAACCGGCAGCAACGGATGCACAAGCTCCGTTCTGACAGAGGTAACCGTATTCAATCTACCCAAAATAAGCACCAGCGGCGATATGGCCGTATGCGAAAACACGCAGGCCAACCTCCATGCTAGCGGAGATGCGACCATTTACTATTGGGAAGGCAGCAACCTAGGTGCAGACTACTCTCCCATCGTTGCCAAAGACACTATCTTTCATGTAGAAGGAATAGACACCAACGGATGTAGCAACACGGCATCCATAAAGGTCAAAGCCATTCCTTATCCTACCGTCAGCATAACAGGAGACTCTTCCGTATGCTACGGCACATTCCATAATCTGGTGGCAAAAGGCGCGGCCACCTACCTATGGGACAATGGTCCAAGCACCGCCTCCTTCGGCATAACTCCAACCGAAAGCATGACCTACAACGTAACAGGAACGTTGAATGGTTGCTCCTCCAACGCATCATTCTTCGTTGAGGTATTGCAACTTCCAACCATCTGGGCAGAAGGCACCACGGAGATATGCCACGGAGACTCCCTATACCTTGTAGCCAAAGGAGCCACCAAATACAACTGGGGCGAAGGCACATTCACGGACACCCTAAGGTCTCTGCCTTTCTCCACCACCACATACAGACTGACGGGAACAGACAACAACAACTGCTCCAACCAAATAGACGTTCCCATCACTATACTCCAAAAACCAAATATAAGCATCAGCGGAGAGCAGATGGTATGCGTCAACACGCCTGCCAACCTCACAGCATCCGAAGGATGCGAACTATACGTATGGAACAACGGCAATTCAGGGATCAACATCCAACCCATCATCACAAAAAAAGACACATTCACGGTAATCGGAACAGACCAACACGGATGCAGGAACAAGGCGTCCATCACGATAACACCAATAGACCCACCCGTGTTATCCGTACTAGGAGACACTATTGTATGCTTAGGCAAATCCGTAACGCTCGTCGGACAAGGAGCTTCCAGTTTCTTGTGGCCAGACGGCTCTACATCTGCAAGCTACACCATAACGCCGGAAGCCAACATGGCCTTCTTTATGGAGGGAACTGCACAGAAATGCACCTCCACCAAAGAGATACATATTTACATAAAGCTGCCACCTAACGTTTTGATATCCGGAGAGAAAAGTATATGTCCGGGAGAAAATTTCTCCATCACGGCCACTGGAGCAAAAGAATACAAATGGAACACTGGAGACAAAACCGCATCCATATCCTATGCTCCACAGACAAACACGACCTACACGGTCATCGGCTACGACTCCATAGGATGCAGTTCTCAAAGCGACTACGAAGTGACAGTGTACAACCGTCCGAAAATAGAAATAAACATGAGTCAAAGAGCCGGATGCCAGAACACCAAAGACACCGTACATTTGGAAGCTGCAGGAGGCATATTCTACACATGGAGCAGCATACCCTCTTGGCCCGAGCTAGCCGCCAATGTCAATTCCGAAAAGATGGAGATATACATCAACGAAGCCACACAGATACAAATAAAAGGCGTAGACATAAACGGATGCGTAGGATATGACCAAATTGAGGCGAAGACACTTCCTCATCAAGAGTTTGCGTTTCAGATCGAGCCTAACCTAATCGAGCCATCTAACCCTTCCGTCATCTTCAAGGGCAACCTGCCTGCCAATGCGGAATGGCACTGGTCTCCAGAACTCGGACAAGACGAGATAACGGGCAAAAGCATCAAGTACAGCTACAACACAAACAACATCGGAGATTCCGTCACCGTCACTGTCAGAGCCATTGACTCGAACGGATGCGAATATGTCGGAGAAGATGTCGTTTATGTATGGAAGCCGTTTTGGGCTCCATCGGCCTTCACTCCCAATTCTGACGAGAAGAACGAAAAATTCCGTTTCTTCGGCGGAAAACATGTCGACGACTTTACTTTTATTATATATAACCGTCTGGGACAGATCGTATTTGAAGGGAAAAGCATAGACGACGAATGGGACGGGACATACAAAAACGAGCCTTGCCCTATCGGCGTTTATGGTTGGGCAGTACAATACAGAAGCAGATATAAAGGCATCGACAAAAAAGGAGAAGAGAGAGGTTATTTTTCGATTTTAAAATGATGAGTCATGATGAGGAAGTTATTTTTCGCAATATTAGGATTAATTGGAGCATTTGCCACAAGTGCCCAGGATTACACATTCTCGAACCACAACATCGTCCCGTTCAGCCTAAATCCATCATTGGTAGGTAACGCCAACGCCATCAGGCTAGGACTAAACTACAGGAGACAATGGCCCACCCTGGGCAACTGCTACAATACGGTGAGAGTCTCCTACGACCAGAATTTTTATAAACGAATGTGCTCTCTCGGCGCATTCTATACCCATGACAACATGGCAAATGGGGACATACGAACCAATGAATTCGGCCTTATCTATGGACATACGATGCGGATATCTGACGGATATTTCATCCGACTAGGCGTACAGGCATCTCTTTTCTACAATCAATACGGAAAAGACTTCGAATTTGGGGACCAATACGACTGGGGTACAGGAGCCATTCTGCCACACACATCGGAGAACATGACAGAAAACGGATCCACTTCATTTTTGGACTTCTCGGCGGGAGGTGCTTTCATCATCGAAAATTGCCTCACCTTAGGTGGCTCCGTCTACCACATAGGAGAACCAGAAAATGGCATCTTCGAAAGCAAAGACAATATTCTATCCCGCCGTTTTGTAGGCCACGCCAACTACGTGCTCGACTTAGAATCAACCAACGGGTTATGGGGAAGACGCGAGATGTCGGACAAATATCTTTTCATAAACGCAGCCTACCAAAAGCAACACAACTTTGAGCTCGCCTATCTAGGAGCCGGCGTCATGCTATCGCCCATCATCGGCGGAGTTTCCATCAAAAGCGACATGGAGGCGGTCAATACAATCTCTTTCCTTCTCGGCGGGACATACAAGGGACTGCAAGCCTATTACGTCTACGATCTTTTTACTTCCAGCAAAAAAAATGGATCTTGGTCTCACGAAATCTCAATTATTTACATTATCCAGAAACACGAGAAATATCCATGTCCGGTTGTCTATTGGTAAAAAGCACCAATATACGCCTTCCCTTTTGCGATTTTTATGGGTGTATATTAATTTTTAATTGCTCATTTTTAAGGAAGTCGTCGTATCTTTGCAGACATGGCAAGTCAGGGAGAAATAATCATAAAAAGAGCTCGTGTCCACAATCTGAAGGACATAGACATCACGATTCCAAGAAACAAATTGGTCGTCATCACAGGTTTGTCCGGTTCCGGAAAATCATCATTGGCATTCGACACACTCTACGCCGAAGGCCAACGCCGTTACGTAGAAAGCCTTTCCGCCTATGCACGTCAATTTTTAGGAAGGATGAGCAAACCGGAGGTAGACTACATCAAGGGCATTCCGCCGGCAATTGCCATAGAACAGAAGGTTAGCACACGCAACCCACGATCAACAGTAGGCACCTCGACAGAGATTTATGAATATCTGAAACTACTCTTTTCAAGGATAGGGAAAACTTATTCTCCCGTCTCGGGAGACAGAGTCAAGAAACACCAGGTCAGCAACGTGGTAGACTACATCTACTCATTTTCCGAAAAGACAAGAGGAAGCATCGTCACAGACATTATTCCTTCAGAAGACAGAACCATAAAACAGCAGTTGGAGACTCTGAAAATGCAAGGATTCAGTCGAGTAGAGTTAAACGGCGAGTTCGAGAAACTAGAGGATGTCATCAACAACGAAGAGAAATGCGAAGAATCAAAAAAGGGAATATCGCTTGTCATTGACCGGTTTTCGGTTGAAAACGACGAGGACACACGCAGCAGAATAAGCGATTCCGTACAAACAGCATTTTTGGAAGGGAAAGGTGCCTGCAAGATAAAAATATACAACTCCGACAAAACCACGACAGAAACGCCGTTTTCCAACCGATTTGAGGCCGATGGTTTGACATTTGACGAGCCAAACGATCTTATGTTCAGCTTCAACAGCCCATACGGAGCGTGTCCTGAATGTGAAGGGTTCGGAAAGATAATCGGGATAGATGAAGACCTGGTCGTTCCTGACAAATCATTGTCCGTGTATGACGGTGCTGTAGTCTGCTGGAGAGGAGAGAAAATGGCAGAATGGCTGTTTGACTTCATCGAGAAAGCCGGAAAAGCAAAGTTTCCCATACACACTCCTTATTTCCAGCTTTCAAAAGAAGAGAAATTCCTTTTATGGAAAGGGAACAAAACGATTAAGGGGATAGACGAATTTTTCAATTTCGTTCAAGAGAACCAATACAAAATACAATATAGGGTCATGCTTTCCAGATTCAGAGGGAAAACAACATGTCCGGCATGCAACGGCACTAGACTGAAGAAAGAGGCCAACTATGTCAAGATAAACGGAAAATCCATTACAGATCTAGTTCTAATGCCAATCGAAGAACTAAAAAAGTTCTTCGACCAACTGACTCTTGAGGAACACGAACAAAAGATTGCGAAAAGACTCCTCACCGAAATAAAGAATCGCATTCAGTTTTTAACAGATGTAGGACTTAGCTACCTCACTCTGAACCGAATGTCCAACACATTATCAGGAGGAGAGAGCCAACGTATCAACTTGGCCACATCACTGGGCAGCAGTCTTGTGGGTTCCCTGTACATCTTGGACGAGCCAAGTATCGGACTGCATTCCAGAGATTCCGACCTCCTCATAAAAGTACTTAGGCAATTACAATCATTAGGCAATACGGTAGTAGTTGTCGAACATGACGAAGAGATTATGAGAGCCGCAGACTATCTGATAGACATAGGTCCGGAAGCAGGGCGGCTGGGTGGAAATGTCGTGTACCAAGGTCCGATCAACGAAGACATCCTCAACGGCAAAGACGCACCAACAAACAGCCATACATTTGATTATCTGACAGGAGTAGAGAAAATAGAGGTTCCAAGCATACGTCGGAAATGGAACAACTACATAGAGGTAACCGGAGTTAGGCAAAACAATCTGAAAGGCATAGACGTCAAATTCCCGCTGAACGTCATAACTGTAGTGACAGGAGTCAGCGGATCCGGAAAATCATCTTTAGTTAGAGACGTATTCTACTCTGCCATGAAAAAAAGGATGGGAGGTGTAGCAGAAAAGACAGGTCTGTTCTCCGACATCAAAGGAAGTTTCCATCTCGTACACGACATAGAGTTTGTAGATCAGAATCCTATAGGAAAGTCTTCAAGATCTAATCCTGTGACATACATGAAAGCCTACGATGAGATTCGCAAACTATTTGCAGACCAACCTCTGTCTAAACAAATGGGTTACACCGCAGCTTACTTCTCCTTCAACGTAGAGGGTGGCCGCTGCGAAGAGTGTCAAGGAGAAGGTACTATCACCGTAGAAATGCAGTTCATGGCCGATTTGGTGCTACCTTGCGAAACTTGTCACGGCAAACGCTTCAAACAAGACATATTGGATGTCACCTACCGGGGGGCAAACATCTATGACGTTTTAGAGATGACGATCAATCAGGCCGTCGAATTCTTCGAACAAGGCACAGGTTCTATTGAAAAGAAAATAGTAAAGAAAATAAAGCCTCTGCAAGATGTGGGATTAGGATACGTCAAACTTGGGCAATCGTCCGACACTCTCTCAGGAGGAGAGAGTCAACGCGTAAAGCTGGCAGCCATACTAAGCATGGAGAAGCCGGAACCAATGATCTTCATATTTGACGAACCCACCACAGGATTGCACTTCCATGACATCAAAACGCTCATGAAAGCATTCAATGCATTAATCGCCTCCGGACATACCGTCATCATCATCGAACACAACATGGATGTGATAAAATGTGCGGACCACATCATCGACATAGGTCCCGAAGGTGGAGAAAAAGGAGGAACCCTCGTATTTGCAGGAACACCAGAAGACCTCGTCAAATGCAAAGAATCCTACACCGGTAAATTCTTATCGTCAAAACTGAACTAGAATCAAGACAAATTCAGACAAACATTAAAAATTCAGACAAATGGATCTGGAAGAAGATATAAAAAACGCAGTAAAAACATTAAAGGCAGGAGGCGTTATCCTTTACCCTACAGATACAATCTGGGGATTGGGATGTGACGCCACCAACGAGCAGGCAGTGAAACGGGTTTTCGAAATCAAGCAAAGGGAAGACTCGAAATCCATGTTGGTTTTAACCGACAACGCAGCAAAAATAGAACGATTGGCAACTGACGTTCCAGAAATAGCATGGAGTCTAATCGACTTGGCCGACAAGCCTCTCACCATCATCTATTCCGGAGCAAAAAATTTAGCAGCCAATCTCATTGCCCAAGACGGCAGTGTAGGAATACGGGTAACCAATGAAGAATTTTCGAAGAAACTTTGCGAAAGATTCCGTATGCCAATCGTATCTACTTCAGCTAACATCAGCGGACAACCAACTGCCTCCAATTTCAAAGAAATCAGTGAAGAGATAAAGAGTGCCGTCGACTACATTGTCTCCTTTAGGCAAGATGACACGAGCAAAGCAAAACCCTCATCAATTATAAAACTGGATGCCGGTGGTGTCATAAAAATCATTCGGGAATAAAGACAATTTAAAAGTCTACTTCTCGTTATATTTCAAAGACATGGAAACGGAAAGACTCAATCATCATCTCTTTCCGTTTCTTTTTGAAGGAAAGCAAGGGACAAACACAAACAATCACGTACCATAAAATCATTCCTTCTCCTCTAAAAAGCATAACGGATGATAAAATCATACGACAAAAAGGAGAAACAGGCTGCGAAATATATTTTTCTAGATATAATCGCATCTCTTTTAGCTTGGTCATTATTCTTCATATTCAGAAGAATAGAGATTGAGTCTACTTTCATCCAAAACATACAGTTATTCTCTCCCATTTACAACTTTTGGAAGTTAATCGTCGGAGTCCCGATATTCTGGATTTTCATATTTTGGCTATCCGGATATTACAACAAAGCATTCTATAAGTCTAGGCTATCCGAATTTTTTCAAACACTCACCAGCGTATTTTTAGGTTCCATACTCCTTTTCTTTATCCTATTGATAGACGATCCTGTCGTCTCCTACCATTACTACTATCTTTCTTTCATCGTACTGTTTAGCATATACTTCATTGTTATATATTCATTCAGATATACACTGACACGCATCACAACCAACAAGATACGCAGCCGCATTTGGGGATTCAACACCCTCATTATCGGCACAGGAAAGAACGCAGAAAAAATATATAGCCAGCTCTCTTCCGAGAAACAATCAACAGGCAACATCATTTGTGGCTTCATCTCTGAAGACAAACACAATGCAGTGATAAACAAATCCATGATTTTAGGCGGAATGCCAGATTTGAACCGCATCATAAAAGAAAAGAAAATAGAAAACGTCATCGTAGCCATAGACAATGATGACAGAATTGAATTGTTCAGGATAATCAGCCAACTATACCGTTTCAATGTCGAGATTAGCTTCATTCCTCAACTATACGACTATCTGGTTGGGGGCATCCGCCTATCCTTCATATACGGAACCCCTCTCGCCAACGTATTGGAAAACAGGATGCCAGCTTGGCAACAGAATGTGAAAAGGCTGTTCGACATAGTTGTTTCTTGTTTGGGACTTGTACTTGCGTCTCCACTCATGGTATATTTAGCAATAAAAGTAAAGGCATCATCAAAAGGAGATGTTTTTTTTCGTCAAGAACGGATCGGACGGCAAGGCATTCCTTTCCGAATCATTAAGTTCAGAACCATGTATGAATCTGAAAATGAATACCAAAACCATCATCTAACAGAAGTTAACGACAAACGGGTAACTCCAATCGGGAAAATCATGCGCAAATACAGACTAGACGAATTACCTCAACTTTGCAATGTGGTAAAAGGAGATATGTCCTTGGTCGGCCCTAGGCCAGAACAACAATATTTCATAGAGAAAATCATAGAGAAAGCCCCATATTACAGCCTCGTCCACAAAGTAAAGCCAGGAATTACATCCTGGGGCATGGTAAAATATGGATATGCGAATACTGTGGACAAAATGATAGAAAGACTCAACTACGACATAATCTATTTAGAAAACATATCCATCTTATTGGACACAAAAATTCTCATCTATACTATCAAGACCATTGTCTCAGGGAAAGGACTATAATCTCACCAATCAACCTCATCTTTTTGTGGAGATCGGATACCCAACATCAGTTCAAAAGAGGAGGTCATCTTTGCACCCGCCAATTCATTCAACGAGTGAACATAAGCCCCTCCAACATAGAAATAAGGGGTGACATTTATTTTGAAGTTGACACCTCCATAATGATCTGTACGATACGATAGGCCCAAAGAAAACGTCTCCTCATATTCCAACGTCGGAAAGAAATCTACAGACACAGGAGAACTCCGCGTCAACGAGGCCATACTAGCTACCGAAAGCTGAAATTGTTTGTTCATTCTGAAATTCTTTCCACAAGAAAAATAGAAATGAGTTTTTTGTTTGTATCCAAAATCAGAATTTTGATTTGTCTCCCACAATCCTTTTGCGCTACAAGACACTTGAAACGATTCAGAATGGAGAAGCACCCCCACTTGCCCATGAGGCAGAGTTTCTCGTTTTGGCTGTTCCTTATAATAAACATCCTCATACATCAAATCATTCATGTCAGAGAAATCCTTATTCATGACACAAACTCCCCCACCCACGCCCATAGATAGAAGCATTTCACTAAATAGTTCAACCTTATATGTCAACAGAAGATCGGCAACTGTATGCTGAGAAACTCCAAGTTCTTCATACTGGAAAATCCCCCCAAAAGAAAAATCATACCTCATGACTACACTTCCTGCCATCTGTACAGAAACAGGACTACCATCCATATTAATCCATTGTTTATTAAAATGAAGAGATAAAGAGGAATAATCGGACACTCCTGCATACGCAGAATTATACAACAACGGATCATATGCATACATAAATGATTGCATCTCTTGCTGTGAGAAAAGAGATTTACAAACAAAGAAGAGGAAAAAACAAACAACAGAAACTCTCATGAAAAGAAAAAAATCAATAGGCGAGCTCTATATATCCTGAAAAAATCTTCTCATTCTGACTCAGAAACAAATAGAAATAAGTACCAACAGGAAGAGCGGACTTGACATTTAAGCTTCGTTTATTCCCGTTCATTCCATTCCAATCATTTTTATACGATCGGGAACGAAAGACAAGACTGCCCAATCTATCAAACACCACCAACTCATTATCAGGATACGAATCCACCTCGTTTATAACAAAAACATCATTAACACCATCTCCATTAGGCGTAAGCAGACTGCAAACAGGCCTTTTATCCAACTCTTTCAACGTTAGAGAGTCTACCTCTTGAAACCCTTCCACATATAAAAGGAAAGAACACTCATCTAAAATCCGAGATTCATCATCAGACATCGTATATTCGACCCGGAAATCTCCCTCTTCTAATGCAACAAGAATATCCTCATTGTCAAGCATACGATAACATTTCACACTGTCAACTCTATCATAAATACAACAATCAACAATAATACTATCACATTCGGATTTATTACGAATGACAGGCTCCCTTATTGTGCAATTAACCATCTTCTGCCCCCGATTCAACACATAAGTCATATCCGAAGGACAAAAATCAAAGAATGGCTCAGAAATATTGTCAACCACACGCACCCAATAAAAGCAGGTATCACTAACATAAAAATCATTTTTAGCAACAAACGACAGTCGGATAGAATCACCCAAATATAAAACAGAATCTCCAATACATCCTTCAACAAGAGTAGGCAATCCATTCTCGGCATGTGGATATACAGGAGAGAATACCACCGAACAACAATCATCAAGAACGATTAAAGAGTCTGGCAAACACGATATAGTAGGAATTTTTCCACCCAATTCTTGCATGGAGGTATCAACAGCAACGACCAAGTAAGAACACGTGTCACTGCGATTTTCGAACGAATCAACAGCAACAAACGAAACAACCACTGAATCTCCATTTACAAGTGACAAGAACTCACCATTTGAGTCCAGTCTCTCGACTTTCCCATCTGGCGACTCTGGCCAACGGGGATAAAAATCCACCGACAAAACAGACAAATATAGTACGGTATCTGAATTCGTACATAAAAGCGTTGGTTTTTTGTACGGCCTTGTCTTAATCCAATAGGAACAAGTATCACTGTAAAGTCCTAACCCTAATGTATCCTCAGCAACAAACCTTAAGAGCAGACTATCTCCTGCGACCAAAGTCAACAATCCACCATCTGAACCTAACATTTTCACCTTGCCATTTTTAGAATTCGGAACAATAGGGTCATATTCTATATACATTGAGGACATTTCAATTATGGTGTCCGGCAAACATACCAGACTCGGGGTATATTGTTCCTTTACATCCTGATTCCCTGGGCCCGTCGTATCGACGGCCAGTACCCAGAAACTGCACGTATCGCTTCGGAGACCAAGTCCCATCGTATCCACTGCAACAAAAGACAGAAGAACACTGTCTCCGACCGCCATCGACAAGACATCCGCCTGATGGTCCAGCCTCACGACCGTACCGTCAGGTGATGTCGGCCATTGAGGCCTGTGATTAGCAAACAAACCAGTGACATATACCGTCGTGTCCGGCAAACATACCAGACTCGGGGTATATTGTTCCTTTATATCCTGATTCCCTGGACCCGTCGTATCGACGGCCAGTACCCAATAACTGCACGTATCGCTTCGGAGACCAAGTCCCATCGTATCCACTGCAACAAAAGACAGAAGAACACTGTCTCCGACCGCCATCGACAAGACATCCGCCTGATGGTCCAGCCTCACGACCGTACCGTCAGGTGATGTCGGCCATTGAGGCCTGTGATTAGCAAACAAACCAGTGACATATACCGTCGTGTCCGGCAAACACACTAGACTCGGGGTATATTGTTCCTTTATATCCGGATTCCCTGGACCCGTCGTATCGACGGCCAGTACCCAGTAACTGCACGTATCGCTTCGGAGACCAAGTCCCATCGTATCCACTGCAACAAAAGACAGAAGAACACTGTCTCCGACCGCCAACGACAAGACATCCGCCTGATGGTCCATCCTCACGACCGTACCGTCAGGTGATGTCGGCCATTGAGGCCTGTGATTAGCAAACAAAACAGTGACATATACCGTCGTGTCCGGCAAACATACTAGACTCGGGGTATATTGTTCCTTTATATCCTGATTTCCTGGGCCCGTCGTATCGACGGCCAGTACCCAGTAACTGCACGTATCACTTCGGAGACCTAGTCCCAACGTATCCTCCGCCACAAAAGACAGCAGAACACTGTCTCCGACCGCCAACGACAAGACATCCGCCTGATGGTCCAGCCTCACGACCGTACCGTCAGGTGATGTCGGCCATTGAGGCCTGTGATTAGCAAACAAACCAGTGACATATACCGTCGTGTCCGGCAAACACACTAGACTCGGGGTATATTGTTCATTTATATCCTGATTCCCTGGACCCGTCGTATCGACGGCCAGTACCCAGTAACTGCACGTATCGCTTCGGAGACCAAGTCCCATCGTATCCACTGCAACAAAAGACAGAAGAACACTGTCTCCGCCCGCCAACGACAAGACATCCGCCTGATGGTCCAGCCTCACGACCGTACCGTCAGTGGATGTCGGCCATTGCGGCCTGTGATTAGCAAACAAACCGGCGACATATACCATCGTGTCAGGCAAACATTCCAGACTTGGGGTATATTGTTTCTTCTTATCCGAATCTTCCGAGCCCGTCGTGTCGACGGCCAGCACCCAATAACTGCAGGTGTCACTTCGGAGCCCATGTCCCAACGTGTCTTCCGCAACGAACGACAACTGAAGGCTGTCTCCGGCTGCCAACGATAAGACATCCGCCTGATGGTCCAGCCTCACGACCGTACCGTCAGTGGATGTCGGCCATTGCGGCCTGTGATTAGCAAACAAACCGGCGACATATACCATCGTGTCAGGCAAACATACTAGACTCGGGGTATATTGTTCATTTATATCCTGATTTCCTGGACCCGTCGTATCGACGCCCAGTACCCAGTAACTGCACGTATCACTTCGGAGACCTAGTCCCAACGTATCCTCCGCCACAAAAGACAGCAGAACACTGTCTCCGACCGCCAACGACAAGACATCCGCCTGATGGTCCAGCCTCACGACCGTACCGTCAGTGGATGTCGGCCATTGCGGCCTGTGATTAGCAAACAAACCGGCGACATATACCATCGTGTCAGGCAAACATTCCAGACTTGGGGTATATTGTTTCTTCTTATCCGAATCTTCCGAGCCCGTCGTGTCGACGGCCAGCACCCAATAACTGCAGGTGTCACTTCGGAGCCCATGTCCCAACGTGTCTTCCGCAACGAACGACAACTGAAGGCTGTCTCCGGCTGCCAACGATAAGACATCCGCCTGATGGTCCAGCCTCACGACCGTACCGTCAGTGGATGTCGGCCATTGCGGCCTGTGATTAGCAAACAAACCGGCGACATATACCATCGTGTCAGGCAAACATTCCAGACTTGGGGTATATTGTTTCTTCTTATCCGAATCTTCCGAGCCCGTCGTGTCGACGGCCAGCACCCAATAACTGCAGGTGTCACTTCGGAGCCCATGTCCCAACGTGTCTTCCGCAACGAACGACAACTGAAGGCTGTCTCCGGCTGCCAACGATAAGACATCCGCCTGATGGTCCAGCCTCACGACCGTACCGTCAGTGGATGTCGGCCATTGCGGCCTGTGATTAGCAAACAAACCGGCGACATATACCATCGTGTCAGGCAAACATTCCAGACTTGGGGTATATTGTTTCTTCTTATCCGAATCTTCCGAGCCCGTCGTGTCGACGGCCAGCACCCAATAACTGCAGGTGTCACTTCGGAGCCCATGTCCCAACGTGTCTTCCGCGACGAACGACAACTGAAGGCTGTCTCCAGCTGCCAATGATAAGACATCCGCCTGATGGTCCAGCCTCACGACCGTACCGTCAGTGGATGTCGGCCATTGCGGCCTGTGATTAGCAAACAAACCGGCGACATATACCATCGTGTCAGGCAAACATTCCAGACTTGGGGTATATTGTTTCTTCTTATCCGAATCTTCCGAGCCCGTCGTGTCGACGGCCAGCACCCAATAACTGCAAGTGTCACTTCGGAGCCCAAGTCCCAACGTGTCTTCCGCGACGAAACTCAGTTGAAGGCTATCACCCGGCGCAAGCGACAAGAGTTCGCCATTTGTATCCAGCCTCACGACCTTTCCATTTGACGACTCTGGCCACCGGGGATTAAAATCCGCCAACAAAGTAGGTAGAAATAGCACTGTGTCTCTTATATCACAGAGGAGTTCTGGACTCTCCGCCATTTGACTTATCGTATCTGCTACTTTGATAAAATAAGAACAAGTATCACTGGTTATTCCAAATATATTTTTGGCAACAAAAGCCACTTTTACCGAATCGCCAAAATTTAAACGTAGGGAATCTCCTATAACATCTATACGTTCCACCTTTCCGTCTAAAGAAGTTGGCCATTTCGGATTTATCACACTCTGTGAATCATATAAAATCATATCCTCAATACACAACAAATGGGGGATTTCTGGAATTATCTCGAAATCAAACCCACAAGAGTCAAATAATGATGTACTTCCGCTCTTTTTTGTCAAACGAAACTCAGCATGAAAAACACCCGGCTTTAGATTCGTCCTATATACAGAGGTATCATCCGGAGAAAGCAACACCTCATCAATCACACTACCATTAGAATCATTCAACAGAAACGACAACTCTGAACAAAAAGAGTTATCTATTTTAGGAATTCCAAAGGAAATAGAATCTAGCGGAGATTTTATCCTATAAAATGTATCTACAGGACATTGTGAAACGATTGGCAGTACATCTCTCACAAACCGAACATGCACAGGGGCACTTGTGTCCTTACCACAACTATCTCTCAGAAATATCCGATTAGCATATATCGAATCAGAATCAGGACATTCATAAACCTGCCGTTCCATTCCGATTAAATTCCACGATTCCGTCTCTTGTGTAAAATCAGAAGGATGCAGAACCGAAATTTGACCAGACACAACAACACTCAGTGTATCTTTAATAAATGGCATTTCGGTCAACACAGAAAATCGTTTGGTCTGCATCTTCTCATAAAAAGGAACCACCGCATAACTTATCTGCTTTTTTTCATGAACAGAGTATACCATCAAACAATATTCCCCATCCTCCAACTTAAGAGAACACGACTTGTCCCCGCCATAATACACAGAATACCATCCCGAACCAGAAATAAAATCTCCCATTCCAAATATAGGATTTGCATTATACAATATCCCATCCTCCGGAACATCATATACCGAATCCGTTTGGGAAAGGAATACCATATATGCACAATTATTAGCAGATGACCCTTTCCAATAAACAGATGTTTCGCAAGAGTTTTGGGTTACGTCAACATCATATACAGATGGAGACAATACTATTTCCGAATAAATTTGATCTGAATAAAGAAGATCGACTTGCATAAGAGAGCGATTCTCCATCCAATGATCCTCCATAAAATCATAAACTCCCGTCACTTTATATAAAACCCCGGATTTAGCAGCAGAATAGATAATAGAACTATCATTCAAAAAGGAACCATCAGGAAGGAGATATCCAAATTTAGAGGAAACACCAACAGAATCCCCATAAAACAAACAATCCTGAGGTCTCGTTGTGTCGTTTATTGCAGAAGCTGCAGAAGCGAAAACAGCAATACCATCAGCAGAAGATCCTCCATTTCCTATCAATCCAACCTTAGGCAGCCGTTTGAGGCCTATTCCTCCTGCACCAGATTCACTATCATAATCAATCTGTACTATCCATCTAAGAGATGATATATCGGCAGACTCTGACCCATTCAACCTTACATCTTTTCCTCCTATCAAAAAAGATTCCCCTTGACGAACAACACCCTCATTTATTTCTATAGCATAGGTCAATGTACTGCCCGTCAACCATCCAGTAGGATTCAATACTGTACCATTATTACAAAACACTACCGTATACGGAGTCTTGGAGAAATCAACATCTTCTGTTGCCAAGAGCTCCACGTATTCATAGGTCTGATCATAACCCTTCGGATCCGCAAGGAAAGAGCTAATCAGAACATGAGCATGTAATGAAAAGAATTGATACGGGACTACAAAAAGCAATACCAAAACGATATGGAAATTAAACACTGACACAAATAAAAACTATACTAAGAAAAACATAGAAAAAAGAAAAATCAAATTGACAAAAAAGAAATCCTTACCACAAATAGGAGTGGAAACACATAAACTCTTAGATTCATTCAGTTTTAGCATACAGGAACGACTATAAAAACTAAATCGACTTACAGAAATCAAGCATCTAAAGGCAAATCAAGCATCTACAACTCATTGGCAAACCATCAACCTCACTAGATATGTCATCAGACGTCAAACAAAATCTTAAACCTGAGCAAATGTACTCTTTTAAATTATTTGCGCAAACAATTTTTAAATAAAATTTTATTAAAAAGTATATTATATTTCTTTCTCGTCTGCACATCAACATATTATAGATATTTAGTATCTTTACAAGACCATGTGACGTGAAAACTTTTTCATGATAAAACAGAAAAAGAAATGAATATAAAACATACAACAAGAAACATAGCTTTTATTTTCTTCTTTTATATTGGCATGACAACAAACGCTCAAGAGGCCATAGATTCCACCTTCTCTACCAACGAGAAGGCAAAGTTAAGATACAACAAACCAAAATCAGACTCCATTTTAGATTTCGCATCGAAACACATCGGGAGACCATATCGAAGCGGAGGGAAAGGTCCTCACAGCTTTGACTGTTCTGGCTATACAGGATACATTTTCTCCTATTTTGGATATACTCTTAATGCTTCGTCATCCAGTCAGTATCAACAAGGTGAAAAATTAAATTTTGACGAAATAAGGAGAGGCGACCTTGTCTTCTTCAAAGGCAGAAACTCTCGATCTTCTCGCATTGGACATGTAGGCATCGTCTGCGACATAGACACAGGAAATAAGTCCTTTAAGTTCATCCACGCAGCAGTAAACGGAGGTATAAAAATAGACATGTATCCTGACGGCTATTACTATAGTAAAAGATACGTAGGAGCCAAAAGAATTATAGAAAGTCCTCAAGAGATGGATTTAATAAATGATGACTTCAAAGAGATTGTGGCAGAGTCTATAAAAGATGAAATAATAGAAGAAGGAAAAGAACATCTGATATATATTGTCAAAAAAGGAGATAATTTATTCCGAATATCTAAAAAATACAATTGTACCATCAACGAAATAAAAGAATGGAACAATCTGAAGAACAATAAAATTTCCATAGGAAAGAAACTAACCATAAAAAAAGACATACGCAATAGTAAATAAACGGCAAAAAACTTTCTTCCATACTACATATTCCGGAGTAAACCCGTTCAGAAATCCGGAGGCGTAGCCAACGCCAAAGAGAGGTGAAACAGCCTGTTTTTTGTATCCGTTCGTCCATAAAGAAGTATAATAATGGACAAAATGACCAAATTATCCGGATTTTTCCGGAGCATGCCCGTTCAATGGCCGAAACAGGACACCGACCGCAATATTTTCCGGAGCATGCCCGTTCACTTCTTACGAAAAGTTGGGCCTGCCGCCACCTTTCCGGAGCAACCCCGTTCAGTCAGCCCATTGGGCAATAGGGTTCCGGCCACCTTTTTCCGGAGCATGCCCGTTCACTCCTCCAGGTCCTTCAGTTATTTTTGTGCTAGAATCAATAAATCTAGTACCGGAATGGCAGGAACAATAAAAGACATGAGCCTAATAAAACAAGTTATCCAGTTGAAGCAACTTGGAGAATCCAATCGTGGCGTCAGCCGCAAGTTATCAATAAACAAGGGGACGGTCAACGACTATGTCAATACGATCCAACGTAACGGATGGGATTATGGCGGGCTGTTGTCCAAGGATGACCCTGAACTAGAGCGTATGTTTCATGCCGGCTCTCCGGCGTACAGTGACCGGCGAATGCCCGACTTCCTTGCCCTACTGCCTTATTACAAGGAACAGCTAAGCAATCCGAAACTCCATGTGACACGTCAGTTGCTTTATGAGGAATACAGGGCGGGGCATCCCAGTGGCTATGGCAAATCCCAATTCTATTTCCATCTCCAGCAAAATCTCGTGGCTCAAAAAGGCTGTACCGCGGTACTCACAGAAACGTATAATCCCGGCGAGAAACTCATGGTGGACTTTGCCGGCGACAAGCTCGGATATATTGACACGGCGACTGGCGAAGTCATCAAGGCGGAAGTGTTTGTGGCCTGCATGCCGTATAGCGACTACACATATGTCATATGTGTCCCGTCTCAAAAGACGGAGGACTTTCTGTTCGCCGTCAGAATGAGTCTGGAGCATCTCGGTGGGGTGCCTCCGATTCTCACGCCAGACAACCTCAAGTCTGCCGTCATCAGCAACGACCGGCATGAGCCGAAGTTAAACAAGGCATTGGAGGATATGGGGAATCATTATCATTTTGTGGTATTGCCATGTGACCCAAAAAAGCCGACGCAGAAAGCTCTGGTGGAAGACAAGGTGCGGACAACCTACAACCGCATATACGCCAAGCTTCGCGGACGTACTTTCCACTCGATAATGGAGCTCAACAAAGCCGTGTGGGAGCAGCTGTCGCTCTTCAACAAGACCCGCATGCAGAAGCGTCCGTACAGTCGAGAGGAACGTTTCCATGCCGCCGAGAAGGGCCGTCTGAAACCACTTCCACAGAATGTCCACGAGATGAAATTCTACGCCACTTTACAAGTACAGGGCAATTGCTTTGTAGAACTCCGACAGGATAAGGTGACGCACTTTTACTCCGTACCATACATATATGTGGGCAAGAAGGCGCTTGTCATCTTTACGCGCTCCGTCGTGAATGTCTATGTCGACGGCATACAGGCCGCCTCGCACATGCGTAGTCATGAATACGGACACACATACCTCAAGGGACATCTTGCGTCAAACTGCAGAGCCATCATGGAACGCTCCGCATCGTATTACATAACATGGGCTTCCCGCATATCTCCTGAATGCGGGGACTATATCTCGGAGGTGTTCAATCCGCAGCGGACTAATCAGCCCGAAGAGGTGTATTATAAATTATGCGCGTCGATCATGAGCCTGAGCCGCAGGTATGAGACGAAGATTATAAACAAGACATGCAAACAATGCATCGACTTCAAAATCTTCTCCTACAGGAAGTTCGAGTCGGTACTGAAGCACAACACTCTCATCGCTTCAGAAGACGAACCTGCGACGTGTTTTGAAGCGCCCGTACCAACAGACCACGTCAACATGCGCGGCAGCAGCTACTTCCAATGAGTATATACCAACAATATAATATCCGTTCACATTATGACAACAAACGAAATCACAAGGGCTCTGCATGGGCTCAAACTGCCGGGAATGGCAAGTTGCTGGAACTCCCTGGAGGAGACACACCAGCTGGACAGACTGACCTTGCGTGAAGGCATGCAGATGATGGTGCAGTACGAGCGAGACACACGCCGGAACAACCGCGTACAACGCCTCATCAAAAATGCCAGCTTCCGACTTAAGGCGTCAATCGAAGAACTCGAGACCGACACAGCCAGAGGCATCGCAACGTCCAGCGTAAGCGATCTGTGCACGGGCAGTTACATCACCAACGGCATGACCGTCATCATCACAGGGCCGGCCGGCACGGGTAAGTCATACTTCGCTTGTGCACTTGGCGACAGAGCCTGCAGGGAAGGAACAAAGGTGTTGTATTTTACAATGAACATGCTCATAGAAAATCTGAAGCTTGTGCACCTTGAAGGACGAGAAACGAACTTCTTCCGCAAAATCAGTTCTCATGACCTTCTCGTCATCGACGATTGGGGCATGGTTAAGCTTGAAGGGCAGACACAGCATGACTTCGAGCAAATCATCGACGACAGATATAACCGCAAAGCAACAATTCTTGCCAGTCAGTTGCCGATAGCAGATTGGTATAGTGTCTTCCAAAGTGAACTCATTGCGGAGGCCTGCCTAGATAGAATCGTTCACAAAGCGCTGAAATATCAGTTGAGCGGAGAGAGTTTAAGAAAGAAATATTAAATTTGCCACAATACTGAAGATTACCAACGGAGTGAACGGATATCACCGGAATTGGTGAACGGGTATCGGCCGGAATATACATCCATACAATATAAACAACTATTATTGTCCGCTAAACTTTATCCGAGAGTCAAAAAATAAGGGCTGGTATCAAGAGTAGATATCAGCCCAAAATGTTACTTTTATTTTTAACCACAAAAATGTCGGTAACATGGGTAAAAGTACTCATTTCTTCGAACAGCCGGTCTATGGTCAGTTAATAAAATGCCTTGACAAGGAAAATATCATAGAAATCAGTCGAAAACATGGAGGAGAGAAGTATGTAAAGTCGTTTGACGGTTGGCACCATCTGTTAACCATGCTTTATGCCGTCATTAAACGTTTCGATTCATTGCGTGAGATAGAAGCTTCGATGCTTGCAGAGGTCAGGAAACTGGCACATATTGGTTTGACCCAAGTTCCACGTCGCAGTACACTGTCTGATGCAAATGCCAGACGTACAGAGGCATTCTTTGAAGAGGTGTACCGCAATTTATATGAGGAGAATAAGTCCAGCCTTTCCTCGGACAGCCGAAGAGACGCCTCCGAGGACTGGATGAAAAGGCTAAGAATCATAGACTCCACCACTATTTCCCTGTTTTCCAATGCGACATTCAAAGGTGTAGGACGACATCCAAAGACCGGCAAGAAGAAAGGCGGCATAAAGGCCCACTCAATAATACACGCCAATGAGGGAGTCCCGTGCGACGTGAAGTTCACCTCCGCAGCCACCAATGATTCCTTTTATTACACTGGATCGGTCTTGGAGTTTCTCCGGATTGGCGACAATGGTGAGAATTGTACTCATGTACTACATCAACCTAAATACTTTCTTTGAGAATCCTGAGGAAAACCTCAAAAACATGTTATTGGAGGCGGCAGAACCACCTCCGTCAGAGGTGTAATATGGGGTCTGTGTTGAATCGTGTGGGTAACTTAATAAAAACAGTTGACTTTGGAACATTAAGAGAAGTGAAGAATATCTGCCTTGGGGTTGAGACTGCTTCCAAGTCATGTTTGACGGAAAAAATCAGACGGTAATAAAAACCTTCATTTCCAAATCGATCTCCAAAGATGTAGAGGGTTTGTCAACGATATTGGTCAAAAGCGCAAGGCCTATGACACGGAGAACAGAAAGCACACTAGTTCGGTATAATCACCAATTTCACGTACTTGGGGGTGGGTGAACAACGGGATTCTTGAGTGACTTAAATTCTAGATACAATTGGTAAAACAGAGAGTCAGAGGATTTGCCGACATTGACAACTTTATGAATATGGTGTACTATATCAATGGAGGCGAGTCCTTCCTCTACCCACTCAAATCAACATAGACCCGTAATATGAAAGGTTGGGGCTTGTCCAAAAGAAAATTGAAGTCCAACTATTGGACTTCAATGAGTTGGACTGAATCATTGTGTTTTAGCGGACACTAATAATTGGATAACACCCATCCATGTATATCAAAAAAGAGGATGTACACAAAGTACACCCTCTTCTCTATATCTGTAAAATCTACTATTCAGCAGGTTTAACCTCTTCAACAGAAGCTGAAGCCTCTTCCTCAACAACAGCAGTTTCCTTCTTCTTAGAAGAACGACGAACTTTAGTTGCTTTTTTAGCCTTCTGCTTCATCATATTCTCATCATAATCAACAAGTTCAATAAAACAAGTTTCTGCAGCATCGCCTAAACGAAATCCTGTTTTTATGATACGGGTATATCCTCCAGGACGAGTTGCTATCTTTTGAGCTACCTCTCTAAATAATTCAGTTACAACTTCTTTATTTTGAAGATAACTGAAGACAACTCTACGAGAATTAGTAGAATCATCTTTTGATTTCGTCAACAAAGGCTCAACATACTTTCTCAAGGCCTTTGCCTTAGCAACCGTAGTATTAATCCTTTTATGTTTAATCAAAGAACAAGCCATATTGGAAAGTAAAGCTTCTCTATGAGAATGCGTCCTTCCTAGGTGGTTGAATTTCTTATTATGTCTCATTGTTATTACTCTTTATCTAATTTATATTTTGAGATATCCATACCAAATGAAAGGTTAAGATTATCCAATAATTGATCCAATTCCGTCAATGACTTCTTGCCGAAATTTCTGAACTTGAGCAGGTCGTTCTTATTGAATACGACCAATTCCCCAAGAGTCTCAACGTCAGCCGCCTTCAAACAATTTAAAGCACGAACCGACAAATCCATATCAACAAGCTTAGTCTTTAACAACTGACGCATATGCAATACTTCCTCATCGAACTCCTCATTACCCTCTCCGTCGTTCGCATCAAGCGTTATCTTCTCATCAGAGAACAACATGAAATGGTAAATAAGAATCTTTGCAGCTTCTTTCAAAGCATCCTTTGGATGTATTGACCCATCAGTACTTATATCTAGAACCAATTTCTCGTAATCAGTCTTCTGCTCTACACGATAATTCTCAACAGTATACTTCACATTCCTAATAGGAGTATAGATGGAATCTATAGCAATAACACCTATCTCTGAACCAGGAATCCTATTCTCATCAGCAGGGACATAACCACGTCCCTTACCAATATTCATCTCCATCTGGAACTTCGCATCAGGATCCAATCGACAAATTACCAAATCTGGATTCAAAACCTCGAACCCGGTCAAACTTTTTGTTATATCCCCAGCCTTGAACACTTCGGTTCCCGAAATGGAAACTGTAACCTTTTCGTTCTCAACTTCCTCAACTTTCTGTTTAAACCGAACTTGCTTCAAATTTAGGATAATATTGGTTACATCCTCTATAACTCCCGGTATTGCAGAAAACTCGTGATCTACGCCGTCAATCTTAATGGATGTGATTGCAAAACCCTCCAAAGAAGAAAGCAAGATACGTCTTAAAGCATTACCGATAGTGATTCCATAACCTGGTTCCAACGGACGAAATTCAAACTTTCCTTGAAAGTTGTCCGATTCCAACATGATAACTTTATCGGGTTTTTGAAATGCTAATATAGCCATGGATCAATTATTATTTAGAGTATAATTCGACGATCAATTGTTCTTTGATATTTTCTGGAATATCAGTCCTCTCTGGCAAGTGCAAGAACTTACCAGACATTGAAGAGTTATCCCATTCTAGCCATGCATATTTGCTGTGATTGAATCCAGACAATGCATCTGCTATTACTTCCAAAGATTTTGATTTCTCGCGAACAGCAATAATCTGACCAGGTTTAATTGAATAAGAAGGGATGTTTACCACTGAACCATCTACAACAATATGTTTGTGAGAAACAAGCTGACGTGCAGCAGCACGAGAAGGTGCAATACCTAAACGAAACACTACATTATCAAGACGAGTCTCCAACAATTGAAGCAAAACCTCACCGGTAATACCTTTGGTTCTTGTTGCTTTTTCAAACAAATTACGGAATTGTCTTTCCAATACACCATAAGTATACTTAGCCTTTTGTTTCTCATTCAACTGAATGCCGTACTCAGAAGTCTTCTTTCTTCTGTTCGCACCATGCTGGCCTGGAGGAAAGTTTCTCTTCGACAATACTTTGTCTGGACCAAAGATAGCCTCACCAAACTTACGTGCAATTCTTGTTTTTGGACCTATATATCTAGCCATTTTTCAATTTTTGTTTTTATTTCCAAACCTTGAACCGTGCAGCCGCGATTGCAGAGAGGTTTAAAATGCAATCTATTCACAATTGCGAGATTCGAAAGAAATTTGTAAATAAATTAAACTCTACGTTTTTTAGGTGGTCGACAACCATTATGTGGCAGTGGCGTTACGTCTATGATCTCGGTCACCTCAATACCTGCACCATGTACAGTTCTTATAGCTGATTCACGACCATTTCCTGGACCTTTCACATATGCCTTCACCTTTCTCAAACCAAGATCGAATGCCACTTTTGCACAATCCTGAGCTGCCATCTGAGCTGCATACGGAGTGTTCTTCTTAGAACCTCTGAAACCCATTTTACCAGCTGATGACCAAGAAATAATCTGACCCTCAGAGTTTGCCAAGGCAACGATGATGTTATTAAAAGATGAGTGAACGTGCAATTCTCCGTTAGCGTCAACTTTTACTACTCTTTTTTTGGTTGCTACTGCTTTTTTTGCCATATATTTTTATTGTTAAAATAGCGTTATTTATAGCTAACTATTACTTAGTTGCCTTTTTCTTATTAGCAACAGTTTTCTTCTTACCCTTACGTGTACGAGCATTGTTTTTTGTACTCTGTCCACGTACTGGCAAGCCAAGACGATGACGGATTCCTCTATAACAACCGATATCCATCAAGCGTTTGATGTTCAGTTGGATTTCAGAACGAAGGTCTCCCTCCACTTTAAATGAGGCACCAATAATCTCACGAATTTTGGCAGCCTGATCATCAGTCCAATCCTTTACTTTGATGTCTTTATCAACACCAGCTTCTTTCAAAATTTTGTTTGCACCACTACGGCCAATGCCATAGATATAAGTCAAACCTATTTCGCCTCTCTTATTTTGCGGCAAATCTACACCAACTATTCTTATAGCCATAAACTAATTTTTTGCAAAAATAATAAAATTATCCTTGACGTTGTTTATACTTAGGATTTTTCTTATTAATAACATACAAACGACCTTTTCTCCTTACTATTTTACATTCAGGAGTACGTTTTTTCAATGATGCTCTTACTTTCATATCTATTATAATTATTTATATCTAAAAGCAATTCGTCCCTTTGTCAGATCATAAGGTGACATCTCGACTCTAACTTTATCTCCTGGCAAAATTTTAATGTAATGCATTCTCATCTTGCCCGAGATGTGAGCCGTTATCTCATGCCCATTCTCTAACTCAACACGAAACATGGCATTTGACAATGCCTCTACTATAGTGCCATCCTGTTCAATTGCAGCTTGCTTGGCCATACTTTACTTTTCGTTATTTTCTAAAAATTCATCAATATACTTAAACGAAGACAATATATCAGCTTGTCCTGCTCTTATCGCCACCGTATGCTCATAATGAGCAGAAATCTTGTTATCGGAAGTTCTTGTCGTCCATCCATCATCCTCTATGTAAATATCTTGTTTACCTAGATTGACCATAGGCTCTATAGCAATAACCATCCCAACTTTCAGTTTCGAGCCGAAACCCTTTTTCCCAAAATTCGGAATTCGAGGTTCCTCATGCATACTGCGACCGATTCCGTGCCCTGTCATTTCACGAACCACGGAATATCCACGATTCTCACAATATGACTGTACTGCACAACCGACATCGCCCAGTCGCTTTCCCGCTACCGCCAATTCTATTCCAACATACAAAGATTCCTTTGTGGTCCTCAATAATTGTCTTACATCGTCCGAGACTTCTCCCACACAAAACGTATAGCAAGAATCACCATGGAAGCCGTTTTTTTCAGCACCACAATCTACAGAAATGACATCGCCTTCTTTTAATGCATACGCAGAAGGAATTCCATGAACAACCTGATCATTTACAGAAGTACAAATAGAATTAGGATATCCATTATATCCAAAGAAACTAGGAACAGCACCATTGTCACGGATAAACGATTCCGCAATTTTATCCAACTGAAGTGTCGTAATTCCTGGACGAATACGCTTTCCTACTTCCGCCAACGTGCGAGCAACAATATCATTGCTAACGCGCATAAACTCTATCTCTTCGTCTGTTTTCAGATATATCATTTATTCCAACATTAATATGCAGAAACTCCAGATCTACCTTTGATTCTTCCTGACTTTAACAATCCATCATAATGACGCATCAACAAATGGCTCTCCACCTGCTGCAATGTATCAAGTACAACACCAACCATAATAAGCAAAGACGTACCACCAAAGAACTGGGCAAATGACATCTTTATGTCAAACAATCTAGCAATGGCTGGTAGTACTGCGATGACAGCCAAGAAAACAGAACCAGGAAGTGTAATACGAGACATGATAAGGTCGATATACTCTGCGGTAGCAGAACCAGCCTTCACACCAGGAATAAACCCTCCATTACGTTTCATATCCTCAGCCATCTGATTTGGATTTATCGTGATGGCAGTGTAGAAATAAGTAAACAATATGATTAATAAAGCAAAAACCAAATTGTACCATAATCCATCTGGGCTAGTCAACCGACCCAGTATACCTTCAGCTTCTCCACCTTTAAACAAAGCAGGAGCCACCATCATCGGAATAAACATAATAGCTTGCGCAAAAATGATTGGCATCACATTAGCCGCATTTACCTTTAATGGTAAATATTGACGTGCACCACCATACTGTTTGTTTCCAACCATCTGTTTTGCATATTGCACAGGAACACGTCTAACTCCTTGAACCAACAGCACTGAAGCCCCAATAACGACCAAGAAGAATACTATTTCCAACATGAATTTAATAAGGCCACCACCTTCGTTATCACTTAAACAGAAAGCGAACTCCTGCATAACCGCACTCGGGAAGCGAGCTATAATTCCAACCAAAATAATGAAAGAGATACCATTTCCAACTCCCTTATCAGTAATACGCTCTCCCAACCACATCACAAACATACTTCCTCCACACAATATAATCGTAGAAGAGACATTAAACCACCAATCTGACGGCATAGCTCCAGCCGTTTGAATAGACAAGTTAATTAAGTATGACGGACCTTGGAGAAGCAATATCAATACAGTCAAGTAACGCGTGTACTGCGTAATCTTACGCCGACCACTCTCGCCCTCTCTCTGCATCTTCTGAAAAGAAGGAACAGCAATAGTAAGCAATTGAATCACAATAGATGCCGAGATATATGGCATGATTCCCAATGCAAAAATAGAAGCATTAGAAAAAGCACCTCCCGAAAACATATCCAATAAGCTCATCAATCCCTCACTTGTCTGCTTTTCCAAATCAGATAGTCCTTCCGGATTAATACCCGGAAGAACTATATATGAACCGAAACGGTATATCAAAACAAATAAAATGGTAATGAAAATACGAGTCCTTAACTCCTCTATTTTCCAAATATTTTTAATTGTTTCAATTACTTTCATTTCTATAATATTACAACGTTTCCACCAGCAGCTTCGATAGCTGACTTAGCTGATTTTGAGAATGCGTGAGCAGAAACAGACAACTTAGCAGTAAGAGATCCGTTACCCAACACCTTAACCAAATCTTTATTTGAAATAAAACCTGCATCACAAAGTATATTAAGATCTATTGAATCAACATTCTTAGATTCTGCGATCTTTTGTAACATCTCAATATTAACAGCTTTATATTCAACTCTATTCACGTTTTTGAAACCGAATTTAGGCAAACGACGTTGCAAAGGCATCTGACCACCCTCAAATCCTATTTTCTTAGAATAGCCAGAACGAGCTTTAGCTCCCTTGTGACCTCTTGTTGAGGTGCCGCCCAATCCAGATCCTGGTCCTCGGCCTATTCTCCTACCAGTCTTATTAGAGCCTGCAGCAGGTTTTAAATTACTCAAATCCATACCTTAATTTTTTATATCAAATTTGATTTTACTTTTCTACAATAACCAAGTGTCTAACAGCTTCAACCATTCCCAAAATTTGAGGAGTAGCTTCATGTTCAACAACAGAGTTAATTTTCTTTAATCCCAAAGCCTCCAATGTAGCCTTTTGCTTCTTAGGAGCCCCGATCTTACTTTTTATTTGCTTAATTTTTATTGTAGCCATTTTTTACTCTATTTATCCTTTGAACACTTTTTCCATTGAAATACCACGATTTTGAGCAATAGTATAAGGATCTCTTATTTCACCCAATGCCAAAATCGTAGCCTTTACCAAATTATGAGGATTGGAAGAGCCTTTTGACTTAGCCAAGACATCCGTAATACCCACACTCTCCAATACGGCACGCATTGCACCACCGGCTTTTACTCCCGTACCATGAGATGCAGGTTTTAACAAAACCTCAGCACCACCAAACTTGGCCTCCTGCTCATGAGGAATAGTACCTTTCAATACAGGAACCTTAACCAAGTTCTTCTTTGCAGACTCAACACCTTTTGCTATTGCAGCCGTAACTTCACTAGCTTTACCAAGACCCCAGCCTACAACGCCTTCTTCATTTCCTACAACTACTATAGCTGCGAAACTAAATGTACGACCTCCTTTTGTTACTTTTGTAACACGATTGATAGCTACCAATCTATCTTTCAATTCCAAGTCGTTGGTTGTCTTTACCTTACTATTTTCTCCAGCCATAATAATTAAAATTTAAGTCCTCCTTTACGTGCGGCATCAGCCAATTCCTTAATTCTTCCATGGTACAAATAACCGTTTCGGTCAAACACCACTTCTGTAATTCCAGCCTCTTGCGCTTTTTTTGCAACGATTTCACCCACCTTGGCAGCCAACTCTTTCTTTGCCACCTTATCGGTAAGAGACAATGATGAAGCGGAAGCCAATGTAAGTCCAGACAAATCATTTATAAGCTGAACATATATCTGCTTGTTACTTCTAAACACAGTCATACGAGGACGCACTGCAGATCCTGAGATTTTAGTACGGATTCCTCTTTTTATTTTGAGTCTTCTTTGAATTCTATCAGTCATAATAACATCGATTTACGTAAATTACTTAGCAGCAGCTGACTTACCAGCCTTTCTACGAATCTCTTCGCCGACAAACTTAACACCCTTACCCTTATATGGCTCTGGCATACGGAACGTACGAATCTTGGCACAAACTTGACCGATAAGCTGCTTGTCACAACTTTCCAAGATTACCAATGGATTCTGGTTACGCTCACTTTTTGTCTCTATCTTTATCTCCTTTGGCAACTGCAAGAAAATATTATGAGTATAACCTAAAGCGAACTCTAGGACTTGACCTTGACTAGATACACGATAACCTACGCCGACTAGTTCTAGCTCTTTTCTATATCCCTCAGACACTCCTACAACCATGTTATTCACCAAAGCACGATATAAACCATGTAATGAACGATGTGTTATATCGTCAGATTTTCTCGTCACCTCTACATGACCTTCTTTTACATCAACTGTTATATCAGGATTTACATATTGAGAAAGTTCACCCTTTGGTCCTTTCACCGTAACTGTGTTATTTTTCACAGAAACTGTAACTCCAGATGGAATACTAATTGGTAATTTTCCTATTCTTGACATTTACAATTCCTCCTATATTAATAAATAAAGCATAACACTTCACCTCCAACCTTAAGGTCGCGAGCTTCCTTATCCGTCATAACTCCCTTTGATGTTGATAGGATTGCAATACCTAATCCGTTCAAAACTTTTGGCATGTCCTTATAACCAACATACTTACGTAAACCTGGGGTAGAAACCCTCTTCAAGTTCTTGATCGCGTTAACTTTGTTAACCGGATCATACTTCAAGGCAACTTTAATAGTGCCTTGAGGTCCATCTTCTACAAATTTGTAGTTTAAGATATAGCCCTTATCGAGCAATATCTTAGTAATCTCTTTCTTCAAATTTGAGGCAGGCACTTCCAGTACTCTATGTTTCGCCTGGATAGCATTCCTCAATCTTGTTAGATAATCTGCTATTGGATCTGTCATAATAATTAATTAAATTGATCAGGTCTCCCCTGACAATATTTAAAACTCAATTTACCAGCTTGCTTTCTTTACACCAGGGATTAAACCAGCAGAAGCCATTTCACGGAATTGAATACGTGAAATACCAAACTGACGCATATAACCTCTTGGTCTACCTGTAAGCTTGCAACGATTGTGCAAGCGAACAGGAGATGCATTCTTAGGCAAAGATTGTAAAGCATCGAAGTTTCCTTCAGCTTTCAATTGTGCTCTTTTTTCTGCATATTTGGCGCAAAGTTTTGCCCTTTTTACTTCACGGGCTTTCATTGATTCTTTTGCCATCTCTTATCTCTTAATATTTTTAAAAGGTAACCCAAACTCCTTTAACAAAGCATAACCTTCTTCATCTGTTTTCGCAGACGTTACAAAGGTAATATTCATTCCTAACAATTTCGATATAGAATCGATATTTATTTCAGGAAAAATAATCTGTTCCTCTATACCCAAGGTATAATTACCCATTCCATCCAACTTTGACTCGACTCCTCTGAAGTCACGTATACGAGGAAGAGCGACACGAACTAATCTTTCAAGAAATTCGTACATTCTCTCTCTACGCAATGTAACACGCACGCCAATAGGCATTTTCTTACGCAACTTAAAGTTAGAAATATCTTTCTTAGACATTGTTGCGACTGCCTTCTGTCCAGTTATAGAAGTAAGCTCGTTAATTGCAGTCTCGATAATTTTCTTATCAGCAACAGCTTGACCTAGGCCTTGATTGATAACAATCTTCTCGAGCACAGGAACTTGCATTATTGATTCATAACCAAATTCCTTCATTAGGATAGGAACAATGCGTTCTGCATATTCTTTCTTTAGACTAGCCGTATTCATTACTTAATCTCCTCCTTTGATTTTTTAGCACCCTTCGCAAAACGAACTAACTTACCATCTTCATTCTTACGACGGCCAACGCGAGTCGGAGTTCCGTCCTTTGGATCAAGCGGGTTCAAATTAGAAATATGAATTGGCGCTTCCTTCTTAATAATACCACCCTGAGGGTTTTTTGCGTTTGGCTTGGTACTCTTTGATACCATATTGATGCCTTCTACGATAGCTCTCTGTTCCTTTACAAGAACACTTAGCACACGGCCAGTTTTTTTCTTGTCATCACCAGCATTAACGTAAACGATATCGCCTTTTTTAATATGTAATTTACTCATTACTCTAAATTTTACTTGGATTAAAGCACCTCTGGAGCCAATGAAACAATCTTCATATTAGTAGCACGAAGCTCTCTGGCAACCGGACCAAAAATACGGCTAGCCCTCATCTCTCCAGCTGCATTCAAGAGAACGCATGCGTTATCATCGAAACGGATATAAGATCCATCAGGACGTCTTACTTCCTTCTTTGTACGTACGATAACAGCTTTAGATACCGTACCCTTTTTCATATCACTTGAAGGGATTACATTTTTTACCGTAACAACGATAACATCCCCAACAGTAGCATAACGCTTTTTCGTACCTCCCAAAACACGGATGCACAAAGCCTCTCTACCACCACTGTTATCAGCTATAACTAATCTTGATTCTTGTTGTATCATAACTATTTAGCCCTTTCGATTATTTCAACTAATCTCCATCTTTTTGTCTTGCTCAACGGGCGAGTCTCTTGGATTCTTACCACATCGCCGATGTTGCACTCGTTTTTCTCGTCGTGAGCATGATATTTTTTCGTCTTATTGACGAATTTCTGATAAATAGGATGCTTTTCCTTCCATTTGATGGCAACAGTGATGGTTTTATCCATCTTGTTGCTAGAAACAACACCTTGTCTTTCTTTTCTTAAGTTTCTCATTTTAATCAAGCTCGATTGTTATTGTTTATTAAGTTCTCTCAGACGCAACTCTGTCTTCATACGTGCAATATCTCTACGAACAGCCTTTATCTGAGAAGGATTCTCCATCGGAGAGACAGCATGAGTCAACTTCATGTGTGAAAGGTTACTGATTTCACCGTTCAATTTATCCTGGAGCTCTTCGCTTGTCAATTCTTTTAATTCTGCTATCTTCATAAATTATGCATTTTGAGTTTGAGCATCATAGTCTCTTCTAACAATAAACTTAGTTGTAATAGGTAACTTCTGAGCGGCAAGACGCAAAGCCTCTTTAGCCACCTCAAACGAAACTCCCTCTACCTCTATCAATATTCTACCTGGAGTAACAGGAGAAACGAATCCTTCTGGATTACCTTTTCCTTTACCCATACGTACTTCAGCAGGTTTCTTGGTAATCGGCTTGTCTGGGAATATTCTAATCCAGATCTGTCCTTGTCTCTGCATATAACGAGTTACGGCAACACGGGCAGCCTCAATCTGACGACCCGTAATCCACATTGTATCCAATGATTTTATGCCGAATGAACCGAATGCGAGTTGATTACCTCTTTGAGCGACGCCTTTCATACGTCCCTTCTGCTGTCTTCTGAACTTTGTCTTCTTAGGTTGTAACATTTTTCTTCCTTAAATTCAAATTCGATAAACAGATTACTTTTTTTTCTTTTTGAAGCCCTTTCCGTTATTTCCAGATGAAGAGTTTGGTCTTCCTCCTTCTTTAGCGGCAGTGAACGATGGAGCCAAATCCTTCTTGCCATAAATTTCTCCACGGCAAATCCAAACCTTCACTCCTATCAATCCGACCTTCGTCAATGCTTCAACTTGAGCATAGTCAATGTCAGCTCTAAAGGTATGCAATGGGGTTCTTCCCTCTTTATACATTTCAGAACGGGCCATTTCGGCACCATTCAGACGACCTGATACTTGAACTTTAATACCTTCTGCACCCATACGCATTGTAGAAGCAATAGCCATCTTCGTTGCACGACGGTATGCAATTTTACCCTCGATTTGGCGAGCTACGTTGTTAGCAACAATCACTGCATCCAATTCTGGTCTCTTCACTTCAAAGATGTTGATCTGAACATCCTTGTCTGTGATCTCCTTCAACTCCTCTTTCAACTTGTCAACCTCTTGACCTCCCTTTCCGATGATGATTCCCGGACGAGCCGTACATACGGTAATTGTGACAAGTTTCAATGTACGTTCGATAACAATTCTTGAAACGCTAGCCTTTGCAAGACGGGCATTCAGATACTTTCTTATTTTAGCATCTTCCAAAATAGTATCGCCGTAGTTCTTTCCGCCATACCAATTAGAATCCCAACCTTTGATGATTCCTAAGCGGTTACTTACTGGATTAACTTTCTGTCCCATCTAACAATTAATTTTGGTTATCGTTTGAATTCTTAGTATCTACAAACAAGGTAACATGGTTAGAACGCTTGCGTATTCTATACCCCCTACCTTGTGGAGCGGGACGGAGTCTCTTCAACATTTTAGCTGAATCAACATAGATTGCACTAATGTACAACTCTCCATTATCCGCCTTCCTCTCATTCTTCTGTTCCCAATTAGCGATAGCAGAACGCAATAACTTCTCCAAACGGTTAGAAGCTTCTTTTGTCGAATATCTCAATACGCTAAGTGCTCTATACGCTTCCATGCCACGAACCATGTCCGCAACCAAGCGCATTTTGCGTGGAGATGTAGGAACATCATTCAACTTAGCAAAGTAAAGCGACTTCTGAGCTTCCTTTATTGCCTCTGCTGATATTTTTTTTCTTGCACCCATTTTATTAGAACTTTTTTAATTTCTTCTTACTCACGGTTATCTTTTCTTATTGCCTCCGTGACCTCTAAATGTACGTGTTAAAGAGAATTCGCCAAGCTTGTGGCCGACCATGTTCTCCGTAACATATACCGGAATGAATTTGTTTCCGTTGTGAACTGCAATTGTATGACCTACAAAATCAGGTGATATCATTGAAGCTCTTGCCCATGTTTTAATCACGGATTTTTTTCCGTTTTCATTCATAGCGAGAACCTTTTTTTCAAGCTTCACGTTGATATATGGGCCTTTTTTTAGTGAACGACTCATAAAATTACCTTTTTATTGATTACTTTTTCCTTCTTTCAACAATATACTTATTAGAAGCATTCTTTGGTGCTCTTGTCTTGAAGCCCTTAGCCAACAATCCCTTACGTGATCTTGGATGACCTCCAGACTGACGGCCTTCACCACCACCCATTGGATGGTCTACTGGGTTCATAACTACAGCACGGTTACGAGGACGACGACCTAACCAACGAGAACGACCAGCTTTACCTGATTGCTCCAATGCGTGATCCGAGTTACCTACCGTACCAACTGTTGCCTTACAAGTACAAAGTATCATTCTGGTCTCACCTGAAGGTAATTTTACTATTGCATATTTGCCTTCTCTCGAAGTCAACTGTGCATAAGTACCAGCCGAGCGAACTAATGCTGCTCCTTGTCCTGGGCGTAGCTCCAGATTGTGGATTACTGTACCAAGCGGAATGTTCTGCAAAGGCAAAGCATTTCCTACCTCTGGGGAAGCCTCAGCACCTGACATTAATTGCTGACCTAACTGCAATCCATTTGGTGCAAGAATATAACGTTTCTCTCCATCAGCATAAAACAACAAAGCGATACGAGCCGAACGATTCGGATCGTATTCTATTGTCTTCACTACTGCTGGAACACCGTCTTTATCCCTTTTGAAATCAATTACTCTGTACTTTCTCTTGTGACCGCCACCTATGTAACGCATGGTAAGTTTACCTACATTGTTACGGCCTCCTGTCTTGGACATTCCTGTTACAAGAGATTTTTCTGGTGCATCCGAGGTAATTGTCTCGAATGCGCCAATAACTTTGTGTCTCTGCCCCGGTGTTGTGGGTTTGAATTTACGAACAGCCATTTTTATTTATTAAATATTGCTATAAAAATCGATTACATCGCCTTCCTTCAATGTCACGAACGCCTTTTTATAAGAAGGCGCCTTTCCGTTTATCACGCCTGCCTTTGTATAACGGCTCTTTTTCTTGCCTTCTACACGCAACGTATTCACAGAAACGACCGTAACATTATACATGTCTTTTATCGCCTTCTTGATTTCAAGTTTGTTGGCATTTGGAGAAACACGAAAGCCATAGCGAGAGTATTTCTCTCCTAAGCTTGTCATCTTCTCTGTCACTATCGGTTTAATTATGATTCCCATCTTTTTGACCTCCTATGCTTTTAAATTATTCTCTACATCTGCCAATGCACTCTCTGTCAATACGATACATTTCGCATCCATAATTCTATAAGTATTCAAATCCGAAGGACTCAACACTTGAGAGTTCTGGAGATTACGAGCTGACAAATATACATTTTTATTTACTTCTGACAAAATTATCAAAGACTTCTTGTCTGAAATCTTAAGATTATCTGTCATTGCTATATACTCTTTTGTCTTTGGAGCCTCAAACGCAAAGTTTTCAACAACGATGATACCCTCATTCTGAGCCTTATATGTCCAAGCAGACCTACGGGCCAATTGTTTAACCTTCTTGTTCAACTTGAAGCTGTAGTCTCTTGGTGTAGGACCAAAAACTCTTGCTCCACCAACCAAAACAGGAGAGTTAATGTCACCCCTACGAGCTCCACCTCCTCCTTTTTGGCGTCCAAGTTTCCTTGTACTTCCAGAAAGCTCACTTCTCTCTTTGGATTTGTGAGTTCCTTGACGTCTGTTTGCCAAATATTGCTTTACATCCAAATAAATTGCATGGTCATTCGGCTCAATACCAAACACACTGTCACTTAAAGTGACTTTCCTTCCGGTATCCTCTCCTTTTATGTTATATACACTCAGTTCCATTACTTATTGACAATTACGATTGAACCATTACATCCTGGCAATGAACCTTTTATTACTAAAAGATTATTTTCAGGAATAACCTTTAACACTTGTAGGTTTTGAACCGTTACGGAATCACCTCCTAAACGTCCGCCCATTCTCATTCCTTTGAAGACCTTTGCAGGGTACGAACAAGCACCTATTGATCCAGGGTGTCTAGAACGGTTGTGCTGACCATGAGTGGTCTGTTGCACACCTCCGAATCCGTGGCGTTTTACAACACCTTGGAATCCCTTACCCTTAGAAGTACCAACAACGTCTACAAACTGTGCCCCAGAGAACAAATCTACCGTAAGGATGTCTCCAAGTTTGTACTCCTCCTTAAACTCTTTGAACTCGGCCAAGTGTCTCTTTGGTGTTGTTCCAGATTTCTTAAGGTGACCCAACTCTGCTTGAGTTGTGTTCTTCTCCTTCTTTTCTTCAAAACCGATTTGGAGTGCGCAATAACCGTCATTCTCCACTGTTTTGATCTGTGTAACAACACAAGGACCTACTTCGACAACAGTGCATGGTACATTTTTACCATCAGCACTGAAAACGGATGTCATTCCGATTTTTTTTCCTAATAATCCTGGCATTTCTTTTTTTATTTAAAATAACTCAAACTTTGATTTCTACCTCTACTCCGCTTGGCAATTCAAGTTTCATCAACGCATCCACTGTCTTTGCTGTTGAGCTATAGATGTCAATCAATCTCTTGAACGAAGACAACTGGAACTGCTCTCTTGACTTCTTATTTACGAAAGTCGAACGGTTTACTGTAAAGATACGTTTGTGGGTAGGCAACGGAATTGGACCGCTAACTACTGCACCTGTAGTCTTTACCGTCTTCACGATTTTCTCTGCCGATTTGTCAACTAGATTGTAATCGTAAGACTTCAATTTAATTCTAATCTTTTGGTTCATTGAATCTTATCTTTTATTCTATTTTTATATACTCTCTATTTTCGAGTCCGGTTGGCTTACACCAACCGGATTATCTCATTATATTACAAAAGATCTACTCTACCTTTTGCGTCTGAAACCACTTGTTTTGCGATAGAAGAAGACACTTCAGCATAATGAGAAAACTCCATTGTTGAAGTTGCCCTACCTGAAGTAATCGTACGCAATGCGGTAACATATCCGAACATCTCTGACAAAGGCACTTTAGCTTTCACGATACGTGCACCTGAACGGCTAGTCTCCATACCTTCAACTTGACCACGACGTTTGTTCAAGTCACCGATAACATCACCCATATTCTCTTCCGGAGTAACAACCTCCAACTTCATGATAGGCTCCATCAAAACTGGCTTAGCTTTAGCACATGCCTCTTTGAATGCAAGATTAGCACAAATTTCGAAAGACAACTGGTCTGAATCGACTGGATGATAAGAACCATCCACAACAACAACTTTCAACTGCTCTACTGGGAATCCAGCCAAAACACCATTCTTCATTGCTGCCGTGAAACCTTTTTGGATAGATGGAATGAACTCCTTAGGAATATTTCCGCCCTTCACCTCATCTACAAACTGCAAGCTACCAACAAAACCCTCATCTACAGGACCAACCTTAACGAAGATATCGGCATACTTACCACGACCTCCTGATTGTTTCTTGTAAACCTCTCTATGATCAACCGTTCGAGTGATAGTTTCCTTGTAATTAACTTGAGGACGACCTTGATTACACTCTACTTTGAACTCTCTTCTCAAACGATCGATAATGATATCCAAGTGAAGCTCACCCATACCAGAAATAACCGTCTGTCCTGATTGTTCGTCCGTTTTAACTGTAAATGTAGGATCCTCTTCCGCCAACTTCGCCAAGCCATTGCCCAATTTGTCAATATCTTTCTGAGTTTTAGGCTCAATTGCGACACCAATAACTGGATCAGGGAAGTCCATTGACTCCAATACCATGTGATCAGCTTCCTCCTCACCGCACAATGTATCACCTGTACGGATATCCTTGAAACCAACACCTGCACCGATATCTCCGGCGGCGATAACCTCTACTGGATTCTGGTGATTAGAATGCATCTGGAACAAACGAGAGATTCGCTCCTTCTTTCCTGAACGGGTATTGAATATATATGATCCCGCATCAATCTTTCCTGAATAAACACGGAAAAAACATAGACGACCTACATATGGGTCTGTAGCGATCTTAAATGCCAAAGCACAAAGAGGCTCATTCTCATCAGGATGTCTTACTACCTTCTTGTCTGCATCATCAATCGCAGAACCTATAATCTCCGGAGTATCCAATGGACTAGGAAGATAAGTACAAACCGCATCCAACATGGTCTGAACACCCTTGTTTTTGAATGAAGATCCACATATGACGGGATAGATGCTCATTGACAAAGTGCCTTTACGGATAGCCACACGGATTTCATCTTCCGTGATCTTAGACGGATCATCGAAGAATTTTTCCATAAGCACATCATCGCACTCAGCAACCGTCTCCAACATTTTTCCTCTCCATTCATTGGCCTCATCAACCAGGTTTGCAGGAATTTCCTCTATTGAGTATTCTGCACCCATCGTCTCGTCATGCCAAAGGATAGCCTTCATCGTAATCAAATCCACGACTCCTTTGAAAGACTCTTCCGCTCCAATAGGAATTTGGATAGGACATGGAGTAGCTCCAAGAACGGTCTTGATTTGAGAAACGACATCAAAGAAATTAGCACCCGAGCGATCCATCTTATTTACGTAGCAAATACGAGGAACGTTATATTTGTCTGCCTGACGCCAAACCGTTTCAGACTGAGGTTCAACGCCTCCTACTGCACAGAATGTGGCAACAGCTCCATCCAAGATACGTAAAGAACGCTCTACCTCTACGGTAAAGTCAACGTGTCCTGGAGTGTCAATCAAGTTTATCTTATATTTATTGTCTGCATACTTCCAATATGTAGTTGTTGCAGCAGATGTAATAGTGATACCCCTCTCCTGCTCCTGTGCCATCCAGTCCATAGTGGCAGCTCCATCATGAACTTCACCGATCTTATGAGTCAGACCTGTGTAGAACAAGATACGCTCGGAGGTTGTTGTCTTACCGGCATCAATGTGGGCCATGATACCGATATTTCTTGTATAATGTAAATCCGCTTTAGCCATGATTTATATAATATGATATTGGTTGAAAATTAGAATCTGAAATGAGCAAAAGCACGGTTTGCCTCTGCCATCTTGTGCATATCTTCCTTACGTTTGAATGCACCTCCCTGATTATTAAATGCGTCAGTTATTTCAGCTGCCAATTTGTCGGCCATTGTCTTTCCTGCTCTTTTTCTTGAGAAGATGATAAGGTTTTTCATTGAAATAGACTCCTTTCTCTCAGGACGGATCTCTGTTGGAACCTGGAATGTTGCACCACCTACACGGCGTGACTTTACTTCTACCTGTGGAGTAATATTTTCCAATGCCTTTTTCCATATCTCCAATGGGGTCTTTTCCTCATTAGGAAGTTTAGATTTCACACTATCCAATGCCGTATAGAATATGTCATAAGCGACACTCTTCTTACCGTCATACATCAAATGGTTAACAAAACGACTAACCATTACTTCGTTAAAAACCGGATCTGGTATTATAACCCGTTTTTTAGGCTTTGCTTTCCTCATTTTTTTTAATTTTCCGTTTTTGTTTTGGTTGCTCTTTCGCTTCAATGGCTTCGCCAAGCCATTTACTCAACCTTCATCTGCTACCAGTAAAACTCAAACTACGTTTTTTACTTTTTTACTAAAATCTCATTGTTAGAATTACTTCTTGCCCTTTGCTGCTGGAGCTGCCTGTCCTGGCTTTGGTCTCTTAGCTCCGTACTTAGAACGACGTTGAGTACGAGCGTTTACGCCAGCAGTATCAAGAGTTCCGCGAACGATATGGTATCGTACACCTGGAAGATCCTTTACACGACCACCACGAACCAATACGATGGAGTGTTCCTGCAAGTTATGTCCCTCTCCAGGAATGTACGCATTAACCTCTTTCTGATTGGTCAAACGAACCCTCGCTACCTTACGCATGGCTGAGTTAGGCTTCTTTGGAGTCGTTGTATAAACCCTTACACAAACGCCTCGTCTCTGTGGACAAGAATCCAATGCAGGAGACTTACTATTATCTACCTGATTAGACCTTCCTTTTCTAACTAATTGCTGAATTGTAGGCATTTTACTACTTTTTAATCCTTTTAAAATTTATAATTTATTAAATACACTCTTTCCGTAAGAGGCTGCAAAAATATTCATTTATTTTCAAAATATCAACATTTTAGGTTTTTTTTTCTCTCTGAATCTCTTTTCTTCTGACATAAAAAAGATGCGAAAAAAGAGATTCTCATTTTTCCTTTGATTTTCCTCCCTATATTTTTTCTTAAGAATTGCTCTTTTAATACCTTTGGATGTGTAAACATGTAAAAACAACGATGAAACAACCAACAGGTCTTCTTTTCTTCATATTCTGTTTTTCTTGGACTCTCCTTACTTACGCAGGGAATCCGCACCAAGAACATGCCGATGAACTCTTTTTATCCGGAAACATAGAAAAAGCTTTTCGAATCTATGGAGACGCCATCAAAGCGGACACTCCGGAAGAGATGAACTACCAACTCTACCTGAGTGCGGGAGACTGCGCTTACATGATGAATTACAAACAAATAGCATTGAACTATTACGGCATATCCGCACAAAAGGGAGCTTCCATCAACACTTTAATGAAACACGTCAGCATCATTTACTGTCAAAACGAGACAAGCTGTACTTGCGAAGCACTCAAATATATCATCACAAAATATCCCGACACAAAAGACAGCCTGTCCACTGCCATTGCCGACATTCTGTTCGGAAAATCGAGATACGAAGAATCGACTCCCATTTACCGGAAAATTCTAGACAAGGAACCAAAGAATTACAAAATAAAAAAACGGCTGGCCGAATCTTTATTATACATGGACAACAGCGACAGCGCAAAGATTTTATACCAAGAGATTGATCAGGACAGCATCGTAGACTATGACACTTACGTTTTCCTTGGGAACTATTACTATCTGATAGCTCAGCGCCAAAGTAAAACTATATTAAAGGAGATGGAATACACAAAGAAATACCAAACGAACGATTCTCCTTCGGAAGAAATTGGCAGATACTATGACAAAGCGGCCTATTACTTAGAAAAAGCTTACCTTATATATAACAGCAAAGAGATAAAAGAGACACTGATCGACATATACATCCACACAAAAGAGAAAGACAAAATAAACAAATACAAATAAGTCAACGTCATGATTAGAAACTTAAAGAAGAGAGAAGGCCTTGCGAAGAACATATACACAATCGCACTATTCATCCTCACTGCCATCATCATATTGAACCTGTATCCCAGCATAGGGAAGTTTCAATACACCTATGAAAAAGGCAGTCCTTGGCGATACGACGCCATAACAGCACCATTTGCCTTCGAAATATACAAATCGGCAGACGAGCTCAAGAAGGAGCAGGATAGCGTCTTGGAAAAAGAGTTTCAACCTTGTTATGTCATAGACAATAACATTCTGAAGAGAAACATCGCAAAATTCTTAGACAACAGTTCTTCATCCAGCTCTCCTCTATCCAAAATGTACATAAAATACATTACGACAGAGATGAAAGAGCTCTACTCTACGGGAATAATTTCATCCTCCGAAAATGATCGCATCAAGAAAGAAGGACACAGCAACATCTTAGTAAAGAAAGACAATGTGGCTAAGTCCGTTTCGCCCAACAAACTTCTTTCTACAAAAACAGCCTACGAGGAACTGATAGAAAACGCACCCGCCTATCTCAACAAAGACATTCTACGAAGTTATGACGTGAATAAATATCTGGAAGAAAACATCAATTATGACAAAGAGACAACAGACAATCTGAAAAATGACATCTTAAAGAACATCTCGCTAACAAAAGGGAGGATTCAGAGTGGAGAAAGAATCATTGACCACGGGGAGATTGTAACAGAAAAGAACCACGACATACTGAATTCACTCAAACAGAGCGTTCTTGAGAATAGGGAAAAGAATGACTCGTCTAGTATTCTGTTCGGGCAGATAATCGTCATCATATGTGCTTTGAGTATATTTTACATGTATCTGTTTCTCTTCAGAAAACAGTTCATGCGAGAGACTAAGAATGTCATATTCATGCTACTGATGGTTGTCTTAATCTGTACATTGACATCCCTTGCCGTAAAATACGACTTGTCTCCCTACATCATCCCCTACGCTATACTTCCTATCATCATAACAATATTTTTCGACACACGGACAGCATTGTTTCTACACATCACCACAGTTCTTCTATGTTCTTTCATCGTACCTTCCGAATTCGAATTTATCTTTCTACAGATAACGATAGGTATGATTTCCATCTGCACATTGAAAGATCTGTTTCAACGTTCCCAACTGGTAAAGTCGGCCTGCATCATCGTTCTTGTATACTGTGTCTTATACGTCGGGGAGATACTCATACACGAAAGAGCTTTGGAACAGATAAATTGGTACACATTCCTCTCTTTTCTGATAAACGGATTGCTGCTGCTATTTGCCTATCCTCTCATATACATCTTCGAAAAGACATTCGGATATGTATCTGACGTGACGTTAGTCGAACTGGCCAACACAAACAACAAATTGCTACGGGAATTTTCGGAGATTGCCCCTGGTAGTTTTCAACACTCCATGCAAGTGTCAAACTTGGCGGCAGACGCCACTCTAAGCATCGGAGGCAATCCGATGTTGGCAAGAACGGGCGCACTATATCACGACATCGGAAAGATGAGCAACCCGGTGTTCTTCACCGAAAACCAATCGGGAGTCAACCCACACAACGAGATTAATGACGAAGAAAAGAGTGCACAAATAATCATTAAGCATGTGACTGACGGAATCAGCATTGCCGAGAAGCACGGACTACCACAAAAGTTACAGGATTTCATCCGGACACACCATGCATTAAGCAAAAGCAAATATTTCTACTATACTTTCAAAAACAAATATCCGGACAAAGAAGTAGATGAATCAAAATTCACATATCCGGGTCCGCTTCCATTCTCCAAAGAGATGGCGGTGGTCTCTATGTGCGATTCTGTAGAAGCCGCGTCTCGTAGCATGAAAGAGTATACTGACAAAAGCATAAATGATTTAGTAGAAAAGATCATATCGGACCAAATCAACGATGGCGTCTTCAAAAATTCGCCAATCACACTTCGAGATATCGAGAAAGTGAAATACACTCTCAAAGAAAAACTAAAAACCATCTACCATACAAGGATCAGTTATCCTGAATTAGCCGAGCAAGGAAACAAATAAACAGAAAGTCCACTGTTGGAACAACCAACAGTGGACTCATTTTTTTATTCCTTAACAAATGAAAATTACAAGTTCTCACAAAAATCGGCTAAACCTTCACAGGAATCTTCCAACAAATCCAGCACCAGCTCAAAACCTGCCGATCCTCCGTAATACGGATCCGGGACATAGGCATCCGAACAATTTTTGCAATACTCCGTCATTTTATGAATTTTCTTTTGATGGTCCAAGGTGACAGCCCTATCCATTAGGTCGTCTACATTAGAATCATCCATGCCGATTATCAGATCAAACTGGTCAAAATCGGAGAATTTTACAGGTCTAGATATGGAAGTGATTTCATATCCCCTCCTTTCCGCATGGCTTCGCATACGCATATCTGCCTTATCCCCCTGATGTATGGAAAGGATACCTGCAGAATCGACATAAACCTTTTCAGAAAGGCCTCGTTTCTCAACTTTATCCCGCATCACAGCCTCGGCTGCCGCAGAACGACAAATATTACCTAAACACACAAAAAGAATCCGTATCATAACATCAACTGTTCTGCGTCGGATTTTTTCTCGGCCGATTTTTGTTGTTATTTCTTCCATGGCTTTTTGCCCCAGATGACCCATTGGACGACGGCCGTCTGCCTCCGCCAAACCTTCCTTTGTGTTGAAAGGAATGAGCCTTAGGATCATACGCAGGTGATTCTCCCAACTCTTTCGGCAACGGTATTTTGTATATTGGCTTCTCCAAGAACCGCTCTATACGAAGAAATTTTTCCTGTTCCTTCTCAGAAACGAAAGTAAGACCAGTTCCCTCCTTATTCGCCCTTGCCGTTCTACCTATTCTATGTATATAATCCTCCGCATCATGAGGAACATCATAGTTTATCACAACATCTATATCATCTATATCTATACCTCTCGATACGATATCCGTAGCGACCAATATGTTTATCTTACCGTTCTTGAAATCAAGCATCACACTGTCACGCTCCGCCTGTTCCAAATCAGAATGCATCTCACCAACAGACAATCCCATCCGTTTCAGGTTTCGGGAAACATCCTTTACCATCAACTTCGAAGAAGAGAATATAATGACTTTTTCTTGCTTCTTCTCTTCTAATAGCGACTTGATCAGACCTAGCTTTTGCGCTTCATAGCAAACATACGCACCCTGCAAGATTCCCTCGGCAGGCTTCGATATTGCGATGTTCACGGAAACAGGATCTTTCAATATCGTTTCCGCCAGCTTTTTTATTTTCGATGGCATAGTGGCAGAAAACATAATTGTCTGTCTATTCTTTGGCAGCTTATTCACAATTTGGATTATGTCATCATAAAATCCCATATCCAACATACGGTCGGCCTCATCCAATATGAAATACTGGATTTTAGAGAAATCTACATTATCCAAACTAATATGTGATATAAGGCGACCCGGCGTAGCTATGACAAAATCAGCACCCAACTGCATCGCTTTTTTTTGCTGTTCCCATGCAGAAGCGTCATTTCCTCCATATACGGCAACTGAACTGACCGGCAAAAAATAGGAGAATCCTTCCAACTGCTGATCTATCTGCTGGGCAAGTTCCCTCGTCGGAGACATTATTATTGCATTAACAGAATCAGAATCATGAGGTTCTATTAACAAACGATTCAGCACAGGCAATAGATATGCTGCGGTCTTACCCGTGCCCGTCTGGGCACATGCTATGACATCCTTCCCCTCCATAATAATTGGAATGGCCTGCTCCTGAACAGGAGTCATATCTTCAAAATTCATTGCCTCCAATCCCTCCAGCAAGGCAGCATCAAAACCCATTTCTTCAAACTTCATATCCTAATAATTAAAGTAAGGACAATTTTATTCTATTGCCCTTATATATTTTTTATCTTACGACAACAATTGTACAAAGATATGCAAATAAATGAATTACAAGAAACAAAATCACATTGGATCTACATCTAATTGCAAGAACACAGACTTATACTCCTGTTTGGATAACAAATGATCAGACACTTTCTTCATGATGTCTCGGACTTGTTCCGTAGAAATTTCTTGTTCTATCTTCAGCATCACTTTCAACATATATAGGTTTTGAATACGGGTTATCACCGGTTTGTCCGGACCATATACCCTATCGGCAAACACCGACCGCAGACATTGGGCATAATATTTGGCAGCATTGGCAACAACATTAAAATCACGTCCTTTCACATACACATTGATGAGTCTGTAGAACGGAGGATATCGAAACAATCGCCTCTCTTCCAATTGGCCTTCGTACATCTCCTGATAAGAGTTCCGCTGCACCTGCGAAATGACAGGATGTGTCGGATCCGATGTCTGCAGCACGACAATGCCTTGATTATTCTTCCGCCCTGCTCGACCACTAACTTGTGTCATCAGCTGATATGCCCGTTCATACGACCTGAAGTCCGGATAATTAAGTAACGAATCCGCATTCAGAATACCTACAACCCGCACCCTTTCAAAGTCCAATCCCTTGGATATTATCTGCGTACCAACCAATATATCTATTTCTCCCCGTTCAAATTGGGAGATAATCGTCTCATAACTTTTTCGGGAACGAGCCACGTCCAAATCCAGCCTTGCCACCCTAACGTTCGGGAAAAGTTCCGCGACCTCTTCTTCTATTCTCTCCGTACCAAAGCCAACCGGCTCCAACGTAGGATTTCCGCAGGCAGGACACACCTCCGGAACTGGAATGGAATAACCACAATAATGGCAAGTCAGCACATTCTGATTTTTATGGTAAGTCAAACTGACATCACAATTCTTACATTTAGGGACACAAGCACATCCTTTACATTCAAGATAAGGGGCAAACCCTCTCCTGTTTTGAAACAGAATAACCTGTTCCTTCCTTTCCAACGCTTTCCGCATCTGTTCCACCAAAGGCAAAGTAAAATGGCCTTTCATCTCTTTCTTCCTCTTAGCCTCCTTGATGTCGGCAATCAGAACCTCAGGCATCTTTATCCCCTCATATCGAGCAAATAATTCAACAAGCCCAAATTTACCGGAACAAGCATTATAATAACTCTCTAACGAAGGAGTTGCCGAACCCAAAAGCACCTTGGCTCCGTACATGGATGCCAAAACAACCGCTGCGTTTCTGGCATGATACCTCGGTGCCGGATCATACTGCTTATAGGTGGTTTCGTGCTCTTCATCTACAACTACAAGGCCTAATCTACGAAAAGGAAGAAACACGGACGACCTGACGCCCAAAACCACCTGTATACCTTTGTCATGCAAGAGATCATTCCAAACTTCCACTCTTTCCGCATCCGAGAATTTAGAATGATAGACTCCCAGCTTATTGCCAAAGACGCGCTTCAGCCGATTCGTTATCTGCGTGGTCAATGCGATCTCAGGAAGGAGGAAAAGAACTTGTTTCCCTAATTTCAGCACTTCATCGATGAGGTGGATATAAACCTCCGTTTTTCCGCTAGATGTCACGCCATGCAGCAGAACCGTCTGTTTCTGTCGAAACAGTACCATAATTTCACGATAGACTCGCTTCTGTTCTTCCGAAAGGGGATACATAGTTTGCATCGAAGAAGATTCGGAATGCAACCGATCCACTTCCTTCACATACACTTCCATATATCCTTTCTCCACCAAAGCATTCAGAACCACGGCAGACGAAGATGACTTTTCTAAAAGTTCCTTCTTTGTTATTTCAACCGTATGTCCTGCCACAAGGAACTGAGAATACTGGAGATATGACATCAACAGATCCAACTGTTTCTTTGCACGAGAAAGAGAATCAAAAACCACGTGCAACCGACTATCATCCTTATAATAATCGGACATCCGAACATAAACATCCGTTTTAGGCTTATATTTTGTCTTCACCTCCTCGCTCAACGCAATGGCACCCATTTCCATCATTTTCTTGACCAAAGGAAGTACATTCTTCAAAGGAAGAGCCTTATTCAGGTCTGAAACAGACATCTCTCTCTTCGAGGAAAGAACATCCAACAACAATTGTTCGTTCTTCTTCAACTGCTCCTTCGCCTCAAAATCGTCAACAACAGAAATGACGCTTTCACTTTCCAGTTTGAATCCTGAAGGCAAAGCTGCTTTGAAGACCTCACCCAACTGGCATTGATAATATCTGGCTATCCAACTCCAGAATTCAAGTTGTTTTGCATTCACTATAGGAATATCGTCAAGGACTGACAATATCTCTTTCGGTTCGAAATTTTCCGGTTTTTCCGTATGGAACCCATATATCAGGGCTGTATAAAGCTTTTTGCTTCCAAAAGGGACAATTACACGCATCCCCACACGAGAAAACGCCTTATATTCCTCCGGTAAAATATAAGTATATGTATTGGCCAGTGCCAACGGCAATATGACATCTACGTATGTAACCACTGATGATTTTATAACAATAGCACAAAGATAAAGATAGTTTTGAGATGGTTCATCTTATCATTTCCAATTCCACCAAATTAAAAGAATTTAGAAACAACCGCATCGGCAACTGGCAAACGTGTCAAAATATATAGGATGCGGACATAACTCCACAAATGGGACATTTCCGTTTATAATTGACCATGCTTCCAACCATCTCTGTTAGCACAAAATAAACACATCCGTTTCTTACGTCATGTTCTTTCAATAGAAGCTTCTACTCCTCCTTCAACAATTCCAACAACTCATCTCTACTTAATTTATGCGACATGTTGCTGCCCTCAAGCAAAGAATCGGCCAAATCTTTTTTTGTTTTATGCATCCTGATGATTTTTTCTTCGATGGTCTGCGCCGCCAGAAGGTGATAAACCGTCACAGGTCGAGTCTGTCCCATACGATAAGCCCGATCGGAAGCTTGGTCTTCAATGGCAGGATTCCACCACGGATCCAAATGGATGACATAGTCTGCCGCGGTCAGGTTCAGTCCGAGCCCGCCAGCTTTCAAACTGATTAGGAACACCAACTGACTACCGGTTTGGAATTTCTTCACTAATTTCTGTCGCTCCGCAATCGGGGTGGATCCGTCCAAATACAAGTAGTCTATCTTTTGTTCTTCAAGAGCTTTGCGTACATAGTCGAGATGTCCGGTAAACTGGCTAAACACCAATGCCCTATGTCCATTCTCTTTCAGGACCTCCAATATTTGCAGAAAACGGACAATTTTAGACGAATAACCTTTCAAATGCCCACCAGCCAAATTGATGTGACATGCAGCCTGACGAAGTTTCGTTATCTCCGACAACGTTTGTAGGGCAGTCAGTTCTCCCTCCATCATGGAAGATTCCGCCTTTCTACGCAAAGCCTCGTAGAAAGACATCTCCTCCTCCGTCATCTCAACAGGGAAATTCACCTCCGTCTTCTGCGGAAGTTCATCCAAAACCTCATTCTTAGTACGTCGCAGGAGGAAAGGGGAAACCAGTCGTTTCAGTTGTTTCTGCCTAATTTTATCCCCCAAAGTTTCTATCGGAATAATATATTTCTGATTAAACTCTTCAAAGGTTCCCAACAGTCCGGGATTCATGAATTGAAAAAGATTCCACAATTCACCAAGGTAATTCTGCACAGGAGTTCCTGTCAGCAATAAACGGAAACGTCCTTTCAGCAACATGGCCGATTGAGACATCTTCGTATCCTTATTTTTGATGGTATGCGCCTCGTCCAATACAATCAAGTTCCATTCTTTACTTTGAAGCAAATCACCTTCCGTCACCAACATTCCATAAGTGGCAAGCAGCACATCGAATTTTCCTGCTTCTTTAACCAACTTCTCTCGTTCAGAGCCTGCCTGGTTAAAGACCTTCACCATCAGTTGCGGCGCAAATTTCTCCACCTCCCCTTTCCAATTCAGGAGCACAGAAGCAGGAGCTATCACTATCGACGCGCCATGCTTAGCGTTGTCCAATAGCATGGCGATAGCCTGGATGGTCTTTCCTAATCCCATGTCATCTGCCAAACAAGCACCTGCCCCCCAGTCCAGCAAACGGCTCATCCAACGGAACCCATCGGCCTGATAGTCGCGCATCTCACAATCCAACCCTTCCGGCAACTCATATTTCTTCTTCTCTGCTTTTTTGACTCGTGCCAACAGCTTAGTGAACGAATCGTCCACCGCCAAATCAACACCACCCGATTTTATCTGATCCAGTCCGGAAATCGAGAAATCAGAGACCCTCACATTTCCCTTGGTCTGATATGAAATGGCAGACAACAGCTGAACTTGTTTGCGCAGCTGCTCGGAGAGGGAGACATATTCATCGTTGTTCAATCGCACAAACCGATGTCCACCGTCCATTGAGGCCAAAAGTTCAGCAATGGAAATGAGAGATTCGTCACTCAATTTCAGACCACCCTCCATATCAAACCAATTATTTTTACCATGCGTCGCCTTCAGTTGGAAGTCTGGCAAATCTACCCGTCCGGATATTTTCAATTTCACTCCCTGCGGCCACTCCAAATGAGTGATGTTCTCATAATCACGTAGCCCGTCCAGAAAATCGAGACATGGTTCAATACCTCCTAGCATGAAGGAATTTTCCACATCTTCGTCTGTAATCCGTTGCAATAAAGAATTGATGCGATCCACATTGTCGGACTCTTGTTTCAGGTTTCGGACAGCCATATAATTTCCCCCATTCATCGAACCCATAATGCTCTTAGAACCCACACCCGGTGTGCAATAAGGAGGCTCATTCCCCAATGGTTTCACGTAGAGATCAATCCTAAAATCGGAACCATTAGGCACAATCTGCACGCAAATGGACGAATCACCATCCATCTTCTTCACCGACAAATCGGTCTCCTCACCCATTAAGTCCGTATGGATAGTCATGCCATGACTCAATTGTTCCAACAGTTGGGTTAACTGAGGCTTCGACATCAACGGGAATCTCTTCACATTCATCAAAGTGGAGATAATCTGCGCCTTCTTCTGTGTTGTGGTCACTATATTCAAACAAAAGTTACCATCCTTGTAGATTTGCACCAATCCACCCTTTTTTATATCATAGTTGCTGGAAACGGAGTATCCTTTTTTCCCCTCTGTTACCATCAAATATGCTTCCTCCGATTTCAACTCCAATGGAGAGTTCATATTCGATTCGAAAAAAATGCGGTCACAACCCACCAAAGCCGGCATTGCCGACAAGACAGAATCTGATCCACTTAACGGATAGGTGCAATAAGGATTCCATTCATAGCTTCTAAAAACAGAACTTCCCAAAAATTCTCTGTCCTCATCCTCCAAGTCTGTACCTAATGAAAGTAAAAAATTTGCCGTCTTTTGTTGCCCGGTTGACCATCCACCCTTCATAAGTCTTTTCTGAAGTTTCATCGTCACATACTTCAACTTTTCATCCAATATGTAAATAATGCGTTGTGCGTTCTTTGACAAACCACCCTCCTTATTCCCTGACAAAAGTACGGACAACACCTCCTGCCAAGATTCTATCCGTTCTCCCATAAGATGACGCACACCCTCAAAGCACGCATCTTTCACCACCTCCGGATTTATCCATTGGGGAAAATCAGTCGAAAGTTCGAACTGGAAATACTTGCATTTGAACGCCGGCATATCCTTTATTTCTTCAGATTCCACCTTGTAGCCATTTTTCTTCAAATCAAAATGGAAAGAAAGCCAAGCGCACAAAAAGGAAGACAAGCTAAACTTATTTTCATAATTAGGGAGCAATATTGTTTGATTAACATCCATCATCCCTGAGGCTTTTCGAAGAACAAAAATCACTGGCGAATATATAATCTCACTTTCATAAATTTCAGAAGACAGCAATTTAGATATCACAACCCCGATTTTAGGTTCTTCACGTAACCAATATAATGTCCAAGCATAGGTGAAATCAAAAAACACGATGCCAAAGTACTTTTTCCCTCTCATTTTCAGTGCTTTTGCATAGCGATCAAAAGCTATCTTGTAGTCGCCCATAACTTGACTATAAAAAGCCAACATACACATACCGACCCAGCTATTTCCTTGAACCACGTTCGGAATCTCCTTCACCCGTCCTCCATAAACACATTCCTGAACCATTTCAAACTCCTCAATCAGGCTTCGCAAAGAAGAATCAGGTAATTTTCCGAAAGGCTCATACATCGAACGATCCCTCTCAACGTTAAACGACAACACTTTCGAAAAGTACATATTTATCACATTCGCATAGTATGTGTTGAATAAAGGATAAAAATAGGACACAAGTTCCGCATTTCCAAGAACCGACAAGGACAAATCTTCCAAATAAGAATCTATTTTTTTCTCTTTCATTGGTTTATTTCCTTGCATCTTTCTTTTTACATATTCAATCATCGTCCTATTCCAAGACCAAGGATTTATTTTAACCAAACGAGAATATTCTTCATCCGAAATTTGTGTAAACAAAAAAATTTGCATCATACGCTCATTTATCCCATATGAATTTTGTTCGGAGTAAAGAAAACCCATCTTCACCAAAACGGACAATTCTTTTTCGAGAGCAGTCTTTTCAATCTTCAATTCTAATCCATACCTATCATAAAAGCCATTAATGCTACCAATGAAACTTCTGTCTCCAAATGCAATACATTTCAAGATTATCTTCTGAGATGATGTCAGCTTCTCATACGATGAAATATCCATACCTATACCTGCTTTTTTATAAATGATTATTCGTTGAATTTTTTAGTCAGCACCTCAAATGCATCCGCCATCAGACCCTTCATCACTTGCGTTTTTGATGTGTCTACACATTTTTCTTTGGATGCGCATTTAATTTTTCTCTTTGGATTCTCGTTTTCATCAGTTACGTCTTCAGTTATGAAATAACATTCGTACAATTCGACAGCACCTATTGTCTACTTGTATCTTTCTTCTCGTTTGCCCATCACGCTTCTCTGCATTGAAGTATTTTCCAATATCAGAAGGCATCGTTTTTGCCACAAAATGGCATTGTTGTTCTGACACCGAAAACAATTTTGTTGATAATAGCAGATGGCAATACAGCGGAAATCCTCAGTTTACTGCCAGACAACACAATGACAGTCATCAAATTCGTTTCATAATCGAATTTTCAGACATCCATCGATGTTATATGAGACTTCCGTTCTCATGCCGTACACGTTATTTTTTCTCTCGTTGCTTCTTAAAATAAAACTATCAATCTATCCTCTACCAAAACGCATGTCAAAACCCTATTGTTTCATACTTTACATTTTGCTGGATAAAATTACATACTATCTAGTATAAATCATAATTTTTTCCGGATAAAAGCAAACAATCATTTTCCTTCATTTCCGTTCAATTGCCCATGACGCCCATATCTCCCAGGAGAACGAGTCAAGGCGCTCGTCGGCGGGC
>JACJXK010000007.1 GCA_020636675.1 Prevotellaceae bacterium
GACCTGCAAGACTCTTTCGAAAAGAAAGGCATCCAAATAAAAAACATCAACGTAGGCGGAGGTTTAGGCATCAACTACGAACACCCCAACCACATGCCGATAGCCGACTTTGAGGCATACTTCAGTCTATTCAACAAACATCTGAAGCTGAGAGAAGGCCAACAGGTTCACTGCGAACCGGGGCGCTCCATCGTAGCCCAGTGCGGAAGCCTCATCACAAAAGTGACTTACGTAAAGAAAGGCAAGGAGAAGCAATTTGCCATCGTAGACGCAGGCATGACGGATCTGATACGCCCTGCCCTTTATGACGCCTACCACAGAATAGAGAACATCACTTCGGACAAAGCCGCCCGAAAATATGACGTAGTGGGCCCTATCTGCGAATCGTCTGACGTATTCCAGAAAGATACGGAACTGAATGAGACCCAGAGAGGAGACCTCTTGGCTCTCCGTTCGGCCGGCGCATACGGAGAAATCATGGCTTCCCGCTACAACCTCAGAAGGCTGCCCGGATCCGTGCTCTCTTCCGAAATATAATGATTCCGGTTGTTTCTCATACAAAATAAGTTTTTTCAAAACATCGAGAAATGTTCATAATAGACGAGTTTTTATCGTTATCTCCTATCACTCAGATAATATGTGCGGTGTTTGTATTTTCATTTATAATACAAGCCTATTACTATCTGCGCTACTATACCGGGATTTGGTCTTTAAGCAGTAAAATAAACAAGGGCAACCATCCCTATTGCAAAAAGAAGCCGCCAGTCTCCGTAATTATCTGCGCAAAAAACGAAGCCGACAATCTGGAGAAATTCCTCCCCTCCGTATTGGAGCAGGATTATCCCGAATTTGAAGTCATTGTGGTCAACGATGGTTCTACGGACGAGAGTAGCGACCTTTTGGAAAAACTCCAGAAACGCTATCCTAATCTATACCACACATTCCTGCCCATGGACGCAAAATATATGAGCCGCAAAAAGATGTGCTTGACGGTAGGCATCAAGGCCGCCCGTTTCGAACACCTGCTGCTCATCGACGCCGACTGCCAGCCGGCCAGCAAATATTGGATTGCCAACATGGTGCAGAACTTCAACGACAAAACGGACATTGTGCTCGGCTACGGAGCCCATGCGTTCAAAAACGGATTCGTCAATTCGATGATATGCTACGACATCATGTTCATAGCCATGCAATACATGGGGTTCGCAATAAAGGGAAAGCCATACATGGGAGTAGGAAGAAACTTGGCCTACAAGAAATCGCTCTTCTTTAAGAACAAAGGATTCGCTTCACACTTGAATCTGGTCTCCGGAGACGACGACCTCTTTATTCAAGAAGTGGCAAACAGACACAACACCAGCGTGGAGTTTTCGGAACGGAGCATATCCCTCTCCAATAGAGAGATGAACTTTCGAGACTTCCGCCTACAAAAAGAGCGTCATCTGAGCACAAGCTCAAGATATACCTCTTCATCTAAAATGAGAATTGGAGGCGAAGTGCTAACAAGAGGTTTGTTCTATGCGACGTTCGCCACGCTACTCGTTCTATTCCTCTCCTGCCAACATTTCATTTTTGCGGGGATAACGGCAGGCCTCTTCTTAGTACGCTTTACCATTCAGGCCGTAGTCATCAACAAGACTTGCAAAAACCTGCAGGAAAAGATGTATATACTTTCCATTCCACTATTTGACATATTTCTGCCACTACTCACCCTCTATATCATGTCTTTCGGCAAGATTGGGGTAAAAGAGGACTCTATGTGGCGATAACAGATATAAAACAATCTACATGGATACAGACAGAACCGTAGTTGTAGCAAGATTCTCAAGCCAATCAGAAGCCTATATCGCAAAAGGTCTTTTGGAGGCCAACGGCATCGATTGTTTCCTGCAAGACGAATACATCAACCAAACGTTCGCCATCTTCAACCCTGCATTCGGAGGCATCAAACTCTGCGTCATGGGAAAAGACATGGAAGCGGCCTATAATCTGCTGAAAGAAAACGGAGACATCTAAAACAACAGAGACAACCATCATGAATAACAACAGAGAGGAGAAACTGAAGGCATTTGAAAGATTGCTCGACATCATGGACGAGCTTAGGATAAAATGTCCGTGGGACAAGAAACAGACATTCGACTCACTCCGTCCCAACACCATCGAAGAGACCTTCGAGCTATGTGACGCTATCATGAAAAAAGACATGATGGACATAAAGAAAGAGTTGGGTGACGTGCTCCTGCATATCGTATTTTACTCGAAGATGGCCTCCGAAACAAATGAATTCGACATCTCCGATGTATGTAACTCTTTATGCGACAAACTCATATTCCGTCACCCTCACGTATTCGGTGAAGGAACGGCAAAGACTGCCGCACAAGTGGAACAGACGTGGGAACAGATCAAACAGAAAGAGAAAGACGGCAACAAGACTGTGCTTTCCGGAGTTCCGGATGCCCTACCCGCCCTCATCAAAGCCTACCGCATACAAGACAAAGCCCGCAACGTGGGATTTGATTGGGACAAGAAGGAACAAGTGTGGGACAAAGTGAAGGAAGAGTTCGACGAACTGAAAGTCGAGATCGGCCACATGGACGCAGAAAAGATGGAAGAGGAATTCGGAGACCTGATGTTCAGCATGATTAACGCAGCCCGACTCTACAAAATCAATCCGGAAAACGCATTGGAACGCACCAACCGTAAGTTTATACGCCGATTCAACTATTTGGAAGGAAAGACGCTGAAACAAGGCAAAGACCTGAAGGAAATGACTTTGGAGGAAATGGACAAATATTGGAACGAAGCAAAGCAACTGGAGAAAGAAAGCAAGCTGAATCAGTAAGGCGAAAACCAGAACGGTGGAGACAAAAAAGCCCATCTCCATCCGCCTCTAAAATCAACCTGATTTTTTCATGAAAGGTTAGAAGCATCGTCCGTTACGGCTTTTATACATAAATTCAACCATATAATCAACGCAACAAAACGATTGGACATGAATATTATTGATAAAATAACGCTACGCGTAATGGAACTTTTTGCAGAAGAAGATGCGACACAAATAGCACACACGCAATGTGTAGCCCACTATACGCAAATACTCGCCAAGATGGAAAAGTGCAGTCAGGAACAGACGGAAACTCTTGTCGCCGCAGCTTGGCTGCACGACGTCGGGTGTCCGTCGGCACGAGCCAAATATGGCAATTCACTACCAATAAACCAACAGACGGAAGGCGAGCGGATTGTCAACGAATGGGCAGAAGACTACCAAGAATGGAGCTCAGAGAGATGGACTCTGATATCTAAAATCGTAGGCTTCCACCATCAATATCAGAAAATGAAGGAACTACATGCTGAAGTACTATACGAAGCAGACCTTATCGTCAACCTTTTCGAAGGTTATTATCCTTTAGACAACGCCCACCATTATTACAACACAATTGTCACGACAGATTCCGGCAAACTTCTTTTTGAAATGCTGTTCTTCAAAGAAAAGAAGAACTTCAGCCAATTATAGATTACATTTCACTAAGAAACCTCTGTAAATTGAATAAATGGGACAACATTCAAATATTCATTAGAGAATCAGAACTAGCTCAATAGAAATTTAGGGACAAGCATACGCAACAAACAAAATTTTGCAAATTAAGGACTTGCGGAACTTAATTATTTTATAATTTTGCAAAAAAGCGGTAGACGAACAGTCTCCACAACAACATAACAAAAAAAGGCGCACAAACGCCATTTACCAAATATAGATATGGCAAAAGAATTGACACCTCGCAACGAGGATTACTCACAGTGGTATAACGACTTAGTTACAAAAGCAGATTTGGCGGAGAGCTCTGCCGTCAGAGGATGTATGGTCATCAAACCTTATGGCTACGCCATCTGGGAGAAGATGCAGCAGGAACTGGACCGCAAGTTCAAAGAGACAGGACACAGCAACGCCTATTTCCCGTTGTTCATCCCTAAATCATTCTTGAGCAAGGAAGCCGACCACGTGGAAGGTTTTGCCAAAGAGTGCGCTGTTGTTACACACTACCGTCTAAAAACCAATCCTGATGGAACGGGCGTTGTGGTTGATCCCGACGCCAAGTTGGAAGAGGAACTGATTGTCCGCCCGACATCCGAAACCATCATTTGGAATACATATAAGAATTGGATCCACTCCTACCGTGACCTTCCAATCCTCTGCAACCAATGGGCTAACGTGGTCCGCTGGGAGATGCGTACAAGACTATTCCTCCGTACGGCGGAGTTCTTGTGGCAAGAGGGACATACGGCACACGAAACATACGAAGAGGCAGAAGCTGAAGCACAAAAGATGCTGAACGTTTATGGCGATTTCGCCGAAAACTTCATGGCATTGCCAGTCATCAAAGGCGTAAAATCGGCAACCGAGCGTTTTGCCGGAGCAGTTGACACCTACACCATCGAAGCTTTGATGCAAGACGGAAAGGCTCTTCAATCGGGAACATCTCACTTCCTTGGTCAGAACTTCGCAAAGGCATTCGATGTGCAATATCAAACCCGCGAAGGCAAGCTAGACTATGTCTGGGCTACGTCATGGGGCGTCTCTACCCGTTTGATGGGTGCGCTCATCATGTCTCACTCCGACGACAACGGGCTTGTGCTGCCTCCAAGCTTGGCTCCATTCCAAGTTGTCATAGTACCTATATTCAAAGGCGCCGACCAATTAGCTCAGATATCAGAGAAAGTAAACGAGATTATCGCAAAACTAAAAACATTGGGCATCTCCGTCAAATACGACGACTCCGACACGAAGAAACCAGGATGGAAGTTCGCCGAATACGAACTGAAAGGTGTTCCCGTACGCTTGGCTTTAGGTGGAAGAGATCTCGAAAACGACACCATCGAAGTGGCCCGTCGTGACACCCTGACCAAAGAGACCGTCAGCATGGAGGGAATCGACGCCTACATCAAAAATCTTTTGGACGAGATTCAAAAGAACATCTTCCAAAAGGCATACGACTACCGCAAATCAATGATCAAGAAGGTGGACAGCTACGACGAGTTCAAAGTGGAAATCGAGAAGGGCGGATTCATCTTGGCTCATTGGGACGGCACAGCCGAAACGGAGGCCAAAATCAAAGAAGAGACAAAAGCAACCATCCGTTGCATTCCTTTCGACAGCTATTTGGACGGAGACAAGGAACCTGGCAAATGTATGGTAACCGGTCAACCATCAAAATGCAGGGTACTATTCGCTAGAGCTTACTAATAAACCCAAGTCGATACGAAATCCGTATTAACTTCTCATATCGGACAACGAGCATAATACTTCCGCTCTATAAGGAAGAGAACTGCCGTTGTCCGTTTCTTTTATGGCAAGACACCTGCATAGACACATTTTGTTTTTCACCGCAACCCGAATCATCAGTACAAGCAATCATCTATCTTTTTAAGTAAAAATCGCATCTCCGTTAGGCGTCCCATTTCCATACATCGCACAACACACACTTTGACGTTCGCAAAACAATTGTTACCTTTGCGATAGAGGTTAAACGTAAAAGAGGAAAGATATGAAACGACTCCCTTATGGAATATCAGATTTTCGGAAAATCATCACCGAGGATTTTTACTTTGTAGACAAATCGGAGATAATCCCCGACTTGGAAAACATTGCCAACTTCATCTTCCTGCTCCGTCCGCGTCGTTTCGGCAAAAGCATTTTTAGTAATATGCTGGCGGAGTATTACGACATCAACAATAAGGATTGTTTCAATGAACTTTTCGGAGACCTGTATATTGGTCAGCATCCTACCAAGGAGGCCAGTAAATATATGGTGCTGAAGTTCGACTTCTCCATTGTGAAGAAAAATATGGATGAGTTGGAAGATAGTTTTCAAACTACTTGCACCAACGAGATAAAACGGTTCATGAATAAGTACCGTTCTTTTTATACGGATTATGAATACGAGGAGGTCATAAAACAATCGATGGTCAGTGAAATGATGATAAGTCTGACATATTATGCCCATAGCAAAGGCATTCCCGTTTACCTCTTCATCGACGAGTACGACAATTTTTCGAACACTATTCTCTCCACTCACGGCAAAGAGAAGTTTAAGGCCATCACGCATGGCACGGGTTTCTACCGTGATTTTTTCCAGGTCTGCAAGCCTAGCTTCGACCGCATCTATCTCACGGGCGTTAGCCCGATCACATACGATGACTTGACCTCCGGCTTCAACATCGGCACGAACATATCGCTATTGTCTCCGTTCCATAAAATCATCGGATTCACGGAGGAAGAAGTGCGTGCGATGATTGAATATTATCGTGTCGAAGGCCGCATAAAACGACCTACGAACGTGATTGTAGAAGAGATGAAACCGTGGTATGACAACTACTGTTTCTCCAAAAGATGCTATGGCAAGGAATCGCCCATGTATAACAGCAATATGGTTCTGTTTTACATGAGTAACATTTTGCTGTGCGATCAGGCACCTGACGAGATGCTGGACCGCAACGTGGCGACGGACTTCCCGAAGCTGCGTATGCTGCTCGACGTGGAGGATCCGGCCGACCGCCAGCGACGCATCGACATCATCCGCCAGCTGGCCAACACGAACGAGACCACGGGCAACATCGTCATCTCATTCCCTGCGGAGGAGTTGAAGAAGGCGGACAACTTCGTGAGCCTGCTTTTCTACTACGGTCTGCTGACCTTTGCGGGCGAGGACCGTTATGGAAGGACTATACTTCGGGTGCCGAACAACACGATGCGCCAGATGTACCTCAATTATCTCTTGAACATAGCCGAGGACGAAGGTTTCCGTATCAATGACGAGCGCATCGCATTGGACGATTCCATCGTCAGGATGGCGATAGACGGAGAGTGGAAAGATGCCGTGCTCTTGCTCGGCGACCTTTACTCCAAATACAGCAGCATATGCAACTCGATAGACCGCGAGGCGGACGTGCAGGGCTTTCTGCGCGCGCTGCTCTGCATCAACCAATATTATGCCGTTCGTCCGGAGGTGGAGCTGAAAAAAGGCTTCTGCGACCTGCTCCTCTCGCCCAACGGAAGGGAGGACAACCGGGCTAAGTTCAGCTACCTCATCGAACTTAAATATGCCAAGGCCGACGCCTCCGACGAGCAGGTTGCGAAGATGGAGGCCGATGCGAAAGCACAGCTCCTTCAATATACGGGCGATAAACAGATAGCCTCCGTCCTCTACGGCACGGAGCTGAAGGGCCTTTACTTCGTCTTCCGTGCGCACGAGTTGGTGCGGTACGGCGAGGAAGAGGTGAAGCTGTGATGAACACTCAACTATAAAACATTAGCGACTTGCGTGCCTCATCCGAAAAAGAAGAAAAAAATGAAACAATATCAGATAAGTGAATTTCTTTTCTCTCATCAAGAAAAGATTACATTCAATAAAAGATGAACAGATAACGAAAGTAATGACAAAAAAACTCACATTCTTTCTCCTAATCCTCTGTTGGGGATTAGGAGCCATGGCAGCTTCCATCGACACCACCGTCTCAGAACCACTTCAAACGGAAGGTTTTGATTTACTCATGGAACATTCAGAGAAATTGAAGGCAGAAAACAATCGAAATCTTTATTTCGGTATAAGCAGTTGCCTATTCACCCGCAATGCAGAATATTTTCTTCCCTATACGAAAGGATACACAGCCCTAGGTTTCTTTCTGGACCCCACACTCTCCTATCAAATAAACGAACAGGCGGCGTTAAGCGCAGGTGTCCACCTAGCAGGCATCGCAGGAGACGACAAAGGCATCAGAAAAGTTTCTCCCATCGTCAGAATCGAGTACCAACCAACGAATTGGCTTACCGTAGTTGGAGGATCCCTTTACGGCAACCTCAGCCATAAACTATACGAACCGATGTACGACTTCGACCGTTACTTCTACGCAAACGACGAGTCCGGCCTTCAGGTGCTTACCCAAACCAAGCATTGGGAATCGGACCTTTGGTGTAATTGGGAAGTGTTCATCGTCCCTGACGACGCCAAGCAGGAACGTTTCACCGTCGGATGGGTCAACCGATTTTTTCTCATAGGCGACAACAGCGACCGTAACACCTTCAATCTATCCTTGCCTCTGCATCTTTTAGAAACCCACAGAGGTGGTCAATTCACCTCTCTTCAGGACACCTGCATCGAGACCCTGACCAACGTAATGATAGGAATCACCGCCAGCATCAACAGTACAGACAAGTTCATTAAGAAGACAACTTTGGATTTAGGATTTTTCGGATTCAAAAATAACTCCAACCACATGCACACCCATTACAAGAAAGGAAGTGGTGTGTATCCAAACCTGACACTACAAACCAAAGAATGGAAATTACAGACCGGCTATTGGCATGCGGATAAATTCATTGCCTCAAGAGGCAGCTATCTGTTTCAGTCCAGATCTTACTTTGACGAACTTTTTGAGCAGGAAGAGAGAAACATGATCACAGCCAAACTGTTCTACGAGCACCATTTCAAAGGATTAGGGTTTGGCATAGAGGCACAGGCCTATCATGATTTAGACCAAGAGAAGACCGATTTTTCATTCGGCATATACATGCGTTATGACAATAAATTCAAACTTCTAAAAGTCAAAGAAGATCTGATATTTTAGAAAGTAACCACCTCCTTTTTACAAGAATCGCCACAATGAGCAAGAGAGAATCCCGATAGAATTTTTCCTTACTCATTGTGACTTTCCATCAAGAAAGCCCCAGACTCCACCACATCATGAAACTTCACATTAGAGCCTTCACATTCCTTTCTGAGACGGCTTCTATATTTCCTTGAAATGGAGCTGTCAAACACCAACAATCCATATTCGAAGATAGAGTTAATTTCCGCCACGGAATAATCTACGTTGCCACTCAGGACCAAGACGTCCACATTCATCAGTCTCCCTGCTTCTTTGTTTTTGAAGGAGGAGTCACGCAGACAGAAGATGCGGCGGCCTCCTATCTCAAAATAATCTCTATCACAACATTCCGGCATCGTAGCATTCTTCTCCATCCAGAAATTAGAGACATGAGGTCTGACCATCTCCATCGGCACATTGGAAGTGACGTAATTTCTTCCTCGCCCAAAACAATTAAGGACAGACGCATTTTTTATATTATAAACAGCGAACATCTCCTCTTTGCTCTTGTCGTATTTCAGACAAACAGAATAGCAAAGATAAAAAAGGAGCGAGGTCATAGACAGATAGAGAAGACGGGAGGAGCGCAAGACGAGATAGGAAGAGAATAGAAGGATAGCCAGAAAAACGAGAAAGACATCCATCCTTCCGAAACCCACATCGGAAATCGTAGCACAAGGCATACTCTCAATGATACGGACAGAAACATTCATCACCTTCAGCACAACATTGAGCACATCAGACACCAACTCACCAACCAACGATAACTCCGGCAAGACCATCAGGAAAATGGTCAGATAGATGATTACCGCAGATAGAGGGACAACCACAAACCCGGAGAGCCAAAAATAATTGGCAAACTGATGAAAATAGAACAATGAGATGGGTAATGTTCCGATCTGAGCGGCCAAGGAGACCGAAAACAGAGACCATAACTTCTCAGGCAACCAGCCATCGAACGTAAAGACAGAGTGGATTCTCGGTTGAAAAAACACAATTGACAGCACCGCCGCAAAACTCAACTGGAAGCTGACATCAAACAGATATGACGGATGACAGAGAAGCATGAAAAAAGCAGAAGCCGCCACCGTATTATAAATGGACGATTTGCGGCCGATGGACATTCCTATGCACACAAAAGACAGCATCACGGAGGAGCGGACAACAGAAGATGGCAGCCCTGTCACAAAGGCATACGTCCACAAAGCCAACAACAACAAAACGGCACGGAACAGCTTCCATCTCCCCGGAGGCCAAAACAGATTGAGAATAAAACTGAAGACAAAAAACACCACACCCACATGCAGTCCGCTCACCGCCAAGATATGACTTGCCCCCGTGCGGGCATAACTCTCTTTCGTCTCTACATCCATATACTCGCGGCAACCCAGCACCATAGCAGAAAGCACACCAAACTCTTCTTCAGCGAAACCATACTTCGACAACTTTGACAATAAGAGTCTACGAACTTCCATAGCATGAGCCTTCAACGAAATTCGGCCAACGGAACCCAACCTCTTCCATTTGCCGGCCGGCAAATAAAGAGATCCGGATATGCCTTGGCTGCGCAGATATGTAGCATAATCAAACTCTTCCGGATTTAGTTTCGACTCCCGGAACAGATTGTCAGGAAAGGCCAATACGTCGCCACACCTCAGAGACTTGGACACACTGTCTTTCCTCACATACAAAAGCAATAGGCAATCACGGTCAGATGTGCCTCCCGAATCCCGACAAGACATGGAGACCAAACACTTCACGGTCGAAGGTTTCTCCTCCGGCACCTCCACCACCTCAGACAGAAGCAAGACACCGTCACCATTCCTTGGCATCCAGAAGGAAGACACTTCCCTTTCGGCAAGCATCGCACCCAAGGAAGCGACAAACAGAAACAACGACACGCCAAATGTCCAATCATAACGATAACTTCCTCTAACAGACGAGAGCAGAAAAGAAAAACACAACAAAGAGGAAAACACACACACCAAGACAGACACCATCTCCGGACAATCAAGATACTTGCCACACACAATTCCTAAAAGGAGAGGAAGAAGCAAACGAACAAAAGGCATCTTATGCAAGAACAAAAAAGACCTCATATAAAATCAGAATTTTCACGAAACAAAAATCGAAATCAAAACTCCACTTTCACTCAAACACAAAAAGGGAGGTTCAAAACTCCACAAACAAGGAAGAGAAAAAAACAGGTACGGCGGGAAAAGACAGGAGAATCGGAATGACGCACACTCCAACTCTCCCTTCAGATTTAAAGACGTTTCAGATTTGATATCGTCTCCGTAGGATTTTCGGCACCGAAAACAAAACTTCCAGCCACTAACACATCAGCACCAGCATCAAGCAGACGTTTGCCCGTTTCGTAATTCACACCACCATCAATCTCAATGACAGCCGGAGAGTTGCGTTTCACAATCAGTTCCTTCAGCCGACGAGTCTTATCTATGGTATTCTCTATAAACTTCTGTCCTCCGAAGCCAGGATTGACAGACATTAGCATCACCAAATCCACATCCGGAACAATCTCCTCCAACACAGAAACCGGAGTGTGGGGATTAAGCGTCACACCCGCCTTCATCCCCAACGACTTGATGCGCTGTATGGAGCGGTGCAGATGCACGCAAGCTTCATAATGCACATTTAGCACAGAAGCTCCCAGACGATGGAAGTCATCAATAAACTTGTCCGGTTCCACAATCATAAGATGAACATCAAGCGGTTTGGTGCAAAACTTGCCCACACTGGCAATGATCGGCATACCGAAAGAGATATTCGGCACAAAAACGCCGTCCATTATATCAAGATGAAGCCAATCCGCCTCACTGTTATTTATCATTTCCACATCCCTGCGCAGATTTCCGAAATCAGCGGAGAGTAAAGATGGTGCTATCAAATGTGCCATATATCCTAATCTTTTTATTTATTCCACAGAATGAAAATTCGGAGAAGAGCCTCCAATCATGATGCAAAAATAGCCTTTTGTAATGAGAGATAAAAACGGAAGGCAAGCAACGTGAAAAAATAAATGGAAGAGTCGTCCAAAATCGTCAGAGCAACAGGCCTTCCCCTCCGCCAACACAAAAAAAGACAAACAACAGATGCTGGAATGCCCTATAGACTCTTTTTGCGAACACAAGTCATTTTTCAACAGTTACGTACAAGAAAAAAGGCGGAAAGAAAATAATTCTTTCCGCCTGAACTTTTCTTCAGAGGTCATCTTTATCCTTTAGAAGAGACAGTCTCCACCTCTTCCCTCAGATCAAGTTCATTGCCATGCTCATCAAAAAATTGATACTGCAGGAACGAAAGGTTCTGAGAAGGAACAAGCGAAAATGACGACTTGAACTTACGCTTCCACTTCCATTTCAGGGTAAAGAAAGGGAATCCTTGATTTATGAACGCCGCAATATAAGGGTGAACCATCAGTTTAAACCGCTTAATTTTGAGGACATTCGTCAGATAATCAATCTTGTTCTCCAATGCATCTACGAACAAGATAGAAGGCTGGGAAACTCCTTTCCCATAGCACGTAGGACAGACTTCCTCTGTGTTTATGTGCATCTCCGGACGTACGCGTTGACGTGTGATCTGCATCAATCCAAATTTACTGAGCTGCAAGATGTTATGTCTGGCACGATCATGCGCCATATTTTCCCTCATCCTATCATACAGCTTCTGTCTGTTTTCGGGCTTCACCATATCAATGAAGTCCACGACAATAATGCCACCCATATCCCTTAGGCGCAATTGCCGGGCAATCTCGTCACCGGCGGCAAGGTTCACCTCAATGGCGTTGGCCTCCTGATCGTTGCCGGCCCTCGATTTATTTCCGCTATTCACATCTATTACGTGCATAGCCTCCGTATGCTCTATGATCAAGTAGGCCCCGTTTTTGAACGAAACCGTCCTTCCGAATCCCGATTTGACCTGCTTTGTAATGCCGAAATGGTCAAAGATAGGGAGTTCGTCATCATACAACTTAACTATACCCACCCGCTCCGGAGCAATCTGGCTCACATAATCACAGACCTCTTCGTAGATCTTGCGATCGTTGACATGAATGCTTTCGAACGAAGGATTAAAGATATCCCTCAATATGCTCACTGCCCGGCCACTCTCCTCGCAGAGCAATACAGGCAACTTCGTAGATTTGCTGGCCTTGGCAATACCGTCCTCCCAACGTTTCACCAACGCCTTGAGTTCGGAGTCCAACTCCTTCACATCCACGCCTTCGGCCACGGTACGAACAATCACTCCGAAATTCTTCGGTTTGATGTTCCGCATCAACTGCTTGATACGGCTGCGCTCCTCCTGCGACTTGATTTTCTGGGATACATAGACCTTGTCGGCAAACGGCATCAACACGAGGTAACGTCCGGCAATAGAAACCTCCGACGTCAACCTTGGCCCCTTCGTAGAGATGGGCTCTTTTGCTATTTGGACAAGAATCTCCTGACCTTGGACAAGCACATCGGCAATGGAGCCGTTCTTGTCCAAATCTTTCTTCAACTGAAATTTGGATAATGACGGAATACGTTTCCTGTTATTCAACAACTCTTTGGTATAGGCAGCAACCGAAGCAAACTGCGGACCAAGATCCTGATAATGAAGAAACGCACCCTTCTCGTAACCCACGTCAACGAATGAAGCATTTAGTCCGGGCATCAATTTCCGCACCTTTGCCAAATAGATATCGCCTACAGAAAAAGAGTCCGATTGAATCTCCCTGTTAAATTCAACCAACTTCTTCTCCTCCAAAAGTGCGATGGAAATTTTGGATGCTTGAACATCAATTACTAATTCGTTATTCATCTATAATAAAATTTTGAAAATGCTATTTTTATAGCCGCAAACAGAAATAATCTTTTCTTTTTTTAGTAATCTCAAAAAACAAAGAACAAACTTGATGGATATCCATTAAGTTTGTCCTTGCTCTTTTTAAGATAAATCACATCGCGTAATTAATGTTTCTTATGACGATTCTTCTTCAATCTTTTTTTACGCTTATGTGTTGACATTTTATGTCTTTTTCTTTTCTTACCACTTGGCATATCCTTAATATTTAAAAAGTTAATTAATAAGTCTTATTTCTTTACTTCTGAGACAAAAGTCTTAGCCGGCTTGAATGCTGGAATGTTATGCTCAGGAATGATGATCGTTGTATTCTTTGATATATTACGGGCGGTCTTCTCTGCTCTCTTCTTTACGATAAAAGAACCGAATCCTCTCAAATATACATTTTCTCCATTGCTCAATGATTTCTTGACCTCATCCATAAATGATTCAACCGTCTTCAAAACGTCAAGTTTATCAATCCCAGTCGATTTTGAAATTTCATTAACGATATCCGCTTTTGTCATCTCGATAAAATTTATTTTGTTATACTTAAATGCTTTAGAGTGTTCAAATTTTGGTCTGCAAATATAGAGGTTTAATTGTTAATAAAAAAACATTGAATATATTTTTTTGGCAGTAATCAGATTATAAATCGCAATTTATAAACTTCTTAGCCTCCGTTCTATATAAGAGGTCATCGAATTCATAGCATCCGGTCTTTTTTTATTTCAAAATAAGAAACATTTTCTCAAATTTTTCTACATTTGTCAATGTTTGAACAAAATCAATTACTAATTTCTAAATTCTACGAAAAAATGTCAGTAAACAAAGTCATCTTAGTTGGAAACGTAGGAAAAGATCCAGACGTTCGCTATGTAGATCAAAACACACCTGTTGCAAACTTCACTCTCGCCACGACAGACAGAGGCTACACCTCACAAAACGGGACCGTCGTACCAGACCGGACGGAATGGCACAACATCGTGGCATGGAGAGGACTTGCCAAAATTGCGGAAAGCTATATCCGTAAAGGTTCGTCCATTTATGTAGAAGGGAAACTCCGCACCCGCAACTGGCAAGACCAGAACGGAGCAACAAGATACATCACCGAAGTCTATGCAGAAAGCATAGAGTTGCTCGGCAAACGGCCAGAAGGCGGCGCCGCTCCGCTAAACACGCAGGCGCCTCAACAGACATACAACCAGAACTCCGTCCAAGCATCGGCAATGCCGGAATCCCAGCCCGCCTCCAATGACGAGAAGAAAGACGACCTTCCATTCTGATGGTTGTCCAACAATTGAAGAATCATTTTTATTTACTATATTTGCAAGGACGGAAAATTTCCGTCCTTGTTTGTTTAACAAATACAAAAGCAATTGGACCCTTCCTCTTATTTTTCGGGCTTAACAGACGGCATTCCATCCCAACCTTGGGACACATGGACGTATATGGCCACCTTCTTCTTACTAGTTTTATCGGCAACAACAATGACCGTCAGCTCTTATTTCGAGACATTCCTTTTCTCCCTGTCCGTCAAAGACATCACCATTCTAAAAACTTCAAAAGACACGAACGAGACGAAGTATCGATTCTTACTGAAATCTCCGCAAAGGATTCTGGGCACGCTGGTGGTCTCCAAGTACACCTCCATGCTGTTAATGGTATGTTGCCTGACGCTTCTCCTCCTCAATGTCGGATTCTCGGCATCCGTTCCCAAATGGATTCCAATCCTATGCACATTCGCAAGCTGCCTCATCTCCATACTCATCTTCGAGGAGCTGCTGCCCAACCTGCTGTTTCAGAAGAGCAAAGCAGCCTTCCCTTCTCACACCTATCCACTGATTAAGGTGATGGACAAACTACTATACCCGCTGACCTATGGGCTGATGAAGTTCACCACCATCATAGACAGAAGGATGGAGACAAAGACACAACACAACATCTCCATCGAAGAGCTTTCTGAAACGCTCAAGCTGACGGCGGTAGAGAAAAAAGACGAGAAGGACATTTTGCAAGGAATCGTAAACTTCGGGAAAATAAACGTGGACGAAATCATGAAACCACGGGTTGACATCGTAGACATCGACATAAAAAGCAGCTTCGAGACCGTCATCAACACCATCCGCGAGTCCGAATACTCCAGACTACCCGTCTATGAAGACTCCATCGACAACGTAAAAGGAATACTCTACATCAAAGACATACTCCAACATATCGGCAAAGACAAGAACTTCGGATGGCAAAGCCTAGTACGGAAAGCTTATTTCGTGCCAGAGACAAAGAAGATAGATGACCTGATGAAGGAATTTCAGGACAAAAGGATCCACATGGCCATCGTCGTGGACGAATTTGGAGGCACCGCCGGCATCGTGACGCTAGAAGACATTTTGGAGGTCATCGTGGGCGACATCTGCGACGAGCACGACGAGGACGAGCACAAGCTGTACAGCTCCATCGACGAGCACAACTTCATATTGGAAGGCAAACTTGCGCTGAACGACTTCTTCAAAATCAAAAACATTGACAAGGAGAAGTTCAACGACATAGATTCCGACGCCGACACGCTGGCTGGGCTTCTGCTCGAAATAAACGGAGACATTCCTTCGCCCGGCGACACCATCGAACACGAAGGCTACGTCTTCAAAATTGTTTCGGCAGATAACCGCCGCATAAAAAAAATAAAGCTTCAAATTCCGAAAAAGTAAGAAAAAAACGCACGGACAACCATTCCGACAAATGTTAAATGACATATAACATTCCATTTTCACGTCAAATCATTACATCGTGCTCAAAAAACAAATATTTTTGCATTCAAAAACAGGAATAAAATGAAAAGGTTCATTCAGACTATCGTCATTCTAGGCATCTGCGCCTTCAGCTTCTCCTCCTGCACGGAATACACACCAAAGCCCAAAGGATACTTCCGGATAGACTTGCCACAACAGAAGCACTATGCCAAATTCGAAGAGCCGCACTATCCCTTCTCTTTCGAGTATTCAGACATGGCCAAAGTGATTCCGCCATCCAAGAAGAACGAGGAGAACTCCTTTTGGGTGGACATTGCATATCCATCCATCAACGCAAGAATATATTGCAGTTATAAACCCATCAAAGGGAATTTTCAGGAGATAGCCGAAGACTCCCGAACTTTCGTCTATAAACATACGGTCAAGGCCGACGGCATCACTGAGCAGCCCTATGAAAATTCGGACAGACATGTCTACGGCATTCTGTACGAGCTGAAAGGAAACACCGCATCCAACTATCAGTTCATACTGACAGACAGTACGGAACACTTCTTCAGAGGAGCACTATACTTCAACTCGTCACCCAACAAAGACTCCATAGCACCCGTCGCTAAATTCATAAAGGAAGACATCATTAAAATGATAGAAACCTTCGAATGGGAAAAACAGCAGAAATAAAACAAACGGACAATGCACTTATAAGATAATGATAAAGAAATTAATCCACATAACGGCTTTTCTTGTAGCCATCGCCGCCATTTATCTCCTTTCGGAGAAATTCTTCTTCAGACTGGATTTGACCTCCGAGAAAAGATACAGCATATCCGACAACTCAAAACAGATGCTCGGAAAAATGGACAAACCTCTGACCATAAAGATATATTTGGACGGGGATCTCAACCCTGGGTTCCTGCGGCTAAAAAAGGCTGCAAAAGAGATGCTCGACGAATTTTCAGTATATGCTGACGCCGACCTGAAATACGAATTCATCAACCCCTCCAGCGCCACGAGCGGAAAAGAGAGGGAGAAAAGTTACGAAGAGCTGGAAAAAAGGGGAATGAGAGGCACCATGGTCTATGACAAAGACAACGAAGGCAAATCCGTACAGAAAATAATATTTCCTTGGGCAGAAGTCACATATAACGGGAAGACACGTCCCGTCTGCCTACTAAAGAACGTGTTCGGAAACTCAGGAGAGCAGAATCTGAACATCTCCATCGAGAACCTAGAGTTTGAGCTGACGGATGTAATCCGGCTCCTGTCGTCGAAGAGCGTACAGAAAATCGCATTTTTGGAAGGGCACGGAGAGTTTCCCGAACCACTCGTCTATGACGCATCACAAGCACTCAGCCGCTACTATCAAGTTGACAGAGGAATCATAGGAGACGACCCGTCCATCCTTGACGACTACAAAGCACTGGTCATTGCCGGGCCGACGGCAAAATTCTCAGAAATGGAGAAATATGCCATCGACCAATACATCATGAAAGGAGGAAAGGTATTATGGCTCATTGACGGCACCCGCATTTCGCTCGACAGCCTATCCACCCGTTCGCAGACCATCGGCATCGTCAACGACATCAATCTTTCAGACCAGCTGTTCACATACGGCATACGCATCAATCCAGTACTCGTACAGAATGTACAGTGCGTATTGATACCCGTCAACATGGCAGGCAGCAACGAGCAGCCGAAGTACGAACCTGCACCTTGGTATTACTCACCGCTCCTGCTCACGGCACCCACCCACCCCATCACGAGGAATCTGACTCCCATCAAGAGTGAGTTTGTCAGCTCCATCGACTTCGTAGGATCCGACCTTCAACTGAAACGGGAGATGCTGCTCGTCACCTCCACCGGTTCGCACATACAAAACATACCATCCATCGTCAGCATGGACGTCATCAACGTAGAACAGAACGGACAATACTTCAACATCAACGCACCCATACTGACAGGAGTGGCAGAAGAGGGCATATTCCCTTCCGTGTTCAAGAACAGGATGATTCCGGAAGGAGTGAAGACAAAGGAGAAAACCCTATACGAGAGCAAGCCCACCAAGATGATTGTGATCGCCGACGGCGACGTGATCAGAAACGACGTCCAGGGATACGGAGAGAACATGAACATCCTTCCCTTGGGTTTGGACAAATACATGAACCAGCAGTTCGGCAACAAGGACCTCATACTCAACTCCATCAACTATCTCACCGATGACGACGGCTGGATGTCGCTCCGGAACAGGGAGATAAAGATGAGGCTGCTCAACAAGCCAACCATCGTTGGCCTCCGCAAATTCTGGCAAACAAGCAACATACTCCTGCCACTGCTCCTATTAGGCATATTCGGAATCGCCTTCTACTTTATCAGGAAAAGGAGATACACAAAATAAATCTGACGATCATTTCATCAAAAGAACAATATTAAACAGATACAAATATGGGATTATTTTCGGCACTTTTAGGCAATGCGGGGACCGTTGACCCTAGCAAATTGAAAGAACAATACTCTCAGTTGCTTATCGACAACGAAGAGATAGAACTTGGATTCAAAATCATCAGAGACACGTTCTTGTTCACCAACAAAAGGCTCATTCTTATCGACGTACAAGGATTGACTGGCGCAAAGGTGGAATACAAATCCATCTCCTACAAGAGCATTTCCCGATTCAGCGTAGAGACATCCGGCACATTCGACCTCGATGCAGAGCTGAAGATATGGATTGCCGGGGAGCAGTTGCCTAGCATCACCAAACAATTCAACAAATCCGTCAACGTCTACGAAGTACAGCGGGTGCTGGCTTACCACACGCTATAACGAAACGACCGGCAAAAAAATTATCGGCACAAAAAGACGAGGCATGAATTCCGACCGCCTACTTTTATTTTTTTTAAGTTCTTGTTGTCGCTATTTTTTTTTAAATTTGTAAACAATTTAGGGGATTTCATACAGGAGGCACGATTCCTTCACAGGAAAAGGAGCATTCCTTTGATATTTCATTCCCAACTCATTTTAGTAAAACAATAAAATTCATAATAGGTATGAGGTTTACCGTTTCTAGTACTGGTTTACTAAGTCACTTACAGGCGATAAGCCGTGTGATAAACGCAAAGAGTCCACTTCCTATATTGGACAATTTCCTCTTCAGGATAGAGGACAACAGACTGATTCTGACAGCATCGGATTTGGAGACGACACTCGTCACCACCATGGATTTGGATGCATCGGAGGGAGAAGGCACCATCGCCCTTTCCGCTAAAATCCTGTTGGAGACACTGAAAGAATTTTCGGATCAGCCGCTCACATTCGACATAAACGATGAGAATCTTGCCATGGCCATAAAGTCGGAGACCGGCGTCTTCAACTTTATCGGACAAAACGGAGACGAATATCCAAAGATGCCAGTTCTTGCCGACGACGCCAGCGTACTGAACGTATCCGTACAGACTCTGACATCCGGAATAAACAAAACAAGCTTCGCCACCGCAGACGACGAGCTACGTCAGGTCATGAATGGAATATTCTTCGACATAACAACAGAAGACGTTACTTTCGTTGCATCAGACGCCCACAAACTAGTCAAGATCAAGACAACGTCTGCCAAAGGTGACAACATCTGTTCCTTCATTCTGCCTAAAAAGCCGACAAACTTATTAAAGAACATACTTCCAAAAGAGATGGGAGACGTACAAATCAAGTTTGATTCGAAGAACGCATGTTTCACACTCTCCAACTACACGATGGTGTGTCGACTGGTGGAAGGTCGCTTTCCGAACTACAATTCCGTAATTCCGCAAAACAATCCATACAAAGCAACCATAGACAGATCTTCTTTAATCAATGTGCTAAGGCGCGTATCCGTATTTTCCAACCAAGCGACCAATTTGGTGAAATTGGAATTTTCAGAAAATGACCTTATCATCTCAGCCCAAGACCTGGACTTCTCCGTATCTGCAAAGGAACAGTTAAGTTGCCAGTATGAAGGAGAGCCGATGAAAATAGGCTTCAAATCTTCTTTCCTCATAGAGATTCTGAGCAACATATCTTCTCAGAACATCATCATGGAACTGGCAGATCCGTCTAGGGCCGGGCTTGTCCTTCCTTTCGAACAGGATGCGGAAGAAGACACATTGATGCTTATCATGCCTATGAGCTTAAACGACTAATTGAATGCATCATAAAATAACGGTTTCCCGATTCGTGAGAATCAGGAAACCGTTTCAAAAGCTATTTAAATTTATCGCTAAGATTATTCGGGATGAGTTCTGAAAAAAACTTGCAGAGAATTCCTATCGTCTTTCCAGTAAAAACAAAGCATCTGTTCTAGACACGTTGCTTTTTTACTACAACCAAAAACAAAATACATTATGCAATTGAACTTAAAGAATCCGTTGATTTTCTTTGACTTGGAAACGACGGGAACAGATATAGTAAACGACAGAATCGTAGAAATCTCTTATCTCAAGGTATATCCCAATGGCAAAGAAGAGTGCAAGACGATGAGGATAAATCCGGGAATGCACATTCCCGAATCATCTACCGCCATACACGGGATAACAGACGCCGACGTCAAAGACTGTCCTTCCTTCAAGGAAGAGGCCAAAAACATAGCCAACGACATCGAAGGTTGCGACTTGGCCGGCTACAACTCCAACCGGTTCGACATTCCTCTATTGGCAGAAGAGTTTATCCGTGCCGACGTAGACATAGACATGAAGAAACGCAAGTTCATCGACGTACAGACCATCTTCCACAAGATGGAACAACGCACTCTCTCCGCCGCATACAAATTTTACTGCGAAAAAGACCTCATAGGAGCCCATGGAGCCGCCGCAGACACCATGGCCACCTACGAAGTGTTGAAAGCCCAACTCGACAGATACCCCAATCTCAAAAACGACATCAACTATCTTTCTGAATTCTCTGCATTCAACAAGAATGCAGACTTCGCCGGACGCATTGTCTACGACGAGAAAGGTGCGGAGTGCATCAACTTCGGAAAATACAAAGGCCGCAAAGTGGCAGATGTGTTCAAAGAAGACCAAGGTTATTATGGGTGGATTATGCAAAGCAACTTCACACTCGACACCAAACGGGTACTTACCAACATCAGGCTACGCGAGTCGATGAAGAAGTAACGCACCATGTCCAACTCCTATTTTCAGTTCAAACAATTCAGGATTGAGCAGGACCGCTGCGCCATGAAAGTAGGCACCGACGGAGTTTTGCTCGGAGCTTGGACGGACGTGCGCCAATCAAAGAGCATACTGGACATAGGAACCGGAACGGGACTCATAGCGCTCATGCTTGCCCAACGTTCTTCTGCAGAGATCACCGCCATCGAAATAGACGAGGCTGCCACAACGCAAGCGTCGGATAACTTCGCAGGCTCCCCTTGGGCATCCCGTATAACAGGCATACATACTTCCCTTCAAGATTTCAGAAAAGGGCACAACTCCCTATTCGACTTGATAGTCAGTAACCCACCCTATTTCAACAACTCACAGAAAAACCCGGACTCTCAAAAATGTCTGGCCAGACATACCGATTCACTGAATTACACCGAGTTACTATCAGCCTCAACGCTACTAAATGAAGACGGCCACTTCTGCGTCATCCTACCCCATTCCGAAGGCGAGAAGTTCTCAGACATAGCGAAGGACTATGGGCTTCACCCTATCCGTCAAACAAACATCGTACCTCGCATAGAGGCACAACCAAAACGTATCCTTTTGGATTTATCCAAACAGGTAGACTCCATCTGTAACGTCAACGAACTACTGATAGAAAAAGGAAGGCACATCTACTCACCCGAGTTCAACGAAATGACAAAAGACTTCTATTTAGACAAGACAACACAAACAAACGGGCACGAATAAAGCATTGTGTGCCATTTTCTCTTCTCTCTCATTTGGGCAAAGGAAAAATAAACACGGGCATCCATATCTCTATTTTCGAACACAATATTTTTTCTACACATCAAAAAAAACATCAATGAACTCTATTCTTATAAAGAACGTATTGTTGAACGGACAAATATCCAACATAAAGATAGAAGAAAACCTATTTACTGCGATAGGAAACCACGCATTGGATACACATTCAGATATAATCATAGACGGCACGGACAAAGCCATCCTGCCTCCATTCTATAACACACATACACATTCGCCGATGACTCTCTTGAGAGGATATGCCGACGACTTGCCATTAGACGTGTGGCTAAACGAATACATCTGGCCATTCGAGGCAAAACTAAAGGAAGACGACATATACCTCGGGTCCCGTCTTGCCATTGTGGAGATGATTAAATCCGGCACCGTATTCTTCAACGACATGTATTGGCATCAAGGGCAGACACTCCGAGCCGCGCAAGAGATGGGCATCCGAGCCGCAATAGGAATTACAACCATTCAAAAAGATGCGGAGGGCATCTCGAACCAGGTAGAGGAAATAGAGAAGATGGAATGGGATAACAATCTCATACAGATAACAATGGCACCACACGCCATATACACGGCCGGAGAGATGAACTACCGCTGTTGCTGTGAGATAGCCAAAGAGAAAGGGTGGATGCTGCATACCCACATTGCAGAAACGAAGAAAGAATTTGACGAATGCATAAAGGAACATGGATGTACACCCGTTGAATGGCTAGAAAGAATCGGCGTTTTAGATTGTAGAGTTATCGCCGCACACGCCATATACCTAACAGACAACGATATGCGTATTCTAAAGACGCACAACGTGACCATCTCCCACAATCCGACATCCAACATGAAACTAGCTTCCGGTTCCTTTCTTACCAAAGAAGTGATGGAAAGTGGATGTACGATAACATTAGGGACAGACGGATGCTCTTCCAACAATAATCTTGACATGAGAGAAGAGATGAAATTGGCAGCCATGAAGGCAAAAGCCCAATATGGAACTGAATTTCTTCCCGCATCCAAAATATTCGAAATAGCAACAATCAACGGAGCAAAGGCATTCAATATAAATGCAGGAGAGATAAAAGAGGGAAAATTGGCAGACGCCATCCTCATCGACATGAACAACGAACGTATGGTGCCATGCTACGACCTCCTCTCCAACTTTGTATACGCAGCAGACAGCGAGTGCATAGACACCGTGATATGTAACGGGCGCATCCTGATGCAGAACCGCCACATAGACGGAGAAGAAGAAATCATTGCTGCCGTCAAGAATAGATATGGTTCAAAATAACAGAAAAGCAGGCGAAATGCCATATATTCGAGATTTTTGAAAAAACAGAGGCGGAGAATCGTAATCTCCGCCTCTGTTTTTTTCAAGAATCTTTTATTCCAAATTCATCCCATAACAACGACTACGTCGTTCATATCTTTCATCTTAGCGAACGGGATGACATTCCCTTCTATCTTTTCTCCATTAAGAGTGACAGACTTAACACCCTTCTCCACCTTGTTCGGATTCTCCACCTTGACATTGACCATCTTTCCACGGAAACGACGGCTAGCCGAGAATCCTTCCCATTCAGGGATACAAGGATCTACCATCAATCCATCATAATCAGGGCGGATACCCAAGATATACTGTGCCGCTGTGAAGTAAGCCCAAGAAGCAGTACCGCTCAACCAAGGGCAACGGCTCTGACCTGCACGCATATTGTAAGTAGAGCAAGTTGTCTGTGCATAAACGTAAGGTTCGATCTGACGAACTTCAGCACGCTCGTTATATGCTGCGGGCAAATAGTTCTTGTAGTTCTTGAACGCACGTTTTCCGTGGCCAAGGATACAATCTGCCATGATACCCCAACCCTGTGTGTGCTGGAATACCGCCGCATTCTCTTTCATACCTTTGATAAACAAAGGTGCCTTGATAACAGAAGCCTCCGTCTTCTCGTAAGGAGGATCGCAAAGGACCAAACCGTATTCGATAGCAAGATGTTTCTCCACGCTATTCATGACAGTCTCAGCCCTATCGCCGGCAGCTTGGCCGGAGATAATAGCCCAAGATTGAGGATTCAACCATATCTTACCCTCGTTCAAAGGATCGTTTTTCGTTCCGAAAACATAACCATCTTCCTTGATGGCACGTACGTACCACTCTCCATCCCATGCAGACTTATCAATATCGGCAGTAAGCGTAGCCAAATGAGCCTCCGCCCATCTTACTTCCTCCTTCTTATTCAAACGATTACAGATGTCGATGTAGACAGTCAACGCATAACGCAACTGCATGGCTACGAACACGGTCTCACCCTTGGCGCCAAGCACAAGGCAGTCGTTCCAGTCGGCACGAAGTCCGCATGGCAAGTTGTGCTTTCCGCAACGGTCAAGGTTGAATTGGATAGCGCGGCGCAAGTGGTCAAGGACAGTACCTTCTCCCTTATCAGAATAAGGCAATACCTTGTTGTAATATTCCATATCACCAAGCTCCTTTACATACGTAGGGACCGTACAGAACAACCACATACAGTCGTCAGAACGGAACTCACCCTCAGGAGTAGGAGCCTCATGTCCCGGATTATGGGCAAACGGCTTAACAACCGGCATAGCACCTCCGTTTGAGTTTTGTCCGGTCAACATCAATTCAAGACGCCCAACAACCTCTTCCGGAATATTATGAACCACGCCCAACATATCTTGGATTGTGTCACGATAACCCATTCCGTCACGCTCACCACGATAGATCAAAGAAGCGGCACGGCTCCATGCATAAGTGATGAGGTTATTGAACGGATTCCACATATTAATCATGCTGTTGAACGCAGCATCAGGAGTTTGGGCAGACAATCCTTCGATACGTCCATGCCAGTAGCTGACAATCTTGTCAAACTCGGCATTAACTTTAGCCGGAGAGGCTACCATCTCAGCAGCCTTAGCACCTTCCACGGCAGCCTTTCCTATACCCAAAACGACGGTAAACTCCTTTGTTTCTCCCGGATTCAGATCCAAATCGACCTGTAAGGTGCCACAACCGTTATCACCCTCTGTCACCGTGTTTCCACATTGTCCATTGACAACAGAAAGAGGATTGGCATACGTATGGTATGCCCCGATAAACTTATCACGGTCACTATCATAGCCGGACACCTTCTGACCAACCACACCGATGAAGGAGTGACGGGCTTGGTCTTTGTTCAAGAAATTCTCCGGTTCTTCCGGCATATATAAGTTGTTGCCATGATCGATGAAACCATCCTTATAGGAAGTCTTCACAATGTACTGCGTATACTGCAGGTTATTGCTGTCGTCGAACATGTTCCAGTTGGATGCGAACTCCACATAGGAGAATGCACGCAACTTACGTTTCTTCGAGTCCGTATTGGTAACCTTTACATGCCAAACCTCAAACTCCTGTCCCATTGGCACGAAATAAAGAGTCTCCGTCTTTATCTTGCTATATTCGGAAGAGATGACTGTATAAGCGGAACCGTGACGGCACTCGCTCTTATACTGATCCAACGGCTTGCCTACCGGCTGCCAAGATCCTGACCAAAAGTCCTTCGATTCACAATCGTGAAGATAAATGTAACGTCCCGGCTGATCCAAAGGTACGGTATTAAACTTCAAACGGGTAAAGCAACCCTGTACAGACGAGCGGAAGAAAGAATAACCTCCTGCATTATTTGTGATAATGGCTCCGTAACGGGTATCACCTAAATAATTACTCCAAGATTTCGGAGTGTCTGGTTTGGTGATGACATACTCCTTGCGAGCGTCATCAAAATGTCCATATTGCATGCTACTCAGTTGTTAAATTATTTTATTAAGATTTCTATTTTTCCTGTTTTCTCTCCCATATCCATCCCCTTCACATCCCATCCAAAACATATTTAGTTTGGCCGACGTGAATCATAAAACACGGAATTTCATTCCATTATAAGCACCATAAGCCTCCCATCTAAGTCGTTTCCTCCTATTTCCTCAAGAAAGAAAAAAACAGACACTTTACATTTCCAAAGAAAGGAGAAAAGGAAATTCCACCAAAAGAAATGATCCGAGGCAGAACAATCCTTCAATTTTATTCTTCAAATATAACAAAAAGGTTTAAAAGAGGACCCGTTTCCCTTATCATTTGACAAAACATTTCCAAAAAAGCACCCTTTATCCCAGTGCCACATCCAAAACCATCATCAACAAGAAACCAAACATCACACCCAACGTACCTGCATTGGAATGTTCGCCCAAGTGAGATTCCGGAATGAGTTCCTCCACCACCACATAAATCATTGCCCCTGCGGCAAACGCCAACAGCCACGGCATGAAGGCGGTCACAGATCCGATGAGCAGCACACCCAACACACCGGATATTGGTTCCACCAGTCCGGACAGTGCTCCATACATGAACGACTTCCGGTTGGACAAGCCCTCCTTCTTTAGTGGAAGAGAGACCGCAGCACCCTCCGGTATGTTCTGTAGCCCAATACCCAAAGCAAGAGCAAATGCAGCAGCAATAGAGGCTGTGCCGCCATCGCCGGTAGCCGCCATGCCAAAAGTAAGGCCTACCGCCATGCCCTCCGGTATGTTATGCAGAGTAACTGCGATAATCAACATGGCAGAACGGTTCATCGAGGAATGCGGACCCTCCGGCGAGCTGCTGCCCGGATGCAAATGGGGAAGGAGCATATCCAACGAAAAAAGAAACAAGCCTCCAAGCAGGAAACCACCAGCTGCAGGAATCCAACCCACTTGTCCTTGGGCTTTCGCCATCTCGATGGAAGGAATCAACAACGACCAAACAGCCGCCGCAATCATCACGCCAGCCGCAAATCCTAAAAATATCTGTTGAAACTTAGGTTTAATTTCACCTCTAAAAAGGAAAACCACCGCCGCACCTATTGCCGTACAGCAAAACGTGAAAGCAGTACCTGCCAATGCATTCAATAGGGATTCGTTCATAAAAGAAATATTTATCCGTTGACAACCACAGTCGCCATATCCAACACACCCGCCACGGGAGGCCTATGTTTGGACACACGCACCTCCAATGCATCTATCTGCGGATAAGCCTTTTTTATCGCGTCCAATATCCGTTGAGCCACATGCTCTATCAAGTTAGACGGTTGCCTCATCTCCTCCTTTATCAAATCAAACACATCCGAGTAATTGATTGTTCCCTGTAGTGCATCATACTTCGCCGCCTGGGAGAAATCAAAATCCATCTTCACCGTAACCGTATAGGTGCCACCCACGACACGCTCTTCCGGAAGAACTCCATGAAAAGCGTGAAACTTCATATTCTCCAATAAAATCTGCATAAACAAGCTATTTAAAGAAAGTGAAATTCACATGACCATAGTTACGATGGTCGTAGAAGTGAGGATGAGAGGTAAACGACCTGTCTTTCGGATGTTCCAAAATGAGCAGGCCATCCTCGGCCAACAAAGAGTGTTCAAAAACCAAATCCGGAATTTTGTCCAGATCCTTATGGTCATAGGGAGGGTCGGCAAAGATGAGGTCATACTTGGTCGAAGTTTTTTCGACAAACCGGAAAGTATCTCCCTTTATGGCATTCACACAATCTATCTTCAGCTCGGCGAGCACCTTTCTGATGAAAGAATAATTGGTGGAATTCAACTCCAACAGAGTAATGTCTTTGCTACCTCTGGAAGCAAACTCCATGCTTATGTTGCCCGTTCCGCCAAACATATCCAGCACCTTCAACTCCTCAAAGTCGACCATATTGTTCAATATATTGAAAAGTCCCTCTTTCGCGATATCCGTGGTAGGCCTCGCCTTGAGGTTGGTCGGAGGCGAAAATCGCCTGCCTTTATAAATTCCGCTTACAATGCGCATAATGGTATATTGAATAAATTCATGTGATGCCAAACAGACGGCATCGTCTCAAACTCTTTTCCTATCAAAAGAGAAGAAGACTTTTGAAATCTCACCTCCTTCACATAACGCCTCAACAAGGATATTTTCTCGTCGTCCTCTTCTGTGAAGCCGGAAAGGATCAACTCCACATGGTATTGATCCAACGAGAAATGTTCGTACAAACTCAACAAAAAGAAAAGGAACTCGTCATCGTTTCTAAACTTATATGTATTGGCCAATTGAAGCGTTTTGTCCTGTACCAGCACAACGTCCATACATTCAGAATACATATTGACAAACATCTGCGGCGCATTATGGCGTTTGTTTTCCATCAGCGAACTCACCACATGGACACTCTGTCTATTCACATACTTCACCGAAGGGAAAAATCGCAGCATACGACTCACCTTATGCACCGGCAATGCGTAGATGTTGGACACATCCGGGATACGCAATCCATCGACAAAGAAGCGCATAGGCTCCTTCTCCTCTCCAAAGTTCATCTTCCAAACCTTCGGAATGTCATCGTCCGAAAATATTCCATTAGGGACGAACGTATAGGAAGCGTCATCATCCAAGAAAAAGACCTGACGGTAGTTAGCTTTCAATATAGAACAGGAATCATACTGGGAAGCAAGCGCCTCTATCGGGCTCCATCCTATTTTCGAAATTTCCTGATAATATATTACCTTATTTGCATTATGCCCATATACAATAAAACAAAATCCATTCGGAATGAACCGAATGGATAATGTATAATTTATAGATTGAGACAAATCGAATGCCTTGTCGGTAATCTCTGTCATACTATATCGTTAGATTATTATTCCCAGTTTCCTGCATTGTTGTTAGAAGCCTCAGCATCACCAACCTTCAATCCTTCATACTTCTCCAAAGTAGTAGCCTTGTCAATCAAGTTGACCACCTCCTGCTTGTTCAATCCTTGCAAATATACGGCGAATGGAACCTTTGCCTCAAACAAAGGAATTACAGTTCCTGATTTAGTAATCTGCTCTCCCACCTTCAGTTCAAACTTCTTACCGTTCGAGAAAGGAACATAAGACAAGGAATCCAACACATAACCCTTACCGAAAACTGCTTCCTTAACGCTCACATAGGATGTATCACGTCTGAAAGTAGACATAAACAAGTCATAATCCTCAATTCCGTATTTGGCAGCATCCTCAGGTTGCATCTTCAAAGCGATAGAGTCTGTCAAACCTTTCTCCAACTGATAGTCGCTCAACTCACCTATTTTCTTTACTACCGGAATATGTTCGTTATTCACAAAATACACCAACGTGTCAAAACTAGCCGTGTACTTTCCGTGTAAGTCCTTATATGCGATCTGAGCTTTTCTTATATCCTTCAATCGTTTTATCACCGCGTTATCCCGAATATCCTTCTGCTCATTGAATTCAATTGGGCTCATAATGCTACTATAGCACAAATACGCCATGAAAATACTGGCCAAGACCAATAATGCTTTAAAAACAATTCTCATATCAATTAATAGTTATATTTTTATTTTATATATTTTGCGAATACTGATGCGAATATTGATAATATCGTGCAAATTTAAAAAAGAAATACAGATAAAGCGTCTTTCTTTCAAAGTTTTTTTATTCTAAGTAATGATAAAAAAAACACATGATACATTTTAAGCCGTCTATCTTCCATAAAACGAATTCTGACAAATCTTCCGAAATGGATAGAAAAGGCAACGTGAAATTCCTTTTCTTTTAAAGAAAAAAGAAACAAAATCCGATTCAGTATGAGAATACGGCTACTGATTAGTATCTTCACACTCCGATTTTCAAAATTGATTCAGACAAACCGAGTTCGATTGACAAACGATGATAAACGACTTTTTACACGAAAAAATAAAAGAGAACTTTCCTCACGAGGCCACCCCACAACAAGAGGAACTGATACGGCTACTGTCTTCTTTCGTAATTTCGGGAGACGACCATATTTTCTTAATGAAGGGCTATGCAGGAACGGGCAAGACCTCCGTGGTCAGCGCACTGATACGGGCCATGGAAGAGATGAAACAACCTGTCGTCCTGATGGCACCAACCGGCAGGGCCGCAAAAGTGCTCTCCGCCTACTCCGGCAGGCCGGCATTCACCATACACAAAAAGATATACCGTCAACAAACAGGAGGCGACCCCAACGGCGACTTCTCCCTCAACGTGAACCTACACAAACAGACGCTTTTCATCGTAGACGAAGCCTCCATGATAGCTAACGCCAGCGCAGAGACAAACTTCGGCTCCGGCAGATTGCTGGACGATCTCATCGAATATGTATACGGAGGGGACGGCTGCCGGCTGATTCTTATTGGAGACACGGCACAACTACCGCCAGTAGGCCAAGAGATGAGCCCCGCATTGGAAAAAGCACAGCTCGAAGGATACGGGTTCCATACGGACGAATATCAGCTGACCGACGTAGTGAGGCAGGCCTGCGAATCGGGGATACTATACAACGCCACCAAGCTAAGGCTGCTCATCCTGCAAGAGTTTGGTGGTGAGTTTCCAAAAATAGAATACGAATCATACGCGGACATCAAACGCATATCGGGAGAAGATCTGATAGAGGCCATAGCATCCGCCTACGGACGTGACGGGATGGACGAGACCATCGTCATCTCCCGCTCCAACAAAAGAGCCAACATCTTCAACAACGGCATCCGCAACAGGATCCTTTACAGAGAAGAGGAACTATCGTCCGGCGACCTGCTGATGGTGGTCCGCAACAACTACTTCTGGTCCAAAAACATAGAGAAGTTCGACTTCATCGCCAACGGCGACGTGGCCGAGGTGAAACGCGTCCACAACAAACGTGAGATTTACGGATTCAGATTTGCCGACGTGACTCTCCATTTTCAGGACTACGACGTCGAACTAGACACAAAAATTCTACTAGACACACTCCAGAGCGAAGCACCCGCCCTCTCCTACAACGACAACAACAGGCTGTTTCAGGCCGTACAGGAAGACTACATGGACATTGGCAACAAACGCGAACGGATGAAGAAGATGAGAGAAGACCCATTTCTCAACGCATTGCAGGTCAAATTTGCGTACGCCGTAACTTGCCACAAAGCACAAGGCGGACAATGGAACACCGTCTTTCTGGACCAAGGCTACATCACGGAAGAGATGATCAACACCGAGTATCTGCGATGGTTATACACAGCTTTCACACGTGCCACAGACCGACTGTATCTCATCAACTGGCCAGAATAATGGCAAAGTCTCTTTTTTCTAACGCTAAATTCCGATTTCTTAGCCATTTCACTTACCATTTTACTATTTTTGCATACAAATAAAAAAAACATACAAATAGAAATGAAACGAATCATACTACTATTACTCTCCGCCCTATGCGTGATATGCGCAATGGCAACCACTCCTAACGCAACCGACAAGAAAGGACGCAAGCAAGGCGCTTGGAGCAAAACTTACGCCAACGGACAATTAATGTACGAAGGCTCGTTCAAGGATGACCAGCCAGTGGGCTCGTTCAAACGATATTTCGAATCGGGCAAACTGAAACTAATACAAACCTATACGAAGGGAGACAATTCTACCGTAAGAATCTACGAGGAGGATGGCAAAACCATCTCCATGGAGGGTGCATATAAAGGAAAAGAAAGAGACGGCGAATGGAAATTTTATTCGGAAGGGAAACTCTCCCTTGTCGAGAATTACACAAACGGGAAAAGAAACGGAATCGCAAAATCATACGCAAAAAACGGGACCATCATCTCAGAGACACCCTACACCGACGATAAAATAAACGGTACAAAAAGAGAGTTTTTGGAAGACGGAAAACTTTACGCCGAGATTCCCTACAAAAACGGCGTGAAGGACGGCATGTATCGCCTCTACGAAGGCAATGAAAATCCTGTTGCCATAGGGCTCTATGTCAACGGCGAAAGAGACGGCAATTGGGTAGTCTACAACGACAAAGGAGAAGTGGGCGAAACCCAAATCTACAAGAACGGCGTTTTGCAAAACAAGAAGGAGCTAAAAAAGAAATATACGAAGTCTGCCGACGAGAAAGAGTCTGAAAAGGGGAAAATAAAAGAACCAACAGAGGAGTTTCCCGGCTCTTCCATAAAAGGCATCGAATAAAAGGACATCCGGCATGAACAATCGCGAAAATAGAGTTTTGGTGGCCATGAGCGGCGGAGTAGACAGCTCCACCGTCTGTATGCTGCTGCAAGAACAAGGGTTTAAGATAGAGGGCATCACCATGCGCATGTGGGATGCGCCAAAAAACTTCACCAAGTACGGAGAAGAACTTCCAGACTACATCGTAGATGCCCAACGACTTGCACAGAAACTCAACTTTCCGCACCACATACTCGACATAAGGGAAGATTTCAAGAAAATAGTTGTGGACTACTTCGCCGACGAATATCTCAACGGAAGGACTCCCAACCCATGCGTAGTATGCAACCGACACATCAAATGGAAGCTCTTGGTAGAAGAGGCCGACCGGCTGAACTGCCAATATATCGCTACGGGACACTACGCAAAGATAGTACGTCAGAACGGACATGCTTACATAGCCAGAGGCATCGACACGAAGAAGGACCAATCTTACTTTCTGTGGGATGTCTCGCCGGAGATCTTAGAACGTGCCATCATGCCTCTGGGCGCAATGACCAAAGACGAGACGAGAGAAGAGGCCATCTCCAAAGGATTTGAAGCATTGGCAAAGAAGAAGGAGAGCATGGAGATCTGTTTCGTGGACGACGATTATCGGAATTTTCTGAAAGAACATTACGGCGACAAACTGGCAGAAATAGGCAAAGGCCATTTCGTAGACGAAGGAGGTAAGAAGATTGGCGAACATGAAGGCTTTCCTTTCTATACCATCGGGCAAAGGAAAGGATTAGGCATTGCCTTAGGTCACCCCGCCTACGTCACCAAAATAAATCCACGGAGAAATACTGTCATGTTAGGAGACAAGTCCATGCTGGAGACGAAAGAGATGCTGGTAGAGAACTACCAAATCATAGACCGGGCCGACTTCGTAGACTCAGAACGGGCCATCGAAACACAGATAAGGTATAAGTCGCACAGCACACCCTCACAAATAGAATTCATAGACGAAAACAATCTGATTGTCAGATTTCAAGAACCCATCAGCGCCGTCACCCCCGGACAATCGGCCGCATTCTATATCGGAGAGCGACTATTGGGAGGTGGCGTGATTGCCGACTCAAAAGCATTGAAGAAAGCGAAGAAGAGGCTCGAGAAACAATGATTCACCATACTATCTTTTATTAGAACAAGTTATTAGGACAAACGATGACAATCGACTCCATATCATTAAAAGATTTGCTTCTGACTATCCGCAAAGAGATGGCAGATGCTTTCAGCAACGCCTATTGGATTCGTGCCGAGATAAGCGAGATACGAGAAAACGCCAACGGACACTGCTACTTGGAACTGATAGAGAAAGACTCGTCCGGCAAACTGATCGTGGCAAAATCAAGGGCATCCATCTGGGCGGATACCTATCGGATGATAAAGCCATACTTTGTGAAGGAGACAGGACAGGAACTAAAATCAGGAATGAAGGTGATGGTTCAAGTCTCCATCAGTTTTCATGAGCTATATGGATTCAACTGCGCCATCAGAGACATCGAGCCATCGTTTACCATAGGAGACCTGGCAAAAAAGAGACAGGAGGCCATCCGCCAACTACAGGAGGACGGAATATGGGACATGAACCGCACACTCGACCTCCCCACACCACTCACCCGTATAGCCATCATCACCTCCTCCACAGCCGCAGGCTACGGAGATTTCATCGACCAACTCAAGAAGAACAAACAAGGATACATTTTCCACACCACCTTCTTTCCCGCCACCATGCAGGGCGACGGTGCAGCAGATTCCATCATCAACGCCCTCGACAAAATTTACGAACAGCAGGAACAGTACGATGCGGTAGCCATTATCCGAGGCGGAGGAGCAACCACCGACCTGCTGGCTTACGACGAGTACGAGTTGGCGGCCTGCTGCGCCCAATTCCCTTTGCCCATAATTACCGGCATCGGACACGACAGAGACCAGTCTGTAGTCGACATGGTAGCCAACACCCGATGCAAGACGCCAACGGCCGTAGCCGCCTTCCTCATCGAACAGATGGACGAGACAGCGGACAATCTCCTCCAAATAGAAGAGTCATTAAAAAGTCTTATGGACGAATTTTTGAAAAACGCACATAGCCGTCTCAGAAACAACGCACTCTCGCTTTCACAACGCATCCATCTTCTGCTGAGAGAGGAAAAACAGGAGATGGAGAGAACCCAAGGCAATATAAAACATTCCATCTCCCTTCTCCTTATGAGACAAAGGCAAAGGATAAAGGAGTCAAACGTCAAGATAAAAAACACCATCAAAAGTAGAATCTCGGAGGAGAAACACCATCTTGAAATCTCAGAAAAAGCCATTCTACTACTCTCTCCTGATTACATCCTAAAGAAAGGATATTCTCTAACTATAAAAGAAGGGAAGATTGTGAAGAGCCAGAGTGAGCTAAACAAAGGAGACACTATCACCTCCATTTTTGTGGACGGAAAAAAAGAAAGCATCATCAAATAACAAAAGACATGGCAAAGAAAACAAACACATACAAAGAATCCATCTCGGAGCTGGAGAACATCATAACTGAGTTGGAAGAGAACCAATTGGAAATTGACGACCTTGCCAATAAGGCAAAAAGGGCAACCGAGCTCATCAAATTCTGTAAAGAAAAACTTTACGGAACAGAAGATGAAGTCAATAAGATATTGGAAGATTTGGACAAAGAATAAGGCTTCTCTTTCCTATCGTGGATCCGAAGAAAGTCCAGAATCTCTTCTCCCCCACAAAACTTTACCCATCGCATAGTTGTTGACATTTTGGGATTTATGTCAAGAACCATGTGTATCGTAAAAATAGGATTTCTTCTATACCTCATATCTGCTATCGCCCCGACTGCCATCGCCCAAGCCCGTGTTCCGCAAGACTCCGTCCTTTTGCAAGGTTGCCGTCATGTGGATAGCTTCATAATATGCCACCAGTTCATCCTCAAAAAGCAACAACAGGAAATTGACCAACTCCGTTTAAATCTGAACTATGGACATTGGACAGACATCCACACGAAAAAAGACAACGAATGCATCGTCTCTTCGCCTCGGAATGCACTTTTGGCCGCCGCAGAGGTGATGGCCCTCAATGTCGGCGTTTGGACTTTCGACCTACATGTTTTAAACGGCGACTATGCCAAGATAAACAGCCATAGCATCCAAGATAACTTCCGTACCGGATTTGTCTGGGACAACGACGGGTTCAACACCAACCTATTTGCACACCCTTACCACGGAAGCCTCTACTTCAACGCAGCAAGAGCCAACGGCATGAATTTTTGGGAGTCCGTCCCATTTGCCATAGGCGGCAGCCTGTCTTGGGAATTCATATTCGAGAACGAGCCGGCAGCCATCAACGACCTGCTGTCCACCTCTATCGGAGGAAGTTGCATAGGAGAAATCACATGGAGACTCTCCGACCTGCTTGTAGACAACTCTACACGAGGTTGGCGACGAGCCATAAAAGAAAGCGGCATACTACTACTCTCTCCCATGCGAGGGCTGAACAGACTAATATCTGGCGAGTTTTTGGAAAAAGGGACATGTTCCAATTCAACAATGGATTTTCCGGAGATGGTCTTCTCCGTCGGACTCAACTACCGGCGGTTCGCAAAAAGTGACGACTGGAGAAACGAAGCAAACGGTACGGAGATTGAACTCCACTTTATATATGGAAACCCCATGACCGAATTCGAAAATACGCCATACAGCTTTTTTACATTAGATGCGGAACTTAACTTTTTCGACAAGCAACCAATCATCGGCTCCTTCAGAGCGAAAGCCCTATTGACCGGCATTCAGGTAAGAGAAGAGGACAAAGCAGATTTCCTGTTCGGGATATTCCAACACTTCAACTTCCAAGATTCAGATCCAATAGATTCCAACCCGGCCATCACTCCCTATGAGATATCCGAAGCGGCGGCATTCGGCATCGGCGGACTTTGTCAATTTCCTTTTCTCCGGAAGTTCGCATTCTTCTGCGACCTTTATCTGACCGGAGTAGTGCTAGGAGGCAGCTACACCGACTACTACCGCGCGGTAGACAGAGACTACAACCTCGGCAGCGGCTACAGCATGCTCCTGCTCCCAGGGATAAGTTGGCGCAGAATCGGAGAGCTGCGCCTATCTGCCGAACGGATACAACTATTCAGCTGGAAAGGCTATGACAAAGGAACCGACTTCCAGAAGATGAGCCATCAGGAGATGCTCCATCTCAACGCACAAGGAGACAAAAGCAACACAGCACTATCCACCTTCGCCCTACAACTTAAAATAAACTTAATAAAAAGCGAGATAGGCAAATTACAAATCAGCCTATCCCACATCTATTATTTAAGGAACACCCACTACAGCTATTTTCCAGACGTAGACTACGGTGTCTCCGAGTCCAAAATCGGCATCATTTACCGAATCGAATAGATTCCTATTTTTGAGGGAACTCTTTGATATAAACCGTCCGCTGTGGAAATGGAATATCAATTTCATTCTTCGTCAACGTATTATAAATGATTTCCTTCGCCTCGCCACATATTCTTAGTTTGTCTTCCACCAAAGTCCAGAAAATGACATACAAGTTGACGCTATTGTCTCCAAATTCGTCCAATATCACGCTAATACCTTTCGCCGAATCCACCTGAGAGATGCCCTCCTTATTCGGTTTCTCCAATGCGGCCAAGGCATCAACCAGCAAAGAACGAACCTCATTGATATTTGCTCCATAAGCCACGCCAATAGGAAGTTTAACCAATTCATAACCATGGTTGCGAGTCAGATTCTTAAAATTCTTATTGAACAAAGAAGAGTTCAAGAAGGCAATGATGCAACCGTCGGAGGTGATGACCTGCGTGCTCTGATAGGTGATGGAATCCACCTTTCCCCGGATACCGTCGCACTCTATAAAATCACCGACACGGATACGTCCGGTCATGAGAGACATACCATAGAAGAAGTTTTCCAACACATCTTTCATGGCGAAACCGACACCGGTAGCCAAACCTGCCGTCACGATGGAGATGCCGGACTTAGGAACATGCAACAAGATTAAAACAAAGATGAAGAATGCGCCCCAGACAACAATAGAAATCAAATTATTAGCCAATGTAATGTTGGCGTCACCATTGCCCGTATCATGACTTAGCCTATATTTCTTATACAAAGCCTTCGACACATAACTAACGAAACGAAAGATGAACAACAACACGGAGACTATCAGCATCTTCCACAAAGAGAGTTCACATACATCCGGAATATTGATGAAATTCTTATAAAACACCACCTTGCAAGATTCCGTCAGGTCAAAGATGCCCGCCGCCAGATAGACACAGAACAAGATAGACAACACAATAAACAATGGCACCAACGTCTTGTTAAACAAATCGTACATCCAAGTAATCTCAATATGATTGCCTTTCGTCTTTTTGGAAGGAGAGATAATATCGAGGGCCAAAGCTCCGGCCGCCTTCGTACCAATACCCTTCTCGTGTTTCCTTATCTTGGACATCAGATAACGGATCTCATATTTCTTGGTCATATCATTCACACAAGTAATAGCCTGAATAGCAGTCAATTGGAAAATCCACCAGATGAATATCTGCACAGACAGCAGAGAATATCCGTACCAACTGGCAGCACAAGATACTATCATCACGGCAAACGAAATCAACGTATAAGAGGTGTCACTAGCCGGAATCTTAGCCTTATGCCTACGCATTACAAACCATTGCCAAATAGTAAACAACAATAAAACAGGAGGGAACAGCACCTCAACCAGATTGTTGGTGATGAATATGATACGGAACATAATAATTAAGAAACCCATCAGCAGAATTGGAGAGTAAACCACGAAACAACTCTTAATCTGACTGCCTTTGGCTCTGATAAGCAACGACATCAGTACCGCACCGACAAGGCATGCAAACTCCACCAGCAACTTGCTTGCCATCAAGATGAAGTTGTGCGACATGAACAGACGCATCACCACCACAGCAAACAGAATGACGGAGCCCGCCATCGTATAATAGGATTTCTTACAAAGAAAATTCTCCGTTTTGAAACGCTTCGGAACAAACAACCAAATGACCAGATTGCTCAGAAGAACCGCTATGACCAAGTAAAACAAGATAAAAACGACAATCCGACAACAGCAGGCCCACGCCACTCCGATTGGTCTTTCTTCCCTTGTGGCTTCATATATTTCTCCCTAATGTCGTTTTGTGCACTCTTCATGTAAAAAGGCAACCGAGACAAGATGGTCAGATAGTTGTCGTCTCCGTTCACAAATATAAGCTGCTTGATGTCAGAGTATCGTTCCATCGCATAATCGTTCACCGTCTTCAGCCTTTGAGACACAAAAGTATAGTGCTCACTGTCTTTCGACACCTCGTTATACAAATATATCAAATCGCCCCGAATGATGAGAGCCAAAGACAGACAAGAGTCCCGGTTAACCTGAGCATCGGCAGTCAGCTGGAACGGCGATTCCCTAATCGTCCGGGCAATAGCCTTCATGTCCGTCTTCAACGGATTTACAGCAAACGAGTCCAACTCTCCGTTCTCATCCATCCTCACCTTCTTCCTCTTTAGCAGGAACGAATCACGTTTGGCCGAAACCTTCCTTGGCGGCAGTTGTTCCAACACCTCTATGATGTTATTGTAACGGGCTATCTCCACCCGATAACGGTTTAATATCTTATTATAAGGAGCCTGCTTCTTCGTAAACTCCAGATATTGCTGGGTAGCCTCGTGGCAAGCATAGGAGAGATCGAACGTATAATCCTGCTTTTGGGAATAGAGCATCAGAGCGACCTGTTCACTCCTCTTCATCGTGGCAATAATCTGTTTGTGCTGCCGGTCGCTGATAGATTCGTACCACTTCAACTTCTCCTTCTGCTCCTGCTTATAGGTCTCCAACTCCGACCGCAAGACAGAAAGCGTCCGCTCCAAATCCCTCTCCTTTAAAACCGCCTGTACAGACAACGATGCCATGACAAGCATAATGAGGACATAAAACTTTTTCATTTTATAAAATTAATTGTGCCGTTTCGTTTTATCGCATAAAAATAAGAAACATACTGCTTATATGAACGGAAAAAAAACGAAAATTATATATTCCTACTATTCTGGACAATCTTTGCATATTCCAGGCCGGCGACCATACAACAGATCGCTCCGCAAGCCATTCGCCGTAACCGAAAACCAACAAGAAGAGAAGCCGGAATCAAAAACATTACCATAAGAACACTCCGCCTCCTTATCGAAACAGCAAGGAGCAAGAGACCCATCACAAGTCACCACACCCGCGCTCCACTGCCGCCAACAAAGTCCACGTCCTTTTCTTCTGGGGCGATAGCGGGTTCCATCATATACATAACGCGAATATCTTTCGTCACGAGGAGGCAGAAGCTCCGTCCGAGGATCATTTACATCATAAATCTGAGCTGTCTTTATCGTCGCCTTATCCACCCCCAACGTTTTTGCAAGAAGTTTAAATTCACCCACTTCATCCTCATTATGTCGGAAGACGATGAATTGAAGTTCTATCAGCGGACGAGCGGAACGACGGACGGATCTGGTCTCCACCAGACGGGATATGCCAGCCCGCACTCTTTCAAAATCGCCATTTCTACGATAAACAGAATAAGATGACGAGCGCACGCCATCCAAACTTATCACAATATGATCAAGACCAGACTCTACGATGCCATCGCACACTCTATCCGTCAAAAAATGCCCATTGGTGGATGTCGCCACAAAAACACCTTTCGACTTGGCATACGCCACCATCTTCAAAAAATCGGGATTCAACATAGGCTCCCCCTGAAAATAGAGAAACAGATGAATAAGTTCAGAAGAGACCTCATCCATCAGACATGAGAACGCAGGAAAAGAAAGGACACCTGTTTTTCTCTTCAACCGTCCGCTGCCCGTCACACATTCCGGGCAAGCGAGGTTACATTTGTTCGTTGGCTCCACAGAGATGGAGAAAGGCATCGCCGACAGCACAAGCCTACGCCTCATCCTAGAAAAAAGGAATTGCATAGAGAGACGGCATAGATTAAGACACCTCACCACCGTCAGATTCCTAGACAAAAAAAAGAAATATCGAATGAAAAAGATTACGGGCATCAGAAAAATCAAAAATTAAATTACCTCACTTTCAGAACGCAAAGGTAACTCAACTTTCGTATCTTTGCAAAAAGCAATAAAAACATGGCACATCATCACGAACACGAAGAGGGACACCATCACCACGTCCACAGTCACGAGATTTCATCTCTCAATTCGGCATTCATCTTAGGAATCATACTAAACTCCGCCTTTGTGATTTTCGAATTTGCGGCGGGTTTCTTTTACAACTCTCTAGGCCTCCTATCCGACGCCGGCCACAACCTAAGTGATGTGGCCAGTCTGATATTGGCTCTTCTCGCCTTCCGTCTGACCAAAGCGCACACCAACAAACAATACACCTACGGATACAAAAAAAGCTCGATACTCGTATCTCTCCTTAACGCAGTCATCCTATTGACTGCCGTAGGCATGATTATAATGGAGAGTATAGAGAAGCTCTTATCCCCACAACCAGTAGAAGGCAATGTGATTGCCTGGGTTGCCGCCATCGGCGTCGTCATCAACGCAGCGACCGCATGGCTATTCATGAAGGACAAAGAGAAGGACCTGAATGTGAAAGGAGCCTACCTGCACATGGCAGCAGACGCCTTGGTCTCCGTCGGAGTGTTAATCTCCGGAATCATCATCGTCCATACCGGATGGTATGTCATAGATCCAATAATAGGGCTCGCAGTAGCCGGAGTGATCATCTACTCCACATGGGGACTCCTACATGACAGTCTGAGACTATCATTAGACGGCGTTCCCGCGAACATAGACCCCGACTGCGTCTCCAAAGAGATACAGTCAATAGAAGGGGTAAGCAGCATGCACCATCTTCACATCTGGGCCATAAGCACCACAGAAAATGCAATGACCACCCACATCGTCATTTCAGACATTGCAAAGATGGAGGCGATAAAACATGAGATACGCCATCGCTTGGAGCACCTCAACATCCATCATGTTACACTTGAATTTGAGAAAGAGGGATGCCATTGCGAGGAGGAAGAGTGCAGATGACTTCGTCCATCCATTTTTTCAGCTAACACCCTAACTAATAAAGCGATGTTTCTGGCATCAATTTAGAGCGAGAAAGTCCATTTTCCTTCCGATTTGTATTTTTATGTAGTTTTTATGAAAAAGGGAGCGAAAAATTTCACAACCAGAAGAAATGTTTCCTATTTTTGCAAAGATTAACAAGGAGACGTTGAAGGGAAGTATTTCCCGTATCATTTTAATCATACATCTCCGGAATCTGACGGCACAGACATTATAAAATATCTCATACACCATGGTCATACTAATGATAACACTGTTCCTCGTAGGCTATACGTTTATAGCATTGGAACATACTGTAAGAATCAACAAAGCGGCGAGCGCACTTCTTTTGGCTTCTCTTCTGTGGGCCATCTACATTTTCCACGCCCAAACATACCTGCCTGGCACCTTGGAGTTTTCCAATTATCTGAATGAGCATAAGGACTTGTCTCATTTCTCACTGGCAGAAAACATAGTACAGTTTGTAACCGGAGTTCAGATTATAGAACACGTGGGCGATGTCGCTGAGATTATCTTCTTCCTGATGGGAGCCATGACCATTGTCGAACTAATAGACGTACACGGAGGGTTCTCCATCATAACAGACAGGATAACAACCAAAGAGAAGAAAAAGCTACTTTGGATCCTATCGTTCATCACCTTCTTCATGTCTGCCATATTAGACAACCTCACCACCACAATCGTCATGGTGATGTTGCTCCGGAAGCTGGTAGCCAACTTCAAGGAACGGTGGTTGTTCTGTTGCGCCATCATCCTGGCCGCCAACAGCGGCGGTGCATTCTCTCCTATCGGCGACGTGACCACCATCATGCTTTGGGTGAAGGGTAACGTGACCACATCACACCTCATTCCAAACCTGATCGTACCATCACTGCTATCCACACTTGTTCCTATATTCATCATCAGCAGATTATTGAAAGGAAAGCTTACCCTGCGCGCCAAAAACATGGCGGCAACAACAGGGCTGCACGCATCACAATACATTACGGAGAAAGAGAGGAAGACCATCTTCATCTTCGGAGTGGGATGTCTTATCTTTGTTCCCATATTCAAATCCATCACCCACTTGCCTCCTTTCTTAGGCGTTCTGCTCGGACTAGGAGCATTATGGGTCTATACGGAAATAATGTATCACCACAAGAAACACGTGCCAGAGTCTGCGAAAGCAAGGATTTCTGTCGTGTTAGGACGGATAGACTTCACCACCATACTTTTCTTTCTCGGCATTCTGATGGCAGTGTCCGCACTCCAATGCGCCGGAGTTCTCCATAGCTTATCCCTGTTTCTACAAAAAGAGGTAGGCAACATATACGTCATCAATATCTTCATCGGCGTTCTTTCTTCCATCGTCGACAATGTTCCGCTGGTAGCAGGCGCAATGGGTATGTATGACATAGCCCATGCGGGCTGCCCACCCGAACTGATTCCATTCATGCAAGACGGAACATTTTGGATGTTTTTGGCTTATTGCGCAGGAGTTGGAGGCAGCATCCTCATTATCGGTTCAGCAGCCGGCGTAGTAGTCATGGGACTTGAGAAAATCGATTTCTTATGGTATTTCAAAAACATATCTCTCTTGGCCTTCACCGGCTACATCTGCGGAGCCTTGTTTTTCATCATCCAAGAAGAATTGATTTTTCCTCTTCTGAACTGAAATATAACCCACTAAAACATACAGAAGGCGGCATCTCAAACGAATTGGGATGCCGCCTTTTTTCTTATGTTCATTGAACTTCCTCTTAATTGTCGAGACACAAAGACATTGGATGAAGTTTTCTTTCAGATGGAAAATTCCGTCATCTCCATCGTAAACAAATCAATAGACAGCAACCTCCCGGTCAAAGAATCGCCGACTCCTGTCGCCACCTTGATGCATTCGATTGCCTCCAACGTGCCAACGACACCCGGCACAGGGCCAAGGACTCCCTTCAACTCCTTATTATCAGAGACGCCCTCTTTCGGAAAAAGATCGGAGTAACGCGCCCCCCCCTTGTAATTAAAGACAGAGACCTGACCTCTAAACTCTCCAACACTACCATAAATATATGGTTTGCCAAGACAGCAAGAGACCTCGTCCATCAAATATCTGGTTTCGTAATTGTCACAACCATCAACAATAATATCATATCGGGAAAGCAAACTTACAGCATTTTCTTCCGTAAACCGGGAGGGATATACATCCATCCTTATCTGCGAATTAAGGGCAGACAGACGCCTTTGGGCGCACTCCACTTTCAGGCAACCCACTTCCGACTCCGCATACAGGACTTGACGCTGAAGGTTGGATTCAGACACGATATCGGCATCTACCAACCCCAGCCGGCCAACCCCAGCCGCAGCCAGATACAGGGCAATAGGAGAGCCAAGACCTCCAACTCCAACAAGCAAGACCTTCGCTTCCGATAACTTCTCCTGCGCTTCTACGCCAAACGAAGGCAACATTTGCTGACGCACATAACGGCTTTCCATATCAAATTTTCTATCTCAGTAATTTATCAAAAAGCACATCCGTATCATCCCGTGAATCCATGACATACTTTGCCTTGGAATAGAACGGCTCCCGTTTCGACAGGCTATCCTTAATATAAGCCAACATCTCCTCATCCGTTTTGTCTCTCAACAATGGTCTGTCCTGTTTTGCCTTGCGCAGGTAAGAGAATAAATCTTCTGCCGAGGCTTTCAGATAGATGGTATCTCCACAACTGTTCATCTTATCCATATTGTCGAAGAAACAAGCGGCACCGCCTCCCGTCGAAATAACCACATCCTCAAATTCGGAGATTTCAACAAGCATACTCCGCTCCATCTTTCTGAATTCATCCTCACCCTTCTCCTTAAACAATTGAGAAACGGTCTTGAAAAAACGCATTTCTATATATTGGTCAAGATCAATGAAATCCAGACCATATTTTTTTGCTATCCTTTTACCCGTGGTTGTTTTGCCACAACCCATATAACCAATCAAAAATAATCGTTTCATGATCTTTTTAGTTAAAACGAAGGAACTAACATCGGATGAAAATAGTCACCAATTTTCATAATCGTCCACATTATAATATTCCTCCTCCACCTTTTTCTTCAGCGTGTTCTTGGTGAAATAGACAGGAATCAGCAAGGCCACCTTTACACGCTCCCCATTAATGGCGCCCGGCTTGAAAACAGGCAGGTTCTGCATGATACGCAGTGCCTCCATATCATATGCCTCATTGACAGACTGCACCACTTCTTGGCGTGTTGGCCGTCCACATCGATCCACCACAACCTGCACGTAAACGATGCCTTTAGGCCTATATATAATACTATCCGAATCTGGCGTTGGCCCCGGCGTGATGGAATCAACCACATCCGGATATTCTACATTCGAGAAGACAAAACGCGTCAACTGGACATCACCTCCACCCGGAAATTCGGGCAGATTCAGCTCCTTAGGCCATTTTTGGGGATATGTTCCTCCATATATTGGCGACTCCTGATTGTCAATGCAACCAGGATAAAGGGCTTCATACTGACTCAGATATTCGAATTGAGCAGAGACTTGACCCACATTTAGGAGAACGAAAGCTAGGCACATACATACCATTATCATTCTTTTCCTGAAAAAAGTCATATTCTTCATTTATCCGTCAAGTTTATTGTTTCTAGAACAGTTTCATTTGTCCAATTTCATCATCATCGTCACCTTCTACATCCGTATCATCAACCACCTCCACCTTCGGAGGTTCTGGAACTCGGATTGGTTCTATCTCTTCTATCCGGCTAATCTCCCATGTATGGATACGTTTACCCTTCGCCTTCAATCCCTTCACTCCGATAAACTCATCCACATCAATCACAAGCGGATCACGATACTGGTCCAGCCCACCAAAAGTGACCTTAATTCTCGGATAAACAGTATCGGTTATCAAGATAAGAGACGACTTTTCGTTCTCTCCCAAGAAATCCACCGGTTTTTTCGTCATCTCGAACTGGAACCTCTTTAGGTAATCATAACCCGCATCGGCATCAAACAGGGCAACAGACCACACTTTGTCCGGATCATACTTCTCCACAAAACGCACCGTCTCGTCAAAATGGTTCGTATCATCAAACGTCGTGATATAATACGTACCCTTGTTTGTCACCACCAGAAGCTGATCTTCAGGCTGGAACTCACCCAACAAGACACCTCGTCCATCGTAGTTAAGTCTTAGTACGTCTTTATCAAACCATACCATACGGCCTCCCAACGTAGAAGTACCCTTCTGCTTCAAAGCTATCTTCAGAACTTCATTCTTGGTCAATATATTTCCCATCGACTGACGACCCTTTATGGCAATCTCACTGAAATCGCGTTCAAAAGAGGTCACCTTCAATCTCAACTTCGGTTTCAGCGTCACTTTGACGACTTCTGCCTCTGCATTGGCGTTGGCTGAGAAATATAGGATACGGGAACCCTCCTTTCCTTGCGATATGTCATACTCCTTGTCTCTTGTAACTCCCGTCACCGCAAAACGTTTCATATAGGCAGCACCAGCCCTTCCATCTCTATATACAGTATTATAGATGGTCCTCTTGTCGTTTTTCTTAAAGACGCTGAGATACATGATATTTTTGCCCACATAGAGTTTGTCGGCAACTTTTATGACCTTATATTTCCCATCTTTGAAAAAGACGATGACGTCGTCCATATCCGAGCAGCTACAAACAAACTCATCCTTCTTCAGTCCTGTTCCGATGAAACCCTCGTCTCTGTTGACATACAGCTTCTCGTTAGCCTCCACCACTTTGGCCGCATTGATGGTTTCAAAATTCCTGACCTCCGTCAGTCGAGGATGTTGGTCTCCATATTTACGTTTCAATGATTGGAACCAAGCGATGGCATAATCTACCAAATGCTCCAAGTTATAGTCTATGTCGGCTATCTGCTGACGAAGTGAGGCTATCTGTTCTTCCGACTTATCGGACTCAAACTTCAGAATCCGCTTCATCTTAATTTCCAAAAGCCTCAATATATCCTCTCTCGTAACATCCCGAACAAAAAACTTACGGTAAGGGAGCAGTCGGTTGTCAATATGCCCGATTACCTCATCCACACTCTTTCCTTCCTCAAACTTCTTATCCTTATATATCCTCTCCTCTATGAATATCTTCTCTAACGAGCAGAAGTTCAACTGCTCCAGGAGTTCCGCCTTCTGAATCTCCAACTCATCATGAAGCAGACGCTTCGTGCGGTCTACCGAGATGCGTAGCACATCGCTCACATTGGTAAACTTAGGCTTATCCTCCGTTATGACACAACAATTGGGAGATATGCTCACTTCACAATCCGTAAAGGCATACAACGCATCAATGGTCTTGTCTGAGGAGGTTTTCTCGGACAGATGAATCACAATCTCCACGTTGGCAGCGGTATTGTCATCCACCTTCTTTATGTTTATCTTCCCCTTTTCATTAGCCTTTATAATAGATTCAATGACAGTTCCCGCCGTTTTGCCAAAGGGAATGTCATTGATGACAAGCGTCTTATTGTCAATTTTCGTGATACGGGCCCGGATACGGACACTACCACCACGTTCTCCATCATTATATTTGGAGACATCGACCATTCCCCCCGTAAGGAAATCGGGATAAAGGATAAAGTCATCCCCATGCAGATAAGACACCGCCGCATCAATAATCTCATTGAAGTTATGCGGCAATATCTTCGAAGAAAGACCCACCGCAATACCCTCCACACCCTGCGCCAAAAGCAACGGAAACTTGACAGGAAGCGTGACCGGTTCCTTATTCCTTCCATCATACGAGGCTTTCCATTCCGTTATCTTAGGATTAAAAACAACATCCAACGCAAATTTAGAGAGTCTGGCTTCTATGTAACGGGGAGCAGCAGCGCTATCACCAGTCAGGATATTACCCCAGTTTCCCTGACAATCGATCAGCAAATCCTTCTGTCCCAACTGCACCAACGCATCACCTATAGACGCATCGCCATGAGGGTGAAACTGCATGGTATGACCCACAATGTTGGCCACCTTATTATAACGCCCGTCGTCCAATCGTTTCATAGAGTGGAGTATGCGCCGCTGCACAGGCTTCAAACCATCATCCAAATGGGGTACGGCACGCTCCAATATGACATAGGAGGCATAGTCGAGGAACCAGCTTTGGTACATGCCCGAAAGTTGGTATTTAACCTGCTCATCATCCTTGGCCGGAATCTTATAGGAAGAGTGCTCCGTAGTCTCTTCACTCTGGATATCTTCCGATTCCGGATTCTCTATTTCGTCGTTATTATCCTCTTTTGACATTCTATGTGTTTTTTGAATTGATATACGATGCCGACACAGCAAACCAAGGAGCAATAAGAAGGAACCCCCTGTTGCCGAAATCGGCATGTAAATATACAAAATCAGAATGAAAACAGGAATAAGAGGCAACGCATTACGGAGAAGAAAACAGTGATTTTATAAAAAAGCAAAAGTCCAAAAGAATAAATTCCTTTGGACTTTGTGCGGATGACGGGACTCGAACCCACACGTCTCTCGACACTAGATCCTAAGTCTAGCGCGGCTACCAATTACGCCACATCCGCCTTTCTTGGTTTGCGATGCAAAGATATGTGTTTTATTTTAGATATACAAAGGAAAATAAAAAAAAGTGAGGTGTCCATTTTGGGCACCTCACTTAAATACACTATCACTTAATTATCTTATTTAAAGAAATCACGTTTTACACTTGGCAATCCCATTGTTGTTCCCGTTCCCCAAACACCAGGAATCAATCCATTTCCGTCATCCTTCACGATACGGAAATTATCAAATGCAATGAAAAACTCATTCTGTGGCATTCCATTTGATTCCGGAGAAATCCACATATTGAAGAACTCTTTTGCAGCCAAAGAACCCATAGACTTACCTTCCTTAATACTCGTTCCTATAGATTTATCAGAAGGAGCAAATTGGAAATACTCACTTGTAAGAGGAATTGCAACCGTTCTCCATCCAGATGTATAGAATCCTTTCTCATGGCCAGGTATACCAGTAGGATAACTATAGACAGCATCATTATCTTTGAATTTCACATCAAAATCACCCAAAACCAAACGAGCAGCTGGCAGTGCAGATGCATCACCTAACTTCATGTAGTCCCAAGGTGCAAAGCCACCCCCGTTATAAAAGTCACCCTCTGAATTGTCCTCTGATCCATATTGATAGAATGCCAAATCAAACCAATTCTTCAATGGCATATTTTCAGGCACATAAACCTCAAATTTCAAAAGATAATCATTACTATCATACTTATAATCTATGTTATTTCCATTCCATTTAGTGTTCAAATCCAAAAGACATTTAGTTTTATTCCATTGGTCATGACCCTCTTTTCCATCCTTAGAACGTGCAGATTGCTCATAAGCCATCGTGTTGGTGGTTTTCCAACTCCAAGAATGGCCTTGAACAAGAGCACCAAACTTACCATCACAACCTTCTGGCAAGGCATAACCAGAAACGCCAGCGTTATACTCGCCCGTAGTAGGATCTAGGGCTCCAGTCCAACCTCCAGCTGGGATATCCAAATCATCGAAGTTTAAGAAGATTTGAGAACGGTCACGAAGTTTCACCTTAGAAGTTACAGAACCGGCCGTAGTGGTCACAGTCACCAAAGATCCATCAGCAACACCTTCCGGAACCGTAACATTAATAACCTTTGAAGTATTAGAGTTTACGTCAACCTCTTTCTTTTCTCCATTTGTAAGATCAAAAGTCACCTTCACATCTCCATAATAATAATTACCAGCAATACGAAGTTCCCCTCCATCTGGTGTAAATTCATTATAGAATCCATTAATCACAGGAGCAGGATATCCGTCAATCTTAATCTCTGCATAATTAGCACCGCAAGACCTAGAATAGATTCTAATAGCAACCGTCTTCTCTACTTGAATATCATCCAACTTTACAATAACAGCTCTATTGGTTACAAATGCAGGTTTCAATTCCAAGGCGATTTCATTATCTTTTTCGTCAACCAAAACCACTCTATTCGCATTTCCCAAATTCTCACCACGGAGAATAATAGCATTATCAAACTTGACTACAGACAAAGGAGACTCTGTCGCATCAGTTGGTGAGATAACATCAGTTAGCACCATATTGCAATCACAGTCAGCACAATCGTCTTCGCAAGAAGCAAAGAATCCACCCATACATATCATGGATGCTAGTGCAACTGAGAAAAATTTATGTTTTAAATTCATTTTTGTTTCGTTTTTTGTTATTACAAATTATATCGATAATGGAGAAGGAGGTTCTGAAAAAACTCCAGAACCACCTTTTTATTAATCAATAAGGATAAGTTCCATCCAAAATCTCTTGAGAGAAGTCCTTAACGGCACTCATATCCAATTTATTGGTAACCTCTGAAGAGGAAGGGAACGGCAAGAACCAGTTACATTTCTGAACAAAGTCATCGTTATAGATCTTTTGTTCCTCACTGCTGACCTTCAATCCTTCTTCTCCGGCTGCCATCCTTTGGCGAGAGATGTCATTCAATAAAGAAAGACGGTCATATCCTCTCTCGTCATACAATTCATCTGCTCCATCGGCAAAAGCTCCTGAACGAGTCATAGAGCATCCTCTATCCTGTTCTTCCAAGAAATGGGCTGCACCATCATGATTCATATAGTAGAAACGCTTCAAGTCCATCCATCCACGGCCTTCCATTGCGAACTCTTTCCTTAACTCCTGGATAAAGTCCGTACGTTTTTGGTTATGGTACATTGGAATAGCATAAGCAGTACCCTTCTTGTTCTCGTCTGTCATTGGTTGGAAATCCGCAGTACCATTTCTAGAGGTATATTTTTTTCCTCCAATAGTAATAGTCAAATTATAATAAGTACTTCCATCCAATTTAGTATAGAAAGCCATCGGTCCTTTTGCCTCCGGAGCACCATGAGCTCTAAGAACCTCGTTCAAATCTGCCAAATCGGAGTACGGAGTCTCTGAAGATCCGTCCTTCAACATTTTAGCCTCCTGACGCATCATGTACATATCGGAAAGACGAAGGATGTCATACCTAGCCCATCCAGACATGAAATGCATAGAATTGGAAGCTCCCCAAACATACTTCTTTATATTATTAAGCACACCGATTGCCTCCAACAAATCTTTAGAAGTTGCCTTGTCTAATGCATTTGGAGTCTTCTCATACTTAACATTCATTGCCTTTGCCTCATTATAATAAGTCTCTCCTACATACATACTGACCTCCTTCTTTCTGGCATCGTTATCGTCGTAGCTCTTATACAAGGTATATGACAATCCTTTTCCAGAACCCCAACCAGCGCCTGGCGACCAAGGTTCACTTCTTGCCATCTGGCATTGGTACTGAGCACCTTCCATCCATCCTCCTTGTATAAAGCGGAATGCCAAGATGCTTTCTGCAGGATAATCTGTCTTATATTTAAACAAATCAGCATGAGTCGTCAATTTATAGCCGCCTTTCTCGATTATCTCGGTTGTATAATCAATCACCTTTTTGTAACACTGATCTGCCGTTAAATTCATGTCTTGAGCGACAAACGAGCATTTTGGAGTAGGAGTCTGACAAGCTGCAATGGTCAAATACAACTTAGCCAAAAGACCTTCTGCCGCCCATTTTGTTGCACGGTATTGATAAGCGCCAGAATAGCTAGCAGGAAGATTTGCCATGGCAAATTCCAAATCCTTCATGATCGCGGTATAAAGAGTTTTTCTCGTAACACGAGGCAACCTAGCGTCATTGGCTATATCTTTCTCGTTATTCCAAACCAAAGGAACCTCTCCCCAATACTCGGTAGCCAAAAAATGTCCATAAGCCCTAAACAGACGTGCTTCGGCATTAATCTCATTCGCCTCTGCCTCTGACAACGTAGGTTTGTCCATATTTATAACCTGGTTGGCTGTACTGATCAATCCGGAATAGAGAGACCGATAACCATCCGTACAGATATCATTCTGCTCTCCTATCTGAAGCAAGTATGGCATTCCCTCATTCTGGTAAATATTGTAGAGGTTACCAGCGGCGCCATCGTTTATTACCCAATTGAACTTAGACTCATATTCACTCAGCTTCTTACCTCCATACAACGCTTTGGTAAGCGTTACATAATTGTCGTATGTCTGGATACTACTGCTAGAGAACTTATCTACTATCTCTCCATCTAGGAAATCACTACATGAAGTCGAAAACAATGTAGCTGCTCCCATTCCTAAGGCAAACGCCTTATATTTGATATTTTTTATTTTCATGATTTAATCCTTTTTTCGGTTTTTAGAAATCCAAGTTCAAACCAAACACAAACATCCTTGGTGAAGGATATGTAGCAGAATCTACGCCCTGCAACATTGCGTTAGAGTTGGCAACTTCTGGGTTATAACCTGAATAATTTGTGAATGTATAGACATTCTGAACGTTAGCAGAAAGCTTCAAATTAGAAACGTGCATCTTATCTGTCCATCTTTTAGGGAGAGTATAAGACAATGCCACGTTCTGGATTCTCAGATAAGATCCATCCTCTACATAACGGTCAGAAACTACTGTCGCATTTATCTGAGCATTAGTAGTTGGACGAGGAACGTCTGTACCAGAGTTAACCACATACTGTTCCTTAGTATCAGGATCTGTTGCAACTCTAGCGAAATCAAGAGCAGAAGACAAATAGTTCACACCCGTTTCATCCAATCCCTCCAAGTTCATCTTCAATAGGTTGAAGATATCGTTTCCATAAGAACCGTTCAAGAATACAGACAACGTCCATACACCGGAGGTATTAGGATTTCCATAAGAGAGTGAGTTTCCGAAACCAAAAGTAAAGTCCGGATTTGGATTTCCGATGAATGTCTTATCATTAGCATCGATAACGCCATCATCATTGATATCCACAAAGTTCAAGTCACCAACAGAGGTACCAGACGTACGAACCTTCTCATTCAACTGCGCCGTATTTTGAATAATGCCATCTGTCTTATAACCATAGAACATACCCGGAGCTTCCCCCTCACAACTTATGCTGACATATCTTTGTGCTGATTTCGAATAAGCGGAACTTTCCTTCTTCATTCCACCTAATTCAACCACCTCATTCTTCACCTTAGAGAAGTTGAGGTCTGTAGTCCACTGGAATGGAAGGTCTGCAATCTTTGTATCAATGTTTACGGTATTAATAGTGATATCAAATCCCTTGTTTTCAATAGAACCGATGTTAATGTCGGCAGGTTTTGTATAACCATCATTGGTAGCTGCAAGAGAAGATCCCGGCTCTGCTTGTACAATCAAATCCTTGTTACGTTTCAAGAAGAAGTCAAAGCTGGCAGATATGCGGTTGTTGAACAAACCTAAATCCAGACCAGCATTCAACTGCCAGTTTGTCTCCCATATCAAATCCTCATTCAACCATTGTGTCTGGTAATAAACCATTGAGTTCTCATCCTGAGAATAGGTGGTAAGGTAGTTGATTCCAGTACCCGCATTACCTGTTTCACCATAACCGGCACGAAGCTTCAAGTTAGAGATCCAGTCATTGGCAGAAGACTCTTGAATGAAGTGTTCCTGATTGATACGCCAAGCCAAAGAGAAGGAAGGGAAGAATCCCCAACGATTGTCTTTAGAAAGAGTAGAAGAACCATCGTAACGACCTGTAGCTGTCAACAAATAACGGTCTGCATAGTTGTAGTTCAAACGACCCAAATAAGAAATCATCTGCACAGAACCCTTATAACCGCTAATCTCTTCGGTTGTTCCTAATCCAAAGTTCTGGTTGTCCGGATCTACCATAGAGTCGTCCATCATATCTGACTTGTGCAGACTAACACCATGCCATGATGCCTTATTGATTTCTGTTGCCAACATCAAACTTCCGGAATGTTTGTCATTAAATCTCTTATTATAGGTAAGGGAAGACATTCCTCTCCAATACATATTAAACCTGTTCACTCCAGTAATCTGATTTTCTTTTCTAGCCACTTCCTTAGAAGCAAACTGAGTCTCCTCACCACCGGTGTAGTCCATACCAAACTCATTTCTCCAAGTCAGTTCTTTCATAAATTGGATTTGAGCAAACGCATTACCCTGAACGTTATCGTTCGTGATATAGATAGCATTCGTCTTAGCAGTCATAATTGGATTCATCTTGATTCCTGAATTCGTATTTCCAATTACATCCGCATAATTTCCGTCCATATCGTATGGAGAGTTAGATGGTTTCTGCTTCAAAGATTGAATAACTGGATTGCCTTCATCAGTAGAACCGACAGAACTACCCAAACTACCCAATACGTTTGCATTAGGCAACTCAAAGCCTTTTTGCTTGGTTTGGTTTGAGTGAGCATAAGCCATTGTAATACCGGTTCTTAACCAAGACTTGGTTTGGTTTTCCAAGTTAACACGGCCATTGAAACGCTCATAGTCCGTATTCAACACGATACCTTCTTGATTCAAATAACCAAAAGAGTAAGCGTATTGAGTTTTCTCAGAACCTCCACTAATTGACAACTGATGTTGGTGACCAATAGCAGTTCTGAAAATCTCATCCTGCCAATCAGTTCCCTCACCCAAATAATTAAGGTTTTGGGTATAATCATAAGAATCAGGAGTTCCGGAGAAAGCACTAATAACCAATGGATCATTATAGAACTGAGAGTACTCTTTTAGATTCATCATGTCCAATTTCTTAGACACCTCAGATACCATCAACTGACCACTATAAGAAATTTTCGCATCACCGTTCTTACCCTTACGAGTTGTTACCATGATAACACCATTAGCTGCACGTGCACCATAGATTGCAGTTGCTGATGCATCCTTCAATACCTCCATAGACACGATGTCGGCAGGGTTGATGGCAGCAAGAGGGTTGGATCCTGAGCTTTGCATACCGCTACCGATAGGCATGCCGTCAACCACATAAAGAGGTTCATTGCTTCCTGTCAAGGAGCTAGTACCACGTACACGTACAGAAGAAGCCTCACCCGGCTGACCTGAACTGTTTGTTACTTGCACACCGGAAACACGACCTTGCAATGCCTGATCAACAGAAGCTGCAACCGTCTCCTTCAACTTGTCCTCGCGAACTCCACTGACAGATCCTGTCAAGTCGCTCTTTTTCTGGACACCATAACCTACGACAACAACCTCATCCAAAACCTTGTCGTCTGTCTTCATCTTAATGTTCAAGACACTAGATGTCTTTGCCGAGACCTTAATCTCTTGCGTAGCATAACCAACGAAAGAAAAGACCAAAGTCTGACCATCAGAGACCTCAATCTCATACTTTCCATCCAAATCAGTAGTCATACCTTGGGTGGTACCTTTGATGACTACATTCGCACCCGGAAGTTCCCCATCCGAATCCGACACCGTACCCTTTATGGTACGGGCTGAAATCAGCCCGAATCCAGTAAGGAGCAGTGCTAAAGACATTAAAAATTTTCTCATTACTAACAGATTATAATTAATATTAAATGATTATTAGAAAATTCTCTACCCATTTATCAAAAATTGTAGCAAATATAGTTTATTAAAAATAATTACACACTATTTATTTCTTTAAAAAATACGTGCTTTTAACTAAAATATTATGTACTTGGGATCTCGTTCCTATCATATTTACACCATCTTTTCAGTAATCAGCTGGAAATCAAGATTTGTATATCCATTTATTCTTTTGTTAATACTAAGTAGTCGTTTCGTTTGGCATTTCTAAATTTGTGTATCAGTGCAAAAACCAGTTGAGCGCATCCACAACGCTTAACATTATTAAACATAAAAATAGACAACATAAACAAACATATCCGTAAGAGGACAAACAAATTACATGCCACAATTTTTACGAAAAAAACAAAAAAAACACTTAGCCATAAACACTGCAAAATTAAAAAAGTTCAGTCCTTATTACAAGAATTTCCATCTTTTTATGAGTTATACTTAACACCCGAACTCTTCATTCAAGATTCACATACGTCAAAAACATCTTCATCGGGGCTGCGAGAACAACAACGACATTCTGATATTCCGGGGGACGGACCTTCCTCCACAAAAAAAGCTACTCCGAACAAGTATCGAAGTAGCTCAAACCGGCAAAAATATGCTTTATTCAATCAGACTGCCAAACCTAAACAAACAAATAATATCATCCTCTTTTACAAGGAATCAGGACAGCTTCCGAATCTTGATTTCAGCGTCTTTTGCCAGTTTGATTAATAACCAATTAACATTAACTATAACCAAAAGACATTCAGAACATCAAAATCAGGAATCTCTTCCTTTCCAATAAAGATAGCCATTTGATTTCCCAAATCCCATTTTTATAAGAAGAATTAATATGCCTAAAATCAATTATTTCTTAACTTTGCGCCAAAGAAGTCAAAGGATATTCCTCCATACTTCTCCCTTTAATTTTCTAAAAGAATGGAACACAAACTGAAAATTTACAATACACTAAGCAGAAAAAAGGAGGTTTTCACCCCCATCAACTCTCCTTATGTAGGAATGTACGTATGCGGACCCACGGTCTACGGAGATGCTCATCTAGGACACGCCCGTCCTGCCATAACATTCGACACGCTATTCCGCTATCTAACCCATCTGGGTTACAAAGTCCGTTATGTCCGTAACATAACCGACGTAGGCCACTTGGAGCACGACGCTGACGACGGCGAAGACAAAATAGCAAAGAAAGCCAGGCTGGAGAAACTGGAGCCAATGGAGGTGGTTCAATACTACCTTTTACGCTACCATAAGGCGATGGAGAGACTAAACGTACTGCCACCAAGCATAGAACCACATGCATCGGGTCACATCATCGAACAGATCGAATTTGTAAAGAAGATTTTGGATGCCGGATTTGCATACGAAAGCAACGGGTCCATTTATTTCGATGTAGAAAAGTATAACAAGAGATATAACTACGGCAAGCTCTCCGGAAGGAACATAGAAGAGTTACTGGAGACAACCAGAGATTTGGACGGACAAAGCGAAAAACACAAAAGCGTAGACTTTGCCTTATGGAAAAAAGCCGCACCAGAGCATATCATGCATTGGCCGTCGCCATGGAGCGAAGGCTTCCCCGGTTGGCATTTGGAATGTTCGGCAATGGGAACCAAATATTTGGGCGAAGAGTTCGACATTCACGGAGGAGGCATGGACCTCATGTTCCCCCACCACGAGTGTGAGATAGCTCAGTCTACCGCAGCATTGGGAAAGGAAACCGTCCACTATTGGATGCACAACAACATGATTACCATAAACGGACAGAAGATGGGAAAATCACTTGGAAACTTCATCACGCTGGACGAGTTTTTCCAAGGCAGCCACAAACTGCTGGAACAACCCTATTCCGCAATGACCATCCGCTTCTTCATCTTGCAAGCGCACTACCGTAGCACGGTCGACTTCAGCAATGATGCGCTACAGGCTTCGGAGAAAGGATTCGTCCGATTAATGGAAGGATACAACAGGCTGCTGAAATTGAACCCGTCAGACAAAACGACCATCGAGATTTCCGGACTAAGAGAGAAATGCGAGGATGCCATGCAAGACGACCTCAACACGCCTATCGTCATCTCCCATCTGTTTGATGCGACGAAGGGCATCAATACCGTTTACGACGGCAAGGGATCAATCACCGCAGAAGACCTTGAAGAACTGAAATCCGTATTCAAGCTTTTCGTTGAGGACATTCTAGGTCTGCTCCGTGAAGAGAACGGTGGCGCAGCCAGCGACGCTTACAAGAAAGCCATCGACCTTTTGTTGGAAATAAGACAAGAATCCAAGGTAAAGAAAGATTGGGACACGGCGGATAAAATCAGAAAACAGTTGTCTGAATACGGTTTTGAAATAAAAGACGGAAAGAACGGTTCTGAATGGACCTTATGACATTCCGGATAGAGGAATAAAAAAGGTTGGGTTCCCAAGAATCCAACCTTTTTTATTGCACACAAAAGAAATTTCGGGAACCGAAACCCCTTTGTTCTATTAAAATCTCCAACCTACTGTTGCCATAATGTTTGTACTGAACAATGACTCCTTAGAGATAGGTTCTGCTATTGGCAAATAGTCAAAGAAATACTCCTTCTGATTTTTAAACACCAATGCGAAGTCGGCATAAAAAGACTTTCCTTTATATCCTAGACCTCCCGTATAATACATGGCCTCGCGCGGCAATGCCACTGAATAGGTAGTGTTATAGACTTCACTCAAAGCCTCATCTACAGGCTTAGTTACGTAAGCAAATCCAAGACGTCCGGAAAATCCGTTCACAATCGCAACTTCAGTACCAACCTTGAACGTATGCGTCTTTTTCATATACTCATTGATAATATCTTTCTCTTCATCAAAATCAAAAGATCCGTCAGACAAACGCATCGCACCATAATCCTCATATTGGTACTCCAAGCCAACCAGAGCACGTTTTCCTATGATGAAACCAAGACTTCCCTGAAGTTTGAGTGGTGTCTGCAAATCGTATTCCGTCTCGCTCCAATATATTTCAGTATTATGGCTCTGATTATTATAATCCATGTTTGTGTTTGTGTACTGGTCCACATTATAGAATGTAGGAGTATGGAAAGCCACACCAACCCTCATGAAGTCAGTAATACGGCCAATAGCTCCGAATTTGAAGTTAAACCCAGTTCCTTTTGCCTCATAATATTCATCCTTATACCAATCACCCTGTCCATTCAATCCATATTCGTCATAGCTTGATGTTTGCGTATAATCAATATTTACAAAGCCGACACCCACGCCCCAATAGAACCGATTACTGATATTCATACCATAGGATATGTTCCATTCATCCAAAGCTCCATCTTCTTTAAATTTTATTCTTCTATCTACATACTCATCTTTTAAACGGAACTGAGACGTAGCCGACACATCCTTGCCATTTTCCTCCTGTGCATCTATCAACCCTAAATCTTTCCCCGCACCAAAAACCTTATCAGTTGCCAAATCAAAGAAATCTTCGGTCATCGAATGATCCCATCCATTTTCACGGAATGTGTAATAGCGTTTGAAATTCCTCAATCGGTTATAAGAAACACCCAAAGAAGAGGTGACATACCCTTTTTTGTGCCCGCTTTTCCCGAAGTTCAACACAAAAGCGAAGTTGTTGATGTTAAACCCTACCGACTTGTCGTCTGTAACGTAAACGTTAGGCGTCAAAGTAAGGTCACAACTACGATACACACCCAATCCGGCAGGATTGTCTTTCAACACCGTAGCGTCAGCTCCCAAAGCACCCAAAGCACCACCCATAGCGGAGTACCGAGCCGTTCCCATAATGGGATCTGTCTTTGCCAAGTTCAACGCATCATAAGCATTTTGCGCATTTGCGCCCGCCGCCGTCATCAAAAATCCGGCCGCCAACATCTTGAATTTATTCATATTGTCCTATTTTTCTGATTAAAATCCGTATGGGAGACCCTATTCTTAAGGTTTTTCCATACGGATGAAATATTGTTCCTAAAATAACATCTTCTATTTAAGTTCTATCGTCCTCTGCTTCCACCAGAACTGCGGGAAGAACCTCCCCCACTAGAACCCCTCGATGACGAGGAGCTGCCAGATGAGTAGCTGGAACCTCGGGAAGAACCTCTTGAGGACGAACTGCCCGATGAGTAGCTAGAACTACGGGAAGAGCCACCGCTACTATAGCTAGAGCCACGAGACGAAGATGAGCTGCCACTACTATTAGATGACGAGCTTCCTGACGAACGCAAAGATCCGGAAGAGCTGCCACCTCTACTTGAAGAAGACGAAGAAGACCTCACCGAAGAACGGGAAGACGAGTTTACGCTACCTCGGCCTCCACTATTGGTTCTCGATCCGCCTCTATACCCCGAACTGCTTCCATTATAGGAAGGCCTAGTACTAGATGGAGAGCCGCTCCTCAAAGAAGGAGAGCCAGACCTTCCGGAAGAACGGACAGTAGACCTCCGTCCATTTGCATAATTACCTGCACGGTTGGAAGGATGCCTCATGCTACGATAATACGGACTGTACGAATGGTTATATCTCGACGGTCTGTATTCGTAACCGCCTCCATAATAATGGGGATGGTGGTGATGCGAATAATATCCACATCCATAATAGCCGCCCCAATAATGGCGGTACGGATAGCCATAATAGCCGTAAGAAGGATAACCGTAAGAGTAATACCAAGGCGAATAATATGCGCCCAAGTACCATCCATTGTAACCTCCATACCCCATATAAGTTGGGTAATATGCGCCATAACCCACATACACATTTGTGACAGAACCATTGGAAGCATAAGAAGCTTCCTCGTTTTCCGTCTCATATATGTTCAAATCGGCTTCATGATACTTATTCAGACGACGGGAATATACATAATCATCGTCATCGTCTACAATAATAGTATCATTGTATGCAATTTCCTCAGCATAATCATAATCATCATCCTTTTCACTTTTCGTGCTTTTACGGGTAATGATTTTTTTTGTCTTTTGTGCCCTTAGCTCCTCCTGAATCTTATCAGCCTCCGCATTTGCCTCGTCTTCCGTGATATACATATCGTCTTGGGAATAGGAGACCATCGGCTGCAAAAGCAGGATGGTAAGGAACACAAACCATTTTGTCATTCTGTTTTTCATATCTTGTCCTCCAAAGTTTTGTTCTACAATTCATTTTCCGGTCACATACCGCACGTTTGTATATAAACAAACTACACCTTCATTTATTTTATAACAGTCTCTAATTTTCAGTTTTACCTACTTTTTTTGTATCTTTGCGAAACACAAAGATAAACAAAAAACTAACAACCAACGTCATATGCCACTTTTTGTATACAGTTAGGCTGTTGTTTTTTATTTCTTTTTAGACTTCCATTTTAAGAAAACGTTTAATCGTACATTGCAAATTATGGATTATTTGGAATTTTTTTTCAGATACGACAAAGAAAAAGACTACATCGGCGATCTTTTGTCTGCCGAGTTGGGAGAAATCGGGTTTGAGAGTTTCGTCAAAGGCGAAGATGGGTTGACTGCTTATATTCCACAGAATATTCTGGACGAAGCTCAACTTAAGAACTTATTGGACAACTTCCAATACGCAGACAATATCCCTTACGAACACAAACTGGTGAAGGGCCAAAATTGGAACGAAGAGTGGGAAAAGCATTATTTCCAGCCTATTATCATGGGCAACGAATGCGTCATCCACAGCACATCACACAGAGACATCCCCGCCGCAAGATACGATATTCTGATTGACCCTAAAATGTCTTTCGGAACCGGCCACCATGAGACGACATCTCTCATGCTCGGCGAAATACTAAAAGCCGACATGAACGGGAAATCACTTCTCGACATGGGCTGCGGAACTGCCGTATTGGCCATTCTAGCCGCCAAACGAGGTGCCAACCCTATCCTCGCCATCGACATAGACGAATGGGCATACGAAAACGCCATCAAGAACATCTCTCTCAACAAAGAGAGCAACATACGAATAGAAAAGGGAGGTGCCGAGCTGTTGGGAAAAGAGAAATTCGACATCGTACTCGCCAACATCAACCGGAACATATTACTTCATGACATGCACGCCTACGCCGCTTGCATGAACTCGGGGTCCGAGCTCTTCATGAGCGGATTCTACAAGCAAGACATTCCGGTTGTCGACGACGAAGCCAAGAAACACGGACTAAAGCTCATCTCTTTCGAAGAGAAGAACTCATGGGTGGTAGTTCGCTATAAAAAGGACTAAGAATTGCGGACAAATTGAGGTAGCCGTTCCGTCTTCATTCATCCGTCTTCCTCTATTCAATAAATTCTAACTGTATGATGCAAACAAATGCCCAATTGGAGCTGGCCAACGAACTGCTAAAACACACAGGGGCCAATCTTTTCCTGACAGGAAAGGCAGGAACAGGAAAAACCACATTTTTAAAGAATTTACGGATACGATCTCCCAAAAGAATGGTTGTCGTTGCGCCAACAGGCGTAGCCGCCATCAATGCGGGCGGAATGACCATACATTCTTTCTTTCAACTCAGTTTCGGACCCTACGTGCCTGGCACTCCTATCGCAAAAGCAGAACTTTTCAAATTCAGGAAAGAAAAGATAAACATTATCCGGAGTCTGGATTTACTGGTCATCGACGAGATTAGTATGGTTCGCGCGGACCTACTCGATTCCATTGACAATGTACTGCGGCACTTCCGCCGTTCTCAAGAACCTTTCGGCGGAGTACAACTACTCATGATCGGCGACATCCAGCAACTCGCACCAGTAGTCAAAGACGAAGAATGGACCATACTGAAAGACTTTTATCAGACCCCATTCTTCTTCAGCAGTCTGGCTCTTCAGAAAACATCATACGCCTGCGTGGAGCTAAAAACGGTATATCGGCAAGCCGACGAACATTTCGTTTCGATACTCAACCACATTAGGGAAAACAACGCAGACTCCAGCATACTGCAAGAGCTGAACAAAAGATATCAGGCAAACTTCAACCCAAGCGACGAGGAAGGTTATATCCGGCTCTCTACCCATAACTTCCAAGCCCAAAACATAAACACGAAGAAGCTGTCTGACCTGAAGTCTAAAAGCCACTTCTTCGAGGCTAATATCACCGGCAATTTTCCCGAATATTCCTACCCTACCGATGCCAAACTGGAGCTGAAGGTGGGAGCACAAGTCATGTTCATCAAGAACGACCAATCTCAGGAGAAGCGTTATTATAACGGAAAAATAGGGAAGATTTCGGAAATAAAAAGAGATGAAATCACCGTGATAGGGAATGACGACAAGATTCCCATTTCCGTTCTTCAAGACAAATGGGAAAATATGAAGTATAGCATAAACCCGGAGACGAAAGAACTGGAAGAGACTGTCGACGGCACCTTCGAACAGTACCCTCTAAAAACGGCGTGGGCCATCACCGTCCACAAGAGCCAAGGGTTGACCTTCGACAAGGCCATAATCGACGCCCAGGCATCATTCACCCACGGACAGGTTTATGTGGCACTTAGCCGATGTAAAACGTTGGCGGGGCTGGTGCTCAGCTCTCCCATCACAAGCGACTCCATCAAACGAGACTCTCGGGTGGACTCTTTCAACCGGAATGCGAAAGAAAGGGAACCGAACAAGGAAGTCATCGATAGCATGAAAAAAGATTACTTCACCAAACTTGTTCTAGAACAGTTCTCTTTCAAATATGCTATCGAAAGGTTTCTGGCTCTAAAGAGAATTGTTGACGAAAGTTTTTGGAAACTTTATCCGGAGATTGCCAAACAATTCAAACTCGACGAACCTAGGTTGCAAAACGAAATAAAAGACATATCCTTAAAGTTCCAGCAACAGATGCTCTCCATCCTAAACGGATGCCTAGAGCCAGAATCGGACAGTTTTCTAAAAGAGAGGATTCAAAAAGGCGCAGAATATTTCAAGAACAAATGCGATGAGATTCTGCAAAGCACAGCAGACAAGGCAGAAACAATAGAGACAGACAATAAAGAGATCCGAAAAAGTCTGAATGACGCACTATCCTTCTTGCAGACTGAGCTTAGGATAAAGAACCGCACACTTGAGAAATGCAAAGAAGGATTTTCCATCTCCGAATATCTAAGTGCCAAGGCAAAAGCGTCTTTGGAAGACGAGAAACCTAGCGACACCGGTTCGAAGAAAAAAGAGAAGAAGGCTAAGGTACCGAAAGACGTCACCCATCCCGAACTATATGAGCAGCTAAAGTCTTGGAGAAACGAAACCGCAGGAAACTACGGGATGCCGGCCTATTTGGTCTTATCACAATCCGCCATCTTGGGCATCTCCAAACTCTTACCGCTCTCCTCTAAAGAACTCTTGATGGTGCCAGGAATTGGAAAACTCACAGCCAGCAAATACGGAACCGAGCTGTTAGAAATCGTAGAACAATGCATCCGTCAATATGGATACAAGAAAGACGAAAACGCCTTCTTGTCTTCTGACACCGACAAGGACGAGCAACCCAAAGAAAGCACCACAGCGACAACACTCCGTCTTTACAAAGAAGGCAAAAGCAAAGAAGAGATAGCCAAAGAGCGGGGACTGACAGAAGGAACCATAGAAACACACCTATTCAAAGGAGTGGAAATCGGTGAAGTTCCCATTGAAGCGGTAAGCAGCCGATTCAAGATAGACAAAATAAAATCTACATTTCAGGAGAATCCAGGCAAAGAGAATAAAGAGATAAAAGAGATTCTCGGCAACGATTATTCTTGGAGCGAAATCCGGTTCGCAAAAGAAGAGATGACGAAGAAATAAACCGACGCAACAGGGGACATGAGAAGGCGGAGGCTCTGATTGTAACAATCCGAGCCTCCGCCTTTATCGCATCGCAACATCAATGACCTATCAGTATCCCGATGTTGGATGCAAACAATTTGACAGCCATCGCCAACAAAATGATGCCAAAGAATTTTTTTATGATGTAGTTGATAGTCAACCCCATCCACTTTTCAATCTTGACCGCAGTCTTCAGCACAAACAGCACCACCAACATATTAAGGGTCAAAGCGATGCAAATAACCCACAAAGAATATTCGGCACGCAATGAGATGAGCGTCGTGATAGAGCCAGGTCCTGCAATGAGTGGAAATGCTATCGGGATGACAGTGGCGTCGTCCGTGGCGTTGTGTTTGAATATGTTTGTTTCCAAAATCATCTCCAACGAAAGGAAAAACAGCACGATGGATCCAGCCACCGCGAACGAAGAGAGATCCACGTTAAACAGCCTCAACAGCCACTCCCCTCCCAAAAGGAATGCAAATAATATGACCGTCGCTATGACAGTCGTCTTATATGCATGAATTGTCTTACCGCTCTTCTGTAAATCAACAAGAATGGGAAGAACACCAATAGTATCAACCACGGCAAATATCACCATGAATACAGAAACAATATTAACCAACTCTGACGTGTTCATTGTTTTTTTCTTAAATATCAATATCCATAACAAAACTCCATCTATTTTTTCACAAAAACAAACGATATAAAAAGAATCTGAAACCGTTTTTCGTTTTTGTAACATCATAAGACGCACATAGGGCATTGTCGTCACCTAAATCATTCTGCATTAGCTTTCTTTCTTCGTTTTGCTCTTATATCAGTTTAAATGATTATCTTTGCGCCAAACAAAAAACATAGAACGCAGATGCAGGAAAAAATTTTAATTCTTGACTTCGGTTCGCAAACCACCCAACTCATAGGCCGCCGTGTGCGCGAGTTGGACACGTTCTGCGAAATCATACCGTACAATAAGTTTCCAAAGAACGACCCCTCCATCATCGGTGTCATTCTAAGCGGTTCGCCATACAGCGTATATGACGAAAGCGCATTCAAAATGGATCTCTCCGAAATTCGTGGCAAATATCCCATCCTCGGCATCTGCTACGGTGCGCAGTTTATGGCCTACGCCAATGGTGGCAAAGTAGAACCTGCCGGCACTAGAGAATACGGCCGTGCCAACCTTGCCAAGTTTGACAAGGAGAATCCCCTATTCAAAGGATTTGACGAAAATTCACAAGTATGGATGAGCCATGGTGACACCATCACCACTCTTCCCTCTGGATTTAAAACCATAGCCTCAACAGACAAAGTACAGAACGCAGCCTACCAGGCTGAAGGTGAGAAACTTTGGGGTGTTCAATTTCATCCAGAAGTATTCCACTCTACACAAGGAACTCAACTATTGAGAAACTTCGTTGTGGACATCTGTGGAGGCAAACAAGACTGGAGCGCAGCCTCCTTCGTAGAGGCTACCGTAGCCGAGTTGAAAAAAGAATTGGGCAACGACCGGGTTATCCTCGGATTGAGTGGAGGAGTTGACTCTTCTGTCTGTGCGGTTCTTCTGAACAAAGCCATCGGTAAAAATCTGACTTGCATCTTCGTTGACCACGGTATGCTCCGCAAAAACGAGTTCAAAAACGTAATGCACGACTACGAGTGTTTAGGATTGAACGTGATTGGCGTGGACGCCAGCGAAAAGTTCTTCAAAGAGCTGGAAGGCGTAACCGAACCCGAACGCAAACGCAAAATAATAGGCAAAGGATTCGTTGACGTGTTCGACGCCGAAGCAAAAAAGATAACCGATGCGAAATGGCTGGCACAAGGCACCATCTATCCGGACAGAATCGAAAGCCTCAGCATCACGGGTATGGTCATCAAGAGCCACCACAACGTAGGCGGGCTACCAAAGGAGATGAACCTCCAACTTTGTGAGCCTTTGAAATGGCTGTTCAAAGACGAAGTTCGCCGCGTAGGTCGTCAGCTTGACATGCCGGAACATCTGATAAACAGGCATCCATTCCCAGGACCAGGTCTTGCTGTCCGCATATTGGGCGACATCACCCGTGAGAAAGTGTCTGTTCTTCAAGATGCGGACGACATCTTCATCCAAGGTCTTCGAGACTGGGGATTGTACGACCAAGTTTGGCAGGCAGGAGTCATACTACTTCCTATCAAGAGCGTAGGTGTGATGGGTGATGAGCGCACATACGAGAGAGCCGTAGCCCTTCGCGCGGTAACCAGCACAGATGCCATGACCGCAGACTGGGCACACCTTCCTTACGAATTTATGGCCAAAGTCAGCAACGAAATCATAAACAAGGTAAAAGGTGTGAACCGAGTATGCTACGACATCTCGTCAAAACCACCTGCTACCATCGAATGGGAGTAATATTCAATACTATAATATAAAGAGAGCCAAGATGTCCATTTTTCATCTTGGCTCTCTTGTTTTTCATCTCTATCAGGAAGGAACATGGCCTTGTTAAACTTTGGAGGACAATGGAGAATTAGACGGTACGAGGTTTGATATCACCTCCGCAACAGTGTAAAATGCCCACTCTTCTCATAATCCAATTCGTCAATGCTGATGACGTACCAATAATCAGTGGAAGGCATCGGATGACCTTGGTAATAACCATCCCATCCGGGATAATAGTCGCGATAAACAACCAATTGCTTTCCGAACCTATCAAAAATCTTCACCACAAAATGCCGATAATATTCCAAATTTCGGATTTCCCATCGGTCTTTTATTCCATCCCCATTCGGCGAAAGATGATCTTCCGGAAAGACGGGAATCAACAACAGGAAGGAATACTCATCTTCACAACCATAATCATCCTTCACCTTCACCATTTTCATACCAACAGATATCTCCGTATCAAAATGAGATTCAGACTGCCAATCGGATGTTTGAAAAGAGTAGAGATAAGCCGGCTCGCCTCCCTCCGCATACACCACAACAGACTGAGCATCCGAATCATAGACAGCATCCAATATACGAGGACCCTCGCTCACAAATAGAGACAGGCTCACAGAATCGCGGCACACGCCTCTTTCCACAAAAACATCATATTTCATGTTCTCCACTGCGGTAACAAAAGGCTCCCGCACCATACTATTACTCAGATAGTTTGTAGGCGACCATCGATAAGAAGCTCCCGCAACTGAATCAATTTGTAACTGCAGATATGCAGACCGACAGACTTTGACATCCTTCGGGTTTTCCAAAGCAAATGTAGAGTCGATTATCAGTCTGGTAATCAAGAAAGTATCACATTCTCCCTCCGTCCGCAAGGTGTCTATATAAAGACCGGCATCAAAGTAAACATGCCCATTCATCGACAAAGAATCGCCCTCACAAATATGCACCGCTCCATTGTCTATCTCCACCTTCGGCAGAACATTGATATGAAGGACAGAAACGCTATCACATCCATTAACCGTCAACAAGGAATCCACATAAACGCCACTTTCCGTATGGCCATCCAACTCTCTTCCATAACAAAGCGTATCAAAACGTTCCGAGAAGAAACTTTCATTCACCGTCACATACAGCAGACTAATCAGGCTATCACACCCCATCTCTCCCTTGAGAGTATCGGCATAGACACCACTCTCCGTATAATATTTTCCATGGAAAAGAATATCGTCAGGAGCACAAGCCTTCAATCGTACCGTTTCATAAACAGGAGCCAAAATTGACAACCGATGTATAACGATACTGTCACACCCCCCCTCTGTCAGTAATGAATCCACATAGACCCCCGACTCAAAGGCAGGACCAGAAGATAGCCACAGAGTATCGCCCTTGCACAAAGAGGAGGAGACTGTATCTCGAACCGTTTCCTTTTTCGGGACTGCCACATCCATCTTATAATAAACAGGAAGCACGCATCGGTGCAATCGTCCCCAAACCACATACGTTCCACTAGCGGCAGACCATCCATCAGCAATAACAGGGTTCTGTTCGTCGCTAAGAAAAGTACTATCCGGACCTATCCAATGGAAATCCTCCAACACATTGGAGTTCGCGAAAAGGTGCAAAGAAGAGTCTTTACAAGATGGCAACTGATAGGAAGCAGAAAGTTCGACAACCGGATCCGGTTCGCACTCTTTAAAAAGCTGAATGTTTTCACAATCAGAAAAATCCTCAAAATATTCGGTGTCGTTCGCATAGTCAGTCAGACGAATAGACTCCACACCACCACCACCATATTCCCAATAGACACCCATTTCGGTTATCTTACAAATAGGGATGGCTCTCCTCTCATATACGAATCCATTTCTAATAAAATCCAGTGTGTCGTTACGATAACGAAACCCCAACTTGATCACCGTATAATTGGAACGCAACGAATCGGAGCCATTCCGATCTGCTACTAGTCGGATTTTCTTCGATTGAGGAGCCGACCTGAGATTATCGAAATCAAAATACGGCTCTGTCGTGATAGACATAACCGCAATGACATGATCCCAACCCGTCACATGATGTATGATATATTCAATCTCGAAATTGTCGGTATAACAAGTAGTGTCACTAAAAAAATATCCGGGTATAAGATTGGACTGACCTTCATAACCTTTAATCATAGCCCCATCCGAAGTGAAAAAATCTTCCGGCGCATAATAATTCGTTTTTTGCGTGTTCACATCCGTCATCTCAGCATGCCATCTAGAGATGTTTTCACATGATGATTCTGCAAACGTCACCGAAAAAAACATCAGAGAAAAAATCAATATACACAAGCATCTCTTCCGCATTCCTCACATATACTAAATAACATCAAATTTCATGACAAATATAGACAAAATATCACATCCAACCAAAAGCATTTCCGCCACTATCATCAGTTAAGTAATCGCAAAAAAATATCTTATGTGGGTGATTTCCAAGCATTGTTTTATAACAACAGACCATAGATTCACGGACAGAATCTACATGACTACAGAATTTTTTCAAAAAGCGCACCGCCCTTGGCAGGGGAACATTTCAGGCAACAGTGCCGCCCCCCTACCAAGAGACAACGTCCATGGCACTTTGCCGAAATTGTCACAAGTTATTTTTTGACGATTACTAAATAATGTTTATCCGGCAAAAAGTATAGGGATTTTGAGAATTGTAGATATGAAAAAATAATTATCTTGGCACTTGTTTTCTCACGAATAAGAAACAACACTGAAAAGATTTTCAAACCAAGCGGATCACAATGAACAAAATATTATTCTTAATCGCATTATCTCCTATATTGGCGTTCCAAAGTTGCATTTCGGAAAGTGCGAAACTACACAACTCCGAACCAGACAACTCTCCAGGAGAGAGGACAGCCCAAATCACAGCCGTATTCAACAACATTGACGGGAAATCCATATTCACCATCAACAAGAATACTATAATGGAGACAGCTTCCACCAGCAACCCCCTCTGGACAGAAATAGCAGTAATGATAAACATCAACAAAGACGAATTTCTGAGAAATGAATTGAAGGCAGGGAAAATATTAAAGGACAAAGAGGGCCGCGATCTCGGACAAATATTAGAGACTCAAAAGATATGGGAATGCAACAAAGACAGAGATAATACATTTGGAATCCTAAAAGGATTCATCCGCACGTCAGACATCGACAGAAATTCGATTTTGGAAAACATAATAGGAGACACCTGTAACAAGAAAAAACATTGCACCATCTCTGATTTAGAGAATATTATCAGCAGATACGACTTTGTCAACTATCAGTTCGATTCTCTCATGACACAATTGGATTTCTACAAAGACGAATACAGCAAGCTGAACGGCATTGTTGAGTTCATGTTGGAGGACAGTTGGCTGTCCGATCCTGGATCAGACAGACTATCCCTCCTGTTCTTACATGACACGTTGATTTCCATCATCCATAAAAGACCGCTCGACATCAAAGAGTCGGACATTTATCACCTTCAAGACAACAGGACGCTCATCTTTCTTGACACAAACAAGAAAGACATAGCAGAGCAGCTGGTCAAATTCAAAACAGAATTCTACGGCAACCTATTCAGCAACTAATGTAGAGTCCGCACCCCCTGTATGTTCATTCTCCACATCTGTCTTAACCTCTGCGGCATCTGCCTGCCCGTGCTTAGGTTTCAGAGCTGCTTCCCTATATCTATTGGATGCGTTCCATAAAAGCCACTCCTCATATCCGGCATCATACACCGCCCGTATCTGAGCCCTCACATCTTCTGCGGAATAACTTCTGGCCCCACTAATCCACGTGGCACTGAAATCCTGAAGCCAAGGTCTGACATTCGGACGACATTCCACATCCAATGTGTCCAAAGCCTGTTTTGAGGCACGCAACGCACACAATATGGCCTCATACGGATGATTATTTGGATTGTCAAGACGATAAACCATCTTCGCATAATGGGAAGGATAAATCATCGGAGATAGAGTGGAGAGATTTTCTCCCATCGCTACGTAGTCTTGCCCCACATCCCTACTATCTTTCGGACTATCAATGACCGTACCGAACACATCTGCGGAAAACTCTATATTATGGGCATTCATCCTCGATGCCGAATACTTTACAAACTCTGTTATGATTTTTTGTTTAGAAATAGAATCCGAATCAAATCCATAATCCACCTCCCCATTCTTGACCTCTGTAGAGAAACGTATATAATCATATTGAATCTCGTCAAAACCGTCGAAAGCCGCCGTCACTCCCACATTGGCCAGATATTTCCACACCTCCCTATTGTAGGGATTTACCCATGCCAACCCACTCCTGTCATAATATATATCTCCATTTTTGCGGTGCACACACCACTCCGGTTTTTTTTTGGCAAGCAGTGGATCTCTAAACGTCACCACCCTGCCTATGACATATATGTTCTTCTTATGGAGCGTATCAAGCAGAGAACGAACGTCCCGTATGTATCTTGTCACCACGCCAAATTGCTCCACCATGCTACAATCCATACGATAGGTCACCTCTCCGTTGTCGTTCTTCACGTCAATGACCATGGCATTCAGTTCCGTTTTCTCCACCAGCCGCAGCAATTCCTTAAACCGACGATGACCAGCTATCGGACCCGTCACATAAATACCTTTTACCGGGAGATGTTCCCTTTTTGTCAATTTCAACACAGCAGCATTTATCATTGCAGCAGACAGTAAAGTATCTTGCTTCCCTTCCATACTGTCCGTCCTCGCCATCGAAGAATCTATTTTCACCGGACATTCCTTTCCCGGAGTTGCCGAAAGATCATTCTTCGGCTCAGCCGTTGTACATCCATTCACCACAATCAATCCTACCATCGCAAGAATGACAAATCCTTTATATACGTTCATTTTACTGTTCTAATTTTCAGTACGACAATAATCCATCAAGAAAGAAATGCACCGAATAAATAATAAAGTAAAGTTAACGAGACAAATGACATCTTGCAAAAAACTGCTTTAAAAACTTTCAGAATTTTTATCTTTTATAAAAAACAAAGAGGGACGCCTCTTCATCGGCAGAAGATACATTTTCCATCACACTCTCTTGTAAGCATTTATTTAAAGAACCAAATCTATGATTTATACGTGCTATTCTTTTTTTTTATAACTTTGCAAGCATATTATGGAATAGCAACTTAAACTGCTATTTTCCAAGAATCGGAAACAATAGAAATTTGACATATAAATGGGTAAGAAATTTGCAGAGTACAGCAACTTCAACCTCTCAGACATCAACAAAGAGGTTATGAGACAATGGGACGAGAAAGATTTGTTCCACAAAAGTATAACCACTCGCGAAGGCGCACCATCCTTCGTCTTCTTCGAAGGCCCCCCTTCTGCCAACGGAATGCCGGGCATTCACCATGTAATGGCACGTTCCATCAAAGACATTTTCTGTAGATATAAAACCATGAAAGGCTTTCACGTAAAACGTAAGGCCGGATGGGACACACACGGATTGCCCGTAGAACTAGGAGTGGAAAAAGAGTTAGGAATCACCAAGGAGGACATAGGCAAGAAAATCTCCGTGGACGATTATAACGCAGCCTGCAGAACAAACGTGATGAAATTCACTAAAGAGTGGACGGACCTTACCCGCAAAATGGGATATTGGGTAGATTTGGAAAACCCATATATCACTTACGACAATAAATACATCGAGACTCTTTGGTATCTGCTGAAGGAACTATATAAAAATGGATATCTATACAAAGGATATACCATTCAGCCATACTCTCCTGCGGCAGGAACTGGCCTTAGCTCTCACGAACTGAACCAGCCGGGATGCTACCGGGACGTAAAGGACACAACCGTTGTCGCCCAGTTTAAGATGCTCGATCCGAAACCGGAGATGACACAATTCGGCACACCTTTCTTCATAGCTTGGACCACAACGCCTTGGACATTATCATCAAACACAGCCCTCTGCGTAGGACCAAACATTCCATACGTAGCCGTACAATCATACAATCCATATACAGGGCAACCAGCCACCTACGTGCTAGCCAAAGACCTGTTGAACGCCCACTTCAATCCTAAAGCTGCAGATTTAGCTTTGGAAGATTACAAACCGGGAGACAAACTCATTCCGTTCAAGGTCATAGCCGAATATAAAGGGACAGACCTCGTAGGCATGAGATACGAACAACTGATGAAATGGATTACTCCAGAGAATGAAAGCCAAGCATTCCGCGTCATTCCGGGTGATTATGTAACTACCGAAGATGGTACAGGCATTGTACATATCGCTCCGACGTTTGGTGCTGACGACGCGAAGGTGGCAAAAGCTGCCGGCATTCCTCCCCTTCAGTTGGTTGACAAATACGGCAATCTACGCCCATCCGTTGATCTGACAGGTAAGTTCTATCTTCTCTCCGATCTGGATCCGGACTACGTAAAGACGCACATCAACGTCGGCGAGTACAAAAAATACGAAGGACGTTTTGTCAAGAACGCCTACGACCCCAAACTCACAGACAAGGACGAAACGCTAGATATCAGCATCTGTATGGATATGAAAGCCAACAATCAGGCTTTCAAGATAGAAAAGCACGTCCACAACTATCCACATTGCTGGCGCACAGACAAACCCGTTCTTTACTATCCATTGGATAGCTGGTTCATCTGTTCCACAAAAGCACGCAATAGGATGATCGAGCTAAACAAGACTATCAAGTGGAAACCCGAATCAACCGGTAGCGGCCGTTTCGGCAAGTGGTTAGAGAACTTGAACGACTGGAACCTCTCCCGCTCCCGCTATTGGGGGACACCACTTCCTATCTGGAGAACAGAAGAGGGAACAGAAGAAAAATGCATAGGCTCCATCACCGAACTCTTTGAGGAGATAGAGAAATCTGTCAAAGCAGGATTCATGAAAGAGAATCCTTGGAAGAACTTCAAGGTCGGCGTCTATACGAAAGAGAATTATGATCCGAAGAACATAGACTTGCACCGTCCATATATCGACAGCATCATCTTAGTTTCCGACAGCGGCAAACCAATGAAAAGGGAGGCAGACCTTATCGACGTATGGTTCGACTCAGGCGCCATGCCGTTCGCTCAGATGCACTATCCTTTCGAAAACAAAGACTTGATAGACAAAGGCGAATACTACCCGGCCAACTTCATCGCCGAAGGTGTAGACCAGACTCGAGGTTGGTTCTTCACCCTACACGCCATCTCTACCATGATAAAAGATAGCGTAGCATTCAAGGCTGTCATCTCTAACGGTCTCGTATTGGACAAGAACGGGAATAAGATGTCTAAACGACTCGGCAACGCCGTGGATCCGTTCGGTGCCATCGAAAAATATGGTTCCGACCCTCTACGTTGGTACATGATCACCAACGCATCCCCTTGGGACAACCTGAAATTCGATACGGAAGGTGTCGAGGAGGTACGTCGTAAATTCTTCGGAACTTTATACAACACATACTCCTTCTTCGCACTCTATGCCAACGTAGACAAGTTCGACTATAGCCAGACTGAAATTCCGATGTCCAAACGTCCGGAGATAGACCGTTGGATTATCTCTCTGCTCAACTCCCTCATCAAAGAGGTGGACGATTGCTACAATGAGTACGAGCCAACCAAAGCAGGACGCGCCATCTCTGAATTTGTCACCGACAACTTGAGCAACTGGTATGTCCGTCTTAACCGTAAACGTTTCTGGGGAGGGAAAGAGGAGGACAAGCAGGCTGCATACCAAACACTATACACCTGCCTTGAAACCGTATCCAGGCTGATGGCTCCCATCGCTCCGTTCTTCGCAGACCAGCTGTTCTTAGATTTAAACGCAGCCACAGGAAAAGACAAGAGCGAATCCGTACACTTGGCATACTTCCCTAAATTCGACGCATCACTGATTGACAAAAGATTGGAGGAGCGTATGCAATTGGCTCAGGACATCTCGTCCATGACATTGGCTCTCCGTAAGAAGGTAAACATCAAGGTACGTCAACCACTGAAACAAATCATGGTTCCTATCCTCGCAGAACACGAACAGGAGAATATCGAAGCAGTAAAAGACTTGATCATGAACGAGGTCAACGTGAAGGAGATTAACTTTGTTGATGACTCTACGGGCATCCTCGTAAAGAAGATCAAACCGGATTTCAAAAAACTGGGTCCTAAGTGCGGAAAGAGCATGAAGGCTGTAGCTGCCTTACTTCAAGAACTGACACAAGAGGAGATATCCAAATTCGAGAAAGCAGGGCAATACACAATCAACGCCAACGGCGCAGAGATAACGGTAGACAAAGAGGATGTGGAGATCCTTTCGGAAGACATTCCTGGATGGTTGGTCGCAAACAACGGCTCCATCACCATAGCTTTAGACGTCACCATCACCGACGACTTACGCAAGGAGGGTATAGCACGTGAATTTGTGAACCGTATCCAGAACATAAGGAAATCAAGTGGATTCGAAATTACCGATAAAATTTGTGTGAAGATAGAGAAGTCTGACAATGTCAATGCAGCCATCAACGACTACAAAGAGTACATCGCTTCTCAGGTACTTGCCAACGAAATCTCATTAGTAGACAACGTCGTCAACCCTACCGAATTAGACTTTGATGACTTCAAAGTAAACATTGAAGTAGAGAAGGCCTAAAGAATATAACAAGTCAAAATAAACGGAGGCGGATTTTTAGAATTTCCGCCTCCGTCATTTTTTGTACATTCCATTACAAACTTGATTCAATATATACCTTTATCGGCTCTAACGCAACAAGAAAACATTTTCCGTCCAAAAAGCAGACAAAAATTCACCTCTTAGACCTACCTTTGCCAAGAAAAGAATGACACAAAACTATCCATTCCGATGAAACATTCCAACATACCCATCTTCATCCCAGAACTGGCATGTCCACATCAATGCATATTCTGCAACCAGTCGAAGATTAGCGGACAGAAAGAGATTCCGCAACCCGAAGAGATTCCTTCCATCATAGAGACCCACCTCGCCACCATGAACGACGGGCGCGAGATCGAAGTGGCCTTCTTCGGAGGTTCGTTTACCGGCATTCCTCTCGACTTACAGGAAAGATACCTTGCTGCAGCCTACCGATATCTGGAGTCAGGAAAGATCAACGGAATCAGACTATCCACCCGTCCAGACTACATCAACGACAAGGTCACCGAGTTATTGAAACGATATGGTGTGACCACCATCGAACTAGGAGCACAATCTACGGACGACAATGTGCTCCTTGCATCAGGACGCGGACACAAAAGCGAAGCCATCCGAATAGCCGCTGAAAAAATTCTCAAAAATGGATTCCACCTTGGGCTACAGATGATGATAGGATTGCCACAAGACAGCTACGAACGTTCTAACCAGACCGTCAACGACATCATCCGTCTCGGGGCAGACAACACACGCATATACCCAACCCTCGTCATCAAAGGCACCCAACTTGCGAAACTTCATGACATGGGGCTCTACCAACCTCTAGACCTAGAGACTGCCGTAAAATGGTCTAAGGAGTTTTATCTGCGTTTCGAAAAAAACGGCATCAAAGTTCTGCGCGTAGGACTCCATCCATCCGAAGAGCTAGACTACCACAAATCACTCATAGCCGGCCCCTACCACAGATCATTCATGGAACTAGTCATGACCGGGATTTGGAGAGACATTTTAAAACAAGAGTTGAGAAGCATACAAAACGAAAGCCTTTGTCTGACCGTCCATCCCCATCAGATAAATTTCGTCTGGGGATATGAAGGCAGAAATAAAAAATTATTCGAAGAAAAAAACTTAAATATAAAAGTAACCGGAGACGACTCTTTATCAAAATATGGAATCAAGATTAGCCATCGTTGACGGAAGAGTGGAGGATAGCCTAATCAAGGCACTCTCCGTCTATGCAGATGCCGTATTTCCATTCAGAAGCGACGGCGTCACGTACAACTCCATCTCGTGCCATCCGGACATATTCATCTATCAAGACGAGAGAAACATCATTTTGGCACCCAACGCACCCGATACGATAAAAAACCATCTTCAAGAAAAAGGCATTCCCTTCAAGGAAGGATATTCAAATATCGGAACCACGCAAAAAGACTCATGCTTCTACAACTGCGTCTCCACCAGTACTCTGCTTTTTCACAAACCAGGATATACAGACCCTCTGATATTAGAAGTAAACAAAGGCAAAAAACTCATCGCCCTACCACAATCCTATACCAGATGCTCCATGTTTGCGATAGACGACAGCCACTTCATCACATCAGACCCCGGCATCCACAACATATTGGAAAAGGAAGAATTGCCAAACATCCTCTTTTCCCCAAACGAAATCCGCATCATAGAACACAGATATGGATTCTTAGGCGGAACATGCGGCATGGTGGACAATAAGATGCTATTTCTTGGAAATCCGCTACGGCACAAGGATGGGAAAAGACTAATATCGTTCATAGAAGAAAACGGAAAAGAATGCATCTCCCTCGGCAATAATTTTCTTTATGACGGAGGTGGGATTTTCTTTATATGAGAGAAGAAAACACGACAGATTTTCATGACATATTATCACAGCGAGACCCACAGTTCATGACATAAAGACACAAAAACAGCCTATCCGAGAATAAAATCACTTTGGCATACATTTTGAAAAGAGTAAGAGTGAGCAGTCCAGCTATGTTTTAATAACCGAACACGACTCGTAATAATAAATTTAAGTTTTAATTTTATTTTAGGAGGATTCATCATGAAAGGTTCAGACGTTAAGAAACCAAAGAGAGAGAAAAAAGCGGGACATCATGTTCCTGCCTATGAATTAAAAGAGGGTGTTGAACATGTAGCTGAGGTCGATAAAAAGAAATAACGACAAAGAAGACTAAATAGGAATGTGTGGAATAAAAAAATCCCGCATTCCTATTTTTTCATTTACAGACTATTAATTCTATTTCAATTCATATTATTCACAACTTAACACACAAGGAGGTTTAATCATGGGAGCAGCAGGGAATAAAAAACCGAAGAAAGCCAAGACTTCAAAACATGGTCCATCTTACGAAATGGAAGAGACCAAAGAGAGCACAGCAGCTTCAAACAAGAAGAAAAAATAAAAGAGGACGAAAAACCCAAGTTTTTTCTTCAGAATCAAATGGATTAAGAGTGGCGGAGATCAAATTCCCCGCCTCTTTTAGGAAAAGGGCAGAAAGCTGTGCCATGTTAATAAATAAAGTCTGCAAAAATTTGCACATATCGCCCAAATGACTATTTTCGCACATCAAAATAAAGTTTTCGGTTTGTAAAACAGAATCGGAGCGTTTTGAAACTTATTGGCAAACCTTAAAATTTTACGATTATGGCAGAAAAAACTAGATATTCGGATGCCGAGCTGGAAGAGTTCAAGCAGATTATACTTGAGAAGCTTGCTTTAGCGGAACGTGACTACGAAGGTCTCAAGGCCAGTCTTACTAACATGGACGGAAACGATACAAGCGACACATCTCCAACTTTCAAAGTATTGGAAGAGGGTGCAACCACAATGACAAAGGAGGAAGCAGGAAGGTTAGCACAAAGACAGATGAAGTTCATACAGCACTTGCAAGCCGCACTAGTCCGCATAGAGAACAAAACTTACGGAATTTGCAGGGAGACGGGCAAACTGATTCCGAAAGAAAGGCTTAGAGCCGTACCTCACGCAACACTGTGTATTGACGCAAAAAATCAAGGAGTTAAATAAACTTTATTTTTAGAATTTGTAATTCGGCAGGAGTATCTTTGCACCTGCCGAATTTTTTTAATGTGTATTCATGACAAAAGAGATCAGAAACGGAATAATCAAGGCTTCGTCCATAGCACTAGGAATCATATTGGTTGACCAAATCTTCAAGGTTTGGATAAAAACACACTTCGCCTTGGGCGAGAGTTTCCGAATAACAGACTGGTTCTATATCGCCTTTGTGGAAAACAACGGCATGGCCTTCGGACTAGAATTCTTCGACAAGATATTCCTTACCATCTTTCGCATCATCGCCGTTGGCGCATTAGGCTATTACCTATACCACATCATCAAAAGAGGCTACAGATTTGGTTACATAGCCGCCATCTCCATGATTTTCGCCGGGGCATTGGGCAACATCATCGACTGTATGTTCTACGGGCTATGGTTCGACAAAAGCATAGGTAACGTCGCCAACTTTCTTCCTGACGGAGGCGGTTATGCCCCATTCATGTACGGGAAAGTGGTAGATATGCTCTATTTCCCATTGATAGACACGACATGGCCATCTTGGATGCCATTCGTAGGAGGCAAGTCATTCACGTTCTTCGACCCCGTATTCAACATTGCCGACTCTGCCATCTGCATTGGCGTGTTCGTCATATTGTTGTTTCAAAGAGATTATATAATAGGCTCATCCAACGAAAAGGAGAGCCATGAAAACATAAATGAAGAAAACAAATTCGGAAAGAATGGAAACGATCAAGAATAATTGCATAAAGACGATTTTCCTCCTTACTCTCTTACTAACGTCAGCATCCTGCGAAGTAGACAAGGGGAAACCCGCCATCGACAGGGAAAAAATGTGCGACATTCTAGTAGACGCCTACATTGCGGACGCCACTCTCAGGCAAGCAAGCATCCCAAGCGGGAACAAACGCGAATATTACTACTGCCACGTACTGGAGAAACACGGTGTCAGCGAAGCCATATTCGACTCTGCACTTACTTGGTTCAGTAAAAACCTGGATGAATACCAGATTCTTCAAGACTCTGTCATCGCAAGGCTAAATCGGGAGAAATCAGAGATAGAAAACGCCAAATAACGGCATACAACGCAACCAACATGTTACGATTTGCAGCCAATATTCTATATAAATCTCCCTATGATATCATCAGAAACGGTGTCATAGAAATGGACGAAAGCGGCATTGTACGCGCCGTCTTCTCTTTAGACGACTTGCGTTCCGAATCGGAGTCCACCCAGTTCTTAAACGGAATAATACTCCCATTCCAACCGGACATATATGCGATAGATTCAAAAAAAGAGAATCTGACAGCAACCATCCGACCTATAACATCCTACGAAAAAAATCAAATAAAAGAAGGAGAAAAAACTTCACTTTGGCACCTATCCGGAGACGGACTCTTCAACGGCGACCACACACAGCTCTCTTTAGTTCAGATTTTATAGTTGCGCAAATCAAACAAAAGCGACACATGCACACCCAACAACAATCACTAAGCGATTATTAAAAGGACATCCTATATGTAAGGTTCTAAACATTACATTGCCAACAAAACATATAGAAAACAGGCACAATAGAGCAGACACTTTTGCTCCACAAAGAGACAATGCCTCCGGCATTTTGTCCAAATTGTCACAAGTTATTTTTTGACGATTACTAAATAATGCAATTATAAAAAAGATAATCCAATGCACCTTTAATAGTCGGCTTGTTCGTTTTAACCATCAACTGCTTTTTATAATAGGAAATCGTATCTTTTGATACATAAAGCATATTTGCAATCTGTTTGTCTATCGACCCTCTATAAAGTTCTATGGCCGTCACCTTCTCATTCTCCGTCAGGTCAACAGGTGGCAACTCTTTCCACTGATTCTTCTCAAATGAATATTGATAACGTTTGTTTCTGAACAACTCATTGAAAATGATATCTCCAATCTTATCGTTGAACGAATAGTTGACGCAAGAGATGGAGAGCCAAAGTTTCCCCTCTTCCGTATTGTAGAACGGACGAATCCTTCGATTCAAGCAAACACGCCTACCATCTTTCCTTTGTAGCACAAAGTCATAAGACATGGAACATTTCATTCTATCCTCAACAGGAATAGTATAGAAACGTTCTAACCCAACATCCGAAATAATACGCATTTTAGCAAGATCTTCTTCAGGAATAATAAGTTTAAAAAATTCCTGACCATACTTGGACAACTCTTCTTTCGAATAGCCGCACAACCTAGAAGCACCCAATGACATGAAGTGAATCCTCTTCTTATAATAATCCGTAATAAACGAATTGTGAGGTTCTATGTCACTCATAACATCCAACACTCTCTCTATTCCTTTTATCCTTCCGTAATCAGGTGGTTCGGAAAAATCAAATTCTCCTGCATTTCGAAATAACATTTCATCCATTTTCCATTCTCATATTAAAATTCGACATCGTCCGATTGCATAATTACGGAAAAACTACAACTTTTTGTAGTTGCAACTTAAACTTATTATGTTTAATATTGCAATGTAACAACAATTGCAATTCTAACTGAATGCATTGTGCCAAATCTTTTAAAGATTTGGGTTTATAAGTCAAGGAAGTTCGTTTTCATACCTGTTTTCACTCTGAAAAACTGTTTTTGATTTGTCACACAACAATCACAAACCCGTGATTTTTATTAGGAAGGGATGCATTGTCTGCATTCCTTCCTTTTCGATACTATCGTCATCGGATGACGACGCCAAATGCATTGTCTAACTCTCCAGAAACACCTAAACGGCCATCTATAACAGCGACAGCCTCAACCCTACCCCTTGTACAAAGAGCCATATCCGAAACCCTGTAAATATCCTGCAAGAACACATACTTGATGCCCTCTTTCCGAACATTCAATTTACAAAGGAACTCATCCCCTCCTTTCAATGATTTCTTATATGAAATTTCAACTTTAGACACAACAGTATCAATTCCACGATTATGAAGGTCTACAAAATCAAGCCCTATTGTCTTTATAAATAGATGACGAGTGTGTTCCATATAATGCTGGTAATTCGCATTATTCACAATACCCTGAACGTCACACTCGTAGTCTCTGACTTCAAATTTTTTCTCAAAAACATAATCCATATATTCTCCTCTAAGATTGAATATTAACAATACTAAGAAATAAAATATCACACTGCCGTTACAACCACAAAGTTATATTTTTTTTACACTTATTGTGTTTTAAATGAAAAAAGGGCTCAAAATAATAATATTTCAAGCCCTTTCCTTATATAAATAAATCAATTACAACTTTGGACCAGCATTAACCAAAGCCTTTCCTGTAGCGTTGCCTGTGAACTTAGAGAAGTTCTTGATGAAACGTGCAGCAAGGTCTTTCGCCTTCTCTTCCCAGTCGGCAACATTAGAATACGTGTCGCGAGGGTCAAGTATTTTAGGGTCAACTCCCGGAAGAGCCGTAGGAACCTTGAAATCGAACATTGGAATCTGTTTTGTAGGAGCCTTGTCGATAGAGCCATCCAAGATGGCATCGATAATACCACGTGTATCCTTGATAGAGATACGTTTGCCAGTTCCGTTCCAGCCCGTATTGACCAAGTAAGCGTTAGCTCCGGCGGCCTTTATCTTCTTAACCAGCTCCTCTCCATATTTTGTTGGGTGCAAAGAAAGGAATGCAGCACCAAAACAAGCGGAGAATGTAGGAGTTGGCTCCGTGATGCCACGTTCCGTACCAGCCAACTTAGCTGTAAACCCAGAAAGGAAGTAGTATTGAGTCTGCTCCGGAGTCAAGATTGAGACTGGAGGCAAGACACCGAATGCATCTGCAGAAAGGAAGATAACCTTCTTCGCAGCAGGAGCCTTGGAGATAGGCTTAACAATATTCTGGATATGATAGATAGGATAAGAAACACGAGTGTTCTCCGTAACAGACTTGTCAGAGAAATCAATCTTACCATTCTTGTCTACCGTCACATTCTCCAACAAAGCATCACGCTTGATGGCATTCCAAATGTCAGGTTCGTTCTCTTTAGAAAGATTGACAACCTTAGCGTAGCAACCACCTTCGAAGTTGAACACACCCTCGTCGTCCCATCCGTGTTCGTCGTCACCGATCAATTCACGTTTAGGATCCGTAGACAAAGTGGTCTTTCCTGTTCCTGACAAACCGAAGAAGATAGCAGTTTCGCCATTCTTGTTCGTATTTGCAGAGCAGTGCATAGACGCCATGCCCTTCAAAGGAAGAAGATAGTTCATGATGGAGAACATACCCTTTTTCATCTCACCACCGTACCAAGTGTTGATGATAACCTGTTCCCTAGAAGTCAAGTTGAACACTACAGCAGTTTCAGAATTCAATCCAAGTTCCTTATAGTTAGCAACTTTCGCCTTCGATGCGCTGAACACGATGAAATCAGGTTCTCCATAGTTTGCCAATTCCTCGTCAGAAGGACGGATAAACATATTCTTTACGAAATGAGCCTGCCAAGCCACCTCCATAATGAAACGTACTTTCATTCTGGTATTTTCATTAGCTCCACAGTATGTATCCATAACGTAAAGTTTCTTGTTAGAAAGCTCCTTTACAGCCAAAGCCTTCAATGATTTCCAAGTCTCCTCAGATGCAGGCTTATTGTCATTCTTATACTCGTCTGAAGTCCACCATACGGTATCCTTACTAACGCTATCCATTACAAAAAACTTATCCTTAGGAGAACGTCCAGTATAGACACCCGTCATCACGTTGACGGCACCCATTTCTGTCACTTGTCCCTTCTCATAGCCTTCTAAACTTGAGTTGGTCTCCTCCTTGAATAACTCATCATAAGATGGATTGTGTACGATTTCCGTTGCTCCGGTAATACCGTACTTGGATAAATCTAATTTAGCCATTTCTTTTGTTAATAGTTTATATATTTATAATCGTCTTTTCCCCTCTTCTGCGTTTTTTTAACGTCACAAAGTTAATGATTATTTTCAAAAGGCAATTTCTTTACAATAAAAAGTCTACTGCAAAAACGGCTTTTTTTTGGTCGAAGAGCGTACCTTTGCAAAGTTTAACTTAAAAAGCAAAATATGCACAAATTAATAGAGCAAAGCATAACGCGCCAATGCAAAGCAATTTTTCCAAATACGCTCAACGCAAACGCGACACTTTTCGGCGGAGAGGCCATGAAATGGATGGACGAGGTAGCCTACATAACCGCATCCAGATTTACCCGCCTGCATATGTTCACCATGTCGACAGACAAGGTGAAGTTTCTTCGCCCGGTAAAGGCCGACCATTTTGTGGAGGTGATTGGATGTGTGGAAAAAGTCAACGCCGTAAAACTCATCGTCAAGGTAGAAATCTATATGGAGGAGCTATACGGCAACCATCGGGAAAAAGCAGTAGAGGCTTCATTCATCTTTGTTTCTCTCAACGAGCACCTCGCCCCTTGTCGCATCCGCTATCCTTTTGACTTAGAGAAATTCACCAAAGAGATGGAAGAGGAATAGGGAAAGTTCCTCAAACCAAGGAAAAGGGAAAAATGAAAGCGGCAGATTCAACATCCGCCGCTATCCTTAAAGATAATACATTGAAATAAACAAAAAATAATGTTTAGGTTATATTATCTCCATATACAATAACCATGCCAATGTGATATGTTTTTAGATAATTATTCAAAATTTTTCACAGCCAGCACGATTTGTGTCTTACTAGAACAGCATGAATCCTACGGAAACAGCGAAATTACGATTCCTCATAGTTCCATCGCCTACTACATCGTAAATATTCCGGATGCCCAACTGATAAGACAAACTCACTTGTATTCTGTCGATTAATTCCACACCGCCAGTCACACCAAATCCCCAATCGGTGTCTTTTATCTCGTCCTTATCAAAAACATCATCTTCCATATTTTTATTGACAGCATAACCAAAATAAGGGCCGACACCAATATATGGCTTTATTATTGGCAAATTGAACTTCCATCTCAAATAAACCGGAACCTCTAAGTAGCCAAGCTTCATGGCATAGTCGTTGCCAGACAAGGTGACATCACAGCCTTTCAGCGTATAAAGGGCTTCTGCCTGAACACCCAAACCAACAATGGGAAGATTGACCGAACCAAACACCCCCGCATTGAATCCCGTACGGCCCGATTGATTGGAACCTTCCATATCAAAGCTCAACGTCGAGAAATTAGCACCTCCCTTCACTCCGAAGTTGAAGATGTCTGCGTGCGCACACACTGCCGACAAAAGAAGCAACACTGAAACAACAATTTTCTTCATAAATTTACATTTAAACGTTCTACACTAAAAATACATTTTGGCGGCAAATATAAGGCTAAAGGACAAACCAAACCAACAAGAAACCGTTTTTTGACACATATCATAATCCGATCAACAGCAAACCACCAATCTTATTGCCAAATTTATAAGCATTTAGATTATAAATTCATAACTTTGCAGAAAAAATAAAGGAACTATGCGCATAAGAATATATCCGGAAAATCCAAACGAACGGGAAATAGACAAAGTGGTCCAGTTTCTTAGGGATGGAGGACTGATAGTTTACCCCACAGACACCATATATGGCCTAGGTTGCGATATATTCAACGCCAGAGCCGTAGAAAAGATATGCAGACACAAAAAAATAGACCCAAGGAAAGCCAACCTTTCCTTTATCTGCTACGACCTCAGTGACATAAGCGAATATGCAAAGGTAGACAATCCAACATTCAAACTGATGAAGAAGAATCTGCCCGGTGCATTCACGTTCATCCTTAACGGCAACAACAATCTGCCAAAATTATTCAGAAATAAGAAAACGGTGGGAATACGTGTGCCGGACAACAATATCATCCGAGAATTGGTGAAAGGGTTAGGAAACCCGATACTCTCCACTTCCGTACGGGATGACGACGACGAGATCCTCGAATACTTCACCGACCCCGAACTGATAGAAGAACGTTATGCCCACATAGCCGATGTGGTTGTAGACGGAGGCATGGGCACGCTAGACCCTTCAACCATCGTCGACTGTACTGGTGATGAACCGGTAATAGTACGACAAGGAAAAGGAGAATTGATTTGGTAAAACAGACAGGATCATGTGGATTGCATTAGCTATTTTTTCAGCTCTACTATTAGGTATTTATGATGTTTTCAAGAAGGTTTCACTGAAAGAGAACGCCGTCATTCCGGTTCTCTCTTCCTCCATATTCATCTCTTTCCTTATTTTCCTGCCATTACTGGCAATATCAAAGACATGTCCTGAATCAGCAGGAAATCTTTACGTGCCAGAAATAACATGGAAGGCACACTCTCTTATTCTCTTAAAATCGCTAATCGTCCTCGGATCTTGGATCGCAGCCTATTTTGGCATGAAGAATATCCCCATCACCATCTACTCTCCCATCCGGGCCACACAACCGATTTGGACCGTATTGGGGGCATTCATCATCTTCTCCGAAAGGCTGAGTGCGATACAGTTTGCCGGAGTGGCCATCACCATCACCTCCTTCTACTTGTTTTCCGTCATCGGACACAAAGAGGGCATCTCATGGAAAAGCAACAAGTGGATATGGCTCATATTATTGGCCACCTTATTGGGTACCGTCAGCGGATTGTATGACAAACACCTGATGCGCCACTTCGACAGAATGGCCGTTCAGGTATACAGCACCACATATCAAGCCATAGCCATGCTGCTAGTCACCGCATTTTTGTGGTATCCGACACGAAAGTCAACCACTCCATTCGTCTGGCGATGGTCTATACTCGGCATCTCCATCTTCCTTGTTTTTGCCGACTACGTCTATTTTTGGGCACTATCCATGGACGGAGCAATGATTTCCATCATATCCACCATTAGAAGATCCGGAGCAATCGTACCATTTCTATACGGAGCCATTCTCCTGCACGAGAAAAATCTAAAGGTGAAATCGGCTTTGCTAGGAGGTGTCCTCATCGGCGTATTCTTACTTTATCTAGGTAGATAACTAATTTTAATCCTCGTTATTCACCTCTGAACCGGCTTTATCGTTTATATTTGCAGACATAACTAAATAAAAGAAACATGGGAAAGAAAATCATCTTTATCTCCTTATATATTGTCGCATTCCTTTTTTCAACCAAGGCTCAAGGCATCGAATACTTTTTCATCACCTTACCCAACCAATACATAAGCCAACTATCTTCCGGACAACGGCAGCTGCTGATAACCAATGTGAGGGAAGGAAAAAAGGACAGTTCCGTCGTCAATAATTATGGAGGGAAGTCAACATTGGTTAGATTCAATGAAAAGACCGAATTCATACAAGTAAAGCTATCTTCCCAAGGCAACTTCTCCGCCAAAAAATTTACGATGCCAGACTCCTCCTCGCTCTTCGCCATGGGTTTTTGGCTCTGCAGCCCCGCTTGCGACGGCGATTTGGCTTTCTTTCACGAAAAATCGATGAAGGAGGCCACCATCACCGAAATATTGCCCACAATACACATATCGGATTTTTTCAACGAAGATAGCCTTGCCGCCAACAATCTGAAGAAAGAACAAATAGACACGAAATTTGACGCAAACTTCATACACTATGAATTACAGGAAAACAGCGACGATATTTTTGTCTACTTCGACAACGAAACCTATTTAGGAGAGGTAGCTTTCAAACGTTGGAAGAAGATGATGAAAGGAAACCGCCTCATTTTAAAATGGGAAGACGGTCATTTCGTCAAAGACGAGGTCTCCTTTTCGAACAAATGACGCCTTCTATGAACGATAAACTCAACAAATACATTCAGATAACAATCATTCCGGAATACTCGGCTTTCGACAAAGCCCATAACATCGAGCATGCGGAAAAGGTAATCGAAGAGAGTCTTCTCTTGGCCAAACATTACCACGCAAACGAAGAGATGTGCCTTACCATAGCCGCCTACCACGACCTCGGACTTGCCAACGGAAGGGATATGCACCACATAGACTCCGGCAAGATACTAATGGCCGACGATACTCTAAAAACCTGGTTCGACAACAACCAACTACTTGTCATGAAAGAGGCCATCGAAGATCACCGGGCATCCAACCTCCAGCCACCAAGAAGTCTATATGGCGAAATAGTGGCAGAAGCAGACCGAAGCATCGAACCGTTATATACCATTCGAAGGGCCATACAATACGGGCTCTGCCAATTTCCGAAAGAGGACAAAACTTGGCAATACCAACGAGTAAATCTGCATCTGGAGGAGAAATATGCCGAAGGCGGCTATCTAAAACTTTTTCTGCCATACTCCACCAACGCAAAAAACTTGGAAAAGCTACGGAAAATCATCAAAGACAAAATTCGTCTTCAGTCCATCTTCAATCAATTGTATCAAGAAGAAACATCCGCACCAACCCGACAGAACGCACTCTGTACAAACAAGCATCCTAGACACGAATAAAAAGAGATGACTCCACTTTTACAAGGAGGAATCTCCATTGTTTTTTTAAGAAAGAAAATAGAGACCGGCACCTGTTTTCTACATAGGTTTTGATATTTTTGCCTTAAAGTAAAAGCAGAAGGTCATGACAGAAAAAGAGAAAGCGGCAGCCGGTCTACTATACGACGCCAACTATGACGAGGAATTACAGAAAGAACGCATATACTGTAAAGATATGTGCATGGAATACAACCATCTTCGATTCTCCCAAACAGAGCAGCAGCAGACCCTGATAAGAAAACTGCTGGGGAAAATATCTGATGGATATTATATATGATAATCCGCAATATGTCCCACTGAAAATTTGCATAAACCCGGCATAAACGCTAACTTTGAGCATATATAAAATCGGCATTGAAATGAAATTGTTGGAGTTCACACAAAAATATCCGGACGAGGAGTCTTGCATCGCAAAATTGAGGGAGTTAAGGGAGAGAGATGTCCACGTCTGTCCCAAATGCGGGCACAAGGAATGGTACTGGAAGGGAGACAAGCTCTGCTACGAATGCAAGAAGTGCCATCATAGGGAAAGCATCCGAAAGGGCACGGTAATGGAAAACTCGAAGCTTCCGTTCCGATACTGGTTCGTGACCATGCACCTGCTGACTGCCACCAAGAACACGTTCTCCGCACTCGAACTCCAGCGGCAGTTGGGGCACAAGCGCTACCAACCCGTATGGGAGATGCTCCACAAGCTGCGCAGCGTCATGGGCAAAAGGGACGGGAAATACACGTTGAAGGGCAATGTCGAGATAGACGAAGGCTTCTTTTCCACGGAGGTCAAGGAAGAAGAGAAGGACGACGCCCCAAAACGGGGAGCCGGCAGCCAATCCAAGACGAAGGTGCTTGTGATGGCGGAAAGCGAGTCCGTCGAAAATCCGAAACCAGGCAAGAAGGAGAAGAAGGTCAACCACATCAAGATGGTCGTCATCCCGGATGCGAAGGCGGACACGATAGATGGCGTGGTGAAGGTGAAGGTCGACAAGGATTCGTCCGTGGTGGGCGACGGCACGAAATCGCACGTTCATTTCCCGGACATCTTCAAGGAGTATTCCGGACGTAAGATTAATGCCGAGGACATAGGTAAGGTTCTTCCATGGGTCCACATAGCGATATCCAACGCCAAGACGCGGCTTGCGGGCATATACCATGGCATCAAGCCGGAATACCTTCAGGAGTATCTGAACGAGTTCTGCTACAAGTTCAACCGACGGTACTTCGGGGAACGGCAATTTGACCGTCTACTGTCTGCCGCTGTCGGTTACGTCACTGATTTTAAGCATCGAGTATACAACAAGAGATTGGGATTTTCTTAGTCCGTATTGCGGATTATCATAATATTATATCACACCACCCTTCTGGTGCGATTACGGACACAACATCGAAATCGGGAGAAACTTCTACGCCAACCATAACTGCATTATCCTAGACGCGGCAAAAGTCCGATTCGGCGACAATGTATTTGTGGCACCCAACTGCTGCTTTTCCACCTCAGGACACCCTATCGATAAAATACAGCGCAATGACGGACTAGAATATGCCTACCCGATTAGCATCGGAAACGATGTATGGATCGGTGCCGGAGTGACAGTTTTGCCTGGTGTAACTATCGGCAACAATGTAGTAATTGGAGCCGGAAGCGTTGTCAATAAAGACATTCCGTCCGGAGTCATCGCAGTAGGGAATCCTTGCCGAGTTTTACGGCAGATAACTTCCGAAGATGCTAAAAAAATACCAAACCCACCACTCTGAAAAGAATGACACCAATCTGCTTCCTTAGTTAAATTCATGAAATTTAAACAAAAAGATAAAGAATTCTGTTTTTATTACACTTATATTTGCACGCAAATAAGGGGTGCCTTACTTTCAGGCTGAGATTATACCCATAGAACCTGCGCAGGTAATGCTGCATAGGGACTCTTAATTCTCTTGAATTAAGGATTTTATGGTTATTCTTTCTATAATTTTCGCCTGATTTACACTCCTTTTCATTAAAACTTTTTGCAGTAAGAGAGGACATACAAACGTCTGTTTTCTACACTGTGTTTTATTCTTAAAAACAAGAAATTAGAGATGAGATATCCTACAGTCCTTTCCATTGCGGGGTCTGACAGTTGCGCCGGAGCAGGCATCCAGGCCGATCTGAAAACAATGTCTGCACTCGGCGTCTATGGATGCACCGCCATCACCGCCATCACCGCACAGAACACCACCGGAGTACGTTCCATTCAAGGAATTGACCCTTCCATCCTAAAAGACCAGATTGAGATGCTGTTTGATGACATTGAGATAGATGCCGTCAAAAGCGGCATGCTTTTCAGCAAAGCCTCCGTAGAGGTAATTGCAGATGCCATTTCCAAACACAAACCGAAATTCTATGTTCTTGATCCAGTCATGATTTCGACTAGCGGGAGCAGACTGATTGACAATGATGCGATTGTAGCCGTAAAAGAGCTATTATTTCCGTTGTCTACCTTGCTGACGCCTAACATAAAGGAGGCTGAGGTTCTGAGCGGCATTTCCATCAAAACGACAGACGACATGGAGGCTGCCGCCGAAAAAATTTTACAGGCCGGCAGCAAGGCGGTTCTGATAAAGGGAGGGCATTTGAAAGGTACAGAAGCTGTCGACATGTTGTTTGAGGCAGGAAAAGACGGAATCGGCGTAAGAACTCCTTTTATAGAGACAAACAACACGCATGGAACAGGATGCACACTCTCTTCAGCCATCGCCTCCTATCTGGCCATGGGCGAGGATTTGCGAAGCGCGTTCATGTCTGCCAAAGACTACATCATCCACGCCCTCTATGGAGGAAAAGAGATGGAGATTGGACACGGACACGGCCCCGTAGACCATTTCTATATGTTACCTCACGCATCTTTCACCAAACAATAAAAAAAGACAGACATGGAGGAAAAACAAACAATAAAGATATTTCTGAACAAGAAAGAGATATCATTCGATAAGGAAATTACCATCATCGAGCTATTGGAACACTTAGGCAAAAAGCCAGAAGGTATTGCATTCGCCATCGGAAACAAAGTGATAAAACGTCAAGATTGGGGAGACACCAAAATTCAGGATGGAAATCATGTAACCATGATAAAGGCCGTTTGTGGAGGATGACAAAGATACAGAATCATGAAACTGATAGTCATAACAACACCCGACTTTAGAAAAGGAGAATCAGATCAGATTATCTCACTATTCGAGAATGGGCTAGAGACACTGCATCTCCGCAAACCAAATTCGGACATAACCACATACGAGCATCTGCTCGCATCCATCCCCACACCTTTTCTTGGTCGGATAGTATTGCACGAGCACTTCTCATTGACAGACAAACTGCCGTTGTGCGGTGTACATTTAAACAGACGCAATCCTTCCTATCGGGGGAACAGATGCGTACAGATAAGCAAATCATGCCATTCGCTGGAAGAGATAAAAGAGATGAGATTAGCATCTCCTTTCGACTACCTCTTTCTTAGTCCGATTTTCAACAGCATATCAAAATCAGGCTATCATGCGGCATTCAGTGACAGACAATTGGAAACAGCATCGCAAAATGGATGGATTAACGAGAAAGTCATTGCATTGGGTGGAATAGATATCTCCACTCTATCCAAACTAAAAAGATTCTCATTCGGTGGCGCAGCCCTGCTAGGCGCCGTATGGCAGAACTTCGACATTGAGAATTTCAGAAGGTTACAGGACATCACCCATTCATTATAAAAATATTCGAGGCAAAAGAGGCAAAAAAGATACAATTATGAATTTACAACAACTAAGTGCGTTTTCTCTGCAATTCATAACGCAGAAGAACGAGAAATATGACCATCTACAGTCGGCAGAACTGGCTCTGAAAGGCGGATGCAAATGGATACAACTCCGCATGAAAGAATCTTCGATGGAAGAGATTGAACAAGTAGCGCTCCAATTGAAACCTCTATGCGAACAGAACAATGCCATATTCATCATAGACGACCATGTTGAACTGTGCAAAAAGATAGGAGCAAGCGGCGTCCATCTCGGAAAGATGGACATGCATCCATCTGATGCCAGAAGAATTCTAGGAGAGAGGTTCCTCATCGGCGGCACATGTAATACGTTCGCCGACATCATGAAGATAAAAGAGGACGTGGATTACATCGGATGCGGACCATTCCGCTTCACCACCACAAAAAAGAACTTATCACCAGTCTTAGGCACAGAAGGTTATCAAAATATCATCTGTGACTGTCAAAGCAACGGCATACACACACCCATAGTGGCAGTTGGCGGCATTACAGTCAAAGACATCACCCCCATCCTAAAAGCAGGGGTTAATGGCGTGGCGATTTCAGGAGCCATTGTCAATGCGGAAAACCCAGAACAAGAGACGAAAAACATAATGAAGATATTAGAAAAAGCTTTTTAAAAACAATACCAAAGAAATTATGCAGAAATTAAAAATAGCAGATCGGGAATTTTCTTCCCGTCTATTTCTCGGCACTGGAAAATTCAGTTCCAACGAGTTGATGGAGAAATCCATTATCGCTTCCGGCTCGGAAATGGTTACCGTGGCAATGAAGCGTATCGACATGGAAAACGAAAACGACGATATGTTGAAGCACATTATCCACCCCCACATACAGCTATTACCCAACACCAGTGGCGCAAGAGACGCCAAGGAAGCCGTATTCGCCGCACAGATGGGAAGGGAGGCGTTTGGCACAAACTGGCTCAAGCTGGAAATACACCCTGACCCCAGACATCTGCTTCCAGACCCTATTGAGACGCTAAAAGCTACGGAAGAATTGGTAAAACTCGGATTCAACGTGCTGCCATACTGCCAGGCCGACCCTGTGCTATGCAAACATCTGGAAGAAGCGGGAGCAGCAACCGTCATGCCACTCGCCGCTCCTATCGGCACAAACAAAGGACTGCGTACGGAAGATTTTCTGAGACTCATCATAGAACAAAGCAGCGTTCCAGTTGTAGTAGATGCAGGACTAGGCGCACCCAGCCATGCCGCCACCGCCATGGAAATGGGAGCAGACGCAGTGCTTGTCAATACCGCCATTGCCGTAGCTGGCGATCCTATCGCCATGGCTCAAGCGTTCAGAGAGGCGGTGGAGGCTGGGCGAAGAGCATACGAGGCCGGACTAGGTTCTGTAAGCATAGAAGCAATAGCCAGCTCGCCATTGACTGCATTTCTCGATTAATAACTTCATTCAAACACAGCAACAGGAGAATTTCATCCACAGGACCAGATTTCCGATCTGTTGCCAGAAATACGATCTATGGACAAAATAACAATCGCCTTCCCTAACAGCGAAAAGGCATATATAAAAGGAACACTCTTCCCCGATATAAAGGTCGGGATGAGGAAAGTGACACTCACCCCAACCGTAACAATAGGAGAAAATGGGGAGAAACAATTACAAGAGAATGCTCCCGTCTATCTCTATGACACAAGCGGTCCATTCGGCGACGAACAGTCTGTCATCGACCTAAAAAAAGGACTTCCACGCATGCGCGAATCTTGGATTACATCCAGAGGTGACGTAGAACGGCTCTCTCAAATCACTTCCCAATACGGAAGAGCCCGCCGCGACGATAAAAGTCTCGACGCCTTGCGCTTTGAGCACATCACATTACCCCTCAAAGCGAAGCAGGGACGTCAAATTTCACAGATGTACTACGCCAGACAAGGAATCATAACTCCAGAAATGGAATATGTTGCCATCCGCGAAAACATGAACTGTAAAGAGATGGGCATAGACACGCACATCACTCCCGAATTTGTACGCAGTGAGATTGCAGCAGGCAGAGCCGTTCTGCCCGCCAATATCAACCATCCAGAAGCAGAACCTATGATCATAGGCCGCAATTTTCTGGTGAAGATAAATACAAACATAGGCAATTCTGCCACAACCTCCAGCATCGAAGAAGAGGTTGAAAAGGCAGTATGGAGCTGCAAATGGGGAGGCGACACACTGATGGATCTTTCAACCGGTAACAACATACACGAAACTAGAGAATGGATTGTGCGCAACTGTCCGGTGCCCGTCGGCACGGTTCCTATCTACCAAGCCCTCGAGAAAGTGGAAGGAAATGTGGAAAAACTCACTTGGGAAATTTACAAAGACACGCTGATAGAACAATGTGAACAAGGCGTCGATTATTTCACTATCCACGCAGGCATCCGATTAAAGAATGTCCATCTAGCAGACAATCGGCTCTGTGGAATTGTATCCAGAGGAGGTTCCATCATGAGCAAATGGTGCCTGACTCACAAACGCGAGAGTTTTCTATACGAACACTTTGACGAGATATGCGACATCCTCGCACAATA
>JACJXK010000008.1 GCA_020636675.1 Prevotellaceae bacterium
AAGAGGTATCTCCATCGATGAAACCAAGCACCTCAATCCTATCTAAATATCCATGTTCATTGGCCCAGTCCGCTATCCGTTTCACGGTAGCATGCTCACCATCAGACACCCTCGCAGACGCTATCTCAATACGATCGACGCCAAGTTCCTCCAATAAGATTCTTGCTATACCAAGTTTTTCCTGCATGGCAAAGGAGACGCCTGAGGTTTGTTCTCCATCGCGCAGTGTCGTATCTAATATTTCCAACATGACATATACCGTTATATAATGATTTCACTGAGAGTAAAAGAGGTCATAAAAGACTCTTCCCCTTCTCGTATTCTTCTATCTTATCCTTTTTTGAAAGGAGATAATCAATATCATCCAAGCCCTTCAGAAAGCATTCCCGTTTATACCCATTAATAGAGAAGCTCTCCGACTTTCCCGTATGATTGTTGGTCACCGTCTGTTTTTCCAAATCCACGGTCAACGTCATGGCCGAATCGGACTTTACAGACGCAAATATTTCAGAGAGGAAGGAGTCTGAAACCACTACCGGCAACACGAAATTATTCATCGCATTATTTCTGAAGATATCGGCAAAAAAGCTAGACACCACCACCTTGAATCCATATCCGGCGACAGCCCAAGCCGCATGTTCACGACTTGATCCACTACCGAAGTTCTTCCCGGCCACCAGAATTTCACCCTTATACGTAGGATCATTCAACACAAAATCCTTGATGGGATTACCCTGCTTGTCATATCTCCAATCCCTAAACAGATTATCACCGAAACCATCCTTGGATGTAGCCTTCAGAAATCTTGCCGGGATAATCTGATCCGTATCCACATTCTCTATCGGAAGCGGGACTATAGTACTTGTCAACGTTCTAAATTTATCCATATTCATTCTTCTATTATCAAAAAATTAAACAAATACGATCACCTCACAACATTCTGGGATCGGTTATTTTTCCTGTCACAGCAGCGGCAGCAGCCACCAATGGCCCTGCCAATATGGTTCTGGCACCAGGGCCTTGTCTTCCTTCAAAGTTTCTGTTAGAAGTAGAAACGGCATATTTGCCTGCCGGCACTTTATCTTCATTCATCGCCAGACATGCGGAACAACCCGGCTGACGAAGTTCAAATCCGGCCTCGTTCAATACTTTGTCCAAACCCTCTTGTCTTATCTGCCTATCTACCGCCCATGAACCAGGAACCAACCAAACGACAATGCCATCCGCCTTTTTCTTCCCCTTCACAAAGTCGGCAAACACCCTAAAATCTTCAATTCTGCCATTCGTACAACTTCCGAGAAACACATAATCAATCGGTTTTCCCATCAATTTTTCACCAGACTTAAAACCCATATAATCCAATGATTTGGCAAAAGAGGCACGACCAGACTCCTCCATCTCCTCGATGGATGGAACCGAAGAGGAGACACCCATTCCCATCCCCGGATTAGTACCATAAGTCACCATCGGTTCTATCTCCGAAGCATCAAACAAAATCTCCTTATCAAACAAAGCATCGCCATCACTTTTCAATGTTTTCCAATAAGCCACAGCTTTATCCCAAGCCTCGCCCACAGGAGCAAACTCACGCCCCTTCACATAAGCGAATGTCGTTTCATCGGGAGCGACAAGGCCACCTCTCGCGCCCATTTCAATAGACAGGTTACAAAGCGTCATCCTACCCTCCATCGATAGAGCCCGGACAGCCTCGCCCGCATACTCCACAAAGTATCCGGTGGCGCCGCCAGTCGTCATCTTACTTATCATATAAAGGGCCATATCTTTGGCCAAGACACCAGCCTTCAGCTTTCCCTCAAAACGAATACGCATGGTCTTAGGTTTTGTCTGGAACACACATTGGGTTGCAAGCACCATCTCAACCTCACTTGTCCCGATACCAAAAGCGACTGCACCCATCGCACCATGGGTAGACGTATGCGAATCTCCACACACCATCGTCATGCCAGGAAGAGAAAGCCCATATTCAGGGCCTACCACATGGATAATCCCATTTTTAGCATTACCGATAGGGAAATACTGCACGCCAAAATCCTTGGCGTTTTTATCCAACGTATCAACTTGTTTCTTTGAAACAGGATCTACAATCGGTTTATCCTGATGTAGCGTCGGTATGTTATGATCCGGCATACAACAGACCTGTGCTGGTCTGAATACATCAAGTCCTCTTTTCCGTAATCCTTCAAAAGCCTGCGGACTGGTCACCTCATGGCAATAAAGCCTATCTATATACAATTGAGTAGGGCCATCCTCCAACTTCGTAACCACGTGGGCATCCCAAATTTTATCAAAAAGTGTATTCATATCTATTATTATTTTTTCTTTTCTAACGTCAAATAAATTTCATTCATCCAATAAGGACTTCGCTCAATCCGGAAATTTATTAATCGCATCAATATATGCAGACACCGAGGCAGCCACAATATCCGTATTGGCCGCAAATCCGGAATAGACATTTCCGTTGTACTCCACCCTCATGTGGACTTTACCAACGTCGTCACTACCCTTGGTTATAGCCTGAATCAGGAATTCCTGCAGATTCATCTTTTTCTGTATAATATGCTTCAATGCTTTGATTGCCGCATCAACCGGACCATTGCCAAGAGAGACAGCCTCAAACTTCTCGCCTGCTATATTCAACCCGATGGAGGCCATTGGTTTAACGCCCACACCTGAGGTTATCTGCATATAATCAAGTTTTATCCGATGGGTTGCCACCCTATCTTTTCCCGCCAACATCAGCAGATCGTCATCCGTAACATATTTCTTACTATCCGCCAATTTCAAGAATCCTTCATAAACCTTATCCAAATTCTCCTGGGTAAGCTCAACCCCGACACACTGCAGATGGTACTTCAACGCAGCCCGTCCGCTTCGAGCCGTCAATACGATGGAATTATCATCGATGCCAACCTCTTTCGGATCAATAATCTCATAGGTTTGAATATTCTTCAAAACGCCGTCCTGATGAATGCCGGAAGAGTGGGAGAAGGCATTTCTGCCCACAATCGCCTTATTAGCCTGAACCGGCATATTCATTAAGTTGGATACGACACGGCTCACTTTGCATATGTTCTTCGTGTTGATATTCGTCTCAATGCCCAATTCCTTGTGACTACGGAGTGCCATCACCACCTCCTCCATCGCCGTATTACCTGCACGCTCGCCGATACCGTTGATAGTCACCTCCACCTGCCTGGCTCCATTCATGATTCCTGCCATCGTATTGGCGGTGGCCATCCCCAGATCATTATGACAATGAGTGGAGATGATGGCCTTATGAACGCCATTCACGTTTTCCATCAAGAATCTTATTTTCTCGGCAAACTCCGTAGGCAAACAATAACCCGTCGTATCCGGAATATTGACCACCGTAGCGCCCGCCTTTATCACCGCCTCCACGATACGGGCCAGATATACATTATCCGTACGACCAGCATCCTCACAATAGAACTCCACATCTTCAACATATCTCTTGGCATACTTCACTGCAGCGACGGCACGTTCCATAATTTCCTCCTTGTTGGAGTTAAATTTGTATTTGATATGGTAATCCGAGGTTCCTATCCCCGTATGGATACGTTTATGCTTAGCATACTGCAAAGCATCGAACGCCACATCTATATCTTTCTGTATACCTCGAGTCAACGCACAAATGGTAGGCCATGTCACCGCTTTCGAAATTTCCTCCACCGATTTGAAATCACCAGGACTTGAAATCGGGAAACCAGCTTCTATCACATCCACACCAAGAGACTCAAGAGCCTTTGCCACCTCAATTTTCTCAACCGTATTAAGCTGACATCCAGGAACCTGTTCACCATCCCTTAATGTTGTGTCAAAAATAAACAATCTCTCTGCCATTTCATTTACTATTTAATTATAACATTCTTATCAAAGAAAAAGCCTTTCCCACATTGGTGAGAAAGGCTATAAATATTTTCCAATAACACATATAAGCTTTCTCACTCCCGCACGCTGTGCAAGAGAATAATAATTAGAGATAATATAATATGTAAAATCTGTATTGTCATGTTCTTCTTATTTTTCGATGTGCAAATATACATAAAATATACACACCACAAAATTAACCATAAACTTTTTTGCCTTAAAATTTACGAAACGTCATTTTACTAGGCAAAAATACAATAATTCATAAGTAAAATTAATATTTTCAATTAAGGAGGAAGCAAAAGTCGGCAAATAGTTACATATTCACTTCCGCTCATATAACATCAAAATCTAACATGGAGGCGTATTCTCAGTCCGCTTCTGTCTATGCCAAGATGATCACGGTAGGTCAGACGCCAAACATAATCGACCCTCAGAATTTTCAGAATGTTCTCTACCCCGGCTCCGACCTCCATATATGGAGTATCTCCCATCCTATAACTGCCTTCTGGAAATATGAACAAACCGGAAGACTCTACACTTGGGTCATTTTTGTCGCTCAAGCTTCCATATAAACACCGGAAAGAGAGCACCTCCCTAAACTTCAGCTTTTTTATCAGCGGCAACCGGTTAAACAGAAATCCATTCAAGAAATACGTATAATCCAAAGACACATATTGGTCGTTCAGAAACTCCATCGCATTCATCAACGTATAAGATTCCGGCTGAATAATATAAGACATATTCGCATTCGGAATCAACAACAGAGGAAATGGCACCCTATTCCATTGTCTACCTGCCTTTATCAGCACATCGCTATAACCAAAAATATACATCCAGAATCGCTTTCTGAAAGAGAATATAGTCACATTGCTGGAATAATCAGACATTAGCACGCCTTTCTGCCCTACAGTATGCGACAACGTAAAAACCGGAGTGCTCAAATCAACAGGGAAACGATTACGTCTTGTCTGGTAAAATTTCTCCTTCGGAGCATATCTGACATTTAGCTCCAACTCACTTACCGAGAAATCAGACACGTCCATTCGTTCGTCATTCCATTCTTTTTCAAAAGGGATTAAATAGGTAGCATACTCCGTTTTATGCCGGACATCGACACCATAAGAAAAATTATTATATAATTCCTGTTTATATGCCAATTCGGCCTTTCTTTGATAGGCAATCCTATTGTCGTCCAAACGTTTGAGAGACATGAACAGATTATCCTTATTTATATAAAGATAATGCTGCCCTAATTCGTCCGTATCATATTCATATATAGCCTTAATGGAATGAACAGGAAATTCTGTCGGATATTCTTTTTTAGGAATAAACGAATATTCCAATTGACCCTGATATTTCAGCTTTTCATCCTTGCATCCATAGGCTAAATAGCCACCTCCAAACCAATGTTTATTTAGATATGCAGTAGTCACTCCTCCTATTCTCAATCGGACGCCCTCCAGCTTATTTGTACTGAACGTAGTATTAACCGGTCCATATTCAAACCTACTATATTCTCCCTCCAAAGGAATATAGCCAGTAAACATAACCCTCAAGAACCACTCCGTATAATAGTAGATGGGAACTTGACGTAATTCCGCCATCAAATCCCGGACATGATTCTCCTTCCCCGTTATAGAGTCATGCCTGTTTTTCTCCCAATACTCCTCCGTTTTAAGAGAAGCATCAGCATTTCGAAAAACATCAACCTTTTGCAGAAATACACTATCACTGGGAGTATCAAATGAATGTCTTTTATATGTATTAAGACGACGAGCAAAAATGCCCTGAGATTTTGACGATATGTTAAATTCCACAGAAACATCATCTTTCATAAGAATCCTCGACCCATCAGGCATACGGGAGAACTCCTGCTCTATGGTCATTCCGTGAACAAAATTCAAGTTGATATTCTTCGGCACATTCAACTTGGCATTTCTGACAAACCTCGACGAATCCAAAGAAACATTTAACACTCCAGTAAAACCGAATCCTTCCGATGTATATGGGACAAATCCCAGATTAACATATTTTTTTCCATCCACAAGAACCGTATCTAACAGATAATATTTATAATAGGACGGACCATTGGAAGACAATGGGCTCACAAATTTATTAGCCAACAATGCGATCTCATCATCAAAGACGTTTACCTCACGGAAAACCTCCTTAAAAAGTACACTTACACTCTCTTGAGGAAGCAACTCATCTATGCCATCCCGTTTTATCGCCTTCACAATTCTTTTTTCCGAAGAAGGATTTTTTCTAAAATACACATCCTCCAATGATTCTTTCAGAGAAACGACCAAGATAGGTTTGCCTGAAATAGATGATGTGTCTACATAATTGAACAAAAAGTTAAAATTCTTATTATCAAGCGATTTATTATTCGTTTTTGTAAAATCATTCAAAGCATAAGACATCTTTTCATAATGCTCATAACCGTAATAATCATGGTTTTTCGGATTCGACAGATCTTTTTTCTTGATCATATCCGTAACAAAATCAACCGCAGGATTATTCTTTCTGGAATATTTCTCCTTCTTGGGTTTTATCACCACCTCCTTCAAATCATACGTAACCGGAGACAACATGATACTTACATGATGTGTATACTTTCCTTTCCGTAATTTGACCACCTTATCTTTATAGCCAACCATGGACAGCACCAATGTCCTACTACCACTGCGTGTCTTCACGGAGAAAGACCCGTCATCTCCACTCACATCTCCATCTATGGTGTTTTTGAAATAGACAGAGACATAGGAAAGAGGCTCTTTGGTTAGTGAGTCCCTCACAACACCGGCCACCATGACCGTTTGCGCAGAGACAGTGACAAAAGATATAAAGATAAAAATCTGTATTAGGAGGAATAAACGTATGACGTTTTTACTTGGCATATCATTCAGATAACAAATTCAACACGCAAATTTCATTTTTTTTTGTCAAACGACAAAGAATCCAAATCCAGTAGTGGCAGATAAAGCATCCCAAATTCGATATTTTAACCAGATAGCGACTCAAATTTCAAAAGCAAGACCATCCATAGCCAATGACGTATTGTCAAAAACAGACTGAGCTTCTGTCAAGAAAGGAGATAAATCTTCATATCTAGCGGAGTAATGGCCAATGATCAGACGCTTCACGTTCGCCTTCTTTGCTATAGTTGCGGCCTGCAATGCCGTTGTATGCATGGTTGCCTTTGCTCTTGTCAAATCAGCATGTAAAAAAGTGGCCTCATGAAACAAACAATCCACACCCTCAATATAAGGGATGATAGATTCCGTATAAACAGTGTCAGAACAATAAGCATATCTTTTGGGAGTAGTGGGTGCCGTGGTCAAACAAGCGTTAGGAATGACATCACCATTTTCCGTCACAAAATCCAAACCCTTCTTGATGTTCTGCATCTCTCGAACCGGGACCTTATAGAAATCCACTTTTTCCCTAATGATATGACGATCCTTCGTTTTTTCAGAAAAGAGGAATCCGCAAGTCAGCATCTTATGCTTCAACGGAATAGAATAGACTTCCAACGATCTGTCTTCATAAATCAGCTCATGTTTCAGTGGATTAATAGGGACAAAGACCACCCTATACGGCAAATCTTCACAGAAGCGGGCAATCAAAGGTGCCAAAATATTCTCCGCATCAGAATGTGCATGTATATATAAATCTACCGTTCTATTAAACATACCCAAGGTAGAGATAAGGCCGATTAGTCCAAAACAATGGTCTCCATGCAGATGGGAAACAAAGACATTGTTCAGCCGGGAGATTCGGACATTAGAAATCCGCATCTGACGTTGAGTACCCTCTCCGCAATCTATCATAAACGACTTCTCCCTCAAAGAAAGGACTTGCGATGGTTGGTTACAAAATTTAGTTGGCAAAGCCGAACCCGAACCCAATATCTGCAAATGAAATTTATCCATACCTTTTCAAATTAATAAAAAAAGAGAGGCAAGTATAACTTGCCTCTCCTATTTTCAAACCAAATGTTTCAAATTACTTTGAGAACAATTCGATTTCAACACGTCTGTTCTTAGCTCTACCAGCCAATGTGCTGTTAGAAGCAATAGGATTAGCGCTTCCGTATCCGAATGACTGGATGTGAGCAGCAGGAACACCCTTGTTTACCAAGTATGCCTTTACAGCAGCAGCTCTATCCTTTGACAATTGAAGGTTCTTTGCAGCGTTACCTGTATTGTCTGTGTAACCCTTCAATATTACTGACCATTCGTTGTGTTGTTTCAACAACATAGCCAAACCGTCCAATGAAGAATAAGAAGATGGCTTGATGATAGCCTTAGCGCTCTCGAACTCAAGTTGAGAGAATGCAGTCTTGATAATCTCATCCTCTTCCTTTGTTGGAGTGTACTTAACTGGCTCCTTAGTATCTTGGATGTGTTTGTTCAAAGAATCCTGAGTCTCTTTCAATTGACCCTGAAGCTTCTTGATAGCTGCATTTTGGTTAGCGATTTGGTCTTCCAATCTAGAAGTTGTCTCTTCGCATTGCTTCTTAGCCTCATCCAACATTGGAGTTACATCTGGCATTTCAACTTTTGGCTCATAATCAACCAAAGCGATGTTTCTAACATTGTTTTCAGCACCGAACTTGTATCTGAAAGAAAGGTTTGCACCAAAGTTAGCTCGAGCTCCACAAGTTTCATTTGCGATTTGAGGAACAAAACTCTTCTTGTTGTTACCCTTTACTCTACCTTCCAAACCGATAGCAAAGCTATTAGATAAGTTGTATTCGATAACTCCGGTTACAACACCCAAAGGAAGTGCATCGTTTTTATCTGCACCATTCTTGATATCCCAAGAATAGATAGAAGCACCAACGCCACCGTTAGCATATACATTCAATTTCTGCCATGCAGATGAACGATATTTAGCAAGAATATTTGACAAGTTTACAGAAGCAAACAAAGTTGCATCATGAACAGTACCATCAAATTCTGGTTTCAAACCATTTGCATCGTGATTATTCATCTGATACATGTACTCAACGCCAAGACCCCACAATGGATTGAATGTGTACTCAACAGAAGCACCACCCTCAAAATTGATCTTCTTATCTGTCCATCTGAAATAATCAACACCAGCCTTGATATTTGCAGACCAATGATTCAATCCTTCAGTTGCAGATTCTTCAACAGCAGCTGCCTCTACTTGCTCTTCTTGAGCAAAAACGTTACCTACAAGAGTAGACGCCACGAAAAGGGCTAATAATTTTCTTTTCATATAAAAAAACAAATTAAATTAAATTTAAATTCTGCACAAATATTAAAAAAATAAGTAAATAAAACAAATTATACAATCATTTATTTTGCATCCTTTGCTTCCATTTGATCTTTCAAAGCTGCCAACTCTTCAATGTCTCCAAGAGTTGTCCTCTCTATTCCTGAATTAAGAGATTCAACCTTCTTTGATGATTTCTTCTTCTTGAAATCTTTCTTTTCCGGATCTTCTCCATTTGCAGCCTTTTGAGAATCTTCAAATATACGGCTATGAGAAAGGATAATCCTCTTAGCATCCTTATTGAACTCAATCACTTTGAAGTTCAACTTTTCATCAACCTTAGCCTGAGATCCATCTTCCTTAACCAAATGTTTTGGAGTAGCAAATCCTTCAACACCATAAGGCAATGCGATAACAGCACCCTTATCAAGCATTTCTACGATTGTACCTTCATGGATAGAATCTACTGTGAAGATTGTTTCAAACACATCCCAAGGATTCTCTTCCAACTGTTTGTGGCCTAAGCTCAAACGACGGTTTTCCTTGTCGATTTCCAATACCTGAACCTCAATATCCGCACCAATCTGAGTGAATTCCGATGGGTGTTTAATCTTCTTAGTCCAAGAAAGGTCAGAAATATGAATCAAACCATCCACGCCTTCCTCTATTTCGACAAATACACCAAAGTTAGTGAAGTTACGTACCTTTGCAGTATGCTTACTTCCTACAGCATATTTTGTCTCGATGTTATCCCATGGATCTGGCTTAAGCTGTTTGATACCCAATGACATCTTTCTCTCTTCACGATCAAGAGTCAAGATAACAGCTTCTACTGAATCGCCAACCTTCATGAAATCTTGAGCACTACGCAAATGCTGAGACCAAGACATTTCAGAAACGTGGATCAATCCTTCTACACCTGGAGCGATTTCAACAAACGCACCATAGTCTGCCATAACGACAACCCTACCATTAACCTTATCACCAACTTTCAAGTTTGAATCAAGGGCATCCCAAGGATGTGGAGTAAGCTGCTTCAGACCTAATGCGATACGTTTTTTGTCATCATCGAAGTCCAAAATAACGACATTCAACTTCTGATCCAAAGAAACGACTTCTTCCGGATGAGTTACACGACCCCAAGAAAGGTCTGTAATATGAATCAAACCATCTACACCACCAAGATCGATAAACACTCCGTAAGAAGTGATATTCTTAACGGTTCCTTCAAGAACCTGACCTTTTTCCAGTTTAGAGATAATCTCTTTCTTCTGTTGCTCCAACTCAGCCTCAATAAGAGCCTTATGAGATACAACAACATTCTTAAATTCATGGTTAATCTTAACAACCTTGAATTCCATTGTCTTTCCTACGAATACATCGTAATCGCGGATTGGCTTAACATCAATCTGAGAACCTGGCAAGAATGCCTCGATTCCAAATACATCAACAATCATACCACCCTTCGTACGGCACTTGATATAACCCTTAATGATTTCATTGTTTTCAAGGGCTGAATTAACACGATCCCAAGAACGAGCCGCACGCGCCTTCTTGTGAGATAGAATCAATTGTCCTTTTTTGTCTTCTTGGCTTTCAATGTAAACCTCAACTTCGTCACCAACCTTCAAATCTGGATTGTAACGGAATTCATTCATTGAAACAATACCATCGGATTTGTAGCCTACATTTACTACAACTTCCCTTTTGTTCATAGAGATTACCTTTCCGATAACAACATCTTTGTCCTTTACGACATTCAATGTCTGATCGTACTTCTTCTCCAATTCCTCTTTACTGACACTGCTTAGAGCGTCGCCATTCTCGTAAGCATCCCAATCAAAATCATTAACGGGTGCCACTTTGTTAGTTAAATCACTCATTTAAATTAGTTAATAATAAAAACAATTAGTCGTTCGACATTATATTGAAAAAACACGGCACAAAATTAAGTTTTTATTTTAATAAATCACATTTTTCCCTTAATTTATTTTCCAATACGTTATATTATGGAAAACAAGAAGTTAAGTCATACATCAAACACTTATTTTTCTACAATTTATTTTTCTCTTCTCCAAATCAGACTCTTTTTCTCTCTAAACAACAAAAAAACGAGACAATCTGTTTCGCATTGTTTCGCAAATAATTCATTTTTATCTGCAATAAATGGCAATTATTTCATAATTTTGCATCCGAAAAAAACTCAAATACATATATAAGGTATGGGAATTCGTAGAACTAAAATTGTTGACGCCATAAAAATGACCAACTTCGGCGAGACAATAAACATCAAGGGTTGGGTACGCACCAAACGAGGCAACAAAAATGTAAATTTCATCGCCATGAATGATGGATCTACCATAAACAACCTTCAGATAGTAGCAGACACAGACAAATTCAGCGAAGATACTTTAAGAGACATTACCACTGGAGCCTGCATTAGCGTAGTTGGAACTCTATTGCAATCTCAAGGCAAGGGACAAACGGTAGAGATTCATGCCGACGGCATAGAAGTTTATGGAACGGCAGATCCTAACAGTTATCCGCTTCAAAAGAAAGGTCACTCCATGGAGTTTCTCCGTGACATAGCTCACCTTAGACCAAGGACTAACACTTTCGGTGCAGTATTCCGCATACGTCACAATATGGCAATCGCCATACACAGATTTTTCCACGAAAAAGGATTTTTCTATTTCCACACTCCTATCATCACGGGATCTGACTGTGAAGGAGCTGGACAGATGTTTCAGGTGACAACGATGAACCTATACGACTTGAAGAAAGACGAAAAGGGCACTATAAAATACGACAACGACTTCTTTGGCCGCCAAACTAGCTTAACTGTTTCCGGACAGCTTGAAGGCGAACTAGCCGCTACGGCTCTTGGCTCCATCTATACTTTCGGACCAACCTTCAGAGCGGAAAACTCCAATACGCCAAGGCACCTGGCCGAATTCTGGATGATTGAACCGGAAGTTGCATTCAACGATATCACAGACAACATGGACCTCGCCGAGGAATTCATCAAATATTGCGTAAAATGGGCATTGGACAATTGCCACGACGACATACAATTCTTGAACGATATGTTCGACAAAGGACTTATCGAAAGACTGGAAAGTGTATTGAAAGACGACTTCGTCAGACTTCCATATACAGAAGGAATCAAAATATTGGAAGATGCGATAGCAAAAGGTCACAAGTTTGAATATCCAGTATTTTGGGGATGCGACTTAGCCTCCGAGCACGAAAGGTTCTTGGTTGAAAATCACTTCAAGAAACCAGTCATCTTAACCGATTATCCTAAAGAAATCAAGGCTTTCTACATGAAGCAAAACGAAGACGGCAAGACAGTCCGCGCCATGGACGTACTCTTCCCTACCATCGGCGAAATTATCGGAGGTTCCGAACGAGAGGAAAACTACGAAAAGCTATTGGCTCGTATCAAGGAACTAAATATTCCGATGAAAGACATGTGGTGGTATCTTGACACCAGAAAATTCGGTACTTGTCCTCACTCAGGATTCGGGCTCGGATTTGAGCGTCTCTTGCTATTCGTTACCGGAATGACAAACATCCGCGATGTGATTCCATTCCCTCGTACTCCAAAAACAGCAGAATTCTAACACTTTAGATCTAACATAAAAATAAGGCGATATTTTTTTCATGTATCGCCTTATTTTTTTCCTTTTTTCCATTGTCTTTTCAAGAAAAGGCATTACCTTTGCAATCGCAAAAGGGAAAGAAATCCAAAGCAATTGTTCGAGGTGTGGCGCAGTCCGGTTAGCGCATCTGGTTTGGGACCAGAGGGTCGGGGGTTCGAATCCCTTCACCTCGACAAAAAAAGGAAATCAAGCGATTAGCTTAGATTTCCTTTTTTTTGCATCCATGACTTCTTTTATCATCCGAAGGTTAGAAATCCCCACATGTCCGTCTTAACATCAAGACAATCCTTCCATTCCACCAAACAAAAAAGATACACAGCAAGAAAAATCAAATAAGGGCATCTCAGCGAACAAGAGAAAGTGGTTCATCAAAATAGCGGGAAACTGGTTTTATCAGAGACCTAAACAGCATCACCTCACTCATTTCTCCTGTCCTCTCACACTAACAAAATGCACACCTCTCAAGAAAACAGGATAAGGGATAGGCAAGAACCAAAGCAAACGGGTTCGAAAGGAAACCTTCCGAACCCGAAATCTCATCTAATTGACAACTTCTCAATCAAAATAGCTTGATCCATCAAAACAATGCGTACAAATCTGATCTTTAGGCAAACCTATCGCCTCTACCAAATCCTCAATCGAACTGAATTTCAACGAGCTCAAATTAAAGGAATGGCGAATCTCCTCCACCATCCTATTATACTCAGGAGAACCCGTTGTCTTATACTTATCGAGATTCTTGTCGTGACTGCCTTCAAACTTCTGAATAATCCGTCTCGTAATCAAATCCAAATCGCTGTTTTTTGAGGCAAAATTCAAGAATTGACAAGGATAAATCAAAGGAGGACAAGATATTCTCATATGGACTTTCTTTGCCCCATAACGGAAAAGAGCCTCCACATTATCCTGCAATTGAGTACCACGAACAATTGAATCATCACAAAATATAACTTCACTATCCTTTAGAAGTTGTTTATTAGGAATCAATTTCATCTTAGCGATAAAGCTCCTTATCTCCTGTGTGGCGGGAGTAAAGCTACGCGGCCAAGTCGGAGTATACTTAATCAACGCCCTCTTGTATGGGATGTTTTTGCCGGCAGAATATCCGATTGCGAAGCCAACTCCCGAATCAGGGATCCCAGCCACAAAATCAGCCTGGCAATCGTCCTTCTTTCCCATCAAGCAACCCGCACAATGACGAACACAATCCACATTAATATTCTCATACGTAGAGACCGGATAACCATAATAGACCCATAAGAAGGAACAAACTTGCATCTTCTTATTTGGAGCCCTCATCTGCACATACCCATCCGCCTTAATCTCCATGACCTCCCCAGGACCCATATTATACACCGGCTCATAACCCAAGTTATGAAAGCAGCACGATTCGCAAGACACAGCATGGGCATCTTCCCTCTCTGCTATAATCATAGGCGTACGTCCCAGTTTATCTCTTGCCGCAATGATACTATCCTCCGTCAACATCAACAAGGAACAAGAACCCTTCACTTTTCGAAAAACGTTTTCAATCCCCTCTTTTATACTATTGGCATCCGTAATTAAAAGTGCGATAAGCTCCGTCTGATTAATCCGGCCAGAGCTCAGTTCCGAAAAATGCATATTTTTAGAGAGCAATTCAGCCGCCAGCTCCTCCAGGTTATTGACACAAGCGATAGTAACCAATGCGAATCGTCCCAAGTGAGAATTAATCACAATAGGCTGCGCATCCGTATCGCTTATGACTCCGATACCGGAATTTCCTTCAAACTTAGGAAGATCCGGTTCAAACTTTGTCCGAAAATACGAATTTTCCAGATTATGAATGCTTCTATTAAATCCTACTTTGGAATCAAACGTAGACATTCCGCCCCGTTTCGTTCCTAAATGTGAGTTATAGTCCGTTCCGTAAAACAAATCCCGAACGCACCTACCCTTAGAAATAGTGCCGAAAAAACCGCCCATAAATCTTATTTTTAGTTATCGTTTCTGTCCTAACATTTTCTCGCATATAGATGCGATAACAAACAAGAAAGACTTTAATCGCAATCTGCGACCAAAGTCTCACATATCATTTCACAACCATCTTTTCTCCAACCTTCTGCATCGACTCCAATCTTACGTATATCTCTCTCGAAGCCCATGCATCCAATGCAGCATATTTCAACTGTCTCTCCGTCAACAAATCAGCTTCCCAGTTGGTTAACCTCTGTGCCTTCGAGATTCTCTTTCCAAAGATAATAGCATATATCTTCATCAGGCTATTATCTTCTATACCAAAAGTTTTAACATAAGTCTGCAAATCTATAAAATTTACAGGTTCAATAGATTTTTTCTTATTCAACGACCGGAAATCGTCCTTTAACGAAAGGCCTATCTTTATCACCGAAGGATCTTTGATGAAATCAGCCAGAGACTTTGTAATTCCGATAAGATTAAGACGAAAAAGGAAACACTGCGTATCCGTGCTCACCTGCATCAAAGCCACCTGATTGGATTTTCCCTTCACGAAAGCAGGCCGCGTCTCCGTATCAAAACCAACCACCGACTGCGTCTTCAAAAATGCGACAGCCCTTTCCGCCTCCAATTCCGTCTGTATAACATAAATTTTTCCATTGAATGCCTCCATTGGATAATCAGCCAATTCATCTTTCGTTATCTTCGTCTTCAGCTCCATCTTCTCATTCGTCTATAATTCCGACATCCTCTCCGTCTAACTCACCATCTTCTTCCATGGAAGTATACAATACATTATGCAATGCCCGCAACGCATTCAAAGACTTCTGTCCCCAAAACTCCTTGAAATTATCCTTGCATTTCAATATCGCATCATTCATGATATTCAAATCCGCGCGCTGGAAATTAGCGACCATATCCTTCAAATCCTGATACATATCGGTCAAATCTTCCGATATGCTCGCCACCACAGGAGTATCACTATATTGCATGTCTGAGTTGAACACTTCCAGATATTCATCATAACGGCCTATTTTTTCCTGCAACAAACCATGCTCGTACTCATATTCCTCCTCCGTCACAAATTGCGGCATATCATCTTCAGAAGCGGAAACCAAATCCGGCAGAAGCGCAGCCTTTAAATAGAGAAGTGGCAAAAGTTTTGTCATCTTATCTACAAATGGCTTTATTTCATATTGCTCCGCCTTTTCCAAAAAAGAACAATATTCCGCCGCCACCGTAACGAATTCTATCACATTCTTCGAGTATATCGGATGTTGTTCTGTCTCTTTTCTCATTTTTCGCTGAAGATAAAATAAAATCCAGATAGACTGATTTTGTCAACCGGACTTTGCAAAATTACGAATAATATACAAATCTGACAAAGCGGACATAAGGTTTTTACTCCTTTTATAAAGTCAATTAAACTAAAACATACATATAAAAAAGAAAAGAGCCCGCAGAATTTATTCTACAGGCCCCTTATAAAAAAAGACAAAATTAGTCTATGTATTCAAAACCAGTATAAGGCACAAGGGCTTTCGGAATGCGGATACCCTTAGGCGTCTGATTATTCTCCAACAACGCCGCTACGATACGAGGTAATGCCAACGCGCTACCATTCAATGTATGGCAAAGCTGAGGTTTTTTATCTGCCGATTTATAGCGACACTTCAATCTATTGGCCTGATAGCTCTCAAAGTTGGAAACAGAACTGACTTCCAACCAACGTTTCTGAGCTGCAGAGAACACCTCAAAATCATAAGTCAAAGCAGAAGTGAAGCTGATGTCGCCACCGCAAAGGCGAAGAATACGCCAAGGCAATTCCAGTTTGTCGACCAATGACTGAACATAGTCAACCATCTCTTGTAGAGACTCATACGAATGTTCCGGTTTATCAATACGGACAATCTCCACTTTGTCAAACTGATGCAGACGGTTCAAACCTCTCACATCTTTTCCATAAGAACCTGCCTCACGGCGGAAACAAGCCGAATATGCAGCGTTCTTAATAGGAAGCTCCGACTCATTCAAAATGACGTCACGATATATATTGGTAACAGGCACCTCTGCTGTCGGAATCAAATATAAATCATCCTCATTGCAATGATACATCTGTCCTTCCTTGTCTGGCAACTGTCCGGTTCCGTAACCGGATGCCGTATTCACGACATAAGGCGGCTGAACTTCCAAATAACCAGCTTCGCGGGCATTATCCAAGAAGAAAGAAATTAATGCGCGCTGCAGACGTGCACCTTTTCCCTTATAGACAGGAAATCCTGCACCCGTAATCTTAACACCTAGCTCAAAGTCTATGATATCATAACGTTTTGCAAGTTCCCAATGAGGAAGTGCATCTGCCGAAAGTTCAGGCACCGCACCACCCGTTTTAACGGTCAAGTTATCATCGGCACCATTACCCTCCGGCACGATTTCTGCCGGAAGATTAGGTATGAGCACCAATAGATTCTGCAATTCCGTTTCCGCATCACGCATATCGTTTTCAAACGTCTTATTATTCTCCTTCAGTTGAACAGTTTTAGCCTTTGCCTCTTCTGCCTCAGCTTTTTTTCCATCCTTCATCAAGGATCCGATACTCTTCGAGAGTACATTCAGCTCTGCCAAGCTAGCATCCAAAGATGCTTGTGTATTACGTCTTTTTTTGTCAAGATCCAAGACCTTGCCAATTATCTCTTTTCCGTCAAAATGCTTTTTTGCCAATCGGCGAATCACATCATCTGTATTTTCCGTGATAACTTTAAGCGTCAACATACCTTTCTATATTTTAATCCTTAAATCAAAAAACGACCTACTTTTTATAAATTTCACAAAGATAAGAAATTCAATTCAAAGAAAGTTATAATCCACACAAAACTAATCAATATAAACTTATTCATTATGCTTAACCCTTGTCAGCTTACACTCGAACATCAACACGGAGTAGGCCTTGACTTTAACAGAGCTGCCCGAGTAGGAAAAGTTACGCTCTGTCGCGTCATATCCCAAATAGTAAGGAAGATACAAAACAAAAGACGAACCCTCCGGCATATAACGGACACCCTCCTTCAATCCTTCTATCTGATGTGCCAGCAAAAGATCTTCCGTATCAGACATGAATATCGTACCATCTATCAATTTGGCCGTATACACAAGAGTAAGCGAATCTGACAAAATTGGTTTTTCGCCCGTACCTCTCGCTAATATTTTATACTGCAAGCCGGAAAAAGTGGTCACAACACCTTCCGCCGTCTTATTGGCAAGTAAGAATTGCTCTCCTTCCTCCTTGTTAGCTTTATTCTCAGCTATCGCACTATCCACTTCATTGTTGTCGTCATCACTGCAAGATGTACCCATTGCCATCACAAGGAAAGAAAATAAACACAACGTCCAAAATTTCAATGTCTTCATAAATTTTTATGCTATTCTTTTTAGTAACTAAATTAACGGATTTTTCTTATCAGCGTCATACCATCACGGACAGGGACAATCACCTTCTCCACCCTTTCGTCTGTCGCTACCATATCATTAAACCGTTTAATCCCCAAAGTCTGCGCATCCTTGGAATCTTCCTCCAAAACATGGGCATCCCACAAGGTATTGTCTGCTATCATAACACCACCCACCTTCATCTTAGGATAGACCACATCAAAATATTCCACATAATGACGTTTATTCCCGTCAATAAATGCCACATCAAAAAAAGCATCTATTTCAGGAATTATCTTTATTGCATCTCCTATATGGAGCTGAATTCTGTCCGCATAACCAGACTCGGAGAAAACTCGGGCAAGGAACTCTTCCATCTCATCGTTCACCTCTATAGTGTGTAACATTCCGCCTTCCTTCAACGACTCTGCCATACAAAGAGCAGAATACCCAGTAAAAGTACCTATCTCCAAAATGTTTGTAGGAGAAACCATGTTACAAAACATTTTCAGCATACGTCCCTGAAGATGGCCAGACAACATTCTTGGTTTTAGCGTGTACAAATTCGTGTCACGCGTCAATTGTTTCAAGATTGCCGGTTCCTCATCAATGTGCCTAAGTATATATTCCTCTAATAATTTTGATGTAGTATCCATATCAAGTACAAATTTAGATATAAATCACGATTTATATGCCAGTGCGATAAGAAAAAGTCAAGACCACCCCTATCTTTATGGCGTGGGAGGTCTCGGTGTGCGAGCCTCAAATTTATTGTTTAACGAGCTCTAAGTCTCAAAATGTTATCGCCTATGAGAATAGTATGTGGTCTTGACGTTCACAAAGATAGTGTATTTGCTTGTCTCCTGAACGAGAATGGAGATAAAATTGAATGTAAATTTGGTGTTTTGACACCGGAATTGGAGGAATTGCATCAGTTGCTCCTTACCCACGAAGTAAGGGAGGTTACCATGGAAAGTACGAGTATCTATTGGCATCCGATTTGGCGTGTTTTGGATGACATTGAAGACTTGAAACTTGTGAATCCCTATTTCATCAAGCAGTTGCCGGGCAGGAAGAGTGATGTTCGCGATGCGGCATGGATTGCCGAATGCACCATGAAGGATTTAATCCGTGGCAGTTTTGTGCCTTCTGCCCTTGTCCAACGTATGCGTCAATACAACCGTCGTATCTTTGACTTGAACAAAGAAATCGTTTATAAACTCACCAAGCTAGACGCTGTTCTTCAACGTTGCAACATTCGCATCAGCAACTATGTATCTTCCGTTGACAGCAAGAGTTACAAGGAGGTAGTCCGTCTTATTTCAGAAGGAGTTACCGATGCTAATCGTCTGGTGGGTGTCATTCATGGACGTACGGTTAATCGTGTGGGTAAAGATACCATCATAGCCTCATTGACGGGTGTCGTATCGGAAGTTGACATTGATCTAATCCGTCAGTACATGGAAGAGATTGAACTCGATCAAAAGCACAAGCAGGAATGCCAAGAGAAGCTAACTAAAATGTGCAAAGATGAATTCCCAAAAGAGTTTGAAAACCTCCAAACAATCCCCGGAGTTAAGGAACGTTCTGCCACCTCCATATTGGCAGAAATAGGAGCGGACATGAAAATGTTCATTACCGCGTCGGCCTTAGTGTCTTGGTGTGGTCTCAAGCCCCGAAACGAAGAAAGTGCAGGAAAGATCAAATCGCGTAGAATCACGCATGGTAATAAGTATATCCGAAAAACAATGATTGAATGCGCATGGGGCGCCAGCAAAACACAGAACTGTTTCTTCTCCAAATTCAGTTATACCCAAACTGTCGTCAGAAAGAAAAATGCCATGAAAGTAAAGGTGGCTATTGCACGCAAAATGTTAATAGCCATTTGGCATGTGATGTCAGAGGGGAAGCCGTATGCCGATTATAAGAAGCCTGATACGAAGGGCAACTCATAATATACCGCTTATGGTAAGGTCAGTATCTTTGTGGTAGCATCGACTCCGTCTTGCAAATTGACTGATGCTTTAAGCGGCTTAGGATGCCAGTGTTGGGACGTAAGAGCCCGAAAAGGAAAATGAAAAATATAAAGTAAATAGACCACATATAAAAGGTGGCCCAGGGATTTATGTGCCAAAAAGAAGGAACAAGCCCATTGGTAGCCATAAAGATAGGGGTGGTCTTGACTCAAATACGTTTTCTTAGAGGAAAGATAAAACAAAATAGAATCCTTATATCCGCTTTTTGATATTTTATGATTATGGAATTATTTCTCCGGCACATCCTGCTGTTTTCTCATTTCCACAAGTCACACTTCGTCCCATCGACAAGCATAGGCGTTTTTCGTTTCGGACTAATTTACATAAAAAAGATGGGTCTCTAAATCCAGAGGCCCATCTTTCTATAAACTACTATTTCGTTACTTTATATATACGACTTCAATAGTGCCCTTATAATTACGTCCGTTGATTACCGCATCGTAGAAATAGACACCAGGATCCACAAGTCCGCCACGGGTCGAACCATCCCATCCATCAGACCCCTCATACACACGGTCTCCATAACGGTCGAAGATGACAACCTGACGACCCTTCAGGAATACATCGTTCAATCCTATCGAATTATATGGCGTTATGGCGGTAGGCAACTTGTCCATCACATCCACAGAAACCACATTAGACGGCATCGCCGGACAGACGCCATCGCCTATCAACACATAATATAATGCAGAGTCCGTCGGGATAAAACGGTAACGATTCTCATCCTGCGACATATTCTCGTACAACGTTTCATCTACCACATCCGTCCTTGTAAAAGAATCCATCACGTTTCCATATTTGTCAAACGCACCTGCGAAACGGCCATCATATAGACCGGAAACCTTATGCCAATAATAGAAAGAAGGTTTATATGGAGAGGTAAGATTCAATTCCAACTCATCTCCCAACCAGATTCTATCCATATAAGAAGGATTAGTCGCCAAGAAGATGCTATCCGTCAAATAACGTTGATGAACAATCAGCAACAGGCTATCCTCGGAATGAAGTTCATCCCTCCGCCACAGCTCCAGATTCTTCTCCGTTCCAACGATAGCCAAACTATCGGCCTTAGTACTAGGAGTAGCACCGCAATAAGCGAAATAGCTATCGTAGCTAGTCGACCTGGCACAACTATTCTCCGCATAGTAATACATGACATGCTTCTTTCCATCATAAGGGACTGGCGTACCTGCGACATATTCCTCGTCATCCACATACCAGCCACTCTTCACGATGTCCGAACCCATATCGTCAACACAAGCCCTACTATCCGCCAACAAATCTGCCAAATCAAACGTGTCATTCTCGCAATGATCCAGAGCATCCGAGGAGAGAGAAATTCTCGGACGTTCATGTATTGTCAGATAAGCCATTGCCGTATCCTTACATCGTGTTATGGTATCCATCACAACGAAATAATACAAACCGCTCTGCGTACGTTTTCTGAGATTGACACGAGCTTTATATATAGAATCCCGTTCATATTTGTTAGAGCCATAAAACTTCGAATAATAAGTGTGCGGGTTATTACTATAAACCAAGGTAGCCTCCGAGATAGTGTCTCGATAACAATCATAGTTGAACACACTGTTTACCGGCATCAAACCATCCACATCATAAACAGTAACATATCCTTTAGCGAAACGCACCTCTTGCGACCAAAGATCGATGGAAGAGGTATCAGACCCACACAACGTCAACGAATTGGCATTAAGAGACACCACATTAACAACCTTATCTATAAACACAACCACCTTCACACTATCTCTATTTCCACAGTTATCTTTTGCGAAAAGATAGACATCTGTCGTCTCTTTCACAAGAGTACCAGCAGCAGGACTCTGCCACAACACAATATCATCATCCAAAGTACAAGCATCCACCACATTTCCTTTCAACAAAGTATCAAGCACCGGCATAATCCGCGTACAATTCTTCACATTGTCCGCCAACAAAGTATCGCGCCATCCTTCCGGCAATACGATCTTAGGAGCTATCGTATCCACCACAAGAACCACTTGTGTCAGTGCATCGCTAACATGTCCGCACTTATCTACCGCCGTCCATCTCCTCCAGATGGTATAGCTATTATAAGAGCAGGAATGAATATCTTCCGACCTAGAAGAGTCGGCTTCCATTCTAATCACGATATCCGACTTGTCCGTACAATTATCTTCCACCTCAACCGGAATAGTGGCCATGCTTGGAATAACTTGGTCACAAGCAAACACCAACGTATCCAAGCTGGTCAGAATGACTGGAGATTTCGTATCACTGACATTGAACTCTTGGGAACAAGTCACCAACGTATCTCTAATATCTTTTATATGATAAGTTCTTCGCAAAGTATAGTCGCACAAATTTGCACCGATTGTATCTTCCGAGAATCCAAAAGATCCTTCCTTATATTTCCGTATGTCGGAAATGGAACCACCAGCCGCTTCAAACTCCTCAAACGTCTGATATGGAGTTGGTATATCCCCATAACACTCATAATGGATATCCGTCAAAGGCGGACATATCAAAGAAGGAGGAACCATATCATTTACAATCACCGTCTGATGACATTCCTTTACATCTCCAAAACTATATGTAAACGTCCATTTCACATCCACGGAACCAATCTCATAATTATCATCGCGACTCATCTCATCACTACGATAGAATGACAACTCGGCCGCATTACAAGTATCAACAGTAATTTCCGGTTCTTTTAATCCGGCTGCCTCCACTTCCGAGGCCGTTGCAAAAAGTTCCTCCAAAAGATTAACCACAACCACTTCTTTAAGAGTAGAGCAATCGAACAACTCTGTTTTAACAGTAACCGACTTCTCGCAAGAGTCCTTCATGACGCCCAACTCGTCAACAAACAACCACTTTATATCTGTTTTTCCTAACGGGAAATCTTGTGAATTCCAAGCAATGGCCTTACCCTCTTCATCTACCACCAACTTTCCGTCAAAACGACGTTCAATGATAGGCAAAATCGTATCCTCGTCACACAGGTCGTAGGCGACAGGTATTTTCATATATTTTGACAACGAATCAGGAGACAAACTACACTCACCCGGTTTCAATGTAACGGTGACAGATTTATCCACATCGCAGTTTGTCAGTATAAGATCTAACGAGTCTGTCACCACCACATCCATCTCACAAGAATCCTTTAAGCCTGCCTTATCGGTAAAGACCCAAGAGAAATGATGCGTTCCTATCGGATAATTGGCAGTCTTCAAATCTTCATTCCTGTAAACAATTACCGACTCATCCTTTTGTTTAATCCATCCTGTCACTATCGGCAGCAGCAATCCGTCACAAGGATCGTCAACCTTAAGATTTGGCAACTGAAGGTCGTCGTATGTAACCGCACACACCACCTTGGCCGCTACGTTTTTCACATTCTCTGCCGGACAAACGCCAGTCAAATCAGGAGGTGTCGTATCCCTCACCTCTAGACTTTGATGACATATTTTCTTGTTATTTTTCTTATCGGTGAACACCCAAGATATTAGATAAGTCGTATCCTTTTTAAAGAACTCGGGCAATTCGGCATAAGACAAATCCGGCAAAGTCAACATCGGAAATCCTTCTATATCACCATCACAATTATCATGGGCAGAATGCGTGCCCAACTTTTTCCGCACCAATTCGTTGGAAGCCGAACAAGAATCAGGATCCAGCTCGATGACAATCAGTGGCATATTTCCACAATCAGCGAAAAGAGGAGGTGTGGTGTCCTTGACAATCACCATCTGCATACAAGGTTTTGACACATTGCCCGCAGCATCCGTAAACGTCCAACTTATGTATGTGGTATCCAACGGATAGGGATCGGTCATCACATCCTTTCCATCACTTCTCACTCCTACTCCTGAAATAACGCCACCCATAGGAGAACAAGGATCATCCTCGTCCGTGGTTGGAATCTTCAAACCTGCTGCCTTCACGGCATCTGGTTTCACCTCACAATCGGCATCTGCAAAAGCATAAATGGTATGCAAGGAGCTACAGTCAAAGAACGGAGGCAACGTATCAAGTACGGTCACCGTCTGTTCACAATAAGAAGCATTTCCAGACTCATCAGTAACAATCCATTTTATATAGGTAACACCCATCTCATAAGAATCATCCAATGACGGAATCTGCGTTCCGTCGAAAGTACGAGTCCACGAAACCTTCATCTTCTCCGGATCCGTACAATTATCACTAGCCTGCAACGAATCTACGGTAGGTACATGAACGTCGACCACAGAAGCTGGCACAACACATGACTCGTCCACATAGAACGTGTCGGCTTCACTCCAAGAGCCACAGACCAATGTAGGCGGAACAGTATCTATCACCTGTATATGCGTCACACAACTATCCAAAATTCCCTTTCCATTATCAAAATACCAAACAACTTCATGACGACCTTTCTTAAACGGATTCGTTATACAATTTGGCAATTCGGAGAAGTTAGTCAACATTACAGCCATCTGTTCTTGGGCATCTTCTTGACAAACACTCTTATCATCACGTCTATGTTGAACCATCTTCACCATCACGGAATCAGAAGCTCCATATGTGTTTTTACACTCCGTCACAACAGACGTTGATGTAGACTTCCATTGTTCATCCAAATCACTTATTCGACGTACCATAAAAGGATAACCTACCGTATCATATGTGATGGACAATGCCGTACTTATGCCCAAATCATCATAGACATATCCACGTCCATCACAATTATCGTAAATATATTTCACCTCCTTAAAGTAAGGTATTTTTGCGGTTGGCACATTCTCCAATTCCAGATTCCATACTGCAGAACATTCATCTCCGGCATACAAATCCACATCATTCGGACAATCATTCGGCACAGGAGAAAAGGCAGAAGCAATGATTACTCTCTGTTTACAGGCAACTTCCCTTTTGTTCTTATCTGTGAAAACGAACTTGAGATCTGTCACTCCGACAGGAAACTTATGCTTCAACAACTCATCTCCCGACAAAAGAGAATCTACAACAGATCCTAAAATATTTCCATCATCATCAACATATTCTCCTGTAAATCTTATTTTCAGGACAACAGGTCCCTCGCAATACAATAGCGATGGCGCCGGAACCTTCAATAAATCTTCCAATGTATATTGCGTATCGGGATTCCTATTTCCTTGAGGCTGAGCAGAAGCATACTTATATTCCATAGTATTGTTTTTATTGACCGTTGTACGGATATCGACCAAAGAGTTACAATTAAACATTTCCCGGTCATTTATCACGGTAACCTTACTATGGCAATACGAGACGTTACCGGAAGGATCCGTGAAACTCCATAAAATATAAGTCACCCCTATCTCATACGGATCATTCAAACCTTTCTCCTTAGAATATTTGGAAGGATTTAAGCCCGGATCTGAATTCGGACTCAAACTCGACCTACCGGCAAAGACACCAGGGATAAAAATCAACGTATCCTTAAAATTCAAATCTCGCAAAGTGTCTGGTTTCAGAATAGGAAGTTCAGACGGAAAGTAACCTGGCACAGCCACACAACCACTCTGATTGGTGATATTAGCCAAAAAATCATCAATCAGCCCACAGTCTATCAGGCCAGCCGTCGTATCCTTTATATCAATAGACACATTGCAATTATCCGACTTGCCGCAACCGTCTGTCAACGTATAATCGACGTAAACGACTCCTGCATAAAATGTGAACGGGATTTTCTTCGACAGAGCATCAATATCCGACCGAGAAAGCACAAACGAAAAGTCCATATCATGGATATCTTCATCGGCATCAAAACGAATGTTTACACCTATTTTCGGATTATCGTCACAACTCGTCGCAAATGCAGGGATTGGCAAATTAATTGTAGTATCCAGACTTGACGGAGACAAATAATATACTGTATCTTCCGACAAGTCAGAACAATCTATCATCGGAGCATCCGGCGTATGTACATAGAACGTATCGTTCAATGTCACGCCACAAGTTCCGTTCTTCACATCCAACGATACCGGATATTTCGACAATGAGCCGTCGCAAAGCGCAACCCGATTAAAATTAGAGATCCGCACAACACTATCCGCACCCATGCTAGCCCCTATCCATGTCCAGTCATAGCCGGAAATCTGCCCCTTATTTTCTATCATTATCGTATCCGACGCCGTAGCTGCACAAATGGAATCTTGGCCTTGTTTCGTCAACAGATTGACAGCAGACACACTTGGCTGGTCATAGATCCACAAAAACATTGTATCAGAACATTCTGCATGAGCATTCATCTGCCCATTAATAAGCCGATAGGCCGACAAAACGATTTGATATTCCATATCCGGGCTAAACGACCCGCTCATTCTAGCTCCTTCATCTACTCGTATAGTAGCCTTTTTGAAATCCGGACTATCTTCCACAAAAACTTTGGAGGCATCACTAGTCAAACCTTCCGGTGCAACCAAAGACCATCTGTATGTATAGTCTACGCCATAAGTACCCATCCAATCCATAACCGACTCATTCTCCAAAGCATATTCCTGTTTATAAGGAAAGTTGGTCACACATACATTTGCATCGCCCTTAATATCCGGGCATACCGCATTTCCGCACTCCATTCCCACCAGACTGAAATTAATGGTATTTATGCCATCCGAAACGCTATAATAGAAGACGCCAGGTTCCATCATCACTATATTTGCCTTCTCCTTCTTTCCAAACCTATCCAATTCATAGGTAACCTCGTTCTGTTTCCATTCTTCCACTGTGGAGTAAGTTGCATCCGTATATTTCGTCCACACATATTCGGTGTTACGTGGAAAACCCGCCGCATTAACTAAAATGGAGCCACCCACACACTCCGACCTCGGAGACACACAGACAGAGGCCGCTTCTGCACTAATATAGTCAACCGCCACCGTTGCACAAGTAGGAAACTGCTCAAAGAACGGTTGGAAGTCATAATCCACATTTTTATCTGCCGGCATAGATCCATAATAGACCATTTCAAAACGGAAGATTTTATCCCCATCTAGATTCTCATAATCTTTAATATCGTCATAAAATTTATATCTGGCCACATCAGACCCCATTGTCACATACTGACTCTTTATCAGTTCACTTTTCGTTCCATTTTCCGACTCATAATAGATATCCACATCCATCATATCCGTCGTCACCGTACCATGACCTGTTCTCGTCATAATACTGGCTCCCGGATCCCAATTCTTACAAGAATTAGGAATAATCAAATAGAAACGCATCGTGAACCGATACGTTTTTCCCTTATACATTTCATTAGGGAACTTAATGGAGAAAAAGCCTGAATTAACATTCGTCTTTATTACATAGAAATTGTTATGAGGATTGACGCCCAAAGAATCATCTATATATAAAGGATAACCAAGTTTTTCTTGATTCATCACTTCTCCTTTGTTATCAGGATGATTTTTAGAATAAGTTTCAGAGAAAATAATACCTTGATCAGAAAAAAACTGTTCCAGATTTCCGGGAGGAGTCTGGCTCCAATCTACAGATCCGGTATGGTCAAAATCGGTTCCACTGAAATAATCGCCTGTTGTAGTTTGGTGGCAGACATTCTCCTTACAATTTGAAGACAAAGCTATCTTCTTCTCAACATACGTTTCATTTACGGAACCAAGTAATCCATGCGGCATTGTCTGCGACGCATGCACTTTTATATAAAAGGCATTGTCCGGCATCTCCAATGTATATGTATATGTTTTATAGGCACCTTTGCTATTCCAGGTAACGCCATCGGTAGAGGTGTACCACTCAAATCTATATTCGGAACCTACTGGCACAGGATCGATGTCCTCCAATTCGAAAAAAAGAGGTTCTCCGGGGCAAGCCGAATAAGTGACACCATTATTCATCTTAATGGACATCTTCGCAAACGGATTTTCATCCGATTGTGCAAAAGAAGGCAAGGAAACAAGAAAAGAAGCGACAAACACAATCGCCATCTTAACCTTCATCTTAATCATAATCTTCATATATCAAACTTTTTTATACAACAGACCAAAAACATAAAATCCATTAAAAACAGATATCAATAAAGCCATCCTGACAATCTTTGTTTCGTACAATAATGGTATCAGACTTACAGAAAACACATATTCAACTTATTCAAACATCTCTTCTTCTCTCACTTTTGCTTCTCAACAGGAAAATCCAGCTACTCATTTTCTACCAACTTCTATCACAAAGATTTCGTTCTGTCGCCAATTTAATAGTTTGGCACAATTATTGTTTTATTTTAAATCTCTTTTTCTACGTATAAGAAACAATCTACTGCACAAGATGTTTATCATGTTACACTTTAATAGAATGATACATCAAAAAAACGCCGTTTTAAAGATAGCGTTTTATATACTAATTATCTGTTTTTCTCGTATTATCAGCGCACAAATTTAAAGATATTATTTTAATATTAAAATAATTTATAACTTTTTTGACTTTTTTCCAAAAAATACGTTTTGAAACAGTTTTAGAATACAGAAAGACAGAAAAAAAATACACAATACTTGAACTTTACCCATCTTCTTTTCTAATCCACATTAACAAACCTCTTTCCTATAAAAACATTTCCACCCAAACGAAAAGAGACAAAAAAGCGCAAGAAAGGAACGGATTCACCCCACTGAAAAAAAGGTTCTGACACAACAATTCACAACGCTCTTGAAATTTTTGTTTGATATACAAAAATATTTTAGCAATTTTGCGTGAATTTTTCAAACTCAGAAGATTCTAATTTTAAATTAAAATAATAATCACAATGACAAAAAGTGCATTGCAAATCGCAAGGGCTGCATATCAGCCAAAATTGCCAAAGGCATTGAAAGGCGGAGTAGCCTTAAAAGAAGGTAAAGCAACACAATCCGTTGCAGACCAAGATGAGATTAAAAAGCTATTCCCTAATACTTACGGAATGCCTATCGTAACTTTCGAACCCGCAGACAAGAAAGAGGCCCTTCCTGCCCTTAACGTAGGTGTGATTCTTTCCGGTGGACAAGCTCCCGGCGGACACAACGTCATCTCTGGTTTGTTCGATGGTTTGAAATCCCTGAACAAGGACTGCAAACTTTACGGATTCCTTGGCGGACCTAGCGGTTTGATTGACCACAAATACGTAGAACTTACAGCCGACTTTATCGACGACTACCGCAACACGGGAGGTTTCGACATCATCGGTTCCGGACGTACAAAACTGGAAGAGCAAGCTCAATTTGACAGCGGAATAGAGATATGCAACAAATTGGGGATTAAGGCTTTGGTTATCATCGGTGGTGACGACTCAAATACAAACGCTTGCGTTCTTGCTGAATACTACTTGCAGAAGAAATGCGGCATCCAAGTAATCGGCTGCCCTAAGACTATCGACGGTGACTTGAAGAACGAGATGATCGAGACTTCTTTCGGTTTCGACACTGCATGTAAAGTGTATTCTGAGGTTATCGGAAACATCATGCGTGACGCCAACTCTGCAAAAAAATACTGGCACTTCATCAAGTTGATGGGCCGTTCGGCTTCTCACATCGCCCTTGAGTGCGGACTTCAAACTCAGCCAAACATCTGTATCGTATCAGAAGAGGTCGAGTCTAAGAAGATGACTCTTGCCCAAATAGTAAACAATATCGCTGATACTGTTGCCGCTCGTGCGGAGAAAGGAAATAACTTCGGTGTTGTCCTTATCCCTGAAGGCTTGATCGAATTCATCCCTGAAATGAAGATTCTTATCGCCGAGTTGAACGACCTTCTTGCCAAAGAGTCCGACGTCAAGGCTGCTGTCGCTAAATTAACGCCAAACAGCGCTTCTGTTTACTCTAGTCTTCCTGAAGGCATCGCCAAGCAATTGACTCTTGAGCGCGACCCTCACGGAAACGTTCAGGTTTCTTTGATCGAAACCGAGAAGTTGCTCATCGAGATGGTTAAGAACCGCCTTGCTGAAATGAAAGCTGCAGGTTCTTACAAAGGCAAATTCTCCGGACTCGGACACTTCTTCGGATACGAAGGCCGTTGCGCCGCACCTTCCAACTTCGACGCAGACTATTGCTACTCTCTAGGATTCAACGCTTCTCAACTTATCGCTAGCGGGAAAACCGGATATATGTCTTTGATCCGCAACACTACCGCAACTGCTGACAAGTGGATTGCAGGAGGTGTTCCTGTAACGATGATGATGAACATGGAACGTCGTAACGGAGCAATGAAGCCTGTTATACGCAAAGCTTTGGTTGAATTGGACGGAGCTCCTTTCAAAAAACTGGCCGACAACCGCGCAGATTGGGCTATCAACACTTCTTACGTTTACCCTGGTCCTATCCAATATTTCGGCCCTTCTGAAGTTTGCGACCAGCCAACCAAAACGTTGATGCTAGAGCAACAAGCTAAATAATTTTTTTTTCAAATTATATACTAAGGAAAAGGTCGGCCTCGGTCGACCTTTCTTTTTTATCACAGCCACCATACCGAGCAGAACATTCCTCCCCTTAACGACATAAATCAAACATCCATATTTTTAGACACGGAATCCACAAAAAGAGGATAAAGGAGGAATAGCAAAAAAAGTTTAAAGAATATAAACGAAATCACACAATAAAAAAGGCATGATATAGTTAATTTTCATGTACGTGTACATGTATTTTACGTATATTTGTAGTCATTAAAAATGTTTATATAGCAATGCTTTGGTTTTTATTTATCATTGCCTTACTTCTTTCATGGGGAATCACTTTCTTTATTAGAAAGTGGGCTATCAGAAAAAGGTTATTGGACAAGCCCAATCAGCGCAGTTATCACACTAAAATAACTCCACTAGGCGGAGGCATCGCCATTGTGGCATGCTGGTATATGTGCATCTCTTTCTTATACGCAGCAAGACCAGACTTGATGCCGGAGCATCTATTCATGGCACTCATCCCAGGCATTTTACTGCTCCTGATAGGCATCAGAGACGACGCCAGACAACTCTCTCCTTGGATTAGGCTGATTACGCAATCGGCCTCCATCATCATCGCCATGTATTACCTTGGCGGCTTATCTCAGATAGATTTCGGCACGTTCAGCCTCAAATCGCCAGTATTGGTCAACACGCTGGCCTTCGTGGCATTTCTTTGGTACATCAACCTATTCAACTTCTACGACGGGATAGACGGAAACCTCGGCACGGAGTCAATCAGCATCTGCGTCATCAGCCTACTTCTGGTATTTCCAGACAATCCCCTACTGTTCATGATCGCATGCATTGGCGGATTTCTCAAACTTAACTGGCAAAAAGCCAAGATATTCATGGGCGACGCCGGCAGCACCTTCCTCGGATTCAACTTCGCCGTATTCGGCATCTATTTTCAAAACGAGCACAACGTATCCATCATACTGTGGATAATCGTATGCATGGTGGCCATCTTCGACACCACCTACACGCTCGTCAGAAGAATCATTTATAAAGAAAACGTATTGACTCCGCATAAGAACCAGATGTTCCACAGACTGGTATCTTCAGGATTTTCGCACCAGCAAGTTGTCATCATACAGCAATGCCTCAACATATTCGTACTTTTCGGCGTGTGGTATGCGCACAAGAATCCGATGATGATCATTCCTATCAGCATCTGCATCATCGCCATTTTCTTCATCTACGCCTATTGGGTAGAGAAAAGGTATCCTTGGAGAAAGAAAAGCGAAGGCACGGACAATGCAACAGCGAGCAACAAAGGATACAAGACAAAGACGGCAAACTAAACAAAGAGGACAGAACCTGTCCGCCGAACCACAACTTAGAACGACTTTATGGCAAAAAAATACAAAGTAGGATTGGCACTCAGCGGAGGTGGCGCAAAAGGAATAGCCCATCTGGGAGTGCTAAAGGCATTAGAAGAAAAAGGAATCAAGATTGACATCATCTCAGGAGTCAGCGCAGGTGCCATTGTCGGTGCATTATATGCTGACGGACACAGCACTGAATCCATAAGTAAATTTCTGCAAAAGAATACGCTATTCAAAATGGTGAGCTTCAACCTTCCAAAAAACGGAGGACTGGCCAGCACAGACAAATTCAAAGCAAAGATGGAGCTCATGCTGCGGGCCAAAACCTTCGAAGACCTACAAATTCCATTGATTGTGAATGCGACAGAGCTGAACGCAGGCAAGAACGTCTATTTCAAATCAGGAGAGCTGCTGAACTGCGTGGTCGCATCCGCCAGCGTACCTATCTTCTTCAATCCAACGACAATCAATGGCAAACAATACGTGGACGGTGGCATATTCTGCAACCTACCCGCCTCCGTATTACGTAACGAATGCGAAATTCTTATAGGCGTACACGTAAATCCGACATCGCCCAAAGAGAACACGGACGGAGTGTTGGATGTTGCCGAGCGGATATTCCACCTTGCGGTAAACGGAAACACCGTGGAACAGAAAGAATATTGCGATATTGTCATAGAAACAACGAAAGCGAAGAAATTCGGGATGTTCGACGTAGCCAAAGCCGACATCATCTACAAAATAGGCTACGATTATGCCATGAAGGCAATCGAAAAGTTCGATTTCAGCCACTATGACATCGAAACAAAATGAGCATTGAGCAAAACAGTATTCAAAAGGTTTTTTTAATTAAAAAAAACGACATTTTTTGATTCGAAAGTTTTGCATTTTAGAAAATAACGCATACCTTTGCACCCGTCAAACAAAAACAACTAGTTCAAGGAAAGACGAACAGTTGAAACGAGACGAAGAATGACTCAGTAGCTCAGCTGGTAGAGCAACAGACTCTTAATCTGTGGGTCCAGGGTTCGATCCCCTGCTGGGTCACAAGCCGAAAGGCAAAACGAGGAGGTTACAGAGGTGACTACCCATTAAGATGATTATTAGGAGAGGTGGCAGAGTGGTCGATTGCGACGGTCTTGAAAACCGCTGAACCGAAAGGTTCCGGGGGTTCGAATCCCTCCCTCTCCGCAAACAAAACGTCCGCTAAAACATTTGTGTTAGCGGATTTTTCGTTCTGTAAAATTGAAGCAAAGAAGGAAAGATGCCAGAGTGGTCGATCGGGCCGCACTCGAAATGCGGTGAGCGGGTAACTGTTTCTAGGGTTCGAATCCCTATCTTTCCGCAAGTTAAAGGAAATCAATATATTAACCTAGTTTCCATTCTACTTATTAAGATAACTGCGACGCAAATGCGACAACCTTTATTGCTTATTACTTTGTTTTAAGCAATAAAAAAAAAATTTGGTATGTCAATAACGACCTATACGCTCGCCGATTTTCCGTACCCATGCCGAAACACAGGCACACAGGAGGATGCTGCCAACAATAGACGGTCAAACATGTCATTGAAGTATCTACGATTGAACTTATAGCAGAATTCATCCAGATAGAACTGCAGGAACTTGCGTTTCACCTCGTCATGCACTCCTTCTATGCTTTTCTTGCACCTGCCGGCAACCACGTGCACCCATGGCAACTTTTTTGTCACGACTTCTCTCTTGTCGTGTTCGACATACGCCTCATGCCCGGCAAACACGTCCTTAAATTGGGTGTGAGACCTGCACCCATCCGTAACCACTCCACTGCCACTGTCTATGACCGCCGTGGCCGCCTCCGTTATCGTGGCCGCCCTCATGTCTTTTATGACCTTCATCCTTATATGTCCCACCTTTTTGTTAATGGTATGCCGCCTCACCTTGTCGCCGTCTTCTGGGGATATTTCGCTGCTTTCCGCCATGACAAGCACCTTTGTCTGTGACTGGCTGCCCATGCCTCGTTTGTTGGGTTCGTCGTCTTCCTTCTCCGTATCCGTGGAGAACATCATCTCGTCAACCTCTACCATCTCCTTCAACTTGTATTTTCCGTCACGCTGACCCATCACGTCCCTTATCTTCTGCATCATCTCCCATACTCCTCGGTAATACTTCTTGCCCAGCTGGCGTTGCATCTCGGAGGCCGATATGGCTTGCTTGGTAGAACTCATCAGATGGAAGACTATGTACCATTCCCTGAACGTGAATTTGCTGTGCTCCATCACTGTGCCCTTCTTCAGGCTCATCCTGTAGTGGCATTCCTTGCATTCATATACTTCCTTGTCGTTTTTCCAATAGAACGCCGTCCCTTGGCAGTGCGGACACTTCTTGGCTTGCGCATCCCGCAACGCCTTAAAATGTGTTTTGCAGGACTCCTCGTCCGGAAACTTCTTTGTGAATTCTATCAAGTCCATCGTCTCTTTTTTTTGCAAAAATAACAATTTTACTTCACTTTAGGTAGTTATTGCCACATCAAAATTTTTAATGATTTGATTCTATGATTTCAATATATTTGTAGCGTTGCAAATTTTACTTCAGTCTAACGCTTCGGGTTCTTCGTCATCTTCCGACTTGCTAACGCTGGCATCAAACGAAAGAAACACCTCCAAGAAAGCATTGCTGGCGTAGAAATATCCGGGGTTGTCAATTAGTTTGTCTTCCATGAAATGGAAACCGAAATTGGCATATTCTTCCATGGTTTGCATAAGCATATCAACGGCTTTGCGGGCTGTGATTTCGCCTTTGTCGAGGGCGATAAAATCAACGTCGGTGCGGGCAACGAGGGCGGCAAAAATGTATTCGCGGAGTTTGGGGTATGGTTTTCTGCCTCCCCTACTTTCAATATTTCCCCAATTTTGGATTGCCCACCCAAACGATTTGCGTTTCCGATTTTCGGTTGTAAGCGGCTTTTTCTGGTTGTAGTATAGCCCAATGAAAAACGCAACGATAAATATTTCGTAACCGGCGCCAAGAATTTTGGCTCGGTCTTCGCGCATACTTGTTGCACCTCTGTTATAATCGCAAAAGGTTTTAATAATATTGTTTTCATAACGTATTTCCCATTCAGGATTGCGTTTTGCCCAAATTTCGTATAAACTTTCAGTTGCCATGATTATTTGATTTTTGTTGTGGTGGTTTGAATGGTTGATAATCCTGTTTGGCTGTAATCTGCCGCTTTGCTAATGCGATAGACTGAGCAGGTAAGTTGGTTAATTTGCTTGTTGTCCAGTGAACTTTCGCCCGTTGTTTTGTCTTCGATAAGCAAATCTTTTGTTACAATGATACACTGTTTGTTTATCTTGTCTATGACGTTGTAAAAACTGTTTTCCTTGAATCCGCCCATGTTTGAAGTTGGCGCATCGAATATAAGCGGATAATCTTGTTCGCGTTTCAGCGTTGTGATTTCGGAAATGGCAAACAAGACGGACATATACATAGTGGTTTTTTGCGAATCGGACGGATTGGGAATAATCGTTCCGTCCTCACTGCACAACTCAATGCGGGCAGAGCCTTCGGCGGTTCTTCTCAAATAGATAACGCCATGAAAATCGTTCTCATTCAATTTGCCCAAGTACGTATTAGCCTTTTTTTCAAGCGAAGTCAGAAACTCGGTAACATTTCTCTCTTTGGCATTGGTAAAGGCTTTCATTATTTCTCGAAGAGCCGTATGAACGCGCTGATACATTTTGACGGAAGTGTTTTCCGGTTCAAGCCCGGCAAATTCTTCGTCAAGTTCCCGCTTCTCGTCTTCTTTTCGTTTCAATTGCAATGTCAGTTCTGCAACTCGGATTTCGGCTCTTCCTTTTTGATCAAAATAGCCTTTTATATCGTTGAAATCTTTTTCCAACATTTCTTCGGTAAGGTCTGACGACTGAATGAGCAAACGGCTTTTTTCGTCTTCCGCCTCCTGCAATTCTTTTTCAATCTTATCCAAATCAATTTTTCTGTCCTGTATAAACTTCAATTGGCCGGAAACTTCGGTTGCAATACCGGCAATGCGTTGTTCGTCTTCTCCGCTCATTCGTATTTGGCGCGTGTGCAGTTCATCAATATATGAATTTGTAAAGAGCGGCTTCTCGTCTTTCTGTTCATCTTTCTTTGTCGTTTCTTGAATGTGCCGCAAATATTCGTTGAGTTTATTTTTCATAAACTCGTAAGCCTCCGAACCTTCGAGGGCTTCGCGCCCGCATACTTTGCAAATATGGTCGTCAAGCATCTCTTGCATTGTTTCTTGGTCGGGAAGATTCCATGGCAATTCCACTGCGCCGTTAGCGAGTTTTTGTATATGTTCTATCGCTATTTGCTTGCCTCTTTCTTCTCCTCTGCGTTCATCTTCCTGCGTCTTTAATTTCCGCTTTTGCTTACTCAATGCCGAAGCCTTTTTCTGATACTCCTGCAATACTTTCGGGAATGAACGTAAAATCCACGATTCATCCAGCAGCATTGCATTGTAATCCACTAACGTATAATTGCGCATTTTTGCCCGTTTATCTGACAATCCCTTGATTCTGTTTTTTATATCTTGGTATTGCTCGCTTGCTTCTTGATTGTGTTCGAGAATTTCGAGTTTTGCGGCATAACTGTTTATTGCCTCATCTTGCTGTTTAATATCACTTTTTAAGGTCTGAATTTCGTCTTTAACTTTTGTCAATCTGAAATTCAGGTCGTTTGCCTTTTGTCTGCACTTTTTGTCGTTAAGCATCTCTTTGTTCACGGCGTTTTGCGATTTTGCTTCAAAATCTGTGGAAAGTTCCACCAAATCGTCAAAGCGTTTGATTCCAGAAAATGTTTCGACCAACGTTTTCAGTGCGGTGGTATTGTCGAAAACGTTCAGCGTGCTTTCGCCTTTGAAAAGACAATATTTGCGAATGACGGCATCGAAACTTTGTTCTAACAAATTGCTGCCTTTAACTGAATAGCGTTCCGAACCTGAATTTTCGTAACCGAAAAACTTAAAGTCTTTGCAACGTACATTGTCTTTACTTATACGCTCAAAAGTGAAACTTTTTTCCAATTCTTTTTCGCCGTCGTGTTCAAAAACTATAGAAACGGCAACTTCGTCGCTTTCGCAAATTTCCAATTCGGCTTTTCGTTTTGCTGAAATGTTCGATTCCTTAATGTCCTCGGTGCTGGTATTGAACAGCCATTCGAGTGCTTCAAAAAATGTAGTTTTGCCATCGCCGTTGCCGCCTATAATCAGCGTTAAGCCTTCCGACAACTCAAATATACTTTCACCGTAATAACTACGAAAATTTTTGATTTTTATGCTTTTGAGTATCATATCAAATTGCTTTTTAGGTAGTTTGTAACTTCGTTATATATTTCCTTGTCCGTTGCGTTGTTCCCTTTTCCATCAATGATTTTTGCCACGGCACAAACCACGGCGTTATCGGAATCGAGAGCTTCGGCAATAGTCTCATAATCCATCGGATTGTATTGAGCATGAGCCATAAGCCTTTCGTCCGAAAGAACGGCTTGCAGCACTTTGTCGCTATTTGTTAAATATCTTGCCATATTCGTTTTTAATTAAAAAGTGATAAATTATAATGGTTAAGTACGTCTTCTAATTCATTGTCGGTATCGTTGAGGTTTTCGGAAAGTGTAGCGAAATCGCGGACACGCATCAGTTCGCTCTTTACAAGGCTGCGTTCCAATTCGTAACAATCGCTATCGAAGCAATTGTCGGGAACGACAATTAAATCGTGAATGGTGGCAATGTGCTTATCTTTGTGCGTTCGCAAAACACGTCCACGGCGTTGAATGAATTGTCTCGGATTTCCTGTGCTGGCACAGAAAATTGCCAATTCGGCACGTGGAACATCAACACCTTCATCCAAACACTTCATTGAGGTCAGCACATCTATATTGCCATTCGCAAAATCTTTCAGCATTGGCTCGCGGTCTTTTGAATCGGAAGTGAACTGACGAACAGTAATGTGCTTGTTTATATCGCGGACAATGCAGGTATATTCGTCTATCAAATGGGCAGTGTCGTCATCGGTTTGCATAGTATCTGCCGTGTCGAACATATCGGCATTGTTGTCATCGGGCTCGTTGCCTTCGGGTACATAGACTAACGTATATTTCAAATTGCCTTGCTCGTTCATTCGTTGCTGCACGATTTGCAGGAATGCTGCTTTTTTGTTTTCCGCTTTATGAATTATGCGCTTGCGCTTCAACAAAAGCCGTTTCAGCATTTCTTGACTGTCAGCATCCTTAAATCCCATTATCTTGACTATCTTTTTTGAAAGTTCCACGTATTCTGTCATTTCAGCATCGGTAAGTTTTACCACGTGCGGATAGTAATAATAGCGGCACAACGCCCCATTTTCAATAGCCTCGCTCATAGAATATTCAAATGTGTAGGCATCGGCACAACCGAAAAATTGCATTAGTTTCTGATTGACATCTTCATCATACGGGCGTTTGGGCGTTGCCGACAGACCTATACGGCGCAGGTAACTAATTTCGCCCAACCTGCCGAGCATCTGTCCGCTGCCCATATTGTGGGCTTCATCGGCAATAAGCAGCAGTTTGCTTTTGGGAAACTTGTTCAGCTCTGAAAATACATTGGAACGCACAAATGAAGCATAGGTTGAAATAATGACATAAGACAAATTATTGTCTGCATTTGTAATTTCGAGCATACGAATATTGGCAACTGCGTTTTTCCAGTCTTTGACTTTTGAACAGACCTTAATAATGTTGTTGAAATTAAATTTCTTACATTCTGTTTCCCACTGCTCAACCAACGTAATAGTAGGCACTAAAATAAGAGCCTTATAGTAACCGCAACGTTTATATATTTCGAGCAGACAATTTAGAGACGTGATAGTTTTGCCTGTACCTGTTGCCATGGCAAACAATCCTTTTTGTTTGTTGGCTTTCCAATTTTCAAAAGCGCGTATTTGATATTCTCGCGGTTTGTCGTAAGGAAAAGAGGGTTCAACATTGGCAGGAGTGGCAATGACTTCGTTTTGCTCTTTTATTTTCTCTACGATAATTTCTACACGATTCTGTGCTTTATCCAATGTTTTTAACACCGATTTGGGCAAGCCATTGTTTTGCATATCTTGCTGTAAAAATTTGGCTTCATCTTCCAAAAGGTTTTTCAATGATTTATCATTAAAAACATCGGTAAATTTAGTCTTGACGTTTTCGGCAGCCACATAAACCACATTTTCGTCTTTGCCGTTAAATACAGTTTCAAAATCGTCTGACATGGCTTTTATTTTGGCGTTTTCGATATTGCCGTCCCAGTTGCAGGAAACCGTGAGGCTTTCGATATTATCGACCAATGCCGTGCGCGAAAAGTTGCACGAGCCGTCGAAGCCTACAATGTTAATACCATCGCTAAAAATGCCTGATTTTGTATGCGAAATGCCAATGCTGTCTTTGGGGGCAATAATTTTTATATCCAAACGATTATTTCGGATAAGCCACGCTAAGCAGTCGAAGAAATGGGCATCTCGCTCAGACAAGGTGCTTTTAAGGTTTTCAATATCTGACAAATCAAAGAATGGAATACTGTCGCCTGTTTCGCCTTTGGAAATAGCATTGAGGTCTTGTTCGGTAAGCACATCGTTAATAATCAACCTCATACGCCCGCCGTTGTACAAAAATACAGCAAAACCGGCTGACAACACGCTAATGGCCGACGAAGAGAAAAAGCCCAGCATTAAATCAAATTGTGTGGCATTGCACAAACATTCGGAGAAGAAACCAATGGGTTCCCACTCTGTACGCGATTTGTAGCGTCTGTGATTTGGAAATACTACCTCTTTTAGCATATTATTTATATAAAACAATTAGCACAAAAAGCATCATTATCATCATCGCCAAGTATATCGACAAGCAAAGAACTCCTTTCTTTTTTCGCCTTTGCTTCCTGCTTTTTAATGGCATCCAATTTTATTTGTCTGATACGTTCGGGTTTTATCAAGTCAGACAGGCTTTCTCCTTGAATCCATGTGTAACCACCCTTTTCAAATTCCATTGATTTTTGAAATAAATCGGGGTGTTGTTCGTAAAGCCATATCCATTCGATTTTTTGTTGAAAGAAACAGAAATAACAACCTGAACGACTGCGGCAATACGTGCCTTGCTTACCATCGACTTCAAACGGAATGGGCTTGTAGTATGCTGGAACGCCAACGCCGCTGTTTTCCAGAATATCGTAAATATCTTTAATGCCCAATATGTCTTCGTTTTCAACTAATGGGAAATAGTCTAACTTTCCAACCGGATAATCGGTCGTTTTTAGGAAGTTGAAAACTACTTTATTGAACGTTTTTACATCTAAATCAAGCAATGCGTTCATTTTTTTGCCATAGTAAAACTCTTTGGAAATGGGGCGTTCAACAATTTGCAATGCTTCCGCAAGCATTGCCGAAGGGCATATTTTTTTGTAAAGTTCAGCAATGTCTGCTATTACTTGATTTTGCAGGACTTTGTTTATAACATCCAAACTCCAAATATTTTTGCGAAACGGAAAAATGGCTTGAATATTCGGTTTTGTGGAAACATATCCTTCGCGGTCTTCATCGCCACGAATGCCAACGTATGAAATAGTTGGTTCGTCGCCAACATATTTTTCAAATTCGGCAAGTTTCATTTTTTGCGTACACCAACGTGCTTGTGGTGAGGGCAAATAACCTCCGCTTGCTTTTAAAAAATGGTGGAATGGTGTAGGCTCTGGACTGCCTTGTGCGGCTCTTAATTTTGTGATAGGGCCGAGTACGGATTCCAATCGGGAAATAAGCAGTTCCGTTTCTTCTAATTCGCAGCCTGTGTCCGAATTGTAGTAATCTATATCTAAATCGGGATATTTTCCTTTCAAGTATATGGACAATGCAGCACTGTCTTTTCCTCCCGATATGCCTAATACGTGTCTTACTTTCATTTGCCAATCTTTTTATTGAGTATCCGTAACAAGGTGCAAATATCCAAGTTGTCGTTGCCGGACAATAGTTTTTCAATCTTCTGCTCCAAATCTGTTGTTTTTTCTTTTTGACTTTTCGGCAAAACAAATGATTGCGGCTTAAACGAACCTTGCGTTGATACCAATTCTACATTATATACCTCATCTTGTTTATTGCCTTTTGCCACTGTGGAAATACTGATAAATTTGGTAAGTGCATTAAATAAGTAGCGCAGAGAATCCATCAACAATGCTTCTTCGCTATCTTTTAGAGAGGCAAGAGGTTTGTCCAAAACAACAAAGCAAATCGATTCGTACCACGCCGTTTTGTCCGTTATCGGAAACGATACACGGTTTAGAAAATTGCGTTGTTTGGTTGAAAGCAAATAGGGCTTTATTGATTTGAAACGTTTGTCTATTTCAGACTTATATTCATTAAAAGAAGTGGATTGTAAACCTAATGTTTCAATCACATTTTCTTCTATTCGCTCAATTAAATTATGGTAACATGAGCGTAATTCCCGAATGGCATCTTTTATCAGATTTTGGTATTGCGACATAAATTCTTCGTTGTGTGCCAACGATTCATTTTTAAAGCCCAATGTAATCGGCAAATCTTCAAAAAAAGTTTTTTCGGGGTCTTTTGCCTTTGCCAAAACCTCTCTAAACTTTGCCGTATGCGGTTTGTCGAATTTTGTTGTCGTTTTGGCGTAATCATTCAGATTGCGATAAAAAATCAAGAAAGGTTTTATCGTTTCGATAAAACTGTCTTTTGTAATCAACTCTCTGTCGTTCAGATTTATAAAGTTGCGGTATTGATTGAAAAATTCCAATTTGATTCCGTCCACCGCAAATGTTTTGACTTTAAAATTATCGGGGGCTTTTTGAAGCAAATCGAGCACTTCACGATTTATATTGGGAATATAAACGCCATCGCCGTTGTAGAGCGAGTAATCTTGCCTCTTTATAATAAGATATATGGGAATCCAAAAATCGAGAAAGCCTTGCTTTAACTTGAATGGTGCCTCTTTCAATATCTTTATCAATTCGCCAATCTTGCGTTGCTTCTCGGTTGAACTGTTTAAAAAGTCTTCGCAAACATTCCAAAGTGCCATAATGGCTTCGCTTTTGGGTGCTTGCAATGTATAAATGCCGTTTGTAAAAACGTGTATGCCTGTTTGCTTCAACAATGTGTAATATATCGTCTTTTCTGGTGGAAAATTATCGGCAGAAAAGTCCAAATCATCTTTCGACACGCGGTTATCATCAATCAATGCGTTTAACAAATTGACACGGGCAAGCGATATTGCACTGTTGATTTTCTGACGATTAAACAATTCGTTTTTAATAATTGGCGTAGAAAAATAGACATTGTCGCACACGCGAGAAAGAAGTTTATTGAAATCGGTAAGTGACGATATTTTAACAGGCTTACCGGCATAGTACCATTCAATATTTTCTGAAAAAGAGGTCAGACTTTGGTTGATAGCGTTGTTCAACAATTCTTTTTCAAATGCTATTAAATTGTTTACTTCCCGAATAGCCACTTTGTCGGAATCATCAACAAGAACTTGCGTGCGGACATAGTTCAATTTCTGAATTTCGTAAACGTGATTAACAATGTCGCCCACGTTTTTGTAGAGTACATAAATCACTGCATTGTTGCATTGCTTGGAAATTTCAACAAGTTGAGGCTTATATTCTATCGGAGAAGCCGGAAATACCAAATTGATATATCCGTCAAGATCTTCGGGCAACGGCAGTTGTTGGGCCTCGTTTGATATGTGGAACGCAAAGAAACGAGGCGTGCCCGTTTTGTAATAAGAAGCATTTGCCGAAATAACCCTAAAATCAAAACAAGCATTCAGGTCGTCTAAAATATCGACAGGTTTGGGTATTTGCCCTGTTGCCTTTTGCAATTCATCCTCAATGTTTATGTCTGTTCCATCAAACAATACGTATTGCGATTTGTATTTGGCATAGCGTATTATTTTGAGGGCTTCAAGTTTATCAATAAGCGGTTGCGGATTTGAAATATCCATTGCTATTGAGGCGTATTGGCACAGAGACGAATGAATGATTTTGACAGACGCGCCAAATAAATTGCATAATCCGATAGCCTTCACAAGTTTACAGGCATCGTTTATTTCTTCAATGTCAAAAACGCTCTCTGTTCTTTCCAACGCAACCCGCATTGCCGTCCAATTGGCGGAATCGGCATTCACTTCCGAAAGATAAGAATTGAAATTATAAACAATATAATCATAGACGTTGGCAAGGCTGTATGTTTTTGTTGCCGTAGCCTTAAAGTTCTGTATTGAATTATCGCCTTGCGACATTAGGAATGAAAACAGAGAACGCTCGTTTTGCCCGTATCGCTGTATGGCTTGCGTTAATGCCACTGCCGCAAACATATCCAAGGGATATAACTTTTTTGCGACTTCTTCGGGAAAATCAATGCCAATGAATTTGGTGGATTTTGCCAGCGCAAAAAGCCTGTCAAACGCGCCTTTGGACTGAACAGTTTGCTTTATGTTTGATATGTGTTCCGCCGCCAAATGCAAAAGTTGCTCTACCGGCTCGCTGAAAACAAGTTCTTTAAATCGTCCTTTTACCTTAATCCATTCGTTGAATTGCTGCTCTGTTAGTTTACGTGCATACGCGCCAAAATTTTGGTGCAACGTGGACAGGAACAATACATTATCGTGGTTTGGACGGTTGATATATTCGGCAAATTGTTGAAGAAAATACAGTTCTTTTTCAGGATTGTTGTTTGTGGCGTGTTCGAGCACTTTGCCAAACTCGTCAACAACAATCAGCACAAACTCTTTCTTCTTTTTGCAAGCTTCAATTGTGCTATCTAAACGGCTGAATATTTCTTTTGTGCCAATGCCTTTATCAACATTCAATTCTTCGCACAGCAGATTTGACAACGTTGTGTAGTCGCCAACAATGTTTATGCAACGGAATTTGGTATAATGATTGAATTGTCCGCTATTTTTGCACAAAACATCTGTCGAGAAAAGTAAATCTCTTTCCAATGCCATTATGAAACTTGATTTGCCTGTGCCATACGTTCCAATCATGGTAAAACTGTGAATGCCAGAACTGTAATCGGCAATCAGGCTGCCCAATACACGGCGGGCGTTTGCCGTAACAATGTATTGGAAATCCTTTGTCGGACTGTTTTTTATATTTGTTGAGAGTGTAAAGCCCATATCTAATTTTTATAGTAGTTGTCCAACACTTTTTGTTTATCCAATTCTTTGATAAAAAGCAGTTGCTTAATGCCGCCGTCATCGGTAAATTTCAATGTGTCGGAATATTCTTTTTCTATATACGAAATGGTATCTATCAATTCGGAAGAGGAGAGGCAAAACAGCAAGGACAGAGAATAAAGCACATCATACGAAACGGCTTTATCGCTGCCTTTAACGTCAATAATGGCATACAAAAATACTTCGGGTATAATCTTCTGTTTGCCAATTGTGTTAAAATTGTAATAGGTGATTTTGCGTCCCTGATTGTCCTCGTGCCGGTCTGTTTGGCGTATTAAGTTCAAAACCGTCATCAACGAAAGCAAATCTTCATTCGGTTTGTTGGCAATGGGTGCAAGATAGTTTTTGAACAGCACATCAATGTCTTTGTTGATTGTGTTTTCGTTGTACATATTCGGGTTTGCGGTTTCCGCACATTTGCGTTTTACGAAATTTTGCACCTGCTCTTTTGAAAATTCATTTTTTTCGGAGTGGAAATCGACAAAGAATAATTTATACAGACTTGCTGTGTTGGTGCTAACTAACAAATAATGCAAGAGCCACAAAGTGGCAATGTCTTCTGCAAAAGGGTCTTTGCCCGTTTCGCTGTCAAAAATATAATTTGCTATTTGAGTAATGGTATTTTCTTCGCGCAGCCCAAATGCTTTCATCCAGAAGCGAATGGACGAAACCATATTTTTGCCCACGCCCAAATCGACAACAGCATCAGAAGCGTTGAAATCTTTGTTCTGGCACATAAAGTCATACCCTTTTTTCAGCCAAAGCGATTTGCACTGAAAGGATTCGTGACCAGAGAAAGTGTATTTGATTTTATCTTGTTCCATCTTGTATTCTTATTGATATTTCATTGTTATAAAATGCCACACCCATTGCGTGAGGTACGGACACACCAAAGCCATCGAACAAAAGTTTGCTCGATAGTTGGCGTGCGTAAACGCACCTATCCCACACCGCTTTGGGGCAGTGCAGGTAATTGAACCGATAAATGAAAGTAAAAAACCTTGCTAACTCTCTGTGTGTTAGAAAATTATAGGCATATATGTGGGGGGGGTAAAATGCTGGTATTCAATGAGTTATAAAAAGCACTCGTTGAACCAAATTTTGAATATTTTTTATATGTTAGCATTGTCATTTGTGCTTTTTTGAACTAATTTCCTCATTTTCATCTTCCAAAAATTGGCAAAATTCGTTGAGGCAGTGTTGCAAAACATCTTGCCGAATAAGTTCCTTTTCGTATTTGGCAACCATGGTTGGACTCATGCTGCGGTTGAGGGCGTATTTTACAACATTTTGGTTGCTCTCTTTGCAAAGCAGAATGCCAATGCTGGGGTTTTCGTTGCTGCGTTTCACGTCTTGGTCGAGGGCTTCGAGGTAAAATTCGAGTTGCCCCATATCGGCAGGCTTAAACTTGGTGGTTTTCAGTTCTACTGCCACAAAGCACTGCAAGGCTCGGTTGAAAAAGAGCAGATCTATTTTAAACGTTTCGCCACCAACATTTATGGGATATTCGTTGCCGACAAAGAAGAAATCTTTGCCAAGTTCGAGTATAAAATCTTTAATATGCGTTACCAATCCTTGTTGGAGTTTATGCTCGGAATGACGTTGCGGCAAACCGAGAAAATCGAGAAATGCCACATCTTTAAACATATATCCGGCTTGCGGATATTGCTGTTTCATGCCAATAGACTGAAACTCTTTGCCTTTGAGTAAATGAGTGTAGGCATCGGTTTTGACAGCCCGCCGCAATTCGCGCACATCAAGCCGCTCGCGATTGGCGTAGAGCATATAGAAAATGCGTTGTTCGTTGTAACTGCAAAGTGAAAGCAGGTCGCAATGCGAACTCCAACAAATGCTGTTGAGAATGGCGGGCATCTGCATTTCCAATTGTCCAGACTGTGTCGGGACAATTCCGTTGTCGGATTTTTCCTGCAATTGTGCAGACGGTGTCTGCACAATTTGTCCTGTTTGAGATTGAACTAATTGTTTGGATAGTTTTAGTTTTGAAAATATGTCCGAGAAACTTGAATTAGAATATGTGTCAAAGAATTGCACCATGTTGTATAGGTTTCTTCGGCTATATCCTTTAAGCGTAGGGTCTTGCTTTCGCAGATACTCGGAAAGTTGCGTTACGGTTTTACTGCCCCAAGTGGCGGCTTTGAGCCGTGCCGACACATACGCACCCACTTCCCACGCCGTAAGCAGGTTTTCGTTGTTCACGGCTTGCAATGCCCGTGAACGGTGCAGGTTTATAATGCCTTGCACCTGCTCAAATTCTTGTATGATTGGCGTGTTATTCATTGTTTTTCTATTTGTTGTTGGGCAATTTTGAAGGCTTCGGGCGCAAGTTCTTTTTCGCTATCGGCGACAGCCATAAACCTATCGACTAACCATAGTTTGAGCAGTTCTTCTTGGTCGGCTTTGAGAATATCGGAGAGCATAAGAATCAGTGCTTTTCGGGGAAGATAGTTGCCGTTTTCGATTTTGCAGTAGGTGGCAGTGTCAATGTCGAGGGCGGCTGCAACCTTGCGTTGCGGCAGTCCTGTTTGTTCGCGTAATATTCTTAACTTCTCCGATAACATCGTTTTATTTTTGTAGTGAAAAATAGAATCTTGATATTTTTTTGCAAATTTAGATATAAATCACGATTTATATGCCAGTGCGATAAGAAAAAGTCAAGACCACCCCTATCTTTATGGCGTGGGAGGTCTCGGTGTGCGAGCCTCAAATTTATTGTTTAACGAGCTCTAAGTCTCAAAATGTTATCGCCTATGAGAATAGTATGTGGTCTTGACGTTCACAAAGATAGTGTATTTGCTTGTCTCCTGAACGAGAATGGAGATAAAATTGAATGTAAATTTGGTGTTTTGACACCGGAATTGGAGGAATTGCATCAGTTGCTCCTTACCCACGAAGTAAGGGAGGTTGCCATGGAAAGTACGAGTATCTATTGGCATCCGATTTGGCGTGTTTTGGATGACATTGAAGACTTGAAACTTGTGAATCCCTATTTCATCAAGCAGTTGCCGGGCAGGAAGAGTGATGTTCGCGATGCGGCATGGATTGCCGAATGCACCATGAAGGATTTAAGGTTTATCCGACATTTCGAGTGATGCGGCAATCATGTAGTGCATATAGCCTCAGTTGAAAATATCGTTCATCCCTAAATCCATATGCATTCCTTTTCATCACCTTTATCTTATTGTTGATGCCCTCAACCTTTCCTGTAGAGATACGACAGTCATACCATGCAAGGATTCCCGTTCTGCGGGCCATAATCGTAGCCGCCATCTTCATCAGCTGTGGCACTTTGCTCTCTCTGGCTTGTCTCACCCAATCATCCATAATCTTTTCGGCTTCACCCTTACCCGTCTGTGTCCAGATTTCTCTGAGCTGTTCTTTTAGGTAATAGGCCTGCGAAAGCGGCTTGTTCATCTCCAGCGCGTTGTCAAGCCTCGTCTTATGCTCCTTGTCAAAGATGTCCGCGCCATTGGTCAACAGGAGATACCGGGTGCCTTTCATCACCTTACGCTTGTTTATGTCTTTTTCCATATGGTATTGCACTCTGCGTATGTCATCCAACTTTTCGTTCATGAGCTTGACCACATGGAAATGGTCGAACACATGAACGGCATTGGGACAATTCTCATACACCGACGAGATAAAAGCGGCCGAGAGGTCTGTGGCGACATACTTGATGTCAACGCCTTTCCTCTTCACCCTCTTCCAAAAGCCATTCAAGGCATCAGCCCCTTTGCCTTCGCCGACGTAGAGGATACGCCCGCTTTTCAGATCAACCACGATGGTCTTGTAAACGTGCCCTTTCCTGACGGCAAACTCATCTATGCCTATGCTGTCCACCCCTTCCAACGTAGGAGGCGCATAATGGCGTTCAAGATGGCGGGTGTGTATGTCCTTGACCGTGTCCCATGTCACACCAAGCAGGTTGGCGGTGTCTTGCAAGGTCATGGCTTTCAAAAGGCCAACAACGTATTTCGCGAAACGATGGGTGTAGCCGCAACTGCCTGTGGCAAAGGGGATATCCTCTTGCCTGTCATAGTCACAGTCTTTGTTCTTGCACTTGTAACGTTGCACCTTCATGCGGATTATCACCTTCTTGCCGCCGATAGGAAGACCTATGAAGTCACGAACGCGGAATCCGTTCTTGACCAAATGACAATGGCCGCACTGGGGACATGTCTTTACGCGTCCTTTCGTTTCGACATGCAAGATAATTGTATTACCTTTGTATTCCTCACGAGAACATTTGTGGTTATAAAGACCCCATACATGATATAGAAAACTGCTGTTCATAATTGTACATTTATTTGTTGTTATTCAAATATACAATTTGTTCGGCGGTTTTCTTCTTTTTTACTATACCATCACTCGAAATGTCGGATGAACCATTATTAAAGTGATGAAGGTCCATGATCACCCGCTCACCGCAAGGTGTTTTATTCCAATCAATCCAATGAGTTGATCGGGATTTTTATATACATAAGCATTGTCTAGCGAACTCAACACCCCCGCTCTCCGCACAAAAAAGCAAAAGGCCGAAGCTCCGGAGAAACTTTCCTGACTTCGTCAATGCGTCACCCAAATCACTGCTCAACAAACCACATCTTAACTTCTCCATTAGAAGTTTTCATATTCTTATCTCCATTATATATGGCAAAACACTGTTCTGGTTTTGCACCGGATAATTTTGCCCATTTGGAAATTCCTTTAAAAAAATCAGGCGAAAATGTGGCTCCTGATTTTATTTCATAGGCATTCTGCTTCCCATTTATGTATTGAAGAAGATCAACTTCATTGCCAGTGCTATCCCTCCAAAATGTAATATCCGGATTCTCCCCTCTATTATATGCTTCTTTCACAAACTCATTGATAACAAGATTCTCGAAAAGTCCACCTCGGAGAAAGTGCGTAGCTACTTGATCTGCGCTTTTGATATCAAGTAAGGAACAAGCCAATCCTGTATCATAGAAATATAGTTTTGGCGATTTCACTAATCGTTTTGCGTAATTATTATAATCTGGTTTTAGCAGATAGCAAATGTAACTCGCCTCTAACACTGAAATCCAAACTGAAACCGTTGAAACGGCAACCCCACATTCATTGGCTAATGATGAAAGATTAAGCAACTGGCCTATTCTCCCGGCACAAAGCTTAATGAATTTTATAAACTTACTCAAGTCTCCAATATTTTTCATCAATCTTACATCTCGTTCCACATAAGTTTGGATGTAGAATGGATAATAATCGGTTGGAGAGATCTCTTTATCATAAAGGCGAGGGTATGCCCCCTTGAATATTTCCTCATCAACACTTTTCGGAAGTATTTCGCCTTCTCTCATTTCGTAATGAGAAAACGGTAACAACTTTAGAATAGCGGTTCTTCCGGCTAAGGATTGATTTACGCTTTCCATTAAAAGGAAATTATGTGACCCTGCAAGCAGATACATACCTTCTCTGTTCTCTCGGTCTGTATAAGTCTGAATATATGAAAACAGAGTTGGAACACGCTGTACTTCATCAATAATTGTCTTATCTGAATATGTAGCTAAAAAGCCTCTCGGATCATCTGTTGCAAATAATCTCATATCAAGATCTTCTAAAGAGACATATTTATAATCAGGGAATGAATTTTTAAGCAAAGTGGATTTACCGGATTGTCGTGGACCTGTTACCGTTACAATCGGGTACTTCTTCGCTAATTCTAACAACTTGGTTTTTAAGACTCTTTTTATCATACAAATTACATTTCTTGCAAATTTACGATTGAAAAATAAATTTGCAAATAAAATACCGGATAATTTGCAATCCAAAGATTTTTAATATCTTATCCTACGTGAAACATAATGAGCCGACACGCAGTGGTCAATCGAAGGCCATGACAGACAAAGCATCATTACAGAAACGTTACAGACATGGATTGGCATTTGGTTAAAGTGTTCATTATTACGAAACAAAGCGGCGAAGGTCTATGATAACCATCTCACCGCAAGGCGTTTATCCCAATCAATTCAATGAGTTGATTGGGATTTTTTATATACATAAGCACAGTCTAGCGAACTCAACACCCCCGCCCTACGCACAACCCGATTATATTTGTCCGATGCCATTATCGATTTCATCGATAAGAATATAGATGCAATCTGTTTGCTGCGGTCTGTCCGTATCACTACTTTTGCTGTCGACTAATAACAAATAAAACAAATACGGAAATAAGTAAGATAGCTGTTCCAACCAGAGAAAACATGGTAGACGACCATTTCGGGCATTGTGCCTATTATACTATTTATACGATAGAAGACAAGCAGGTTGTGGACAAAGAGACACTTCCTTCTCCGCAAGGTTGCGGGTGTAAGTCGAACATTGCGTATCAGCTGCAGGAGATGGGAGTAAAGCTCATGCTGGCCGGCAATATGGGCGAAGGTGCCAAAAACAAGTTGGGCAGTTGTGACATTGAGGTGGTGAGAGGCTGCAGTGGTCCTACGGATGAGTTGGTGAGTGCTTATCTGAAGGGTGAAATCGTCGATTCCGGAGATAGCTGTGTCCATCACGAATGCCATCATGACTAAAGTTCAGTAGCATTCTACGTTTGGATTCCTATTCCAAGATCAGTTCAAAATCGGAAACATCGACCCGTCGGCCAAACTTCATGCCGACCTCCTTGAAGCAAGTGACCTTTGAAAATCCCATGTGCTGGTGAAACGTGGCACTCTTTGGGTTTTCACTGGTTACGCAAGCAACCAGAGCATGGAATTTCCCGCGCCTGCACTCCGCCACCAAATGGTTCATCAAAAGAGTTCCTATGCCCTCCCCTTTCCGCTGCGAAGCCACATAGATGGTGGTCTCCAACGTGAGTCGGTAGGCGGCTCTGGTTTTCCATTGATGCGCATAGCAGTATCCCAGCACAACGTGATGATCGTCTTCGTAAACTAAATAGGGATATTGATTCGAAATTTCCGCAATGCGGTGTTCCATCTCTTTCTCCGACACGGCTTCCGTCTCGAACGTGACAGCCGTGTTGAGTACATATTCGTTATATATGGCTGTGATGGTTGTAGCGTCTTCTTTCCTTACTTTTCTGATCATTTCTTTCTTTCGCTTGTCTGCCAACATCTTTTTTCAAAATTACAACCAACGTCCGACATGGGCAAATGCCTCCGTCAAATATGGCGTTGTTTCTGCTTTCTGCCTTTGCGGTTCCGCATCCCGAATGGACATCCTTCTTTGGTGGCCAAGAAAATAATCTGTCGGCAGGAAAGGAAGAGAAGATGACAAGCCACAAGAATGCACTAAGGCATTTCTGTGGCGTTCTTCTCTGGCTTCGTAGACTTCAGGACAGAATCTACAGAATGACAGTTTTTTCAAAACTCCACACATTCTCCGCGGTCAAATGCGGGTGCCCTGCCACCGGAGAGAGCTTCGGAGGCTACCTACTTCCGTCTGTTTATCCCTACGGGATATCTCTCTGACAAGGGACTGAAATCATCCGCAAAAGATGTGTTTCACTTCACTAAATCGTTCTTTTACGACTCCTTGTCTTTATTTTTAAAATAGTTCAACATGAACTCTTTGCATTTGCGCTTATCCTGACGACTTGATGCTACAGAATAAGGGTTATACTTTTCGAATATATCCAACCCTCTTCCTAACATGATAGTCCATCCTGTATCCGTCTTAATGCAACGATCATGGAAATCCCGAAGTTTATAGTTGAACTCTATGCCGTATTCTATCAAATCGTCCTTTATGTCATCTAACTTGTCAATCAGTTCGGGGCTTTTTTCTTCCTCTTCGTTAGTGATAAGATTTATCTTCAAATCATCTACGGGACGAGTGTCAATCAGCATAGTGACAAATTCCATGAAGTTCTTTATCTGCCATGATGCACGTATATATGGATCTTCAATGGTAATTTCCGAAGCATGTTCCATGTATGTGGCAAATAGCATTTCATAGCTCACACCTGTCTGTCCCATTCTGAACGACAGGCTCTGTTCTCTTAAAACCGGAATTCGAGGACGCCTCCTCGTTTCAGGGGTCACCTCGGACGATTGTGGCGTAGCTGTTTGTCCTGGGGCGAATGGCTTAGTGTCGTTATCGTTAAGAGCCGCATTCTCCGGAGCGGGGACGTTGACAGGCATAATCAAGGCATTGCTGACGTTTTCCAATGTCTCTACATTGACCTCAACCCCATCATTTATCCGGACATATTTGAATTTGGCAGGTTCAGCCTTGAACGTCTCATCTATGATATAAAGTTGATCTTTAACTCGTTTTCGACCTTCGGCAGCGAAGTCTACCAATTCATAAGCCTCTTCCTGAGTCATCTGGAGGTCTGGGTAGAGCAACTTCACCATACCGGAGAAAGTTTTACGGATAGCTAAGTGGTCACGCTCTGACAGCGATGGATCAAACTTTGCATAGTCCTTCAGTTTACTAGTCAAGTCATTGTTGCGTAGGTCATGCAATACAGCGGCAATGTAATCTGTGATTAGTCCATAGCCTTTGGAGAACGACTCTTTCTTGAGCATTTTGATTTCCCATCCCGGATTATACAGATGTATACGGTCTAAGAACGCGCCTTTAATAAATGAAGTCGGGATGCTTTCAAACAGGTGGCTGTTTTTCAGCATATATGGTACGGTGTGCTTAGTATTACCGACAAAACACATAGAAGCGGATGCTTCATGAGTGCCTTTACCTCGGTTGAACGATTTGTTGGCGAGGTAATTCTGCATGGTGTCAATCAACACGGCATCGACGTTACGACCTTTCTGCTGCTCAAATTCATCCCACGCAACTACGTCCCAATAACCAACAAGTCCAAGTTCTTCGCGTTTGCCACTCATCTTTACGAACAAACGGGCACTGGTAACATCGCCACCGGATACTAGCACGCCGAATGGAGATAGTTCTTGGAACACGTGTGATTTACCCGTGCCTTTTGGCCCCAATTCCATGAAGTTGAAATTGTTCTCCACATGGGGAAGCAAACGGGCCAATGTGATGAACTTCTCACGACGGTTCATCACCTCAGGATTAAGTCCTATGGTATGCATTAAGAAATCAATCCATTCATCTGTGGTGAAATTCTTACGCTGGCCTATGTATTCTTTCACATCGATGTTTGATATCTGAATAGGCTTGAGGGTTTGTATTTCCCATCTCACCTTGACATCTTCACCCGGTATATAGCCTATGGTTACGATACACCATACGCCATTGCCACTCAGAAGCTTCGGATTGGATTTTACATGTTGGGTGCCAATAGGGACGCCAGACAAACCAAGGTTGGCAAAAGTCGCTTGGTATTCGTCAGACCTCTCATTCAAAACCACAGTGACTTTATCAATGATACGGTGACGGCCGGCCTCTCGAATGACGCCTTTTACAGCTTCGGCATCGGCACGATGTACATAATTATTTTGAATGACCTGCTTAACCTTTTCAAGGCCTGATTCAATCACTTGTTCATCATCACTTGCGCAATATTGGCCCAGAAGATATTCAAGCACGTAAGTAGGCACCGGCAGCCCCCCTTTAACCAAAAATGCCAAATCCTTACGAACCACCTTGCCCATGAAGGCGTTCATTATCTTTTCTTGTAAATTCATTGTCTTATGTCTCTTATTAGAAGTCTTGTTCAATAATCGTATTATTCTTCACCGTTTCTTTAATGAGTGGATTCAATTTGTCTTCCACGTCACTGATTCGGAGTTGAAGCATACTGCTTGTGACCGACTTGTTCAGGTTCAATGTCACCTCAAACACACGGTTGTTCAAATTCTCCGCATCCGGGCTGTTTAGCTTCACCTCTTTATTTACCGTCACAGCTTCTTCGCCGCAATAGATGCAGCACGTAACGGTACGCTCCATAATGGTCATGCTAACCGCTTCTGTTTGGACCAATTGGAATTTCAACTGGCTGCTGACCATGTTAAGGTTATGATTCATCAGAGACACACCAACCTTATCTGTCTTATCCTTTCTTCTAAGCGTACTATGGATTACCGGGATAATTGTCTCTTGTAGGGTAGCTCCGCCATGTGCGAAATTATAACCTCCTTGTGCTGCAAGCCTGTTTGTCCCCATTGGGACAGAAACATATATTTTCTTTGAAGATTTCACGCCCGATACTCTATCCAAAGGATATTTTGACATTCCATCGATATCGTCATCGCTTTCCGTAAGATAGTACCGGGTCTTTTTCTCAATAAATTCTTCTGTTATGGAGTGTTTGTCCTTATCTTCAAAGTTCATGTCGTTATAGATGAAACCATGGTCGGATGTGACGATCACATTAGTTACATTCCATGTAGCATGTAACCTGCGCACCAAAACGGTCAAATCTTCAATCGCAGTACGGCAAGAGCGGATCACATCAAATGGACTTTGAGAATGACCTGCTTCGTCTATGCTGTTATAAAACACATATACAAGAGGACGTTTGAAGATTTCTCTCACGGCAAGAGAATTTCCATTCATCACATCTTCGTAATTCACACAGACAGCCCCTTCACGATATTTGCTCACGTGGGCAGTCCTCTGTTCGGCAGTTGATAGCAGTTGTCCGTCGACCAACATATCCGTACCCTGTAATTCCAAGCTATGATGTGGTAACAATGCCGGCTTGCAATATTTTGTCTCGGTGGGAAGCATAGCGCGCATAGCAGAAAGGTGAGCTATATGCTTTTCCTTCGAAAGCTCCTGCATCAACTCTGCCGCAACCTCATAGCGTAGGGCATCACAAACGACCACAACCTTTTTGGTGTTTGCATCCAATTGGTTCTTAAAGAAATCCTCTTGGTGTATTAATGTAACCGCATCGAATTTCTCCTCCCGTTCGTTGACGCAAGTGAGCCATTCCAAATTCAATACATTCGCTATTTTAGCATAATCCAGATCAAGGTCTTTCTTTATGTTGCTTAACGACTGTTCTATAGGAACGTCTTTTGTCATTAATGTATGAAAAGCCTCTAACGAGCGGCGATAGAAGAGGTCTATCAAATAGAATTCGGTAGTATAACGTATGACATATTCATCCGGTGTGTTGAGCTTCAAAGTGCCGATTGAACGTACTTTGTCGTAATATAGGGACATTTGCTCCGTAAAACGGAATGCGGTCTGAATGTCCGTATGGAGAGGGAGCTTCAGCCTAAGCTCCCTCATGCGCTCATTAACGCTGGCAGGGTCGGCTATAAGCCTGGTTTCAATGACCTGCTTCAAAATGGGCCAACAGAGCGTTTCCGTTACGTAGAAGTATTGGGCATCGATGCCATAGCATTCGATAATGGTTTCTTCTTTAATGTCTGATGCCAATGCAGCCAAGGCCTTCACAAACTTCTCGGCCAAAGCCTGGTCATGTGTCCCTGTCTCATAAACATTATTTATCTGGTCAAGTATTATGGCATTCGTGATTTTATATCCTTTGTAGTTGTCGGACGGCACCGCGTCCAATAGCTGCGTGATCGAATTATATTTGATGCACTCCGCTACTGCCTTCATCTTTATTCCCGAATTAGGGTCATAGGAAACGCCATACAATGTATTTAGTTTGTTGTTGACAGCTTTCTTCGCATCAATATTCTTATCCAACCTGAGAAAAAAATCCGTGCGCTTTTTGGTCTCGCTTTCTAATCCCAGAATGATCATACGGACTATGATTGTGTTCCATTCCAGCATTTTTTTCTCGCCCAAATAGGAAGACACGAAGGCTCTGCACACAACATCCTCACTAAACGTTTCGGCAGCGAAATGTCCGTTGAGGATATTGCTTACCTTCATGGTCATGATTTCTCCTATGTTTCGTTTAAGGAAAGAGGCATATTTCTGAGGAAGGTTGTATTGCTGCATGAAGCTAGCATAGTCGTCTTCCTTATATTCCATGTTGGCTTTAAGCATATCGAGAAGAGGGAAATTGAGCTGTTGCTCTTCCGTATGAGGGTAAGTTTCCTCGCCGAACAGAAGCACCACCTTCTTTTCTTTCCATTCATTCTCTATGGCATATTTGGTGTTGAACCATGCGCCATCAAACACATGATAGACATATCCATCATGCCACTGCGCGTCTTCCAACTCGGTGGCTATCATATTCATTGGGTCGAACACAAAAAGCACATGCAGCTGTGGATTGCGCTCAAAGTATATATATATTCTGTCTTGTACCATTTAGTTTAATTTTCCTACAATAATCATTTGGACTTCGCCATAGAGAAAGCAACGTTCATTTTATTAGCCTACACGCTTAACTGCAGGTATTTCATATGCCTGTAGGTCTGCAAGGTAATTTGTGAATCTTTGTTCGCAGATTATCTCCATACCTTCTTTATTTATAGCGTATTCTATTGCTTCGAATAATTTCATACCCTTTTTATTTATTTCAATTTTGCCAGCACGTCGCCATATTTGGCATAGTTGACCACTACCCCATCATCGAGGTCGAAGCCGGTGATGTTGGTGTCTTCGGCTACCACTTGCAGGCGTTCGTGATACTCCCGGCACTCCTCTATGGTCTTTTGGAGCGCTGTGAGCTGACGTGTCTCTGCCGTGCTGAGTGACGATGCGCGACTCTCCAGGTCGTTCAGCCGCGCCTGCAACTGCTCTATATAAGGGAGCAGATATTTGCTGCGTACCTGCTCTGCCGTATAGGGAGTCATGCGGTGCATATAGGTGATGCAATTGAATGCACCTTTTTTGCTGCTGAAAAGCCAGTAAATGGGGCGGTTCTGGTACATCCGTTTATGGTCTTTCCAGAAGTCTTTCATCACATATTGCTCTATAGTCATGCCAAGGCATTTCTCCATATAGTTCAAGTTTCCGGTTAGGGAATCCTCTCCAAAGGAGATGCGCACGAAGTCTGCTATCCTACGGCACAGATTATCATCGAAAGGACAACCTGCGGGCAGAATAGGGATGATGGCATCATCATCTATATGTATTGTTTCGTTACCGAATGTATATGGCGCCAGTTCATCATCTGTTGGCTGTGGATGTGCGATGTGAAGTCCCGGCTTATCAAGGCGATAACGTCCCATCCACACGCCTACGGCATAGCTGATGAGCTGTTTTATTATCACATCATCATGCCATTTTATCTTTTCGTTATTGTTACTTATATTCATTACCTTATCTTTTTATTCATCATTCATCTTTGCTACCTGCCAATTCCTTCACTTCATTGATTTGTGCAATGAGTTGTTCGGATGAAGGCAGATAGAGCTTGTATTTACTAGCCAATATTGTCTTATTATCTTCCGGCAACGCCATACGTACTGCCGTATCATTCTTTTCGGTACACAGTAAAATTCCTATCGTAGGATTCTCGTCAGCCATTTTTTCGCAGCGGTCATAATAATTCACATAGAGTTGAAGCTGACCTAAATCACCATGTGTAAGTTTATGGTTTTTTATTTCAATGACAGTGAAGCATCTTAACAAACGATTATAGAACACAAGATCTGCAAAGTATTCATCATCCTCTACTAATATACGTTTCTGTCGAGCCACGAATGAGAATCCTTTGCCCATTTCAAGTAAGAAGTCGGCGATATGAGTAATGATAGCACTTTCAAGGTCTTTTTCATAATAAGCAGCCTTGCGTTCCAAACCTAGAAATTCAAGATACATAGGATCTTTTATTATTTCAGTGGGTGATTCAGGTATGCGCTCGCCTCGAGCCACGGCAAGAACTGCATCCCTATCGTTACTCAATAACAAACGTTCATAGAGTTGTGAGTTAATCTGACGTTCAAGTTCTCTGCCATTCCATAAATTATTGACAGCCTCAAGTTCGTAATATTCTCGTTTGTCAGTGTCGGATATTTGGATTAGCATCCTATATTGACTCCAATTCAATTGTGAACGCAGTGTGTTCACAATTGGATAAGCCAAATAAAACTGTCTACAAAATGCCAACTGACGTGATGAGAAGCCACTTCCATATTCCGGTTCTATTTCTTTCGCCAGCTTACGCAGCAAATATGTCCCATAGTCAGCACGCTCTTTGCCCTGCTGTTCTTCTTCAAAGATTCGTTGTCCCAAATGCCAATACATCTGCACCCGATATGAATCGACACTTCGCACCGCACCAGCTCGTGCCTTGTCGATAATGCTTCGAATCTCGATTATAAACGATTTCGTCAATTCATTTTTATTAATATCATTGCTCATCATGGTTCTCTTTTTAGTCATTAAATCTAACTTAACTCTTATTCAAGTGGGCTTGATGTCTGCTCTCGCTCAATCGAGATTTCTCCTTGTTGCAAAATGGTAATTTCTTCTAATGGAACATCGGGAGTGAGTTCATCTTGCAAGCCGTAGATTTCGATGAATTGACGGTTAAGTTCTTCTTCATTGGCATGGAGCTGCATGAAGTTATCTTCCCAACGTTTTTTATATTCATTTACTAAACTTGATATTTCAAATACTTTTTCAGATTCTCCTTCTTTGAGAGATTGATTCCTTAATGAAATTAGTTCATTGGTTTTGAAATCCCAACTTGTTTCGTGGGCGTCCCAATCTGCACGGGAGATGGAAATATTTTGTTGAACAATATATCAAATCATTATTTGAGTTTGATTCTAATAATAAATCTTAATTTTTTTAATTAATCCATTAGAAATGCAATGTTGGATTTATAATAAGGAAATAATTTTTTGCAATTTTGAATTAATAAATAAGAATAAATATATAATGGATTCCATCAACACAATAGCATATATTGATGGCATTATTAAATATAAATCCAGTTGGGATAATATCTAAATTAAGAAAAATTACCACTTGAAGATATATTGTAGACCAAGAAATATATTTTTTAAAATATAAGATTCGATCAGGTCTTCAAAAATGATTTCCGTATTTATTATATTCCAAAGTTTTTTTTATATTTCAAAACCATTATTTTTCCCAATTTATACTATTCTTGATTACCATACCATTTCTAAATTGTTCCTCCTTTATTATATGGAAACCATTTTTTTTATCACATCCGTTGATTTATGAGATTGAAATTCCGTCAAACCTATTTCTTAATACTTTTTCAGACCACTATCTCAGAAATCTTATTTTCCTGTTTGATATACCTTTTGAGGGTTTGAGCAATACCGCGATTCTTTAAATCAAAATCATCAATCAATACTTTTCACTTACCCAATACCCAATCAGGCATCCCGGAATCTTCTCAAAATTCTTTTGAGATACGTTTGGATAATAGATTTTGTTGCCTTGCTCGGAGTAAGGTAAACATACGTTACTTTGTCAGCGCAGTTCTTCCCAACCACCAATCGGAAGTATGAAGCACAATGATTTGGCATTTGTTTGCTAATCACAAAGGCTGTATTCTGCACCACTTCACCACTCAGTTCATCGAATGTGCGTGGTCCAAGATGCAACATATTATCAATACTGTAATTATCTAGCAATGCCTTGCGCAGCTTCTCGAACGAAGAGAGGAACATCCATGAGTGCATATTTATCATGCCATACTTGCCATTCTCTTGGAGCTTATCAATAGCAAGAAGCATAAAAACAGAGAACAAGTCCGCTTTACCTTCCTCATAATTATCCTTCACGTACTTGCTCAGTTCACTATTCATATTACCACCACCCATATATGGAGGGTTCATAACAAGTGCAGAGTATTTCTGCGTCAGCGTAAGAATCAGCTCCATGGCAGGGATGCTATCCTGTACCAATTGCGGCACAAAACTTTGCTTCTTCCAATAATCTACAGCCTGTACCAATGCAAAGAGAGTGCTTTCAGATATATCAAACTTCATGATAGAGCCAAGACTGTCGGCATCCTTCATCAGCTTGAAAGCCGATTCAATCTCTTCGGTTATCTGCTTGGTCTCTGCCCCTTGGAAGAGTTCATGGATAATGCGAGTTACAGAGTCATCGGCTTCTTCATCAAGAGGTTTCGGCATAGTGAGAACGTGTGGCAACACGTGAGCATCTACAAAGCTGCTATCTTTTTGGCAAGCCTTAATCATCAAAGCAAATGTGGCAAGTTGCTTTGCACGATTATCGAGGTCAATGCCTGTCAGGTTATGAGCAAAGATATTCTCAATAGCCTCGTTACGAGTATAGCCTTCGTATATATAAAGGTCGTAAAGAATATCGAAACATTCGTTCAAAATATGTCCCGACCCACAGGCTAAATCTGCCACTTTTAGGTCGGTCAGCTCGTTGTAACGATATATATTCTCACCCGCTTGTTTTTCTTGGTCAACCAAGTATTGCCATTTATCTTTGAAAGGATTTGGACCGGGATTATTGTCTAGGAAGATGCGACCCACCGTGTTTTGCACCATGTACTTCACAATCCAGTTGGGTGTGAATATCTGTGTGGCGGCAGGAATCTCATCCGCTTCAAACTTGCCTTTCTTTGCAAAGACTTCGTCCTTACGCTCAGAGATATAGAACTGGTAAAGCCAGCCAATGAGTTCGGGGCTATGGAAATCTTCGTCGGTGATAAATTCAGTATGGTTAATCATATCCACAAAACCACCCTCAGCAAGGATGTTTTGAGGTAGAAGTAGCTCTGTGTAATCAGCAAGAGTTCCGAAGCAAGCCTGCATGATAGGATTAGCATGGCACCATGCCGATATAAGCAGAGCGAACTGCTCAGTGACTTTTGTGTCGTCATCAAGCAGTTCCATAAGGTGAGTGCGAGTTTCCTCAGGCATCTGAGGCATACGGTTCATTCGAGCCTCATCCACAATGCGAGGTGTTCGGGCAGAGTTGGTATATACCAATACAGGCTCACACAGTCCGTTCTTTTGCATGATGCGTATAGCCATCAAGCGATTGAACCATGTATAGGCTGCTTCCTCATACACTTCTTGAATACCTTTTTGCTGTACACGATGATAGAGTGCCATCCATTGACGATAGAATCCTTCTGTCTGGAGTTCACCTTTCCAAAGTGAACCTCCCTGCATAAGTTGTGGCATCATGCTTTCCGCCACATTGCCTTTGGCATCAAAGCCAAGAGTTGTAATCTTGGCAGCAATGCCTCGTTTTAATATATTTCGAGCTTCGCAAGCGAATTTCTTTATCTGATTAGTATTCATCTTATTTATTACTTATTTTTCAATTTTTCCCAATGCCCACCATTATCGGGACCAACACGTTTTATTATATTTAAAGCCTGTAGCTTATTCATATTATTCACAATATGACGTTTTGATATTCCAATAATAACAGACAATTCTTCTTGTGTGACATAGGGATTCGTCTTTATTTCATCAAGTATTTTCTGTTGATTTTCAGTGACCTTTTCAGTGACCTTTTCAGTGACCTTTTCAGTGACCTTTTCAGTTGCAATCTCCAAAGCATCAAACCGCAACATTATATCATGTGGTCTTGCATCATAGACAGGCATAGGTGAGCCATATTCCTTACAAATACGACATATCTTCTCAATACCTCTGCCCCACGCCTCGATATATCCTGCACGATAAAAAGTCTTTGCAATATCCGGATTATGAGGAATGGAACGATGTTTTGCCATCAATGTTTCCGCGGTCCAGCCATCTTCCAGAATACAGTTGTTGGATATATATAGTTTATCCTCGTATACACATATCTGGATCGGATTACTTGCCGACCAATCAGAATGAATAAGAGCATTGAACAGAGCTTCTCTCACAGCCAGTTTAGGAAACGGATATGTTTCTACCCGGGTTACATTCTCATAAGTGATGTATGCCTTGAGATACTTCAGATATAACAATTCAAGTACCGTGTCTGCCTGATGGATAAGTGAGCCATGCACCTCATCCACATAAAGGATATCGGCATCATTCTCAAACATAGCTATTTTCGTAAAACAACCTGTGATCATCTTTTCAGGATTGGGATGGAACAATAACACCGCAGCACGTTTTAACTTGCCATTGGAATAGAGATTCAAACGCTCCAGTAATTCATTGTCAGTACAATTTAAATCTTCTTCAGTCATACGCTTATTGCGAAGGGCCTCCCGACGGAAAATTTTAAAAATCAACGGATCAAGATCATCAAATGTAATGTTATCTACAGGGATAGAATCCCACTTCAATCCTGTCTTTTTCAGAAGGAACTGAGTAAGAGCGATGCCTTGCAGCTGTTGTTTTGTACTGCCCGAACGAATATGATATTCACCTTTATAACTGACAGGATAACTACTGGCATCCACACAGATTTCTATATATGATTTTCCTTCATGTTCATGCAGATTAACATCCACTATGATACCGAACACATCACGCACCTTGTTAGGAATATCCTCAGATAGTTTATGGGCATTTTCCACTCCACAAATATCACCATTGTCCTTGATGCCGATGTATAGTTTTCCCCCTTGCGCATTAGCAAAGCCACATATCCATTTCAGATACTCATCACGCCAGGATTCTTTATATTCAATATTCTGGTTTTCCATCAATTTTCCTCTTATTTTATAATAGTAACCGAATAGCCTTCGTTTATCTTATCCATCAGCTGCTTCTTCAGCGTGTCAAGATAGCCATCCACATCATCTTCATTATTTAATGGAGTGACGGTTCTTGTCCTCAGGGCCATTGTAGTATCTTTCCGTTCGGCTGCTTGTTTCGGATAACCCTTGTCTCCTGTATGATTATGATCCGGTTCAACAACAGGCTTGGGAGCACGCTCACGCACTACTTTTTGAATACGGGCAGCTTGTTCGGCATAGAAATTATCCGTGTTGGTGTTTATTTGCAATACCGACAGCGAATTCGATTTGGTCTTTAACTGAATCGTGGCTTCACGGTCGCTCAAAACCGACTTGTCGACCTCCTGTTGTTGGGCGGAGCTTTCCAGCAAGTCGAATGTCTCGTTATAGGCTTTCTTTATCTGTTCCCGTAAAGCGTTGCGTTGCTCATCAAGAGCAGCGGAAAGGCTATTGCGCATCTTGATGGTTTCACGTATCTTAATAGGCCATCCCATGTGTTCGAAACTCTCGATGGCTTCAATCTGCTCCTTGTAGTCCGCACCGAGTGCATGGAAATTCTCCCGGTTGTTACGGGCAAAGTCAATAATGTTTTTATAATTGTCCATCTGGTCATGAAGGAACCCGATCACTTCCTTACAAGTGTCCATCAACAGACGTGCGTAGTCACGTCTCTCAATTACAGCATTGAAAAACTTTTGTGAATCACGCACGGCAAGCCATTCGTCAAACAAGTCGATTGCTTCACGAATAGGTTTGATAAAAGGACATGAACCATACTGATTTTCTATCTTCTTATAGGCATCACGGCGATGGGACAAACTGTTTTCGCCTTCATCATCCCGGCAAAGGCGAAGGATCTGCGTGCTGTCTGTGGTGGCAAAGGTGGCCGTTATTCCAAATATATCTTTCCAAGCGTCGGCAAACTGCGACACCAGTTCCTGCGAGATAGCCTGAGCCTGGCGAATGGTGAACTTATTCTTTTCGGCTACGATATGAGAAGCCACTGTGTTCGTCTCCACATTCGGGTTGTTGGCATAAGAGTAGTCCCGTTTATGACGGCGCACCAGTTCATTGACCACGAAGATGGTACAGATGTCGTCCCAGCCATAAGGAGCTTTGCTGAACTTAGAGAGTATGTCTGCCACGTTTACCTCTGCGAACTGTTTGTTCAGATAGATTTCCACCTCATGCTCTGCCGGAGTGAGCTCCGTATTTAATCCGTCATAGTCGCCCGGATTGACACCACGGACGATAGCCTGTTTCAGCGCATCAGTAGTATAGACCATATCACTACGCTGCACCAAATTAGCTTTGGTGTAGATGCTGCCCATGTGTTTGTCGATGGCAACCTTGTAGCGGTCGTTACCTTTCTTGGCTCCAAATTCCACGTCGTCTATAACGCTCAATCCGGAGATAATAGGGCAAGAGTCAAGAATCTTGTGGAATTCAGGAGCTATCTGCATATTATATATGTCACTTGCACGCTTCTCGAATTCTTTTCGTGTATTGGCATTCTCCTCACTGTTTGCGGGTGTTGACATATAACTGTTCACCTGGCAGTACCAGTAAAAGGCATTGTAAAGACGTTTGTTGTCATGAAATTGCTGACCGACATAGTAAACCAAGCGGTTGCTTTGGTTGTGGAGGGCGAGCATTTCAGGGCTGTCATAGTCGCAATCCATCGTGAAATCTATCACTATATCCGGATTGTTGCTCAAGAACGAACGCTGTTTGATGGTTGCACCTACGGCAAACGAGCGAGTCGCATACAGCTCCTTATTCTTGATGGCGGTGATATATTTGAAGAAGATGTCCTTCAGCTCTTCCGCCTGACGGTTGTTGTCTACAGGTTGGCTCTGAATAAGCGCGGCGACCTTCATCTCCTCTTCTGAATAGAAGCTGTAGGCCTCTACCGCACCATTCTTGCCTTGTTCGGGACGGATGATGTTGTTGTCGCTCAAGTATTCCACAATCTTTTCCACTTCGTTCTTTATGTTCAGACGAGGAGTTTCCGTGTCGTTGATAAGAAGGCTTGTGATATTGTCGATGTTGGCAGGAAATATCAATTTATCATTGGTGGAGATGTTGCATATCATGAACAGCACATTGGCTATACGTTTAGCCAACTGAGGATTACGTTTGTAGGTGGCAGCCATGCGTATGGCATTGTCTACGGCCTTCTGGCCTTTGGCCTGCAAACCTTCCTCAAACATGTTGTTATAGAGTTCGTCAAAAGAGATGAATTTGCCAAGTTCCGCATCCGCATTTTTCTTGGCAGTAGCGTGGATTACCTTGATGATGCTTCTCTCATTACCCTTTACTTCTTTGGCCACATATCCAAGATTCAGAAAAGAGTTGAACACTTGCATGATCAATTTGAACTGGTAAGGCACAAAAGGATAGTATGCGATGAAGGCTTCCTGATTCTCGTATGACGCATAAGAGTTGGGCAGCTTGAACTGCAGGTTGAAAGAAGGTGACTTTTGTTTGTATAAGTCAGCTAATGTATCAATTACATCTTCCTTTTTATCCAAGATACGTTTTTGGGTGATTACTTCTGGCTGAGTTCCCTTTAGTGATACTTTAACCTCAAAACGTCCTTTAATCTTACCCTCTTTATCTTTCTCTTCATTGATATGGCAATCATCCATTATCTCACTCAAATCTTGCTGGGCGGTACAAACCACCCACACTTTATTACCGCAGGCCTCCGAGAGTTTGGTGATGATCTCTTGCAAGTTCAGATATCGGTCACGCTCTTTGTTGATGAATTGGGAGACCTCGTCGGCCAAAAGGATGAGGCGGTAGTCTTCCCCCTTATCCTTGATGAAAGAAGCCAGCTCCAAACCGAAGCGGTCAATGCTCATGGTGGTGTCACGCTTAATGATACGTTCACGGATACTCTCTTTGTCAAGGGTAGGAGCCAGCTCTTGTGCTATATCAAGCACCATACCAAGTTCATTGTCAATCAAGTCTGCCGCTTCGCCCGGATCCTCCCAATTGCCGCCTTCTTCGGCAATACGTTCTTTGAAGCGTTCGAAAACGCCTTTCTCAAAAAGTGGCTTTTCGAGGTTCTGAGCTAATGTGATGTTGAATTTATTGAAGCCACGCTTGCCGTTGAACTCATTCCAGAACACGTGCAAGAAAGCCTTCTTCTTATCGGTGGAGTTGTCATATGAAGTTTCAAGGTTAAAGATACAGTTGTCAATAGTGGCACCTTTCAACCAGTTTGCGACACTCAACAATTGCTCAAAATCAAATCCAAGATCATGCTTGTCGTCAAGAGGGTCTATCGCTTTCACCGCATCAAGAAGACGAGACAAAGCTTTCTCCTGCGTGGAAGGAGTGATACAATAATCCAGATATTTCAGGAAGTGAGACTTACCCGAGCCGTAGTATCCGTCAATCCATATTCCAACATGGTCGAAGGGACGATTATTCTTGATCGCATCAAGAATACGAAATAAGCCATTGATGATCTCGTCTGTGAATACATATTCCTCAATTTCCGTCTTCTGTGTCTCGGCGTCAAACTTGGTGGCGCTAACAGCAGGATTTACAGCACGTTTTATGGGATTGTTATATAAATCTTTAAGTTTCATAATAATAGAATTGTGTATTTCCTTTCAAATGATTAATCGTTGATGAGCAAAGTCGCCCTATACGTGTGGTTGTCTTGCAGAGTGTCGAATAACTTGAACGAGTTTTGGTCTCGATGTCCCGGATAAAAAACTATTATTTTATATTTGCCGGTATCATTATAATCTTCATAGAGTGCCAAAAACTCATTCACACGAAGATACGGATACATACTGCCAATGCCATGTAAGAATACATATGGACGCTTGTAATCATCCTTAATGCTTATGTGGTCGGTTATGCGTTGATGTATGTATTGGACAAATTCAGGACTATGGGCATTCCTTACAAGAGTATCTTGCGTGTTGTGAGCTTTCGAAGGGTCTGACTTTTCCTTTTCAAGCTGATATTTGAGCATGCTCGGATACTTCAGAAATTTCTTTTGGTCAAGAAAATGGCAAAACTCGTCGAACAGGTTCAGCGTTAATACATCCACATAATTGGTAGGGCGTATCAAGTTGGCCTTGAACTCCGCAATTTGGCGACGTATGTCATATTCTTTTTCTGCCGGATATTGGTAGATAAAGAAATTGTAGAACAAATCTCCGTTTTCAGTGTCTTGAAAGCCGGGACTGTTAAGCTTATCATCTAATTCCTTTATTGTCATATCAGTCTCTTTTTAATCGATTCAATCTGATAAGGCTGCAAAAGGCAAGCTTCCAGAAACCAAGATTCGCCATGAACCATGTAGTAATCGTAATTATTGCAACTTAAAGATAATAAGTTGTTCCGGTTGTCCATCATATTCGCTTTTCTCAGGATGGAAAGATATGCACTTGCCACCTTTTTCTTGGTTGCTTCTGTCCATGAGTCCACAAATTCGTCACGAGCGGAAATCTCGTTAAACTCCATCATGATATCATCCAATGAGACTGATTTGGATATTGAGTGCCATCTTTTCATCGTTACACTTATATGGAAGTCGAAAAGAATTTTATAGGTCTTGAGTATGACCAAAAGATTGGCCGCCCTACGGTCATTTTCGTCCATTTCCTTATAATCCGACCAAAAAGGAGTAGACATGGTCTTGTACCTTCTGACAATCTCCGCAATGATTCTTTTACGGGATGTCTCCGAATTTATATGAAGCAGTCTGTTGTTTGTTGCTTCATCCTTCAGAAGACTATCGCTGTCTTCTGATTGCAGCAAAGGCAATAGAATAAATGTCTCCTCCAAAAGGAAACCTCCGCCTGTCAACGCAGCTGTATATGGACTATTCTTTTTCATCACAATTGTTTTTTGCAAAGTTCCATATGGTCGGCGCAGTCATCCGCACCGAAAGTTTTCCGGCATTATCTTGTATCGAGTGGGTAACGAAAGCCTTCGCCTCCATTGATGCGATACGCCATGTCAATATAGTATCCATGTTGCAAATGTACTATTTTCTTCCCTCTTCTGAAATCATTATCTCGTTGATTAGACACAGATTCTGTTTCTTGTAGACATTCGTTGTATATGGCTGTGATGGTTGCAGCGTCTTCTTTCCTTACTTTTCTGACCATTTCTTTCTTTCGCTTGTCTGCCAACATCTTTTTCAAAATTACAACTAACGTCCGACATGGGCGAATGCCTCTGCCAAATATGGAGTTTACGCTACCAATGAAAATCGGGGCTATGGCGCAGAACCACTAAAAAGATTGCAGTCGTATGATTTCAAGCATGCCTATGTGGGTGCGGATGGAGGTGTGTGCCCAAAATTAAATTATACAAAGGAGCTGTACGAAAAATCAAGGGGAAATGCTACACATCCTATATTTGGCAATATTCATTTATCATTACAATTTATGGAACAAAGTCTGCAGAAAACAGAAAAGGCATACAAAAGAAGAGTTCTTTTGTATGCCTTTCCGTTTAAATTATGAAATGGATTTTAATCCCCAAAATTATCGAACATCTTTGTACTTAGATACTTCTCCGCCCTATCCGGGAAGACAACCACAATATTTCCATGGTCAATCTGCTGAGCCGTCTTAACGGCAGCCAGCATAGCCGCACCGCTACTCATCCCCGCAAATATTCCCTCTTGGGCTATTATCTCACGGGCCATAGCAATGGCCTCCTCACTCTCCACCATAATCTGCTTATCGATGCGTGACGGATCATAAATGGCAGGGACTATTGCCTCCTCCATGTTCTTCAAGCCTTGAATATAATGGCCTTTGATAGGATGAGCGCAGACCACCTTAATGTCGGGCTTGTGCTGCTTCAGAAACTTGGAGATTCCCATGATGGTACCCGAAGTTCCTAAGGCACAAACAAGATAATCTATATTACCTTCCGTCTGCTCCCATATCTCCGTAGCCGTCGTTTCATAATGCGCCTGATAATTGGCCGCATTGGAGAATTGGTCCGGCATGAAGTATTTCTCAGGATTCTCGTTCACCAGTTTATGCGCCATTCGGATGGCACCGTCCGTACCCTCATTGGCCGGCGTAAGGATAACCTTTCCACCATAGGAACGGATAATCTTTCTTCGTTCAATGGAGACGGCAGAGCTCATCACAATCTCCACCTTATAGCCCTTCACGATGCCGGCAATAGCCAACCCAATGCCCGTATTTCCGGAAGTAGGTTCTATAATCACCTTCCCGGGCACAAGCTTACCTTCCCGTTCCGCCTGTTCCACCATTTGGACGGCAATCCGGTCCTTTATGCTACCTGTCGGATTGAAGCCCTCCACCTTGGCAAAGATATTCACGTTCTTGTTAGGACACAATCTGTTTATCCTCACCATAGGCGTATGGCCTATCGCTTCCAATATATTATTACAAATCATCTACGCTTCTTCTCTTCAAATTCTGCTGAAAAAGGTTCAACTCTATAGTTCACTCTCTTTAAGCCGTTCAGCATTCTCGGCTATGATAAGTTTGTCTATTATTTCCTGAAGTTCGCCACCGACAATAGCCTGCAGATTATACAGAGTCAGGTTGATGCGGTGATCCGTCACCCTACCCTGCGGATAGTTATAGGTACGGATTTTCGCCGAGCGGTCGCCGGTAGAGACCATTGTCTTTCGTTTCGATGCTATTCCATCCAGATATTTCTGGTACTCCATATTATAGATACGGGTACGCAATTCAATCATGGCCTTCGCCTTGTTTTTGAGCTGCGACTTCTCATCTTGGCATTGCACCGTGATACCTGTCGGTATATGGACCAGACGGATAGCCGAATAGGTGGTGTTGACAGACTGGCCTCCATGACCGGAAGCGCAGAAAATATCCGTTCGGATGTCCGACTCCTTCAAATCAATGTCAAACTCATCAGCCTCCGGCAGGACGGCCACCGTAGAAGCCGAGGTATGCACACGTCCCTGCGTCTCCGTAGCCGGCACACGCTGCACGCGATGCACACCCGATTCGTACTTGAGCGTGCCATATACGTTATCTCCGGAAACGGTGAATATAATCTCCTTATAACCGCCCGAAGTTCCCTCACTAAAACTCGTTATTTCAATCCGCCAGCCTTTTGACTCGCAATACTTCGAATACATGCGGAAAAGGTCGCCGGCAAAGATAGCCGCCTCATCACCGCCCGTACCACCACGAATCTCCATTATCGCATTCTTTCCATCTTCAGGATCGGCAGGAATAAGGAGCAGCTTGATCTCCTCCTCCATCTCAGGCACCTTAGGTTCCAGCTCGTCCATTTCGGACTTCGCCATCTCCCTCATCTCCTGGTCGGTCTCCACCTCCAAGATCTCCTTCGCCTCCGATATGTGGGCAAGTATGGTCTTATACTCCTTGCGGGCTTTCATGATGCGCTCCAAATCGCTATATTCCTTGTTTAGCTTTACGAAACGCTTCATATCGGCAATCACAGCCGGGTCCGTAATGAGAGTGGAAATCTCCTGGAACTTGTTCTCCAATCCGTCCAACTTCTCCAACAATGTAGTTTCTGACATATTATATATTAACGAGTTACTATTTTATAACCTTTAGAAATCAATATTGGAACTTTCCGTATTCGCTCTCGATAAGAAGTTCTGTCTTATCCGAAGCCTCCACGAAACCAACAACGCGGCCATCAATGCCAAACGACCTCGAGATGCCGATCACCTCTTCCGCCTGTTCAGGAGAAACATATATCTCCATACGATGACCCATATTAAACACCTTATACATCTCCTTCCAATCTGTTCCAGACTGTTTTTGTATGGTCTTAAACAATGGAGGGACAGGGAACATATTGTTTTTCGTAATCTTCACATTCTCTACAAAATGAAGCACTTTGGTCTGTGCACCACCCGAGCAGTGGATCATACCATGTATTTCCGGACGCATCTCGTCAAGGACCTTCTTGATGACAGGGGCATAGGTACGGGTTGGAGAAAGCACCATTTTACCAGCCTTGAGCGGAGAGTCCTCCACATCATCCAATAGGCCAAGCTGACCAGAGTAGATCAACTCCGACGGAACTGCGGCATCATAGCTCTCCGGATATTTTTCAGCCAGATATTTGGCGAAAACGTCATGGCGGGCAGAAGTCAATCCATTGCTTCCCATTCCGCCGTTATACTCCTTCTCATAACGAGCCTTTCCGTAAGAGGACAGACCCACAATCACGTCGCCCGGACGGATATTGGCATTGTTGACAATATCAGCACGCTTCATTCTACAGGTAACCGTACTATCTACAATGATGGTTCGCACCAAATCGCCCACGTCGGCAGTCTCACCACCAGTAGCGTAAACGCCCACTCCCATCTCGCGGAGTTCGGCGAGTAGTTCGTCCGTTCCGTTGATGATTGCGGAGATAACCTCACCGGGAACCAACAGTTTATTTCTTCCGATCGTAGAAGATACCAAGATGTTATCCGTAGCACCAACACAGAGCAAGTCGTCGATATTCATAATCAAAGCATCCTGCGCGATACCCTTCCATACGGAAAGGTCGCCCGTCTCTTTCCAATAGATATAAGCCAGAGACGATTTAGTACCGGCACCATCAGCATGCATGATGTTACAATAGTCCGGGTCACCTCCCAATATATCAGGGATAACCTTACAGAATGCTTTCGGGAATATACCCTTATCTATGTTCTTAATCGCATTGTGCACATCCTCCTTGCTTGCGGACACGCCTCGTAAATTGTATCTTTGATCGCTCATATCTATGAATTATAACTATTTTATCCGGAATAAGAAATCCTCTTTATTTCAGCCCTTTATAAAAAAAGCCAAAAACGAAGCACAAAATTAATGCAAAAAAAACGCTTAGACAAATTAGAACAAATGAATTTAGTCCAACAATGGACAAGTAATCAAGAAAAGACCCGGATATTTTTCATCAACAGCCCTCTTTTTTTAACATAAATAGTTTATCTTTACCAAACAGATTGCAGACAAGAATGATTTGTTCCTTCTGGAATTCAAATTGTCATCATACTACAAAAAAAAACTTCGGACATGAATTACCTCGACATATTTCCCAAAGACTTGACAAACTTCGTGCTAGTCGCATTGTTTTCCCTTCTGATAGGACTATCGCAACGGAAAAGGTACATGAAGAAGGAGGAAACGCCCGACTTTGGCACGGACCGCACCTTTACGCTCATCGGAATATTGGGATACATCCTTTATATCCTGGACCCCGACAACCTGTCAACTTTCCTTTGTGGCGGACTAGCCATTTTGGTTCTGCTGGGAATAAACTACATACATAAGATGTTAAGATACAACGGAACAGGCATTACCGCCATCATGACTTCGCTCATCACCTATTGTCTCGGACCGTTGGTCTATACGCAGAAACTATGGATTCCCATCTTGGTGGTCGTGACCATACTTGTACTCACAGAGATGAAGGAAAGGTTCATCAACTTCACCGAAAAAATAAACGACCTGGAATTCATCAACTTCGCCAAATTCATGGCCATCTGTGGCGTCATCCTACCCATCCTTCCTCAGGAAGAGATAGTCAAAGACATCAACATAACGCCCTATAACATCTGGCTATCCACCGTCATCATCTCCGGATTTTCGTACATCAGCTACCTGCTGAAAAAATATGTGTTCAACAACTCCGGAATCATAGTCACGGGTATACTTGGTGGCATATATAGCAGCACCGCAACGTGCGTCATCCTAGCCAAGAAATCACAAGAGGCGAACGAAAGCCTCTACCAATACATCACGGCCATATTCTGCGCAATAGCAATGATGTACGTCAAATTTCTGATTCTACTGGGAATATTCAACACAGAGCTTCTGCACAGTTATTGGCATCTGTTCCTCCTCATGTTTTTCATCACCGCAAGTGTGGCGTTTGGCATGTTCTACTATTACAAAAACTACAAGACGCCTACCGAGCACATACAAGAGGAGGAGGATAAAAACCCGTTGGAATTCAAGGTCGCTCTTATATTTGCCGCACTCTTCATCCTATTTACATTTGTCACACACTACACCATCTTATATTTCGGAAGCGACGGATTGCGGACTCTCTCCCTTATCGTCGGAATTTCAGACCCAGCTCCATTTATAATCAACCTGTTACAGGCCAAATACGCTGTCACCAGTACGACAATCATCATCGCCATGTTTCAAGCCATAATAAGCAACAACATTGTGAAGATGGGATACGGCATCGCATTCTCCAAAAAGAAAATAGCCAAGCCTCTGCTCATCGGCTTCTCCATCATCACGGCTTCCAACATCATACTCTTGACATTTCTGATATAAGACGATTCCATATTTCAACCGAAAAGAGACTAACCGTAGGAAAAACCTTCGGTTTCAATTCGAAAACAAAGAGGTCGTTTCAACTTTCCATTCATCATTTTTTAGATTCTTTTTTATGAAAATTCAACAAAAAGAACATCATTGAAGAACTATTCATAATAAAAACCGCCTTTTTTTCATGGAATAATAAATTAACCTTACTATCTTTGAAAATTGAAATGACATTAAAAATAATATTCATAAACACATATAACAATGAATCAATTTGGAGATGCAATCGTCCGCGTTGTCGCATATTTATTGCCGGGAAGTGATATAACAATGAATCAATTTGGAGATGCAATCGTCCTAATGGCAGTTGGAATGAGCACTGTATTTTCCGTACTAGTGCTTGTCATCCTGACCGGGAAATTGCTGATTTTTATGGTCAACAAGTACGCTCCTGAAGAAGAGCAACCTGAGGCTAAACGCAACAACACATCAGTAATCAACCCAAGCGTCGCAAACGCCATCATGTCTGCCGTAAACACAATTACCGGAGGCAAAGGGAAAGTAGAGAAAATAGAAAAATTATAATAAAAAAAATCAGAAAAATACAAAATGAGCAAAGAGGTAAAATTCAGCTTAGTATTCAGAGACATGTGGCAGGCCGCAGGAAAATACGTTCCTCGCGTAGACCAGCTAGTAAAGGTAGCTCCCTCAATCGTCAAGATGGGATGTTTTGACCGAGTAGAAACAAACGGAGGTGGATTCGAACAAGTGAATCTTCTATTCGGCGAAAATCCGAACAAAGCCGTTCGCCAATGGACAAAACCATTCCATGATGCCGGCATCCAAACCCAACTATTGGACCGCGCACTGAACGGGCTCAGAATGAGCCCAGTACCAGCTGACGTACGTAAATTATTTTACAAAGTAAAGAAAAAACAAGGCACGGACATTACCCGTACTTTCTGCGGACTGAATGACACCCGCAACATCATCCCTTCTATCGGATATGCCCACGAAGGTGGCATGATTTCTCAATGTAGCCTTTGCATCACATCATCACCCATACATACGGTGGAATATTACACCAACATAGCAAAAGAACTGATAGACGCAGGTTGTGACGAAATCTGCCTGAAAGACATGGCCGGAATTGGCCGTCCCGCTTTCTTGGGCAAACTAACCGCCAACATCAAAGCGATCAAAGACATCACCATACAATACCACAGCCACGCAGGTCCCGGTTTCAACATGGCATCTATCCTTGAGGTCTGCAAGGCAGGCTGCGACTATGTAGACGTAGGTATGGAACCTCTATCTTGGGGTACCGGCCATGCTGACATCATCGCCGTACAGGCCATGCTGAAGGATGCAGGATTCAAAGTCAAGGAGATCAACATGGAGGCTTACATGGAAGCCCGCACCCTCATACAAGAGATGATGGACGATTTCTTAGGCTATTACATTCCTGCCCGCAACCGTATGATGAACTCATTACTTATCGGGCCAGGACTTCCGGGTGGTATGATGGGATCTTTGATGACAGATTTGGAAACCAATCTCGAATCCATCAACAAATGGAAAGAGAAGAACGGCAAACCAAAAATGACGCAAGACGAACTTCTCATCAAACTGTTTGACGAAGTAAAATATGTTTGGCCGATGATGGGCTACCCTTGCCTAGTAACACCATTCTCACAATACGTGAAAAACATGGCGTTAATGAACGTCATGCAGATGGAGAAGGGCAAAGCCCGCTGGTCTATGATTGCCGACGACATTTGGGACATGATGCTAGGGAAATCGGGAAATCTGCCCGGAAAACTAGCTCCCGAACTGGTTGAGAAAGCGAAAGAACAGGGTCGCCAATTCCACACCGAAGATCCACAAAGCAACTATCCGGACGCTTTGGACTCTTTCAGAGAAGAGATGAAGAAAGAGGGTTGGGACTTTGGTCAAGACGACGAAGAGTTGTTCGAACTAGCCATGCATCCACAACAGTACCGCGCATACAAATCAGGGAAAGCGAAAGCCGACTTTGAGGCAGATCTTGCAGAGAAAAAAGCGAAGAAGAATGCCAAAGGCGGAGAGATGTCATTCCCTCAGACGGTAACGGTAGATGTAAACGGGGAGAAATACAAAGTGACCATCGGCGCCAACGACGGAGCCGGAGCTCAACCTGCAGCACAATCTGCTGCGGCACCGGCGGCAGGTACCGGCGAAGGACAAGAATTGACATCACCATTGGAAGGCAAGTTCTATTTGGTGAAGAATTCTGGCGACGCAGCCGTAAAAGTAGGCGACATGGTCAAGAAAGGCCAAGTCATATGCTACGTAGAAGCAATGAAGACCTTTAACGCTATCGCATCCGAGTGGGACGGCGTTGTCACTGAAATATGTTTAACAAGCGGATCTTCGGTTTCGGAAGATGACGTACTGATGAAAATTAAGGCATAATGGAAGAAATTTTAGAGAAAATATATCAGATGACGGCGATCAGCAACATCGTTGACCGCCCAGGATTTTTGATTATGTACGTGCTCGCCTTTGTGCTTTTATACTTAGGTATAAAGAAACAATATGAGCCGTTATTGTTGGTTCCGATCGCATTCGGTGTCTTGATAGCCAACTTTCCAGGTGGAGACATGGGTGTTGTACAGGCTACGGAAGAAGGATTCGTAACCCTTTCTGACGGAACGGTAAAAAACATTTGGGAGATGTCACTGCCTCAAATCGCGCATGAGTTAGGATTGATGAACTTCATCTACTACATGTTGATTAAGACAGGATTTCTTCCTCCTATCATCTTCATGGGAGTTGGCGCTTTAACTGATTTCGGTCCTATGTTGAGAAACTTGAAGCTTTCGATCTTCGGAGCAGGTGCCCAATTCGGTATCTTTGCCGTATTATTGATTGCATGCAACTTCTTCACACTGCCAGAGTCGGCTTCATTGGCCATCATCGGAGGTGCCGACGGACCTACAGCCATCTTCACCACCATCAAGTTGGCTCCACACCTACTCGGCCCTATCGCCATCGCAGCTTACTCTTATATGGCATTGGTTCCCGTAATCATACCTTTGGTTGTAAGAATGACATGCTCCGAGAAGGAATTGAAGATAAACATGAAAGAGCAGGATAAACTTTATCCTAGTTCCAACGAATTCAAAAACATGCGCGTATTGAAGATTCTCTTCCCGATTGTCACCACCACTTTGGTAGCAATCATCGTGCCTACTGCCGTTCCTTTGGTTGGTATGTTGATGTTCGGTAATCTGATCAAAGAAATCGGATCCAACACTTCCCGCTTGTTCGATGCCGCATCCAACAGCATCATGAACACGGCCACAATATTCCTTGGACTTTCTGTTGGCGCAACCATGACAGTTGACGCATTCTTGAATCTCCAAACGATAGGTATTGTCGTTGGCGGATTCTTCGCATTCGGATTGTCCATCTTCGGTGGCATCTTGCTGGTGAAGACATTCAACCTATTCTCCAAAAAGAAGATCAATCCACTTATTGGAGCTACAGGTTTGAGCGCCGTCCCTATGGCATCACGCGTCGCAAACGAGATTGCATTGAAATACGATTCAAGAAACCACGTATTAAACTATTGTATGTCATCTAATGTATCCGGAGTAATCGGATCTGCAGTTGCCGCAGGTATCCTCATTTCATTCTTAGGATAACACACTTGACAGACACAAAAACAATGAAGAGCCGCCTTCGCAATGGAAGGCGGCTCTTCTCTTATATCGTCAATAAAAACATCCCGCAGGAAAATCTATTTGTAAAAAAAAACGGGAATGCATTTGTTCGCACGTATTTTTCATAGAAAGAGGTAATTCCTATGGCGCATTTATTCTACAGAGATTGTGATGTTTTTTGGCATTCTGTTTATGACAAGTTATTTTTTACGATTACTTAGCAGCCGGTCCGAATAAAGGAATATGCCTAAGTAACAGTAAAAAAATGACTTCCGCAGATTTCTGCTTACCAAGATTTAAATGCAAAGGGTTTTTTCCGTCAAAAAGTTGCGGAAGTTATTAGGGTCTGTGTTGAATCGTGTGGGTAACTTAATGAAAACAGTTGACTTTGGAACATTAAGAGAAGTGAGGAATATCTGCCTTGGGGTTGAGACTGCTTCCAAGTCATGTTTGACGGAAAAAATCAGACGGTAATAAAAACCTTCATTTCCAAATCGATCTCCAAAGATGTAGAGGGTTTGTCAACGATATTGGTCAAAAGCGCAAGGCCTATGACACGGAGAACAGAAAGCACACTAGTTCGGTATAATCACCAATTTCACGTACTTGGGGGTGGGTGAACAACGGGATTCTTGAGTGACTTAAATTCTAGATACAATTGGTAAAACAGAGAGTCAGAGGATTTGCCGACATTGACAACTTTATGAATATGGTGTACTATATCAATGGAGGCGAGTCCTTCCTCTACCCACTCAAATCAACATAGACCCAAAATAACAATTAATATTTTTTACAATCTCACATGACAAAATTACATATATTCAGCAAGAAAAACTCACCAACAGGCACAAAACGTCACACAAACAGAAAAGAGGGAATCTTTTGAAATTCAAAAGATTCCCTCTCCGTATGAAGTCACATCTAAGATCAACCGAAATTGTCGAAACGAATCATATCGTCTTCAACCCCTAGGCTATGAAGCAAATCAATAGCCGTTTTAGCCATCATCGGAGGTCCGCACAAGTAATATTCAATATCCTCCGGAGCATCATGCTGCTTTAGATAAGTATCGCCAAGTACAGGTGCGATAAAACCAGCCGTATATTTAATTCCCAAACCGTCAGCCTTAGGATCCGGACGATCAAGAGCCAAATGGAAATGGAAGTTAGGGAATTCTTTCTCCAAACTCAAGAAGTCATCCAAGAAGAACACTTCGTCGATAGCACGAGCTCCGTAGAAATAGTGCATCTCGCGGTCTCTCGTATTCAAAGTCTTCAACATATGCATAATCTGAGCACGAAGAGGAGCCATACCAGCACCACCACCAATCCAAAGCATCTCACGCTTAGAATCGAAGACAGGATGGAAATCGCCATAAGGTCCCGACATGGTCACCTTATCACCCGGTTTCAGACTAAAGATATACGTCGAAGAGATTCCCGGAGGAACGGGTTGGAATCCGACCTGTGGCTTTGGCAAGAACGGAGGCGTTGCGATACGCACCGTCAGTGTAATGATGTCACCCTCGTCCGGATAGTTGGCCATTGAATAGGCACGGATAGTAGGCTCTTCATTCTTACATTTCAACGTAAACAAGCCGAACCTCTCCCATGACGGCAGATAAAGATCACCGATCAAGCCCTTGTCCATATCCCTATTATAATCAATATCATAAGCCGGAATCTTAATCTGAGCATAAGAACCCGGAATAAAATTCATGTGTTCTCCAGCCGGAAGCTTCACCTTAAATACTTTTATGAAAGAGGCCACATTACGGTTTTCGACAACTTCACACTCCCACTCTTTCACACCAAGAACCGATTCCGGAACTTTCACAGACATATCGCCCTTGACTTTAGCTTGACAGCCCAAACGCCAATGGTCCATCTGTTGTTTACGAGAGAAATGTCCCTTCTCTGAAGGAAGGATTTCTCCACCACCCTCTACTATCTGACATTTACACTGCCCGCAAGATCCCTTACCTCCACAAGCGGATGGCAAGAAGACGCCGTTGACGGAAAGCGTGCTCAACAGAGAAGAGCCAGACTCAACCTCCAATTGTTTTTCTCCGTTCAATGTGATTTTCACATCACCGGATGGTACCAAATATTTTTTTGCCACCAGCAAAATAATCACGAGGAGAAGGATTATCACAAGGAACACCCCAATGCTCGCCAATATTAAATTCATATCCATTGTTTATCCTTTCCTTTTAAATTTTCAAACCAGAAAAACACATAAACGCCATGGCCATAAGACCAACCGTGATGAATGTGATACCCAAACCTCTTAATGCAACAGGCACGTTAGAGTATGACAATTTTTCACGTATGGCAGCCAGTCCAACTATAGCCAGAAGCCAGCCGATACCCGAACCTAAAGCGTAAGCAAAGGCATCGCCCAAATTAGCGATGGCCTGCGTATCTGTCGGATTCATCGTGATACGCTGCTGCATGAACAGAGAGGCTCCCATAATGGCACAGTTTACCGCAATCAACGGCAAGAATATACCGAGAGATGCGTACAAACTTGGAGAAAACCGTTCCACCAACATCTCCACCAATTGCACGATACCCGCAATGACTGCGATGAAAAGGATGAAGCCCAAAAAGCTCAAATCCACGCCCTCAACCAAACAATCAGGCCCAAGCACCTTGGTCTGCAAAAAATAGTTTACCGGCAATGTGATCAGCAAAACAAACGTCACCGCAACACCTAACCCAAATGCGGTCTTTACATTCTTGGATACTGCTAAATAAGAGCACATACCAAGAAAGAAAGCGAAAATCATATTGTCCACAAAAATGGAGCGGACTAACAAACTAAAAAAATGTTCCATATTCTCTTCTATTTATTGGTATGTTATTATTTTTCCTGCAAATCTTTGTTGAGGGAACGATGAACCCAAATGATACATGCAACCAGTATCAACGCCATCGGAGGCATCAACATCAGACCATTATTTAAATATCCACAATCATACACGCACTGCGGAATCACAGAGAAGCCAAGAAGGCATCCGGCACCCAACAATTCACGGAAAAATGCAACTATGACGAGAATGATAGCATAACCCAAACCGTTGCCCACTCCATCAAGGAACGATTCCCAAGGTCCGTTCTGCATTGCGAATGCCTCCAAACGTCCCATCAGAATGCAGTTTGTGATAATCAACCCCACATATACGGACAACTGCACGCTTATGTCATAGGCAAAAGCCTTCAACACCTCGCTCACTATCGTAACCAATGCGGCACACACCACCAACTGGACAATGATGCGGATACGATTAGGAATGGTTTTGCGCAAGAGAGAGATGATGACATTGGACATAGACATGATGACGGTAACAGAAAGCCCCATCACGATGGCTGGCTTCAGCTGTGCAGTAACAGCCAAGGCCGAACAGATACCAAGAACTTGTACCGTGACAGGATTACTACTGCTCAACGGATTGAAAAACGTCTCTTGGTTATTCTTTGAAAATAGACTCATATTCAGATCCTCCTTTATTTTTGATTTAAAAACTCGTTATAACGAGAAAGGCATCCTTTCAACATGGCATCAACACCCTTAGAGGTAATCGTACCGCCCGAGATTCCGTCCACTTGAAACTCCATCTTCTCTACCTTTCCGTTTTTCATCACACCTAGTTCAACAGCACCATTCTCCAAAACTTTCTTATCCTTGAACTGATTTTGGAATTTATCCGTGGCGATTTCGGCACCCAAGCCCGGAGTCTCGCTAGCATGGGAGAAATAAACTCCATAAACGGTATTCTTATCTTCGTTCAAACAGACATAGCCCCAGATAGGGCCCCAAAGTCCGGCTCCATAAACTGGGAACACAAACTTACGGGATCCGTTCACCTCACATACATATAGAGGAAGATTGTCATCCATGATATCCTTAGATGCGATTTTGAAGCCACCCGTTTCTGAAACAACCTCACCTTTGGCATTCAAAATTTCATCCGCCTTCACATATTTTTTATATTCAGCTTCAGCATCCTGCACCTCTGTAATGTTCATTGCGCTGAGAATCTGCTTCATTTTATCAAACTCAACATTCTTATCCTGCCTATCCTTCAATGAAGAAGAGACAAAAGCGAGCATAAATGCAACGATAACAACTATCACCGAAGCATATATTATAGTATAACTATTACTATTTGTATTCATGACTTTTCGATATTAATTGTTATTATTTCTTTACTCGTTTCAAACGGCGGTTTATGTTAGCCTGAACCACAAAATAATCTACAAGCGGAGCAAATAGATTCATCAGTAAGATAGCAAGCATCATACCCTCCGGATAACCTGGGTTCAAAACCCTAATGACGATGGCAAACATTCCGACCAAAAATCCGAACACATACTTACCGCACTCTGTACGGGAAGAAGTGACGGGATCCGTAGCCATAAACACAGCACCAAAGCAGAACCCGCCCAATAGAAGATGTTCATACCATGGCAAGTTCATTATTGGAGTTGTACCAATCTGGTTGAACAGGAATGCCGTCAACGCACCTCCTACAAAGACAGAGAACATCGTCTTCCAACTGGCTATGCCAGTGAAAAGCAGAATAACCGCACCAATAAGGATTGCTATTTTACTCGTCTCTCCTATAGAACCAGGGATAAGTCCGATGAACATATCCATAACAGACAGTTGACCTCCGACCGCATTAGTCAAGACGGGAGTTGCGACACCTTGCGCCACTCCAACTTGACCCAGCACTGTAGCACCAGTAAATGAGTCAACTACATTTGTTGCTCCACCTAGGCCGAAAATTTCTTCCGTTCCAATCCAGACGCTATCGCCGGACATAGCCGAAGGATATGCGAAGAATAGAAATGCACGGGTAATCAACGCCACATTGAAAATGTTCATTCCCGTACCACCAAACACCTCTTTCGCAAATATGACTGCAAATGCAGTAGCCACAGCCAACATCCACAAAGGACAGCTGGCAGGAACAATCATCGGAATAAGGAGACCGGAAACCAAGAAACCCTCCTGAATCTCTTCCTTCTTCCATTGGGCAACGATAAACTCAATGCCCAAGCCTACCGCATAAGAAACCACTATTTTGGGCAACACGCAGGCCAAACCATACGAAATGATGCCACAACTGTCCATTTCCTGTCCGGTAACCAGATAGTGTTGATACCCTACATTATAAATACCGAACAGCAAAGCCGGTATCAAAGCTATAACGACCATCGACATCACACGCTTTGAATCTATGCAGTCGTGGATGTGTGCTCCTCTTTTTGCCGTAGTGTCAGGAACGAACAGAAACGTTTCGAATCCTTCAAAAACGGAGCGGAACATCGCCAGCTTACCACCCTCCTCGAATGATGGCTTCACTTTGTCGAGAAAATTCCTTAACGCTTTCAATTTATTTCAGTTTTTTGTTATTATTATTTCTTCAAAATGCAAGTCATCACGCCAACTCCTTGCGAATATAATCAAGACCTTCACGAACGATACGCTGTGTCTCTATCTTGGAAGTACAAACGAATTCACATAGAGCGAAGTCCTCCGGTGCCACCTCATAGATACCCAACTGCTCCATCTTATCAATATCTTTGGCAATAATAGCCTTCACCAGATACTCAGGCAAAACATCCATCGGAAATACCCTATCATACTCTCCAGACATGATGAAGGCCCTCTCTCCTCCGTTAATGTTCGTATCCAAGGCATATTCCCTATTACGACCCAACAGCCAAGAAAAATAAGAATGGTTTACGCTGAATTTGTTCAAACGGGGCAGTATCCAGCCCAAAAATTCGGATTTGTCTCCTTCCGGAATCACACAGACCTGAGCATCATACGCACCAATAAATCCATCCGCAGAAATCTGACGGCCGGAAAGCGGATTGCCACTGATATAACGGACTGCAGACGTTTCGTCCACGTTTCCCTTGACTATGTTTGTTATTTGGGCTCCATATACGGTTCTATAATAGGCAGGGTGTTTCACTGAACTTCCGTCCAGAACAATCACCTTCGTGAAATCATACAATCCCTTCTTCATCGCCGTTCCGATGGTAACCACATCTTGTGGATTGATGCACCAGACAGACTCTCCCTTGTTGACAGGATCTATGTGATGTATCTGTACTCCTACATTGCCGGCAGGATGTGGGCCAACAAACTCATGAACCTCCACGCCCGTCACTCTCTTATATATCTTAGAGGCACTCTCTACATTAACACCCACATGAATCTTTCCATCGGTAAGTTTAGACAAGGCATCAACACCAAGTTGAAACTCATCCTTCTTACCCTCCAATACGAAATCGTAATCGGGAGCCAACGGTGCAGAATCGAAACCTGAAATAAAAATCGCCTTCGGTTTTTCATTAGGATCAGCCACCACATCATAAGGACGTTGCTTGATGAACGGCCAAAAACCGGAGTTCAAAAGAAGTTTTTTGACCTCCTCGCTTGTCATACTTGACGGATTTGCCTTTTGGAAAGGTTCGGACTCGAACTTTCCATCCGACTGGATGCGGACATCCAGAACTTTTCGTTTTTCGCCCCTATTGACAGCAAGTACGACGCCGCTGACTGGAGACACGAATTTCATTTCAGGATTCGCCTTGTCATAAAACAGCACGCTGCCCACCTTGACGGCATCGCCATCCTTGACAATCACCTTTGGCTTAATTCCTTGAAAATCGTCAGGCCTGACAGAAAACAAAGTTGCGGGTTCTGACTTTCCAAACACCTCCTCCGCTTTACCTTTTAATTTTATATCCAAGCCTCGTTTTATCCTAATTACCTCAGCCATAATAGATTATTAAATTTATTTGAAATTTTGTACAAAAATACAACTTTGAGTGCTAAAACACAATAATTTATGCATATTTATTACAATGATTAAAAACAATCACATTACACATATTTTTTTGACACATTGGCAGATTCTTCTTGGCTCTTGGTTTCATTTTGTCGTTTTGAGTTTTCTTTTTCAGCAAAATCAACAGACCCCACACCACCATGGGAACACTAACCGAACGAGGGAGAGTCTGACTAAATGAAAAGAGAACGCAAACTGTTTCTACAGAGAGAAAAGAGGCAAACAAAAAAAGGAGGCATCTAAGAGCCTCCTTCTTTTTTTCTTCCTATCAGCCATAAGAACATACTATTCAAAGTTTCCTCTTATTATACCTCTCTTGGACGACTTGATAAAGTTCACGATCGTATCTTTTTCTTCAGACGGGCGGATCTCTTTATCTATGCGATCCAGAGCTTGTGTCACATTCAGTCCAGATTGATAGACAAGCCTGTATATATCCTGAACATCACGTATTTGCTCGTCTGTAAAACCACGACGACGAAGGCCTATGGTATTCAGACCCGCATAGGATGCCGGTTCACGACCAATTGTAACATAAGGAGGTATGTCTTTACCAAACTTGGTGCCTCCCTGTACCATCACATGACAACCCACGTGAGTAAACTGATGCGTCAACGTACCGCCAGACAATATCGCATAATCATCCACAATCACTTCTCCGGCCAACTGTGTCGTATTACCCAATATGACATTATTTCCCACCACACAATCATGAGCCACATGAGAATAGGCCATAACAAGGCAATCGGATCCTACTACAGTTTTCCCCTTAGAAGCCGTACCTCTATTAACGGTTACGCACTCACGGATTTTCGTATTGTCTCCAATCTCGGCCGTCGTCTCTTCTCCTCTAAACTTCAAATCTTGAGGAATAGCGGAGATGACCGCATTCGGAAATATGATTACATTCTTTCCTATCCTCGCACCTTCCAAGATGGTAACATTAGACATAATCTTCGTACCATCACCAATAACCACATTTTTATCTATAGTTACAAATGGGCCTATCTCCACATTTGCTCCAATCTTCGCATCCGGATGGATATATGACAATTGCTGTTCCATGTGTTAAATTATTTGCTCTTTACTATTTGCGCCATAAACTCGGCCTCAGAAACCACCTTATCGCCAACAATCGCATAACCTTTCATATAAGCGCATCCTCTACGCATTTCGGACATCAGTTCAAGTTTAAATATCAACGTATCTCCAGGTACCACTTTATGTCTGAACTTCACATTATCTATCTTCATGAAATAAGTAGAGTAACGTTCCGGATCATCCAACGCACCCAAGACCAAAAGTCCTCCAGTTTGCGCCATGGCTTCCACTTGAAGCACACCTGGCATTACCGGCTCCTGAGGAAAATGTCCGCAGAAGAAAGTCTCATTGACCGTAACGTTCTTTATTCCGACCACATATTTATCCGTCACCTCAATGACCTTGTCGACCAAAAGGAACGGCCAACGATGGGGCAACAGCTCCTTGATGCGGTTCACATCCATGACAGGTGCCTTACATGGATCATACACAGGAATCATAACTTCCTGACGTTTAATCTCTTTCCTTATTTTCTTAGCAAGTTCCGTATTGGACTTATGTCCGGGACAAGTAGCGATTACCCTACCTTTTATAGGCTTACCTATCAACGCAAGGTCTCCCATCACATCCAACAATTTATGGCGTGCAGGCTCATTCTCGAATTGCAGAGGTTTCTTGTTCAGATACCCCATGTTTTCCACGTGTATTTTCTCCTTGCCCAATATATCTGTCAGATGGTCTATCTCTGACTGAGGTATGATCTGGTCATATATCACAATCGCATTGTCCAGATCACCACCCTTTATCAGATTGTTCTTTAAAAGGATCTCCAACTCTCTAACAAATACAAAAGTACGGCAACCCGCGATTTCCTTCGAAAAATCAGCCAACGATTCTAGCGTAGCATATTGGTTGTTTAGAACTGGAGATTTGTAAGAAACCAGCACGTTAGCACAGAAATCATCATCCGGCAAGAGCGTGATTTTTGTTCCCGTCTCTTCATTTACGTATTCAATTTTCTTACGGACAATATAATAATCCTTATCTGCAGTCTGTTCTACCACACCAGCCTCGTCTATTGCCTTCACATAGAAAGACGCACTGCCATCTAAAATAGGGAACTCAGGTTGGTTAACCTGAATGAGACAGTTGTCGATTTCATAAGCGAACAGAGCGGCCATCGCATGTTCGATGGTTCCAACCTTTACACCGTTCTTTTCAACAACCGTACCACGAGACGTCTCAACCACATTTTCGGCGACAGCCTCAACTATGGGCTGGTTTTCCAAATCAACCCTTTGTATCTGATATCCAGTATTCTCAGGAGCAGGATTAAAAGTAATTGTTATGGGCAATCCCGTATGCAACCCCTTACCCTCTAAAGTAAATGCGTTTTTAATCGTCTTTTGTTTAGACATATCTTTTCCTTTATATTAAAATAGCCCCGCAAGTGTCTGCCACCTACGAAGCCACTACATATTATTATTTTTTCTCCAATAAACTCTTCAACTCATCTATTTCCTTTCTCATCTCATTCATCTGGGCACGCATCTCCGGCAATCGTTTAAAGTAGACGTAAGACTTCATATATTCACTTGCCAACAGATGAGGTGAGCCTTGAAATCCTTGATTAGGCACTCTTATAGAACCGATGACCCCCGTCTGCGCCGCAAACATGGATCCATCTGCGATTGTACAATGGCCTACCACCCCTGACTGTCCGCCAAACATACAATGTTTGCCTATCTTTGTAGAGCCTGCGATACCGGAAAGGGCCGCCATCACTGTATTTTCTCCGATTTCCACATTATGTGCTATTTGCACCAGGTTATCTAGTTTAGCACCCTTTCTGACTATCGTAGAGCCCATCGTTGCCCTATCTATTGTCGTGTTAGCGCCAATCTCAACATTATCTTCGATGACCGCATTCCCTATCTGAGGTATTTTTCCGTAAGTACCATCAGCTTCCGGAGCGAACCCGAATCCCTCGGAGCCAACGACGGAACCGGCATGAAGCGTACAGTTATTGCCGATTACGCACTCCTTATATATCTTTACACCTGGATATAACGTCACGTTATCTCCTATCGTCACATTGTCGCCCACATAAACTTGAGGATAGATGCTTGCGTTTTTACCTATCTTCGCGCCATCCTCAATAACAGAATAGGCACCAACATAAGCATTTTCACCCAACTTTGCCTTTGCCGATATCACCGCGCTAGATGAAATGCCCGTCTTCCTTGGATTCATGCTATCCACCAAAGAAAGGAGGCTGGCCAAAGCAGCATAAGAGTTCTCTACTCGTATCAATGTCGCTGATATCTCTTTATCCGGAACAAAGTCATTATTGACCAAAACCACACTAGCTTTTGTCTTATATATATATTCCGTATACTTGGGATTAGAAAGGAATGTCAACGTTCCCGGCGTTCCTTCCTCTATCTTTGAAAGATTGGACACCTTCACATTAGGATCGCCAACCACCTTGCCTTTCAGATACTCGGCTATTTGTTGTGCTGAAAACTCCATTTTTTTATTTTTTTTGCAAAAATATTACAATTCGGTAACAAATGAAAATTTATACCATAAAATTACAGGCAAGCAACGTACTTAACCCTTATAATAACAGAAAAAATACTTGCTGACTTGTTTTGAGATCGAAGAGATGTTCAATATATCAGATGCTTCGGATATATCCTTCAGTGATCCGTCCGAATATAACACGTTAATATTACTATCCTCATCGCATGGCACATACGTACTTGCCGATACGACGTTTTGGGAAAACAAGAAGGAGGCTTCGTGCTGGGTCAGCTCCAATTTCCGGGAATATTCCGATATTTTTCCATCACAATCGGCCTCCGAGAATGGAGTTTCCCTTATGTCCGTTTTGAACAGACGCCTGTTAATCAGGCTATCGCTCAACAAAGACAGCACCTTGTCCGGATGTCCGCTCCACACTTTGATGGCGCTCAACACATCCGCATCGTCCAACATGGCATAATTAAATAAAGCATCACCTTCATTAATAAACTTTTCCTTATCCATTTTATTGCATAAGAAATAGGAGAAAGATGGAGAAGCGAAAAGATCCGTACCATGTAGAGCAAGCTCCTTGGCCCGCCTAAGCAAGTTCAACATCAGCTGTTCGGCAGCTATCGACGTTTTATGAAGATACACCTGCCAATACATCATTCTTCTGGCAATCAGAAATTTTTCGATGGAATAGATGCCTTTCGACTCTACCACCAAGTGGTCATCATGCACGTTCAGCATCTTAATGATTCTCGCAGCCCCGACAGATCCCTCCACCACTCCGGTAAAAAAACTGTCGCGCGTCAGATAGTCCAATCTATCCATATCCAACTGACTAGACACCAACTGATGCAAAAAATGCTTATGATACCTGTTCCGGAAAATATCCAATGCCATATCCAAACGCCCGGACATCTCCTCGTTGATGCGACGCATCATCATCAGCGATATCTCTTCGTGCGTGATACCATCGACCACGGCATCCTCCAACACATGCGAAAACGGGGCATGACCTACGTCGTGCAGCAAGATAGCAGACAATACGGCATCGGCCTCCTCTTCCGTTATTTCGTTCCCTTTGGCCCGCAACTGGATTATTGCCTCCTGCATCAGATGCATCGCGCCTAAAGAGTGCAGGAATCTGGCATGCTGAGCTCCCGGATAAACCATATAGCTCAACCCCAACTGCTTTATTCTCCCCAAACGCTGGAAATAGGGATGTTGGATGACATCATACTGTTGTTCCGAAGGGATGGAGACGAAACCGTGAACCGGATCGTTTATTATCTTTCGTTTATTATACGACATTAAATATTTAACATTACATGAGGGCAGAACGACCCTCACCGATGGTGAGGATTGCAAGTTATATCTTTATAAGTTTTCAAGATAGCCGGACATCTCCTGCTGTACCTTCTGTGCTGCCAATCTCGCAGCTTCCGCATAATCCTCGCCGTCTGAAGCGTAGATGATGGCGCGAGAAGAGTTGACCAACAATCCGCACTGCGAATTCATGCCATGTTTCACAACTTCGGCCAAACTACCGCCCTGTGCACCCACACCAGGGACAAGCAAAAAATGGTCTGGTATGACTTGTCTGACGTCTGCCAACATTTCAGCCTTCGTAGCTCCTACTACATACATCATATTGTCCGCGTTTCCCCACTTCAAAGAAGTTTTCAGAACCTTCTGATAAAGCGTATCACCCGTCTCCGCATCTTTCATGAATTGAAAATCGAAGGCACCCTTATTTGACGTAAGTGCCAAGAGAGTCACCCACTTATTCTCATAAGTGAGGAACGGAGACACGGAATCCTCTCCCATGTAAGGAGCCACCGTCACCGAATCGAAATCCAGAGTACCGAAGAATGTGCGCGCGTACATGGCGGAAGTATTTCCTATATCTCCTCGCTTAGCATCGGCGATTATGAACTGATCCGGATAATTCTTTCTTATATAGTCTACCGTACGTTCCAATACGTCCCAGCCCTGCAATCCTAAACTTTCGTAGAATGCCAAATTAGGCTTATAGGCGACACACAAATCGGCCGTTGCGTCAATAATAGACTTATTGAAATCGAATATAGGATCAAGATCGTCCTTTTTGTCGAACAAAAACTCCGGAATCTTATTCACATCCGTATCCAAACCAACGCAAAGAAACGATCTTTTCCGTTTGATATTTTCAAACAACTCTTCTCTTGTCATATTACAATTCTTTTGAAAAAAACATCCGTTTATTCTCTGAAGTTTCCACTTCTCATTAAAACATCTGCAAAAATATACATTATTCAAAATATATTGCACCACACACTACATTTGTTTTGTCTAAATTCAGTAATTTTGAAGTGGAAAAAACACATAGCAAACGACAGACTCCTCTCAAAACAGCAAAAAACGCTCAGATCTGCCTTTTATGTATTTTTATTTTACGTCACCAAAGGAGAATGTGACGTCCATTTGTTTACATGTATACATTCAATAAATGACAGAAAAAAGAAATATGGAAGAGCCAAAAATCACTGTGGGTATCATGTCAGAAGAAGAAATCGGATTTCTGTTGACGGGGAACTTCGTTCTCGAACAAAACGGAGAATCACTGACAGGCAAACAAAAAGCGAAGATAAGCAATGGCACCATATCTTTCAAAGGAAACCAATTTCCCGGACTGAGGCTCGTCCCTCAAGAAAAAGATTGCGACTTCGAGCTTACAGGTGTGACCATAGGCAAGAGCTTTCATTGGGAACAGAAGGAGAACCTCAAATTTCGCGGAGAGCTTAAAATAATTGTCGAAAACGACAAGCTCACTGCCATCAACGAACTGCCGGTCGAAGAGTACCTGGCAAGTGTCATATCTTCGGAGATGAGCGCGACTTCTGCCATAGAATTGCTCAAAGCCCATGCGGTAATCTCCCGCAGCTGGATACTTGCACAACTAGACAAAAAGGAAAAATGCACAAAAAGCGCAAGCGTATATGACAGCGAGAGCGAACATATAAAATGGTACGGAAAAGAAGACCACATCAACTTTGACGTGTGTGCGGACGACCATTGTCAACGCTATCAAGGCATCACCAGAGAGAGCACGGACGCCGTCAACGAGGCGTTGAAGAAGACAACCGGAGAGGTATTGACGTATGACGGAGAGATTTGCGACGCCCGCTTTTCCAAATCCTGCGGTGGCGTTTCCGAGACGTTCGAGAACTGCTGGGAGGAGGTACCACACCCCTATCTGAGAAAAGTAATAGACAACAGGGACGAATGCGACATAGCCGCAAAAGACTTGACCAATGAAAAGAACGCAAGGCAATGGATTTTAAGCAATCCCGAATCGTTCTGCAATACGACAGACGAAAAGATTCTGTCTCAAGTGCTGGTCTCTTACGATCAAAAGACCACGGATTTTTTCAGATGGAACGTAGAATACGGACAGAACGAGATATCCAAACTAGTCAAAAAACGGACAGGCATAGACTTCGGTGAGATTAAAGACCTGATTCCGATAGAAAGAGGTGAATCAGGAAGGATCATCAAGCTACAGATTGTAGGCAGCAAGAGATCATTAACCATAGGAAAGGAGCTTGAAATACGGAAAGCTTTATCAGAAAGTCACCTCTACAGTTCGGCTTTCGTCGTAGAAAAAGAGATGGACAAGAACAACAACCCAAACAAATTCATCCTCCACGGTGCAGGATGGGGTCACGGAGTGGGTCTCTGCCAAATAGGAGCTGCCGTCATGGCAAGCAAAGGATATGGCTATCAGGAGATTCTGAAACACTATTATAAAGAGGCGGTCATCGAGAAAAGATATTAATCATTTTAGTGCACAAAAAAAAGGAGAACCTCTGGTTCTCCTTTTTTACCTTTTGCCTTTCATATCCTTTCTGCTGAAGTCTTCTGAACCCACCCTGTGGTTCCATCTTCCAACTGAATCTCTATCCACTTGCCAAAATCACCTTTCACCTTCACCTTCGTACCCTCATGGAGCAGAAATATATCATTTCCGCTTTCGTCAGGCGAACTCTTAACCGTCACCGACGGAGCAAATATGACCGCATACTCATGCAAGGTAATCCTGTCCTTCTCGTTGCCAGAAAAATACATGGACACCACGCAAAGCAACAACACAAACAAGCCTGCAAAAAAAGAGACTTTCTTGAGTGTAACCATCCGTGAGAAAACAAACAGCCCCGCTAGAACTAACATCAGGATGAAACATACGATGCTGACGATAGCCCATCCGTTTGAAGAAAACAAACTCTCCACATTTTCAACAAACCTCAATAGGAAGAATCGGTCTACGCCCTCTATCTTATCTACCGTCTTTGCCTTCGCCATATCCAAATTGTATTGGACATCCTCATCATTAGGATTCAAAAGCAACGCACGTTCATAATTCAGAATAGCAGGTGCTATTTTTCCTAACTTATAATAGGAATTTCCCAAATTGTAATAGACAGCAGACGACTCACTTCCCGATTTCAATATATCTTCGTACTGACTAACCGCATCTTCATATTTCTCCGCACCATAAGCCGCATTAGCTTTCGTCAATTGTGACACATCGACCACAGCAAAAGCTGAAGCTACAGAAATCAATGAAAACAAAACGAATACTAAAATATTCCTTTTCATACGTATTACTCTTTATTATTTACATTCGACCAAATGGAATCCGCGACAACCGCATCATCCCTAAAATCACAGAAATCCGGACATGAAACATTCCAAATCAAGACTTCACATTTTGCTCCAAATTACCGATAACATCCATTGCCTCGGCATATACAGAATTCAACTTAGGACCTTCATTCTCCTCTCCTGGAGCGAAACGAGCAAATTCACATGTATTCAGCAGATCCATGTACTCCTTTATCAATTCCGGAGAAACATTATGGGATATCAATTCGCTCTCTATATTATCCTTATTCAACTCGGCAACAGGAATATTCAACTTATCACTGATATATCCCCACATCGCCTTCAACACCTCCTCATAGAAGGATGCCACATTACCCGCCTGCATATTGATTTCTGCCGTTTTCAGTCGTCTTTTCGCCTGTTTGTTAGCACGTTTATTCTTCACCATCACCACATTAGAATTTTCTTTCACCTGTTTTCTATAGATAAAGAACAGAATAAGGAATATAAATAACGGGAGAAGGTACCACAACCAGAAGGAGAGAGAACCATACAGAAAATCATTTTTATCCCTCAACGTCAGATTCTTAGTATTGATAAAACGGATGTCCTTACCCAAAACCTTCACGTTCTCCTTATCCGAATAGTTGGCAACAACACTACCTGCCGGAGCGTCGCCCTTCTCTACCGTCAACTTATACTCCGGAGTCTGCAACGTCTTATATTTCTTAGCCTTCACATCGAAATAAGAGAATGTGGCCGGTAAAATGGTGAAATCACCTTCCGACCGAGGAATGGCGATATACTCCACACTCTTACTTCCCGTCACACCCGCACTAGTCGCATTGGCTTTCGTATCGACCTTTGGATCATACGTCTCAAAATCGGCAGGAAACTTCAATTCGGGATATTTCACATATTTGATATTGCCGGAACCGGTAATCTTTACCTTTATGCTGAC
>JACJXK010000009.1 GCA_020636675.1 Prevotellaceae bacterium
CCTACCCATCAAATTAACTTTTGTACTTCGCAAGCATTACATTGTCTAACTTTTAAAGGAAGTGAGGAGGTAAAGAATGAACGGACGGGAAGATAAAAAGCAAAACGATCTTTTCTTTGTTTGCAGCCTGATTGATTATATTGCTCGTCAGACAAAAAATGAACGTAAGATTGTGGTTAATGCCCTTGGAAAAGAAGAACTGGAGCATCTTTATGATTTAGCAGATGTTTATCATAGTGAGAATATTGATAAGATAACGCATGAACTAATTAATGAATATAATATTCCAATAGGAACATTTGATAATGTAGCAGCTTGTCAATACCGAGTTCCTACGTATTGGGATATGGGAAAAGTTTATCATAGGTTGATTACAGACATTTGTAAAGCTGAAAGCAAACCTATAATTGATGTTTTGATTGAGGTGTATAACTCATGGATTTCTGACAGCATAGACGATTATAACAGCAGTATGTATTATGAAAATCCAAGTTATTTGCTTGCATCCTATAAAGCAGGTAAGCCATTATAAGTATGGAACAGATATTTAATAAAGAACAGCAGGAGAAAGCGCAATTCATATTGAATCATCCTTTGGCAAAGCTATCGGATTTGCGCTCTAACGAAATAAAGGATTTGGCAGTGGTGTGGTGTTACTATTCAGGTAAGATTGAAGGTAACACTTATACCTACGTAGAAACAGAAGCATTGCTCAAAGATGGCATTACTTCCGAAAAGAAGTATGAAGATGCCAAGATGTTGAAAAACCTATATAATACTTTCATATCCGAAGTTGAGTATATTAATAAAGGTAAGAATCAGGAAGTAATAGACGAACGTACCCTGTTCAGGGTACATCAATCCATTTCTACGGGTTTGGTTTCCGATGAAGAATCAGGCTATTTAAGAACAAGGGCTGTTCGTATTAGTGGTACAGAGTATATACCACCCAAAGATTTGCATGATATTCGGGCAAAGTTGAATGAAATACTTTACCAGCAAGAGCAATATGCCAATCCATTGGAGCGAGCCGTTTACCTTCATTGTAACATTGCCAAACTTCAACCCTTCATTGATGGGAATAAGCGTACCTCCCGAATGGTGGAAAGCATTGCATTGATGAATGCTGATATTATTCCGGTCTATTCTTCAAAGGATGCCGATATTCTGAATTACAGGAAAGGGTTAATCGCTTTTTATGAAACAGGAGATCATTCTCCTTATTCTGATTACTTCCTGAATAAGCAAGTAGAACGAATTAAAGAAATAGAATGACCATGAGTGAACCTATAAAGGAACTACTGAAAGAAGTGGATGCTCTCAAAGAGCAGCTATCCACTTTGCGCCCGTTGCCCGAAGAAGCTCTGAGAAAGATTCAGGATGCTTTGGATATTGAATATACTTACGAGAGTAATCGTATAGAAGGCAATACGCTCACCTTGCAGGAAACCGCTCTTGTGTAAATGAAGGTGTTACCATTTCGGGATCTTGCAAAAGCATATGACCGGATAAAGAGAGAGCGTCAGTATGCTATCCAATTGGGATATGAACAATGCAGGCGTGTTGAGGGGATTCTATTTGCCGATCAAGATGTTTATCCGATAACAAGAAAAATGTCCTATGCCATCTAAAAAGAGGAATATTAGTGAGGTGTGGTCTATTGTTGTTACAGACTTTAAGTATGGAGTAATTCAGACCAATCTCAGTAAGTTGTTGGAGAAGGATAAAGAGGCCTTGTATCCTTGGTCGATTTGTATTGATGATTTGGAAGCATTGTTCATATTGATGGAAAGATGCTGAAAGGGATAGCTCCAGCACGTTTCATGGAGTTTCTTTATTATAGAGAAAAACTGCAAGAGCACGTTGTGTGTTTCGATGAACTGGATATTTATGGCTGGTATTTGGACGGTCGTGAACAATTCAAGGAATATGCGGATAGAGGCATGATGATTGATACGATTCCCAATATGGGAACAATCTTCAATCGTTGGACTTGGATTCAATAATGAGTTGAGTATGGAGTACAAAAAACATTATAAGATGCCAGATTATCTAGGAAGTTTTGAAATGAGCGTGATAACGAGTGAGATGGTAAGAGGTGGAATGTAACTTATAAATATGGAAGAAAGAACAGTTAATCAGATAGGCATAAAGCCCATCTACATAGAAAAAAATGAAGGAAAAATCTATGTTGGAGATCTCTACGTCGAAGAGCCTTCTTCTGCTTTTTGTAACGGGTCATACGAGTTATTTGATTACACTCCAACTATTGAACCTGCAATTCCCAGAGATGAGGTTGGGATGATTCAAGAGTGGATAGAGAGGAAAGCCCCTGCAGAGAAATCAGATAGATTAGCCTTGCTGTACGGAAAAGCCGGAATTGGTAAGTCCATAGTGATGCATGACCTCTTAGAGAAATTGCAATCAAAAGATGATTATTTGGTACTTGGCCTGAAATCTGATCAGGTGGAGTTTGTGGATACTGATGAATTGAGTCGCAAGATGCATCTGGAACAGCCAATAGAGGTTGTTGTCAAAGAAATGGCTCAGAAATATAGAAGAGTTATTCTACTGATTGATCAGATAGACGCTTTATCACTTTCTCTTTCCTCAAACCGTACACCTTTGCGTTCACTTCTGAAAGTGATAGGTCAAGTACAATATGTCCATAATGTACGAGTTGTCATATCGTGCCGACCATACGATTTGGAATATGATCCCTTACTTGATAACCTGAGGATAAAGAATAAATGGGAATTGAAAGAACTTACTAAAGAGCATGTGTTACAGACGCTACAGGATAACCAGTGCAATGAGCGATTAAGTGAAAATCTATTGCGATTTTTGGGAAATCCGCTACATTTGTATCTGTTCTTGAAAGTAAAGGCATACGAACAATTGACAGCCCCATTGTCAACCGACTTGCTTTATCACCAGCTGTGGAGAAAGTATGTGAATGATGATAGTGTTCGTAAGGTTGATAAAGACCAACTTTTGTCATTGCTTGACTCTTTTGCAACTACGATGTATCAGCGGCAGGAATTGTCTGTCCACGTTAGAGAATTTGAAACAATTTACGACGCTGAACTGAGATATCTTTTCACCAATGGACTTTTGCTCATTACGAAAAGTGGTCAGGTTCAGTTCTTCCACCAGACTCTTTTTGACTATGTTTATGCTAGGAGGTTCACGGAGAAGGGGCATGATTTGCTGGAGGAGTTAAAGAGACAGCATCAAGGATTGTTTTCTAGATCGGCGGTAAAAAGCATATTGATATTCCAAAGAGAACAGAAGCCTTCGGATTATATTCATATCCTAGAACAGTTGCTTTATGCAAAGAATGAGAATGGCAAGGATACGTACCGATTCCATTTGAAATCGCTTGCACTGAGCAATATGGCTTATTTTGAATCACCCCTGAAAGAAGAATTGAACTTTATTTCGAGAAAAGTTTATTCGGATAAAGTTTATATGGATGTGATATTTGAATCTGTTTATTCCGCAAATTGGTTCAATGCCATTTGGGTAATAATAGATAGTAAGGGAGGGTGGAAAAAACTCAGTAAAGAGTATAAGGAAAAAACGATGGTGATGTGCCAAAGGACACTTTGGCTGGATGCAGAGATTGTTCTTGATAAATTAGATACAGTTTTGGATTACGGAGATGAGAATGACTGTAAGTATTTGGACAACCTACTACAGCATTATAATTTGAATTGTAGAAGTGATAAGCTGATAGCTTTCTACAACAAACTTGTCAATAAGAGGAATCCGTTGGAATATACGCACTTGTTGAATAATATACTTAAGGAAAATCCTACTTTCGTCTGCGAGGAACTTAAGGAGAATATCAGATTACAACTGAAGGAGAAAGAAGAAAGATATGTTCACAGGATAGTTGTACCCCATGATGTAGAGCATCTTTATGAAGAACTTCTCAAGAATCATCATGACATGGCAATCCATTTATTGGTGGATATTCTGACTATTGTCTATGAATCTACCCAATTGGGGATTGATGGAGCTGAGATATATAATTCGACAGAATTCTTCAGCTTCCAGAGGAAGACGGGTGGACATTTTGTTTCCAATTTTATAGAGGATGCGGCCAATATTCTTATTGATGATTTTCTTAAGAATGCTGAGGACGAGAAGACAAAACGCTACATCGCAGAATTTAGTAAAAGTAAACACGAAGGATTCGTTTTTGTAGCATTGTATATCTATACATCACATCCAGAATTGTTCACAGATGATGTTTACGAAATTATCATAAACCGTCAGGTGTTGGCGAATGCTCCGAGTTGGGTGGAATATCAAGCAGTGGAAGCTCTGAAAATGGTATTTTCTCTAATGAATGAAACTCAGAAGAAGACTATAATTGACAGAATATTAGCCATTGATGACAAGGGTGAATACAATTTGTTCAAGGATTACATTGAGATAAGACTGCAATATGGGCATCCTCTCCTTGATATAGATTTGCATAAAGGGAAAGCATTGGAAGTAATATCGATAGAGGAATTGAGATATTTTTCATGGATAGCATACCAGGAACGTCAAAGGATTGACCGCAAATTTAATCCGGAGCGATTGAAAAACGAAAAGCCTTCTAGTTTCTCGTCACATTGTGGATGGAACTCACTGAGAAAGGAACAAGGGCTTAAGATGAGTCCGGAGACTTGGTTTAATTCCATGCTGAAATATACCAAAGATTCTATGGTTTGGGAAAAACCTTCATTGACAGGTCAGTGCCATTTGTTCCGTGACGTGGTGGGCAAAGAACCTGATAAGTTCATCGGGCTGATAAATCAAATAATACTTGATGATAGGATACTATTAGCATATCTGCAAGCGGGAATGCAGGGATTGATGGATGCTGGTAGGTTGGATGATGCCATGCGTGTGTTAGAGGGTATACTTCGTATTGTTAATAACTGTGTGAATTCTACTGGGTCTATGTTGATTTGAGTGGGTAGAGGAAGCACTCGCCTCCATTGATATAGTACACCATATTCATAAAGTTGTCAATGTCGGCAAATCCTCTGACTCTCTGTTTTACCAATTGTATCTAGAATTTAAGTCACTCAAGAATCCCGTTGTTCACCCACCCCCAAGTACGTGAAATTGGTGATTATACCGAACTAGTGTGCTTTCTGTTCTCCGTGTCATAGGCCTTGCGCTTTTGACCAATATCGTTGACAAACCCTCTACATCTTTGGAGATCGATTTGGAAATGAAGGTTTTTATTACCGTCTGATTTTTTCCGTCAAACATGACTTGGAAGCAGTCTCAACCCCAAGGCAGATATTCTTCACTTCTCTTAATGTTCCAAAGTCAACTGTTTTCATTAAGTTACCCACACGATTCAACACAGACCCTTTAGTTAGCTTCTCTTGGCATTCCTGCTTGTGCTTTTGATCGAGTTCAATCTCTTCCATGTACTGACGGATTAGATCAATGTCAACTTCCGATACGACACCCGTCAATGAGGCTATGATGGTATCTTTACCCACACGATTAACCGTACGTCCATGAATGACACCCACCAGACGATTAGCATCGGTAACTCCTTCTGAAATAAGACGGACTACCTCCTTGTAACTCTTGCTGTCAACGGAAGATACATAGTTGCTGATGCGAATGTTGCAACGTTGAAGAACAGCGTCTAGCTTGGTGAGTTTATAAACGATTTCTTTGTTCAAGTCAAAGATACGACGGTTGTATTGACGCATACGTTGGACAAGGGCAGAAGGCACAAAACTGCCACGGATTAAATCCTTCATGGTGCATTCGGCAATCCATGCCGCATCGCGAACATCACTCTTCCTGCCCGGCAACTGCTTGATGAAATAGGGATTCACAAGTTTCAAGTCTTCAATGTCATCCAAAACACGCCAAATCGGATGCCAATAGATACTCGTACTTTCCATGGTAACCTCCCTTACTTCGTGGGTAAGGAGCAACTGATGCAATTCCTCCAATTCCGGTGTCAAAACACCAAATTTACATTCAATTTTATCTCCATTCTCGTTCAGGAGACAAGCAAATACACTATCTTTGTGAACGTCAAGACCACATACTATTCTCATAGGCGATAACATTTTGAGACTTAGAGCTCGTTAAACAATAAATTTGAGGCTCGCACACCGAGACCTCCCACGCCATAAAGATAGGGGTGGTCTTGACTTTTTCTTATCGCACTGGCATATAAATCGTGATTTATATCTAAATTTGTGACCATTAATAAACGATTTAAACAGAATATTTGTTTTACAATTGTTTTACAGTAGCGGAACTAAGAATATTCTAATCAATTGGAAATAAAGAGATTATCTTGGCAGTTTAAAATCCGCCAGGAACCTCTAGAAAGGATTAGAAAGATATTTATAATCCTTTTTTGTTTCTGAAAGGCAGGTGTTGGCAGGTGGTCGCAAGGAGCAGAGGGAGAAGCTGATGTTTGAATTTTTTGTTTTTCACCTAAAAAGTTTTTTGTTATGGTATCTTTTGACTTGAATGCTATTCTGAAGTATCTATGTTCGTTTTCCTTGTTGTTTCTTAGTCCTGTAGCATCTGCTCAATATCATTCTGAATATGCCTATATCTACAAGATTACAGATAAGGAGGCTGCGGAGATAGTGAAAGATGAAAATCGATTTGAACGCTCCTACTTGCATACAAAGGTGGATTCTGTTGCGTTTGATAGTGTCTTTCCTGTAGATAAACTGCCGTTAGGCTACTATTTGCAAGTATGTGTATGCGGGGATTTTTTGGATGTGAAGTTCTTTGATTTGAAGGACAAAGCTGATTTTGTTCCTTTCATTCTTAACAATTCCAATGATTTGTGTGTGCAGATATATGGAAAAAATGGTGAGGTTTTGCGTGATGCGAAACTTGCGGTGAATGGGCACAAACTAAAGTTTGACGACAAACTGAATTGTTACATGAGAAGGAGGTGTAATGACGACGGACTGCTCTCTGTAGAAAGAAATGGAAATTGTTACTTCTTCATGATAGACAAATACCGTAATTCTAATAGATTGTTGCAGGGAGGAAGTTTCTTGTTGATGAAGAAGCCGTTGTCTTATGTCAGTAATCCTGTCGCTAATCTTGTACATGGAGTACGGAATTCTATTCGTTATGGTGAATTTTATCCTCTTAAATCAGCCGCTTCCATGAATAACAGGATATTGATGAATTATATTACCTTGGGAGCTTATTCTCGGAAAAAATATGATAGCTGGAGCGGCTATATGGTTTCGGATAAGCCTATGTACAGGCCGGGTGACACTGTGAGGGTGAAGGCTTATGTGGTTAATTCGAAAGGAAAGCCTGTGACTTCTCCTGCTAATGTGATATTTTGTGGCAAGACGGTGGCTGAGATATCTCCATATTCTCCTGGTTGTTATGTGTATGATTTGCCACTGTCTGATTCTCTCAATTTGAAATTGAATAAGAATTATTGTATTAAGTTTGAATCGAGGGAAGATGAAGATTATTCATGGATCAGGAAACAGGTGAGTTTATATTTCGCATATAAGGATTACGAGTTGAAGGATAAATATAAATTGCAACTACAGACGGCTGATTATACGCAATATAAAGGGAGTTGCCGTCGATTTCGGTTGGCTGTGGAGGATGAAAATGAGTTGAGGGTTAAAGATGGCAAGGCAAAAGTCTTCGTTTTGACACAGTCGGTAGAAGAGTGTTTTGAGAAAAAAACGGTTGTGCCAGATACGTTGATCGCCTTCGATCTCCCCTTGTCCGCAGATTCGGAGACAATATTTGACGTTTCTGATTCCATATTCCCGAATGCCAATGTCACCTATAAGGTGAAGGCGGAGGTGACAACATCTGACGGAATGTTTTTACACTCATCTTCGAAATCGGTTTCTTATGTACATTTAAGGGAAACCATTAATTTTGAATATAGAGATGACTCTCTTCTTGTCTCTTTTTCTAAAAATGGGATTTCCCAGCCGAAGAGCATTGTTCTTCGCGAACATAGCGCATTTGGAACCGATAGCGTTGTTTATCACGGCAAGACGCCTTGTGCTGTCCGAGTGACAAACTTTGTCTCTTATTATGAGGTTCTGGATGTGGATGGTAAAAGTTTGTCTTCCTATCCTTTGACTAATGACGAAGCCAAGTTGGAACCTCAGGTTGTTGAGAAAGATGGATACATGGAAGTGTCTGTGAAAAATCCTCATAAGTTGCCTTTCGTGTATGATTTGTACAAGGGAAACAACCGTCTGGCAGATGGTTGTGGAATCTCGTTCCATCATAATGTGAAATTTTCAGACAAATATGATTATTTGTTGTCAGTCCGTTATGTGTTTGGAGGATATGAACGTACGCATAACTTCCTGCTTAATCCTGTCGAGCAGAAAGAAGAGCTGTTGTTGAACGTTTCTCAACCCCGACAGGTCTATCCGGGAGAAAAGTGTAGCGTTGATGTCTTTGTGACCGATACGGAAGGAAATCCGGTTTGTGGTGCGGATGTTACGGCATACGGCAATAAGGAGAAGTTATATGCGGAATTGCCGGAATTGTCGGATTGTTTCAATTGTAGACAGACAAGTAGAAAAGGTAAGAGTTTGTTTAATAAGTTCTTTTTTTCGGAAGGGAGAGGGACAGACAGGCAATGTCTCTTGTCCTCTGATTTTGATGTTTTCTTTAAAGAGTGGGGGCTTGATACGATTGCTTATTATCGATTTATACGGCCTAAGGAGAAAATCGAGAAGTTGCTGATTGATGCGCAGGATTCTAGCGCTGCATTTGTTCCTGTTGTTCTGGATGGTGATGCCGATAGACGTTTGATTAACCATGTTGTCTATGTGGATGGGGTTCCTGCCTATTATCAATGGTCTGCTGGCAATGTGGGTTGTATGATACATGTTACTCCCGGTTTCCATGATGTCGCTATACGTACAAATGAAGAAAAGATAACTATTGACAGTTTATATTTTGAAAAGGGAAAGGGTTCGTTTTTCTGCTTGAATGTAGATAAGGTGAAATCGAAGAATGTGAAGAAGGAAAAGATGCCAAATTCATTTACGGAAGAAGAGTTGCAATTGTTTGAAAATACGTCTGCTCATTTAGTGGTGAACAGAAAGGAAGGTGTCGTTTGCCTTTATAATGAGGTTGGTGCCTCTTTCGTCTTAAGGGAGAATGGAGTTGTGTCTGATTGCCATATTGGACCATTGGGCCGAAGAATGGAGCTGGTCGTTGACGGAGAGTGTTTGGATACCATTATAGTGAAGTCGAAAGATGTGATACAAAATACACAGAAGTGGCTCTCTTTCTCGAAACCGGATGTCCTGATGCTGAGAAGGAGAGTCTCCTATCCATTGTTGAGATATCCAGATCCTAGTGAATTGTCGGACTATTCATCTCTTCTTTTGGCAATGACAAAAGAATGGATGAGGAGGAATTCAAATAGAATAGCAAAATCGGTGGATCTGTTGTCTTGGACGGGCTTTTGCCAAATCGGTAAACTAAGGATAGAGGTGGATGGTAGCCATGATTCTCAGAAAATGAAGCCGGTAGCTCTTCTTGTTACGGATTATGATTGCAATAAGACTTCTTTTGTTTCTCAATATGAATTGAATAGTATGTCTCGAAGTTTGGGATGTTTTAGGCTTGCCCTGCTGACCAGTGATTTGAATTGCTATGTGTTGGACTCTTTGTCTGTGAATCGAAATTCTACTGTTGTGTTAAGATTGGACTCTTCTGACTTGAAATGTAATAATAGGGACTCTTTGTTTCGAATGTATAAAGAGGATGACATCCAAGAGCGTCTGATTGATATTCTATCCTTGAACAATCCTGCCGATTTAGAGACTGTTGATGGTAGTGTTTGGATGTCTGGTACGTTCGGTGAACAAATAGGAAAATTGGTGAATGCAGTTGGTGGTTTTGTGTGGGTGACTGGCACTATTTTTGACGATGAGGGAGGAATACCTGGCGTCAACGTCGTGATTAAAGGAACCGAATTTGGGGCGGCGACAGATTGGGACGGACATTTTTCTTTGGCAGCTCCTATTGGCAGTATTCTGCAGATCTCTTCTGTTGGTTATAAAACGGAGGAGTTTAAAGTTTCTAATGCTAGGTCACTTCGTGTCAAGATGAAAACGGACGATAAAGCCCTAGATGAGGTTGTGGTAATTGGTTATGGTGTTCAGAAAAAAGGTTTGGTTCTAGCGCCTTCCTTACAGAACTATGATTTGCCTGAAAATTCTGAATATTCTGATAGTCAATTGTTTTTGGGCCTATTTCATAAGGATAGTCTTCCTTTGATAGTGATGGATGGAACTCTGTATGTAGGTGATGTGTTTGATGTTGATACGACCCTGATTGCGAGCTTTGAACTGAAGAATGATGTCTCCTTGAAATATCTATACGGAGAAAGGGCGAAAAACGGGGTGCTTTATATTTGGACAGTCAAATTGCCTTCTGTGGCTCAAAAAGAAGATACAAACACTGTTTCTATCCGTTCTCGCTTTTCTGACTGCGCATTTTGGCAACCTACACTGAAAACGGATAAAGCAGGGCATGCTAAGTTTGAAATTACCTTTCCGGATGATGTGACGAAATGGTCGACATTTTATATAGCGACGGATGGACCTCGGTTTGGCACGAAGGTTTCCGAAGTGAGGTCATTTAAACAGGTGATGTCCCAATTGTATGCCCCTCGATTTGTGATAGAAGGCGACACTGCTTTTGTGGTGGGAAAAACACGGAACTATTCGTCGGACACTCTTGTGGTAAATCCTTGTTTTTTGTTGGATTCTACAAAGACATATTTGCCGGTGGATACGTGTGCAGACGCCTCTGTTTATGAATTTCCGATATCGGCAAAGGAGGATACGATGTCTGTGGGTTATGTCACAACCCTGGATTTCGGATATTCGGATGGCGAACGTTTGCAAATACCGGTGTTTCCTAGGGGAGTGGAGTCTGTTTCCGGTCATTTCTTCTCTTTGGATAGGGACACTACTTTGTCCGTCTCTTTGGATTCATCTTCCGTTCTGACTATCTCTGCTTTTGGTGGAGTGGAGGATGTGGTCAGAAAGGAGATGTCCTCTCTCCTTGCTTATAAACATCTGTGTAATGAACAGCTAGGGTCAAAGTTAAAGTCTTTATTGTGCCAACAGATTATGGATTGCTCGATAAATGGTCGTCCTTTTGGGTTGAAAAAGGATGTTGTGAAGATTATAGACTTGCTACAAGATAGGGTTAACAAAGAGGGACTTTGGGGCTGGTGGTCAAACGGGGAAACTGAAGTCTGGATTAGTTTGCATGTTCTGGAATCTTTGTCTATGGCTCAAAGGTTAGGATATGAGGTGGACGGAGAAAAACTGAATAAAGTCAGTTCCGTATTGGCTGCAAACCTACGAGAGGATAAGAATGTGGCTGTCGGTGATTTGATTATGAATCTTGCGTATTTGAACAAATACCAAAATTCTTTTGATTGCTCTCCATATTTGATGGTTCTTGACTCAATGCAAATTTCTTCTTTTGAACGGTTGAGGTTGGAGCTTCTAAAGGCAGAGTGTTCAAAAACCACTCCTAATCTTGATATGTTTAGGCATGAAACCGCATTAGGAAATGTCTATTATGGAAATAATGATAAAGACAATTCTATTTATGCCAATAATCTACAGTCTTCTGTGTTGGTCTATAAATATCTGAGATCCGATTCTAGTGGAAATCATTCTGAAGAGTTGAGGCGAATCCGTAATTATTTTATGGAGACTAGGCTTGTGGATGGATGGCGTAACACTTATCAGTCTGCTAGAGTGATAGAGGCTATTTACGAAGATTTGATTTCTGAAAAGATTGAATCACCTAAATTGCGAATCAGTGGCGATGTTGATACTACGGTGACCATGTTCCCGTTTGAGATGAAGGTAAATCATGCTCGAAATCTGAGAATAGAAAAAATAGGATTGGTGCCTGTATATCTGTCTCTGTGTAATCGGAGTTGGAAGAAGGACGACACAAAAATGGACAATGACGTATTTCGTATCAGTTCCCATTTTGAAACGGACACTTTGCATGTGGGAGAGGAAGTGTCACTCTATGTGGACGTTGTCGTTGATAAATATTCTACTTATGTCATGATAAATGTTCCGATCCCGGCAGGATGCTCTTATAAGGAGATGAGTCGGAATCGTTTGTTCGGAGAGTCTAATAGAGAGTATTTTAAAAACGAGGTTTCTATCTGTTGCAAAGAGATGAAAGAGGGGACTTATCGCTTTGAGGTGAAATTACTTCCTAGGTATAAAGGTGTCTATTCACTTAATCCTGCCACCGTGGAATTGATGTATTTTCCCAATGTCAGAGCGGTAGAAAGCATGAAAACAGTTCGGATAGATTGAGGATTTTTGTTCTTTCTCTTCTTCTGATGGTTGAAGTGATGGTAAGAATGTCTTGGTGAAGTTCATTACATCTTGTGTGGATGCTTTTCTTTTCATGCGTTGTCGGCGAACCATCCCGTATGGTCTCGGACGGAATGTATAGGACAGACAGAACGATTTCCAAAACACCTCTCCATGGAAAGGAGAACGATCTCCTGCCCATAGTGTACAGGTTCTTTTTCTACAGAGAGACACGGTCTGCTGCATTTTGTCAGAATTGCATAAGTCGTTGCTTTCGGTTACGAAGATGTTTTTTTTCGTCGGATTTTTTCTCGTATCTTCGTAGTCGGAGGTGTAATCTTTGTCGTAGGAAGGTTGCCGAGTTTTGAAATGTAAATATTATTGTATGGTAAGATGCTGGGTGCTTTTTCTTGTCTCTTTCTTTTGTCTGCCCCTTTTCTCTCAGGACGACGGGATGGTGAAGTCTTATGTGGTCAATGGTGTCTCTTTCGATATGGTTCGTGTCTCCGGTGGTTCATTCAAAATGGGAGCTCAGAAGTCGGATCGGATGTCGGCTAATTATGACTCCTTGGCATGGCCTGCAGAGTCTCCGGTCAGGGAGGTGCGTGTGTCGGACTATATGATAGGCAAGACGGAGGTGACGCAAGCCTTGTGGAATGCGGTGATGGAACGTAATCCAAGTCGTTTTAAGGACGACAACAGACCGGTGGAACGTCTGTTTTATGAAGATATAGAGGCGTTCATTTTCCGGTTGAATGAGATGACTGGTGAGGCTTTTCGTTTGCCAACCGAAGAGGAGTGGGAATTTGCGGCTAGGGGTGGGTCTGCTTCCAATCATTTGTTATATGCGGGTTCTGATGACTATGATCAGGTGGCAGTCTGTTTGGAGAACTATGGGGGCCGGACGGACTCGACGGCTCCGGTGATGAGTAAGGCTCCTAATGTCTTGGGGGTGTATGACATGAGCGGTAATGTATGGGAACGGTGTCAGGGCGGCTTTCGAAACTATTACAGTGAGGAGACGGATGATGCTGCCAATGTGATTAGAGGTGGCAGTTGGGGCTATGGCTATACTTCTTGTCGAGTCTCTTCTAGGTTGAGCTATGGGTTCGATAGCCGTTGTTCCAATGTTGGTTTCCGCTTGGCCAGGTGAATGAAAAATAGAAGAAATTTCTTCTGCTTGTTGTGCGCGAAGTAATCGTCAAAAGTAATCACACTAACAAGATGTTCCTTTCCGTAATTACTAAAAGTCTACTGTATGCCTAGTCCTGCCTTTTCCTTCTTTGTCAGACCTTTCACTACGAGGTCGTAAGATTGGTTTATCCAAGAGACTAGGTCTGTCTCTTTGATGGTGTTGTCTAAAAATACGGTGTTCCAATGCTTTTTGTTGAAGTGGTAGGCTGGAGTCACTGCCTCGTATCTGTCTCTCAATTCTATGGCATAGTCGGGGTCGCATTTGAGCGTGATACAAGTTTGAGTCGCTTCCAAAGGAATGAGCGCGAACATCTTCCCGCATACTTTCATGACGAGCGAAGTGTCGTCGAATGGAAAGCTTTCCGTGGCTTGTGGTTTTGATAGGCAGTAGTCTCTTATCTCCTCTACGTTCATGTTGTTATTGGCTTTTCTTTGATGTTAATTTAGGAAAAGAGGAAGACGATGTGAAGTCATCTTCCTCTCTCATTTTTTTCTTCCTTTCTGATTATTTTGGATGGTAGCCGGATGCTTCCAGTATTTTCTGTGCGTTCTGTATATCCATCAACTCCTGTATGTTGACGTCGTTGTTGTTTTTCATGAATGATTTCACGATTTGCCATCCCATCCAGATGCCCGTTCTTCCCGGAGATTCTTCCGGGAAATAGGCGGTAAACGGAGCAGGGTTGATATATTTTGCGATGACAAGTGCCTCTGTGGAGAATAGTTGTTTGTTTGTCAGCATATAGTTCCACATTTGGGCTTCGTTGGCCTCGCACCATTCCCATTGGTCTTTGGAATATCCCATCAGGTCGGGCTCGGATACCTCCGGCAGAAGAGCTTCGGTGAGGTACATGATCTTTCCGTAGTAGATGATGTTGCGCAACAGTTCCTGCTGCTCTGTTTCGGGATAGGTGAAGTTTGTTGTCAGCCACCAGAAGATGGCGTCCGGAACCAGTTTCTCCCGTCTTAGGTTTGGCGTGAGATATTCATATATCCCGTCTATGTATTTGTAGTTTTTGTAGTCGGAACCTAAATAATATTCGAGAGAGATGGAAAGCACGTCCTCGTCTACGACGATATATTCTCCGAATCCGGAAAAGTGGGTATATACCTTCGGAATGTTTATTTGAGGAAATAGTACGTTGAACCGTTTGAATGCGTTTGTGAATTGCTCTTCGATGTCGGCCATCTCCTCAAACTCTTTCTCGCAGTCGTTGTATATGTCGCGGTAGGCCGGGTGTCGGAGAAATTCCTTGACCACGGTGCTGTCTTCGTATTGAGGTTGGATGCCGATGATGCGATGAAGGTACAGGTCTGTGAATTTGCCATGCTTGGCTTTTATCTTGTCTAATGAAATGTTGACATGGTTGGTGTCGATGTTATAGAAATCGACGTCGAAGCGTTCTATCTTCGCATCTCCTAGTTTGCTCTGGCTGATGTCTATGGATGGACGGCCGTCGCCACAGGAAAATGCGCAGAATGTTATTAAGAATAAATAAACGATGTGTTTCATCTCTTCCTCCTTTTTTTGAGAAACGGCTGATTCTTTTGTTTTTTGAAATTCAAAGTTCTTAATTCAATTCCTTTTGTGAGAGATAGAAACGATGCGAAGCTGTAGTTTCTTCGCATCGTCTCTTTTTTTAAGAAAAAGAATGCATTAGTTGTACATCTTTTCTCTTAACTCTTTGATGTTGTCGTCCAAAATATAGTCGTCGTAGTCCATTCTCTTGTCTATGACGCCTTTAGGCGTCAGCTCTATGACGCGGTTACAGACTGTCTCGATAAATTCGTGGTCGTGTGAGGTCATGAGAATGTTGCCCTTGAACGCCTTTAGCGTGTTGTTGAATGCTTGGATAGACTCCAAATCCAAGTGGTTGGTTGGAGAGTCGAGCACTAAGACGTTGGCGTTCTTCAGCATCATGCGTGAAATCATACAGCGCATCTTCTCTCCTCCGGAGAGTACGCTTGCCTTTTTGTATATCTCTTCGCCGTTGAAGAGCATCCTTCCCAAGTATCCGCGAACGAAAGACTCGCTCGTGTCCGGAGAAAATTGACCTAGCCATTCCACCAGGTTCAAATCTGTATTGAAGAACTTCGTGTTATCTAGAGGAAGATAGGCGGTGGTGATGGTTACACCCCAATCGAATTTGCCTTCGTCCGGCTTCTGGTTCTCGTTGATTATCTCGAAGAAAGCCGTCATGGCGCGTGGGTCTTTTGAAATGAATACGACCTTGTCGTCTTTCTCCACGTTGAAGTTGACGTCTTTGAATAGTGTCTCGCCTTCGATGCTGGCCTTCAAGCCCTGCACCTCAAGGATGCGGTTGCCAGGCTCTCTGTCCGGTGTGAATATGATGCCCGGATATTTTCTGGTGGAAGGCTGTATCTCCTCTATGTTCAGCTTCTCCAACATCTTCTTTCTGCTGGTGGTCTGTTTGGACTTGGCCACGTTGGCGCTGAATCGGGAAATGAACTCCATGAGTTCCTTCTTCTTTTCCTCTGCCTTTTTGTTCTGCTGCTGTTGCTGGCGAAGGGCCAATTGGCTGGATTCGTACCAGAAACTATAATTGCCGGCAAACATGCTGATTTTGCCGTAGTCTATATCTACCGTGTGTGTGCAGACGGAGTCGAGGAAGTGACGGTCGTGCGAAACGACAAGTACCGTGTTTTCGAAGTTGGATAGGTAATTTTCCAACCACATGACGGTGTCGAGGTCAAGGTCGTTCGTCGGCTCGTCCAGCAATAGGTTGTCTGGTTTGCCAAACAAAGCTTGTGCCAACAGCACGCGCACTTTCTCCTTACCACTCAGCTCTTTCATGTACTTGCTGTGTAGATTTTCTTTGATGCCGAGACCGCTAAGTAGGGCCGCTGCGTCGCTCTCCGCATTCCATCCGTCCATCTCCGCAAATTTCTCTTCCAGCTCGGATGCCCGTATTCCGTCGGCGTCGGAAAATTCGGCTTTCGCGTAGATGGCGTCTTTCTCCTGCATGACGTTCCAGAGCGGTTCGTGTCCACGGAGCACCGTCTCTATGACGGTGCATTCATCAAACTCAAAGTGGTCCTGCTTCAGTACGGACAACCGTTCGCCAGAAGCGATGGCGATGCTTCCCTTGGTGGGAGATAGTTCGCCACTGATGACTTTGAGAAACGTTGATTTTCCGGCACCGTTGGCACCGATTATTCCGTAGCAATTTCCACCTGTGAATTTAAGGTTCACGTCCTGAAATAAAACTCTTTTACCAAATTGAACGACAATGTCAGAAGCTGTAATCATAATATGAAATCATCTATTTTTATTGAATGTGCAAAATTACACAAAAAAGGCCGATTATTATAAGGTCTGAGGAATAAAAAAGTCAGTTTCGCAAATATTACGGTTCTGAATCGGATGATATCAATTGATTAAAAAATAGATGTTTATCTGGAAAGTGTTCTTTAGAAAAGCTGTTGCGGAAATGAATGGAAGGATAGATTGGTTTGTTTGAATAAAAAAAACGGCTGAATGTTCAGCCGTTTTTTTTATGGAATGTCTTTACGTCTAATCAGAATGTGTATTGGAATCCGATGGTGAAGTCTGTTGGCTCGTTGACGCCAAGTCCGAAGCTCTTGTATGTAGTCTCGTCGTCGTCAGGTTCGGTGATTTTACTCATGAAGAACCCAGCTGTGAGGAGATTAAGATCAGCGTTGATGGAGATATGGTCTGTTACGAAATAGGCAATTTCAGGGCAGACGCCAATGCCGAAGCCGAATTTTTTGTCTCCGTCAGTCTCCACACCTCCTGCTTTTATCTTCGCTTTTGAACCGGCGAAGGTTAATCCTGCTTCTGCGTATAGTCTTATCTTGTCCCATTTTACTACCGTGTAGCGGAAGTAGGGTTCAACTTTCCATTCTGGAGTCTTTGTTTCGATGTCTTTGTCGTTGTATGTTCCTGTAAGTTTTGAGTAATCAAATCCTAAATTCATACCGATGGCGGCTTTGTCGCTGAATGCGTAACCAACTGTTGGTTCTATTTCAAAGGTGGTTGTTTTAGGCCCGTCTGTTGTAACGGAACTATGTTTGGTTTCACTTTTGCTGTAGTCGAAACCCAATTGACCTCCTACGAAAAACTGTGCTTGGCAGAGACATGCTGATGCTGCGAAAGCAACGATAAATAATAACTTTTTCGTTGCAAATAAATATTAGTTAATAAAATGTGATAATAAATTAAATGTTTGGTAGCTCGTTGTTATGTAGATAGAACAGCACCGACTAAACGTGTGCAAATATATGTGTGATTTTATAAAAAAATAAATTTGTTTTGTTTTTTTTATGGAGAATGCTTGTGCTGTATGAATGATGCCTTGTCTTGTCTGTGTTTGTCCTCTCTCTTTTTAAGAAAAGATGAGCGCGATGACCCCGCTGATGGCCATATAGGCGTAGACTGTCTTGCGGAGGATAGGGGCGGAGATGCGCTTGAATACCCAGTTGCCGATGAAGGCTCCTATGACGATGGCTCCGTAGGCATAGAGCCAACTCACACCCACGGCTTCGGTTAGGTAGCCGTTCCGTGCCCGGACGATGGTCATGAAGAGGTTGCCGATGAAGAAGTAGGCTTGTGTCATGGCCATATATTGGTCTTTGTCTTTCTCCGAGGCGATGAAGTAGAGGACGGCGGGAGGCCCTTGCATTGCAAATAGACCACCCATGATGCCACTCAGTCCGCCCATGGTGATTTGCATGGGTAGGGTGGGTCGTATGTGTATCCTTTCGCTTACGAAGAGGAAGTAGATGCTCATGACGATAAGCGTGCAACCTAGTATCTTTTTCAGGTAGGTGTCTTGTACCGACGATACGAACTGTATGGCAAAGAACGAAATGATGAGAAATGAAATCAAGATAGGTAGCAGCCTTTTCCATACAATCAACTTTCTCAGCCTAATCATGACCACAAGCGACATGGTGGCGGCTAATGTGCCAGATAGTGTGGTGGCTTCGCCGTATGAGGGCATTAGGTAGGGAAGTGCAGTCATTATGAAGATGCCAAAACCGAATCCTGTGACCCGCTGGATGAAACTGGCTCCGATGCAGAATGTGAATAGAATGATTGTTTCCAATTGCTTATCCTTAAAAATCTCCGCAAAGGTACTATTTTATATGCGATTTGGTATGTGGCGCGTTGAAATAAAAGGAAATTGAAAAAAGTCCGGCAGTAATGCCGGACTTGAAAAAAGTGCTTTTTTACTAAAAATAAGAATGCGGCATAATGGATTATGCCTATTGGATGATGATTGCCTGTTTGCTTGTGAATTCATCGCTTCTTATGACGCAATAATAGAGCCCGGGTGTCAACTCTTCTGTGCTGATGTTGATGGTGCTGGACCCTTCTTCCATCTTGGTTGGCGCCAATGCTGCCACCTCTATTCCCAACGTGTTGTATATTTTGATGGCGACGGATTTGGCAGAAGATAGATTCATGTGAATCACTGCCCGTCCGTCCGTAATCGGATTTGGGATGATGCTTATGGCCGGATTCCCGTATGTTTCGTTCGCCGAGGTGCCTTCCGTGCATGACCTTACCTCTATTTCAGGTGAACTGAGGATGGTTTTTGCCTTTGTCTTTTGGATGGAAAAGGAGCACGTCCCTGTGTAAAAGGATGGTATGCGGAATCTGGAGGTTCCGGAGCTTTTTATTTCATCTTCCAAAATCATGCTGCTGATGCTGCGGAAGGAGACATAATTGATGTTCAGGTCATTTTTCACTTTGGAGAAGAATAATCTTACCTTGCTCGCGGATATGGGGTCGAAGGTTGTGGAGAAGTCTTTGCCTACGGTGCTTCCTGTATGTGCCGTCTTCCATCCTCCATCTTTTTCGTATTGTATCTCGAATGCGTTGATGTTGCCATATTTGGTGAACTCGTCTATCGTGATGCCTGCGATAATCTGTTTTTTGTTGAGTGTGAACTCCACCCAAGAGCCTTCAGACTTCCCGTCGGCGGAGGCCCAACGGCTGGTCTCGCCATTGTTGCCGTCATCTGTCAGAATGTTGTCGACAGACCAGGTTGTGGTGCCGTCTGTCCAGAAGGATGACGCGGATGCTTTGGATATGGAGACTGTTTCGTCTGCGGATCCGGTGTCCCAAATCAAGGAGTATGCCGATTCTGTCTCGCCTTCCATCTCCCAAGCTACGTCGATTGTGTCTCCTTGGCAAAGGGTGACATCTTTGGATGGAACGATGAATGTAAATGTGGGGTCAGGAATGGAAGGATTGCCACCTCCTCCGCAGTTGGTGTCTGTCATGTCCAGCTCGTAGTTGGCCCAACTGCTGCTCCAACCGGTGTAGTCTGCCTTTACGGTGCTGGTTCTGATGTCCGTGTTTGCGGATTCGTCGCCGTAGAGGAACTTTTGGATGAATTTTTGTGCGGCCGAGTTTTGATTGTTGGATGCTTGGCAGTGCGAATGTCCTCCTTCAAAAACAAATCCGAACCGGTCTTCTATACCCATGGACTTCCATACTTCAAAGGCGGCTTGGCAGGATATGTATCCGGACTCGTCGCCTAACCATTCGTAGTCGGGATTGCCGAAGGTGAGGAATGCTCGTGGCGCAATCATGGCAATCAATTCATGATGGTCATACGGAATCTTGGACGTGTTGCCGTTGAAATTATTCTTGAAGCTCTGCATGAACCAGTCGTAGTTAGTGTTGGAGATGCCCTCCACGGAAGACCCAATCTTCTCGGATACCCTCCATGAGTTGACGCCTCCGCCTCCAGACTCTTGCGCGATGGTCAGTGCGATACGCTCGTCGAAGGCTCCTGCGTATAAAGCCATCTTTCCTGCATAGGAACAGCCTGTCACTGCTATGTGCGAAAGGTCTGCGTTCAGTTGCTCCTTGACTATCTCCATCCCATCTATCAGACGGCTTATTCCCCATGACCATGCGCAATAGTCGCCTTTGGCGAAGTCGTTCGGGTAGAGTTTGAAGAATGGGTCGTTTTGACTTTTCGACCCGCTGCCGAACCCGCCTCCATATTCCGCAATCTGAGTGTGGGTGAATGGAACTTGAATACATTTTGAGAAATAGCTGGACGACAAACTGCCCGTGTTTCCGTCCATGCCGATAACGATAGGGTGCGGTCCGCTTCCGCTAGGAACGCTCAGCTTGCTGGTCAATGTGAGTGAACGACCTCCGTCGCTGACTATCACCGTGAGTGTGCCGTTGGAGTAGGAGGCTGTTAGTTTCTCGAACTTTGGCTTGTCTCCAATCTCGTAGTGTTCAATCTCCCGCTTGATTTCGTTGCGGCGTTTAGACCATTCGCAAAAGCTGCTTATTCTGCCGCTTCTGTCAGACCATTCGAACGGGTCTGGTAGTTTTGAGATGGAAGGTAGCTGCGATGCTGAAGGCATGGCGGGGTCTTCGTACTCCGCTCCTGTGTTTTCTACTTGGTACACGAGAGGTGTATCCCCCGCATACGACATTGATATGGCTGCGCATGTTGCTGCCAAGAGTGTTAATGATTTTTTTAGCATGGTATATAAAAATGTTTAATGGTTTTCTGTCTTTTCATCTAATGACAGACATTGGAATCGACAGAGTGCTTTGCTGATCCTGTTGACCTTATTTAGATGACTTTCTAAGCCTCTTTTGTCCTGTTACGAATAGGGAAACGTAAGGAAATGACCTGTTCGTAGGTGGACGGAAACTAAATGAGAAGTAAGGGGATATGTTCCTCTACTCTTTTTTGAAATCGGTTTCCTCTTGTTTTTTTAGCTTATAAAAACTTTAATAGTATATGATACAATAGCGTAATCGAAAATTTGATTTCTGTTCTGTATTAACTGGCGTTAAATTTCTGAAATTATATTTGAAAAACAAAATGAAATGTAAGAAAAAAAATGAAAAGGTAGAAATTTGCAATGGTTGTGAATGAGATTTAAGTCGTTTAATCTGTGTCTGTTATGGAGAAATATGAGATGTCTGTTTGATGCGGAGTGTTGGCCATCTCCCAGGGCTTTAATTCAATGTCATGCTCGGACAAAATACTTTTTTGTAAGGGATGAGATCCGTTACTCTATCCCGATGAGTTTGTGAAGTTGGACGCTGAGCTTCCATTGTGGGTGATGTTTGATTATCTCGATTACCTCGCTGGTGTTTTTCATGGAGCAGGGTTGCAGGTATTTGTGTTTTGCGGAGAAGTTATTGTATGAGTTTAGGTCTTGTCCGGTATAGACCACTTTCAGTTCGTCTGCCGAGGTGAGGATGCATCTCTCTTTGGGACTACAGGTAACCCAGTCTATGTTTTCGGGGACGGGATTGGTCCCGTTTGTCTCTATCTGGATGTAGTAGCCTGCGTCTTTGAAAAACTGCACGAAGTCGTAGTCGACAGAGAGCGTTGGCTCTCCGCCGGTGAATATAAGATGCTTGGATTCGAACTTTGATATTTTCCCGAGAATTTCTTCTTTGCTGAGTAGAGTCCCGTTCTGATGGTCGGTGTCACAGAATTCGCAATGAAGGTTACATCCCGAAAAACGTACAAAGATGGCGGCCGTTCCTGAATAGAAACCCTCTCCTTGCAGTGAATAGAATATTTCGTTTACTTTTCGCATTCGTTTGTGCTGAAATCACTGTTGAAGTAAGCCTTATTTCTCGTAAGAGGCGATGTTGTTTTCCGATTCCTGAACTTCTACCTTGTAGCAAGTTGGAATTTGGTCGCAGATCCATTTTGCAATGTTTTCTGCAGTTGGATTGAAAGGAAGGACGTCGTTCAAATTTTGATGGTCCAGTTTCCTTTTCATCAGACTTTTTATGGCAGAAAAATCTTCGACCATGCCATTCTCGTTGAGATTTTCGCTCTGGCAATGGATGGTTATGATCCAATTGTGCCCGTGCAGGTGGTTGCAGAAGCTCTCGTAGTTTGTTTTTAGGCTATGGGCGGCTGATATCTCTATCCTTTTGCTTATTTTGTACATATAATGGTCTGTTTTTTACTTGTTATGAATTTTTGATGTGCAAATATAGTTTATTCGGAATATCTTTGCTCTATCTATGATTCTAAAAAATGTGAGAATCGGTATTAAATTTGTATGATATGAGAAAACCAACGTTATTGGTCCCCATCTTATTCGTCTATTCGGCAGGAATGGCAATTTGGGGATATGTGAAGGGTACGATAGATGGAAAAGAGGCGCTTCTCTTTATGGGTCTGATGTGTGTGATGCTGGTCATCTTGTGGTTTCTTTACCGCAAGAAGGAAAAATATAGGATAGAACGTGACCGTATGCAGGAAGAGGAGGAACGTAAGAAATGGCTGGAAAAGAAGAATAGGGAATGACCTTTTTTCCTGCTCTCTGTGGTTTGTGGAATGGGGGCGGAGTTTTAAAACGGCAGGTTCCTTTCTACCGTTTGCCCGCCCCGTCGTTTATCTTCGATTCTATAAGTCGGATGATTTCCTCTCTTTGTGATGGGTGAAACCAATTGATTTCGTCGTCTCTGTGAAACCATGACAATTGTTTCTTGGCATAATGCCGTGTGTTCTGTTTTATCATTTCGCGGGCATATTCTAGTGTCCATGTCCCGTTCAAGTAGTTGAACATTTCTTTGTAACCTACCGTGTTGAGTGCGTTCATCTCCTTATATGGATAGAGCGACTTTGCCTCTTCCAACAGACCATCTTCCATCATGTTGTCTACTCTTTTGTTGATGCGGGCATACAGTTCTTCCCTCTGCATCTCCAGTCCTATCTTAATGATGTCGAACGGCCTCGTCTTCTGCTGCTCTTTTCGGATGGAAGAGTATGTTTTGCCAGAAGTCAGGCATATTTCCAACGCACGTATGATCCGTTTGTGGTTTTTGGGGTCGACAAGGTTTGCGTATTCAGGGTCGAGAAGTTTCAATTCGGCTCTCATGTTGTCGATCCCTTCTGTTCTAAATCTCTCGTTGAGTGAGTCTCGTAGATTCTGGTCTACTTCAGGAAGTTCGTCGATGCCTTTGCAGACGGCGTCGATGTAGAGCATGGATCCTCCCGTCATCAGTGCCAAGCCTTTCTCCTCAAATAGTTCGCTGAGCTTCTTCAATGCGTCGACCTCAAACTTCCCGCAACTGTAATAGTCGTTAATGGAGAGCATGCCGATGAAGTGGTGCTTTGCTCGTTTCAGTTGATCGGAGGTGGGGGTCGCTGTGCCTATCTTCATCTCCTTGAAAAACTGGCGGGAGTCGCAAGATAGAATCTCTACTCCGAAATGTTCGGCGATGTTGAGGCTGAGTTCCGTTTTCCCTATGCCGGTGGGGCCAAGGAGTATGATGAGTTTCTTTTGCATGGTGCGGTGTTTGTGTGCTGTTAATAAAAAAGAAGAAGAGTGTCAAAAGAACGGGGGTGGGAAACAACCGCCTTTTATAGGAACTTAGGCTGTCTCTCTTTGCCTCCTTTTTTTTGACACTCTCTGGTGTGTATGGAAGTTGGAATCCGATGTCGTAGAGGCAACGGATTCCGTCCTGCTGTCAAATTAGAACCATCTTACATAACAGAAGTCCATGCGGTGAGCTAGTTCGACGTTCTTAGGGAACATACGGAAAGCATATTTGAATGCGCCGGCACGTGAAATTCTGTCTTCTAAGGTGAAGTATAGTTTGGTTCCTTCTGTCTTGACTAACTTCATCTCTTCTGCTTCTACCAATTTGTCCTGATTGTTCTTGTCTTTCATGGTGATCAAGAAATCGACGCCAATCCCGGTGCAGGCAGGGTCCTTTACGTCGATGACGACGTTCAGGCTGTAGGCATCGCCCACTTCCGGATTGGTCAGTATCTTTTCCGGAATGTCCGTAGAAACAACCTCTATCTTATCCCAGCAAGCATCTATTTTTTCTTTCCAATCTGCGATCTCTTTCGCTTTCTCGAAGTTATTTGCCGAGATGAAGCGGAAACGGTCGCGTAGTTTGGTGTAGAACTTGTTGGTGTAATCGTCCAACATACGTTTTGTCGTATATTTAGGGGCAATCAGGGAGATGGAGTTCTTGATTGTTTGGATCCATTCTGGAGAATAACCGCGGCTGTTCGTCGCGAAATACATCGGAACAATCTCGTTTTCTAGGATGCTGTATATGGTTGCGGCATCCAACTGGTCCTGATGAGGTTGGTACTCGTAAGTACGTTTCTCTGTCAATGCCCAGCCTGCGCCTTTGACGTAGCCTTCCAACCACCAACCGTCTAGTACGGAGAAGTTGATGACGCCGTTCATCAGAGCTTTCTCTCCGGAAGTTCCGGATGCCTCTAGCGGACGGGTAGGAGTGTTCATCCAAATATCTACACCGGCAATCAGCTTCTTTGCCAACGCCATGTCGTAGTTCTCCAAGAAGATGATCTTACCTTGGAACTGAGGCATACGGGAAATTTCAATGATGCGTTGTATCAATCCTTGTCCGGCTCCGTCTGCGGGGTGCGCTTTTCCTGTATAGATGAACTGTACGGGGTATTTAGGATTGTTGACGATTTTCTCCAGCCTTTCGAGGTCGGTGAATAGTAGATGGGCTCTCTTATAGGTGGCAAATCTACGTCCGAATCCGATGGTTAGAGCATCTGGTCTGATTTTGTCGATGATAGACATGATTAACTTCGGATCGCCGAGGTTCTTCATCCATGACTCTTTATATTTTATTTTAATGAAGTCAATCAGTCTCTTCTTTAAGAATGTCTTTGTCTCCCAAATTTCGTCGTCGCTCACTTTCTGAATGGCAGACCAGATACTTACGTTTGACTGGTCGCCCATGAATGTTTGGTCGAAGTGCTTGTCGTATAGCTTCTTCCAACGTTCGTCTGCCCATGTAGGCATATGTACGCCGTTGGTGACGTAGTTTACGTGCAACTCTTCAGGGAAATATCCTTTCCATATAGGGGAGAACATCTTTTTGGAAACTTCGCCATGTAGCCAGCTCACACCGTTTACCTCTTGGCAAGTATTGCAAGCGAATACGCTCATGGAGAACTTCTCGCCCTTGTCTCCTGGATTTTCTCTACCGAGATCCATCAGATTGTCCCATGTGATGCCCAGCCTTTCCGGAAATTTGTACATGTATTTTCCGAACAGACCTTCGTCAAACTTGTCGTGGCCTGCGGGAACAGGAGTGTGTACCGTATAGATGGAAGATGAACGTACAACCTCGAATGCTTGGTTGAATGTCAGTCCTTCGTTGTTGATGTAGTCGCAAAGACGTTGGATGTTGATGAGGGCGGCGTGGCCTTCGTTGCAGTGGTAAGTGTCGTGCTTGATGCCGAGTTTGTTCAACATCACGATACCACCAATACCCAATATGTACTCTTGCTTCAGACGGTTTTCCCAATCGCCGCCATAAAGCTGGGAGGTGATGGAACGGTCGAATTCGCTGTTGAGGTCCAAGTCTGTATCCATGAGGTAGAGGCTGATTCTACCTACGGCAACCTTCCATACGTTGGCGTATATGATCCTATCGTAAAAAGGAACTTCCAAGATTATCGGAGCACCTTTCTCGTCCTTTACTTGAGAGATGGGTAGTGTGCTGAAGTTTTGGGACTCGTATACGGCAATCTGCTCTCCGTTCATGGAGAGTGATTGGGTGAAATATCCATGTCTGTAAAGGAAACCTACGGCTGTCATGTTTACGTTGCAGTCGCTGGCCTCTTTCAGGTAGTCTCCGGCCAAAACGCCGAGACCTCCGGAATATATTTTCAGAATGTCCGTTAATCCGTACTCCATGCTGAAATAAGCGACAGATGGCTTTGCCGGATCTCTAGGGACGTTCATGTACTCTTCAAACTTCTCGTAAACGTCGTCTATTTTCTGGATGAGATAGCTGTTCTGCTCCACCTCTTCCAGTTTCTCTATGCTGATGTTTCCAAGGAATAGGGCCGGATTCTTTCCGCAGTCGTTCCAAACAGTTTCGTCTATTTCATTGAATAAATCGGATGCTTCGTCGTTCCATACCCACCAAATGTTTTGGGAGATAAGGAGAAGCTTTTCCATTTTTGCTGGAACCTTGGCTTTTACTGTGATGTCCTTCCATTGAGGAAGATTAGCCTGATTAACCTTTACTTTCATTTGTCCTATTGTTTGTGAATGTTAGTTATTCTTATTGATGGCAATATGGTATGATTCCATGTTGCATTTTATGAAGTTTTTCCAAGAGGCCATGTCTGCAATTTCTTTGGCCTTTTGGTGTATCGCTTCTATCTCGGCTTCTTTCTTTGTGGAGAGAAGCAGAATGTTGTTCTGGATGTCTTCCGCCAATTCGTGAAAATTGTCTTCTGTGCGTTGCAGGACGGCTACTCCGTTCGTGATGTCTACCGGCGTCTTTGAAACCCAATCTCCGAATCCGGAGAGGTTGGTGGTGGCTGTAGGTATGCCGAACGCCGCACTCTCCAGCGGAGTGTATCCCCATGGTTCGTAGTAGGAGGCGAATATGGTCAAGTCCAATCCGATCAACAGGTCGTAGTAGGTCATGTTGAAGATGCCGTCGTTGCCGTCCAGATAGGAAGGAACGAAGATTACCTTCACCTTGCTTCCGCTATTGTTGTCCATCTTGTAGAACCGAAGAGCGGAGATGACCTCGTCGTCGTAATGGTTGAACAAATCGTGCGTGTAGTTGTTGTTTGTCAGCTGAAATTTCGCTTTGCTCTGGATTTTCTCCTGAAGGTCTTTCCTTGGACCTGAAATGTTTGCCGGAACCATCACGAATGCGATGATCTCTTTCTTTAACGCTGTGTTTTGGCTCAGAATCTTTAATGATTCCAAGAACACGTCGATACCTTTGTTCCTATATTCATATCTGCCGCTAGTGGCGATGAAAAGTGCATTTTTGGAAATTTTGTCGCCAATGACCGCCTCTGCCACTTTTTGAAGTGCATTTCTGGCTTCCTTCCTTTTCTTGTCGTAATCTTTTCCTTTCGGAACAAATTCAGACTCAAATCCGTTGGGAGTCACAATGTCCGGTCGCTTCTCCAGCAACTGTTCGCACTCTCTTGCTGTTATGTCGCTGACGGTCGTGAAACTGTCTGTGAAAAGGGCCGCCTTTTTCTCTATCGAGTGTTTTGCCTCCACGTTCAGCTCGGCTGCCATCTGATCTCCGTTGTATTGGTCGAAGAATTTGTACAGTGGCTTATTATTGAAGCAGATGGAACGGCCTATCGTGGTTGCGTGGGTCGTGAAAGTGGTCTTTATCTCGGTGCTATGCGCTTTGATGTAAAGAAGACCGGACGCCGTGGTCCATTCGTGAAACTCAGCAACTACGTTTTTCCCTTTCAGGTCGGCGTTGAAGTTGTAGAAACTCTCGATGACTTTGGCTGCCGCATAACCGAACATGACGGATTCGTCGTAGTCGCCATACGAATGTAATGAGTTCACTCCAAAGTGGCTCCACATCTCGAAGAAGTAATTGTCTTTGATGGGAAGAAATGGTTTGTGGTCTACCAATATGACGACAGGATTGCCTGGAATGTTCCATCTGCCAATCTTGATGTTGAGTCCATCCACTTCCGACGCATGTTTTTTCCATGCTTTGAGCAGGGTTTTGTTCTCTTTGAATATGGAGCTATTCTTTTCGTTTCCAACTAAAGGTCCTATATAGATGGCATTTCCTTTTGTTTCGGCCAATAATTCTTTGGCTTGCGTGGACAATACCGTATATATTCCTCCTATTTTATTGCATACCTCCCAACTCGTTTCAAAAATGTAATTAATATCTAAACTCTTTCTTTCCATGATCAAGTAGTTTATGCTATGACGTTTATCATAACAAAAATAGAGAAAATATTGTTCTTAGTTGCCTCTATCCTTATTTTTTTTATCTGTTTATTTTGCTGCGGTGACGTCAATTCCCACCAATGCGCCTAGCGGAAGCTCGTTTGCGCCTATGCATGTTCTTGCCGGAGCTGCCTTCTGAAAATACTTTTTGTATGCTTCGTTGAAATCTCCGAACATTTTCATGTCTGAAAGGAAAACAGATACTTTCACCACGTCGGACATCGCAAATCCGGCTTCCTGCAGTATGTTTTGGATGTTACCCATGATTCTGTCCGTTTGCTCGGCAATGCTGCCTCCGCAAAATTTGCCGCAAGTGGGGTCAATCGCAAGTTGACAGGATATGTATAGTGTCCCGTTGATTAGAACGGCCTGGCTGTATGGTCCGACGGCTGCGGGTGCTTTTGTTGTCGCTATGGTCTGTTTCATGATGTTGTTTCTTGTTTTTTTGAAATGGAAAATATCTTTTATCCGATTAGTACCATGCCGGGTTGTCGTTCGGATTGCTTCTCTTCTCATACTTCAAGTCTTGCAGAAGGGATGAGTTCACGCTGATGTGGAAATTGTACGACTGGTAAGCGCCGAAAGGCACCATGCTGAAAGATGCGCTCCAGCAGTGTAAGTTTCTGTTGATTCCGATGGACGAATAGGAGAGTTCCTTCGTCTCGAAGTCGTATCCCGAACTGTAGCTGAAGCTCCAGTTCTTGGAGAAGTTGAAGCTGCCGGAGAAGTTGAGCGATTGGGTCACTTTCTTGTCGTATTCCAATTTCCGCTTGTTGAAAGTGTAGTCGCTGTAACTTATGGTGTAGTCGAATCGAAATGTCCAAGGTAGGGCGAATTTGAGATATCCCTGCTCGTCATATTCGGATTTTTCCTTCTCTTTCGCCTTTTGTTTTTCCGTCATCTCCGAATCTTCGTCCGCAGAGTCCTCCTCCTTTTTGGTATCCTTTTCCTTCTTCCTAAATGTGTCATTGCTGAATGAATATCCGAATGAGGTTCTTGCACTGGTCAGTCGGGCTATGCGTCCGTTCCTGTCAAATTCGGTCACGTTCACTTGTACGGGGTTGCCGTATGCGTCGAGTTGATAGACGTATGGCGTGAAGTTGGCGTTGATTGTCAATGACAAGTCTTTTGTGAACTTCAACCGCAAGGAAGAGGAGATGTCGGACCATTTGAGCGAGTCTGCCAACATGTTGTAGCTCGCATTCAGAGAGAGGTTGTCGATTAGGGTTATTTTCTTGAATCCGGAGGAGTCTTTCTGTGAGGTTACCTTCATCTCTACGTTGTTGGTTAGTCCGAAGTTCAGACTTCCCACTCTGCTGGTGGAGGCTCCGCCGAATATCCCGCGGTTGAAGTATCCGTATTTTATGTTGTCAACTTCGTTTGAGTTGGGCACCGGCCTTTGGTAGTATGAGAAATATTCCCAACCGGTTCTTCCGAACGAAGGATAGAACCTGTCGCAATAGGGGCTCCATGTCAGTCCGACGGTGGGCTGCATGACGTGTCTGATCATGTTTATCTTATCTCCGAAAAGGAACGGCACCGGTTTGTAAAATCCGAACAGCTGCGTGCTGAAATCGAGATTGGCGCTGATGTTGTTTATTCGGTAGAAGTTGTTGACGGAGCTGTCTTCTATGGCCCCTTTGTCCGTATTCCATCTCTGAATCACTTTTCTGAAGTACCACTTTTCGTTGTAGTTGATGCTAGGTGATACGATCAGATATTTCATGATGGTGTAGGACGAACCGAAGTTCATCTGGTGCTTTACTCCGTTTTGCCAGTCGTTGGCCAATGATGAGCCCATCAGCTTGTCCTGCTTCGTCGTGATGCTGTTGCTGAAGTTGATGTTGTAGTTGAAGTAAGTCTTCTCGTACCATTTCTCCTTCCCTATCCTTTCGCTCTTTTTGAACGGATATATTCTCGCCATGTTGAAATAGAGGGTGGGCAGGGTCAACGCCAGGGTTGAATCGCTTTGCCTCTGGTTGGCCGTCACGTTGGCGTTCAGTGAGAACGGCGTTTCCGGGAAACGGTAGGAGTAGTTGATGCTGGATGATTTGTTGTTTTCTCCGAACACGTCCGGCTTATAATAGGAGTCGAGATTGTTTTTGTTGTATTGTACGGAGGAGTAGTTGACCGATGCCGAGAATGTGCTGAATGGATTGGCCTTCGGATCCTGAGTGTGCGTCCATGTTATTTTTAGGTCTTTGCTACTAGAGAAGTCGGGAAGCGTCTCTTCTCCTGACGTGGTGTATTGGTAGCTGGCAAACAGATTGCCGCTATATTTGTATTTCTTCCTGTATCTGGAGGTGGCGTTCACGCCCCATGACCCTTTGGTGTAGATGTCGGCCCTGAGAGCCAAATCGTAATAGTCGCTCAGCGCGAAGTAGTAACCTCCGTTCCTTAAATAGAAGCCACGGGAAGATTCTTCTCCGTAGGTTGGCATGAGCAGCCCGGACGAGTATTTGCTGGTGAACGGGAAATATCCGAAGGGAAGGAATAGAGGCAGAGGCACGTCGGCGATGACGAGATAGGCGGGACCCGCCACGACAAACTCCTTTGGCCGTACTTTTGCCTTTGTCAGATCAATGTAGAAGTGAGGGTGCTCGTGGTTGTCGCAAGTGGTGTATTTCCCGTCTATCATTAAAAATGTATTGTCTTCCATCTTCTTGGCTCTGTCGCTGGTTATGTAACCGTCGCCTTGTTGGGTGATGACGCCATGTATCAGACCTTTTTTTGTCTTGTAGTTGTAGTCGATGGATTTGGATTCGTATTCTTCCGATCCTTCTTTGAAGAGAGGGGTTCCGATGGTTTCGCCGGTAGAGTCCACTCCGCATCTTGCTTGTACAAGCGTACTGTCCATATTTATCCGGATGCGGTTGGAAGTGAGGGACATCTCCTCGTAGTCTACTTTCGCATCTCCATATAGATAGGCAATTCCACCCGCATAGAAAACGACGGAGTCGGCGGCCGAATAGTTTACTTCGGAATTGAGTGATTCTTTCTTTTGTTTGGCATTGATGGAGTCTTTTGGAAGAGAATCGTTCTTGCTGATAGGGTTTTGAACCTCTGTGCTGTTTGTCGAACCCGTAATGGCCGCATCCTTCAGTTTCTCATCGTTAGCTTCTGTGGAAAATGCCGAAAACGATAAAAGGAAACAAACCAATAAAAGTGATGTTCGATATATGTTGTTGTCTATTAGTGAATTAAACATTATATTGATGTTGCATCGTTTGTTTTGCAAAAATAAGAATTTTGGGCGAACATATATCCATTTGTGGACTATTAATTTTTTTTAGGGATTCAATATTTTTAAGGAGTGGTTGATTCTGCTCTTATTTTTTGTAAATTTGCGCAGTCAAAAAGGATCATGGCGATGATGCTTTTGCTATAAATTAAAGAATTGGGGTGATAGTCATTGGTGAATTTTATTTATCAGACTATAATTTTATAATTGGTTTGAAAGATGAAGATTCCTTTTTTTTCGATCCTTTTGCTGTCGTTCGTCTTGTCGGTGACTCTCTCAGGACAGGATGCTTGTGCGGCTGGCAAAAAGAGGTTCACGGTTGTCATTGACGCCGGTCACGGCGGTAAGGATGCCGGAGCTACCGGGTCTACATTGAAATTGAAGGAGAAAAACGTAAACTTGGCCGTGGCATTGGAATTGGGCCGTCTGCTCTATGCGGAGAAGGGTGTACGCGTCATCTTTACAAGAAAAACGGACGTGTTTATCCCTTTGGATGAACGGGCTTCCATCGCCAATAAGGAGAAGGCCGATCTTTTCATCTCTATTCATGCCAATGCGGCAAAGGCTCGGTCTGCCTTTGGAACGGAGACTTACGTCGTGGGTAGTTCTTCCAATGAAAATTTGGAGGTGGCCATGCGTGAGAATGCCTCCATCCTTTATGAGGACAATTATAAGTCGAGATATGGAGGCTTTGACCCAAATAGAGCCGAGTCTTATATTATGTTTGACATGATGCAGTCTTCGTTTCAGTCGCAGAGCATCCGTTTGGCTCAGTTTGTACAGAAAAGCTTTGTCTCTACATGCAAAAGGAGTGACAGAAGTGTGAAGCAGGCTGGTTTTTTGGTGCTGAAGCAGACCAATATGCCTGGTATCTTGGTCGAGTTGGGCTATCTTTCCAATGCGAAAGAAGAACGCTACTTGAATCAGGAGAAGTCGAGGAAGTCTCTGGCGAAGGCTATACATAAGGCGGTCATGACCTACAAAGAGGGTTATGAGAAAAAGTCGAATGTGGCGGCTTACGAGGAAGAAAAGGAGAAAGAAGAGAAGGATGGTGAGAAGAAGACGGAGGTGAAGGAACAGTCCACTGCCAATGAGGAGGTCGCCTCTAATCTCGATTCTGTATACTATAGCATCCAGTTTTGCAGCTCTAAGGTTCAGAAACCGCTGAAGAGTAAGGATTTCAAATCTTGTGTTCCTGCCTACGAGTATCAGGAAAACGGGATTTATAAATATATGTATGGCAAAACCACCTCTTTTCTTGAGGCGTTGGACATACAGAAGAAGGTGAGGAATGATTTTTCCGACGCTTTTATGGTTGTATTGAAAGAAAATAAAAAATTGCCGCCGAGCGAAGCTTCTTTATATATGAAGTGAAGGTGGCCCATATTTTTATAAATGATAAAAAATGAAGATGAAATTTAAGATTACGAAAGAGTTCCAAATCGGTATGTTGGTTGTTGTGACAATTGCGGTACTGTTTTTTGGAGTTAATTATTTGAAGGGAATAAATATATTTAATCCGTCCAATTACTATTATGCAAAGTTTGATAGGGTGAACGGCTTGTTGGAGTCAAGTTCGGTTACCATCAAAGGTTACAAAGTCGGGTTGGTAAAGTCTATCAACTACAACTTTGAAGATCCTAAGGATGGCGTTGTCGTGGTGTTGATGGTTGATGACGAACTGAAGGTCCCTGTCGGTTCGAAGGCGGTCCTCTCTTCTGATTTGCTTGGCGGCGCAAACGTCTCCTTGGATTTGGTTCCAGAGGTTCCCGGTGTGATGTATAAGGCGGGAGATACGATTCCATCTGTCATTAACGATGGCATCATGTCTGCCGTTACTCAGGAGATAATGCCTAGAGTGCAGTCTATCATCCCTCAGCTGGATTCGTTGATCTATTCGTTACGTATGATTACGGAAGATAACTCGATTCAGAAGTCTTTAGGAAACATAAACCGATTGACTGCGAATCTGGAGTCGGCGTCCGTTTCCTTGAACTCTATGATGAAGAAGGATGTTCCGGTGATTCTTTCCAACGTGAATACGATAACAACAGATTTTACGAAAGTTAGTTCTAACTTGAGCCGTGTCGATTTCTATTCAACCATGCATAAGGTGGACAATACCTTGTCCAATCTTCAGCTGATAACGGAGAAGGTCAATTCGGGTCAAGGAACCATCGGTTTGTTGCTTAACGACAAGGCTCTTTATGACAACTTGACGAATACGGCCAACAGTGCCAACAGCCTTTTGGTGGATTTGAAGGCAAATCCGAAACGTTATGTTCACTTCTCTTTGTTCGGCAAGTCGGACAAGAAGGCAGAGGAGAAGAAATAACGGTTACAGGAAATAAAGAAACCGGCAGGAGAGGAGCAATGTCCTTCCTGCCGATTTTTTTTTGTTGGTAGGTCGTGTTTTTGTTTCCTAAGTAATCATAAAAACATGCGAAAAAGCGCAAAAAAGATGTAAAAAAATAATAATTATGAATGTAAAGCATAAAAGGGAGGTTGTTAAATTTTCTTCAGAAAAAGGAATTGTCATTTTTTTTGTTATGTCATAAACTTTTTATTATTTATAATGATTCTAAATAATTAAAATTAACAAATGATAGAAAAAGATATGGAAGACTTTGTAAGAAAGGTGTTTGTGGAAAATAATCGGATTTGTGCTTTTGGACATGTATTACATTAAATTGCTATTTATCAACATTTTTAGAGATGAAGAAATATCCTTTGCTTTGATTTTTAGAATGTTGCTGCAATATGTTGATAGTTAGTTTGATAGTTATTTTCGGATAAAGCAAATCTAGTTGCGTTTTTTTTTCATGAAAAATATCTCAAAATTTGTCGTGCAAATAGAAAAAACATAGTTGTAATTATGAATAGCAATCGAGAACTTGTTTCCGAAAATGTGAAAAACATGTGGAACAAGTGTTTGGATATTATCAAGGATATTGTGCCCGATGCGGCATACTCTACTTGGTTCAGTACGATTGTCCCTCTTAAATATGAGGATAATACGCTGCATATAAAGGTTCCAAGCGTGTTCTTTTATGAATATATAGAAGAGCATTATTGTGATCTTTTAAAGAAGACTCTTACTCGTGTTTTCGGAACGGGTACCAAACTTCGATATACTGTTTTGGTCGAAAATACGGAGGATACGACGGTCGATTTGGGAGGCGGACGGGTTTCCCAGCCATCTTCGATGCCCAACCGTTTTGATCCGTTCTCGGTAAAAACGCACGAGAAGATAGATTCCCAACTCAATCCTAACTATACATTCGATTCTTTCATAGAAGGCCAGTGCAATAAGTTGGCTCGTTCTGCCGGCCAGGCGATAGCCAGGCAACCGGGCGGTACTTTCAATCCTATGTTTATCTTTGGTGGATCCGGACTTGGGAAGACGCATCTGGTACACGCCATCGGATTGATGGCGGAAGAGATGCACCCAGACAAAAACATATTATATGTCACTGCCAGTAAATTCCAAACGCAGTTCACGGAAGCTACGCTTAGCAATAAAACCAATGATTTCCTGAATTTCTATCAGATGATAGATATCCTTATTGTCGACGACATTCAGGATTTTGCGGGAAAGACGGCGACTCAGAATACTTTCTTCCAAATATTCAATCATCTTCATCAGTCTGGCAAACAGTTGGTGCTTACATCAGACCGTTCGCCAAAACTGTTGCAGGGACTGGAACAACGTATGTTGAGCCGTTTCAAATGGGGCTTGCATGCCGAATTGGAGATGCCTAACTTTGACACGAGGAAGGAGATTTTGCTGCGAAAGGTGGCCGATGACGGTCTGGTGATTCCGGAAGATGTGATCGATTATATTGCTGAGACGGTTACCGAGTCCGTTCGTGCCATCGAGGGCGTGATTATTTCGTTGTTGGCCCAGTCTACTCTGACCAATGCGGAGATTAATCTTGATCTGGCGAAGCGCGTGGTAGGAAGTACGGTCAACGTCACGGAGAAAAATATCACAATATCGACCATTCAGCAGGCAGTTTGCAGCCATTATAATCTTGATATCAGTGAAATCCAGACGAAGTCAAGGAAACGGGAGGTGGTGCAGGCCCGTCAAATCGCTATGTATCTGGCCCGCAAATATACAAAAAACTCACTCTCCTCTATCGGAGAGCAGATTGGAAATAGGGACCATGCCACTGTCCTTCATGCGTGTAAGACGGTGACAGACCTTATTGATATAGATAAGGGCGTCCGCCAAAGTTTGGATATGATAGAAAGTTCATTGAAGTAAGTATATAAGCGGAACAATTTCTATTGTTCCGCTTTTTCTTTGCCGTTTTTGCTTATTTTTCTTTGTTGTTTATTTGTCTACTTGTTGTCCAAGTGTTATTTTTACGAAAAATTTTTAATGACATGGTATATAGGTTCATTTTGCTGTCTGATGAAATAGACGGCTTCTTGAGGGAGATACAGATAGATTCTGAAGCTACATTCCTTGAATTGCACGATGCGATTTTGGATTCGGTTAAATATACGAAAGACCAGATTACGTCTTTTTTCGTATGTAATGATGAATGGGAGAAGGAACAGGAAATCACGCAGATAGAGATGGATACATCTTCTGAGTATGATAATTTTGTGATGGCCGACACGAAATTGGAGGAGTGCTTGACCGAAGAAGAACAAAAGCTTCTGTTTGTGTTTGATATGATGAACGAAAGGTCTTTCTTCTTGGAACTGAAAGAGATGATTCCAGGCAAGGACCTTCCTTCTGCGAAATGTGTCACTTCCAAAGGAAACCCTCCAAAGCAGATCATCGATGGCCTTTTCATGGACGTGAATCCTGCAAAGGGGTTGGATCCTTCTCTTGGATTGGAAGACTTTGACGACGAGAGCGTGGATGATGAGGAGTTGGGCGATTTGAATATTAGCGACGATTATTTCGAAGACCAAAAGTATTGATAGATAAGAGTCAGTGGAACGAGCCGAGGCTTGCTTCGCTGATTGCCATAGACCATAGATTATTTCGTTTATTGTATTTTGCTTTCTGGATTTTTTTTGCATGACCAGAGATGCTTAGGAGTGGTAGTTGCGTTGAGCCCCCCTTAGAAAAATGCAGTTAATCCGCAGAGATTCTTTTTCTCTGTCGTAGAACGGAATGAATTTTGTATCGTTAAATTGTTTATCGTAAGGGTGTGTTATCCATGTCTTCTCCCTTTTTCCATCGTATGTGCGGCATTCTCTAATGTATGGATGATGTGCCGGACGAGGAAAAGAAAAGAAGAAATTTGTAAAAGGTACCTTTGTGCGGAGTTCGACAAAGAAAGGTTTTCTTCTTTCGTCTGATGTCCGTTCTTTTCGGTGGTGCACCTATTTATAATAGAATTTGAAGTGTAAAGTATTAAAATTATATAAGTTATACGTATGAGAAACACAAAATTAGCATGGTTTTTATTGTCATGTGCGGCATTGGCCCTCACTTCGTGTGAAAAGTCGGAAGGAGAGGGTGGCAAATCGGCCATAGAAGGCAAGGTTTATATGATAAATGAAGCCGGAGACATAGCCAAGAATGCGGATGGTGAGTATTATTTCGTTACGGACACAATTCTTGCGGTGGACGAAGATATATACATTATTTATGGTGGCAATGTAGAGTCTTTTTATGGTGATAAACAAAAAACGGACTATCAAGGAAAATTCAGGTTCGAATATCTGGTTTCCGGGAAATATTCGGTGTATGCCTATACGGACTATGCGAATGGAGAAAAGTCTGCGGAGTTCCGTTCTGTGAATATCGGCGATTCTGGAACTACACAGGTGGAGGACATTTATGTCCGAAATGGTAAAAACGTAGGACTGTCTGCTATCGTCGGTAATATTCAGGCAACAGGAAATTATACGGGAGGCGCCATAGATGCCAGAGTCTTTCTTCGCGAGATGGGTAAGGTTGGCCCTATCCAGGACACTCGTACGGACAATAACGGCGGTTATGTCTTCACGAAACTGACGCCGGGCGTGGCTTATGAAGTGTGGGCAGAGTCCGTTTCTAAGAAGAATGGCGTGTCTGTGGCTGTCTTGGATACAGTGGATCTTCCCGCATCTGGAATGATAAAGGAGGCAAAACAGTTGACGGTTGGAATATATTAATGAATAGAAACTAGAATAAAAAATCAATGATATGAAAAGAGGATTGTTGTTAATTGCTGTTCTTCTTTCTGTGGGAGTGTGCTTCTCTTCTTATGCTCAAAAAAAGTTTGATGGGAAGACAATCACTGCTGTGAAGGAGTGGAAGCTGGAAGGAAAGAAAAAGTCAATAGATCATCTGACCAAATATGACGCCAATGGAAATAAGGTGGAAGAGATTGAATACAATAACGTTGGCGACCAAAAGTCACGCACAACCTACGAATATAATGCAAAGGGTAAGTGTGTCAAGGAGTCTTATTTTGATGAGTACAACAAACTGGAGAAAACGGTGACCATCGAATACCATGAAAATGGGAAGAAAAAATCGCAAAGCACTTATCTGCCGAACGGCAAGCTGAAGAACACGAAGGAGTTTGAGTATATACTGGAATAGAATTTATGGAGTATGGCAGCTATATTGGAAGAAATAGGGTCTGTTCTGAATGCGTTTGATCCTATTACGTTGGATCAGATGAGCGGCATCAAGCTTATGAATAGGATAGATACTAAGTATCTCGTGAATGTCAATCAATTGCCGGAGCTTTTGGCAAAGGCCAAGGCTGATTATTTCGCCCAGGAGATAGAAGGTTCTCGTATGGCTTCTTATCGAACCGTGTATTATGATACGCAGGACGCCGAGATGTATGTGGTGCATCACAATAAAAAGTTGAATAGGCAGAAAATAAGAATGCGGGAGTATGTCGATTCGGAACAATATTTTCTTGAGATAAAGAATAAGAGCAACAAGGGGAGGACAAAAAAGATAAGGATACGGGTTCCCGACGATGGCGTGGCGGACCAGCAGGATGCTGTGGAGTTCGTCGACTCAAAGTCTAACTACCAGATGACCCAGCTGTCGCCTCGTTTGCAGAATCAGTTTTATCGTATAACGTTGGTCAATAAGGCCAAGACGGAAAGGTTGACCATTGATATGGAGATAAAATTCCATAATTTCAAGACAGAGGACGAAGACTGTATACGGAAACTGTGCATTATTGAAGTGAAGCAGGACGGCAATATGCATTCTCCCTTCAAAGATTATCTGGAAGATCTGAGAATCAAACAGAAAAGCGTAAGCAAATATTGTTTGGGTATGGTATTGACGGATAAAAATCTGAAACGAAACCGTTTCAAGGATAAAGTCTTTTATATAAGCAAATTATAAAATATAAATAAATTACAATTATGGCACTATTGAGTAGTTTGAGCGATATTGAGTTGTTCGGAATCCAATTGATTAATGTGGATGGACTTGTCGAACTCATTGCTAGGTTCGCTTTGAATATCGCAGTTACAGCCTGCATTATCGGTTGGTTGTATTATAGCAAGTCGAAGAGGAGGGATTATGTGTTTACTTTCACTTTGATTAGTACAACGGTATTCCTTCTCATCTTCCTTCTTGGTAACGAGAAGCTGCAGGTGGGTATGGCGTTGGGCTTGTTTGCTATCTTTGGTATTGTCCGTTATCGTACGGAGACAATTCCTATTCGCGAAATGACCTATCTGTTCCTTGTTATCGGTATCTCCGTTATCAATGGATTGGCGGAGAGCGTCAGCCATGTGGAGCTGCTTGTTACGAATGTGCTTTTCATCTTCATGGCTTGGGCTATGGAAGGAAGCAGTTTTATGACGACAGAAGGCTGTAAACTAATAGTGTATGAGAAAATTGCTTTGATTACACCCGCCAAAAGAGTGGAGTTGATCGAAGATTTGAAGGCTAGGACAGGTTTGGATATAACGAAGGTAGACGTAGGTCATATCAACTTTCTGAAGGATATCGCATTCTTGAAGGTCTACTATCGTACCAATTCTAAAGAGATAAACTCTGTTGATCAAATAACTAAAAGAAGTCAGTTTAATGGTTGAATTCTGTAAAAATAGAATTTTATTGCTTTTGTTGACATTCCTCCTGTATCCGATGACTTCTTTTTCGCAGGAGAAGGAAGACTTTGGCGCACGTTTGGGCGTTGATGTGTCCAAACGTTTCTGGAAGCGGCTGGATGTCGGGCTGTCGGAGGAATTTCGACTGAAGAACAACTGCCATGATATGGGCAGGTGGTCTAATGGCGTTGATGTCTCCTATACTATTCTGAAGCGTGTATTCAAGGTGGGCGCGGGTTATGACCTGATTGGCGAGTGGAACGAATATGACGAGTATTTTGATTTCAAGCATCGCTTCAACGGTTATTTCTCACTGAAGCATTCTATAAACCGTTTCTCCTGTTCGTGGAAGAGCCGTTATCAGATAACCTATAAGAATGAAGATTACGGCCGCTATAAGTGGAATCCGAAAAATTATTGGAGAAACAAAGTGAACGTTTCCTACGATATTCCTCGGTTGACGTTGGAGCCGTATGTTTCTTTCGAATGCTTCTTCCAAACCAACAATTATAAGGGAAATGTAGTTGATCGTCTTCGGTATGAGGTAGGGCTTGAATATGAATTCGACAAGCACAACTCGCTGGATGTCAATTGCCGGTATAATGTGGGCGTGAATGTGAATAAGCCGGAAAGGCTGTGCCAAGTGGGGTTGTTTTATCATTACAAATTTTAAACTTCTCTGCGGTTGTAGGATAGTGCGGTCAAAGTTTTTCGTCTGAAAAACTTTGACCGCCTTTTTTTGTTTCGGTGCGTTCCCTCTGCATCTGATTTAAGAAAAATGAACCAGAACTTATCAAATTGAAATTTAATCTCTATCTTTGTGAACAAAATGGCAAAGACGGCGATTTTGATTTCCGCCTTGTTTTAATATGGACATTCGTTTTGGCAGTGGGAAAGTTTCTCTTGCTTGCCAACATGTAAATTGTATTTCATGGAAAATATGCAGGATGTAGTTAGTAGAAGAACATTGTTGAAGGCTGGAGTGTGGTTTTCTTTGTTCAATTCCATTTTCCTTTTGTTGTTGTCATTCAGGTACGCTTCTTTCGTGCCTGACGAGGTCTTCGGAAATTCTCGTTTCTATATCTATTCTTTAATAATCAGTCATTTCGTTTTTTTGGCTTTTGTTCCTTTCTTCTTTATATATCTTCCTTTGACTATCCTTACGAAAAACAAAAGGAAAAGCATGATCATCGCATCCGTTTCCATGACGTTGGCCCTGATTGTGTTTCTGATAGATTCTTATGTCTTTTCCCTTTATCGTTTCCATTTGAATAAGTATGTGTTTGAACAGATGGCAGGGCCAGGAGCTGGGCAGGTGTTCGAACTCTCTATATTCATATATATGCTGGCGGTTTTCATTCTGGTAGTTGCCGTTTTGCTTGAGATATTGATATTTAGGGCTTCCTATAAGTTGGCCATCTCCACCGATGTCCGTTATCTTTATGGTTTGTGCGGTTTCTTTATCCTAATAGGCTTGTCAGCCCAAATTACCCATGCCTACGGGGCGGCGAAGAACGACAGGTCTATACTTGGTGCTGATCGATGTTTTCCATTGAGTTCGCCATTGAATGCAAATAAGCTGTTGGAGTCAGTGGGCATGATGGAGAAAAGGCCGTCGTTGAATTTGAATTTTCGGAACAGGGAATATGTCTATCCGAAGTCTCGCATTTGCTCTGGTAAATCGGAGACAAATATTCTTATGATTGTGTTGGATTCATGGGGCTATCGTGATTGCGACAGTCTTGTCACTCCACACATATATGAATTTTCGAAAAAGGGAGTCCTTTATTCCCACCATTATAGTGGAAGTAATGGAACAAGGGGCGGAATATTCTCCTTGTTTTATGGATTGCCAGGCGTCTATTGGTATGATTTCATGGAGCAACAGATAGCCCCCGTCTTCATGAGAGAGCTGAAGTCTCAGAACTACGATGTGAGGTTGTATCCTAGTGCCTCTTTGCGCAATCCGGCATTTGACAAAAATGCCTTTTCGCTGTGCCCGGATCAATGTGAGTCGGCTTCCGGCAGTAAGGCATGGGAACGGGATTTGGATTTGGCGCACCGTTTCACCTCTTTCGTAAATGCGAGGACAAAAGATTCCCAACCTTTTTTCTCTTTGCTTTTCTTCGATTCTTTGCATAGTATGATTGTCCCTGATGGATATGAAGGGCCGTTCCAGCCTTCTTGGTCCTATCCTAGGTATGAGGCGTTGTGTAGCAGTACGGATCCGAAGGAATTCCGGAATTTGTATAGGAATATGGCTTATTATGTGGATAGCATAGTGGGTTCGGTACTTGATAATCTTGAAAAAAAGGGCGTCTTGGAAAATACGGTGGTGGTCATTACCGGCGACCATGCGCAGGAGTTTAATGAGAATGGGAAGGGATTCTGGGGGCATAATGGAAATTATTCGGAAGCGCAGGTCAGAGTCCCATTGATTTATGTGAATAAGAAATACAGCCCTTCTGTCTGTCATCATTGGACCTCCCATTTTGACGTTGTGCCAACTCTGATGCAGGATGTGTTTTCTGTCTCCAATCCGATTTCGGACTATTCGATAGGCCGGTCATTGCACGATGCCTCACCTCGCCCGTCCATGCAGGTGGACAGTTACATAGGGTTTGGTATCGTGGATTCTGTAGGCAACATCACAAACATTTATTATGACAACACCTACGATATGTTGGATGAAAATCTGAAGGAGAGGATGGATGTCGGCATGGATACGGTCTTGTTCAGAAAAACGATGGAAGAGATGTGCTCCTTCTATAAGGAGGACGCCCTTGTTGATAAAAAGTAGGGGATAGCTTATGAAAAAAGAAAATTTTTCTTTTTTTTTGTAGTTCTTAAAGATTCTTGTGTCATATCAGAAAGTAGGGAAGGTTTAGGTTCTGATTTTTTGCGGTTATATGAGAAATGAGGAGGTGGAGTGGTCAGTCCTTTCGCGATTTTTACATCTTTCCATTGTCTAAAAAGAGACTTAATATTATTTTATATATCAATAAATAGTAATTATGATTTATTCACACGAAGTACAACAGATGTGTGTTGTAAAGAAGGGTCCTAACCATGGTCCCGCTCCAATTCCTGAAGAAGGAAAGTGGATTCAGGCAAAAGAGATCAAAGATATCTCAGGATTCTCACACGGTATAGGATGGTGTGCTCCTCAACAGGGTGCATGTAAACTCTCTTTGAACGTTAAGAATGGCGTGATCGAAGAGTGTTTGGTAGAGACTATCGGTTGCTCGGGAATGACTCACTCTGCTGCAATGGCATCTGAGATTCTTCCGGGAAAGACAATCCTTGAGGCTTTGAATACGGACTTGGTTTGTGATGCAATTAACACAGCAATGCGTGAGTTGTTCCTGCAAATCGTTTACGGACGTACCCAATCAGCTTTCTCTGAAGGTGGTCTGATTATCGGTGCTGGTCTTGAAGATCTTGGTAAAGGTCTTGTTAGCCAATGTGGTACCCTTTACGGAACAAAAGAGAAGGGAACTCGTTATCTTCAGTTGACGGAGGGATACATCACTAAGATGTTCCTTGACAAGAATGATGAGGTTTGTGGATATGAGTATGTACACATGGGCAAATTCATGGATGCCATCAAGAAAGGTGTTCCTGCTGATGAGGCTTTGAAAAATGTGACTGGCACTTATGGCCGCACAAAACCAGAGCAAGGTATTGTTAAATATATTGACCCACGTAAAGAATAAGGAGGACCAGAATATGATTAGAGAAGTAAAGTTTGAGAGCCAAGATCGTCGTGAAAAACAGATTATCGCAACTCTTAATGAAGTAGGTATCAAGGATATGGCTGAAGCAAACGAAATTTGTGAAAAAGCTGGTCTGGATCCTTATATGACTTGTGAGGAGACTCAAAAAATTTGTTTCGAGAATGCAAAGTGGGCTTATGTTGTAGGTACTGCTATCGCATTGAAGAAAGGTTGCAAAAACGCTGCTGATGCTGCTGAGGCTATCGGTATCGGTTTGCAGGCATTCTGTATTCCAGGTTCTGTGGCTGATGACCGTAATGTAGGTCTGGGACATGGTAACTTGGCTGCACGTTTGCTACGTGAGGAGACTCAGTGTTTCGCTTTCTTGGCAGGACACGAGTCGTTCGCTGCTGCTGAAGGTGCAATCAAAATCGCTGAGATGGCAAACAAGGTTCGTAAAAATCCTTTGCGTTGTATCTTGAACGGTTTGGGTAAGGACGCTGCTATGATCATCTCTCGTATCAACGGATTTACTTATGTTCAGACTAAGTTCGACTATTACACGAGCGAATTGAACGTTGTAAAGGAAGTCGCTTATTCTGACGGACCTCGTGCTAAGGTAAAGTGCTATGGCGCTGATGATGTTCGTGAAGGTGTCGCTATCCTTTGGAAAGAGAACGTAGATGTATCTATCACAGGTAACTCTACAAACCCAACTCGTTTCCAACACCCAGTTGCTGGAACGTATAAGAAGGAGCGTATCTTGGCTGGCAAGCCATATTTCTCTGTTGCGTCAGGTGGTGGAACAGGCCGTACTTTGCATCCAGATAACATGGCTGCAGGTCCTGCTTCTTATGGCATGACGGATACTTTGGGTCGTATGCACTCTGACGCTCAGTTCGCAGGCTCTTCTTCTGTTCCTGCTCACGTTGAGATGATGGGATTCCTTGGTATCGGAAACAACCCAATGGTGGGCTGTACTGTAGCTTGTGCTGTTAATGTGGCATTGGCTTTGTCTAAGTAATTTTGTAATGACAAATAGGAGAGGAAGGTTTTCCGAAAGGAAAGCCTTCCTTTTTTTGTTTCCTTTCTCAATGTTCCAAAATGCGGACAGATTTTTTTGTCTGTCAGAATGCGAATGCCGTTATCACTCTGAAATGAACTTCTGTGCGGTGATTATGTCGCAGGCGTGGTCTATATCCACAATCTTAGAAAAAGGGTAGGCGTCCAGATGAATTTGTGATTTGATGATTTCCCGTTGAAAATTTCTCATCCGGTGGATTCCTGATTCTACACACCTTTGTATTGTGGGAAAAACCTCTGGCGTGAGTCCGTAGATGCCGCCGGATATGAAGCGTATGTCGTTTTCATAATTGTCTTCGAAGGATAAAATTTGGTTGTTCTCGTTTGTCCTCACGTATAGCGGTGATTCGTCGTCAATGAAAGTGGTGACTCCCATCATCCCATGGTTTCTTCTTCCCATCTCCTCTATGTATCCGCTGAAATCATCTTCTCTGAAGATAGTATCGACGGTGGTTACGCAGAACTTGCTGCCATGGAGGTATGGTGTCAGTGCGTGGAAGCTGTGGAGCGAGCTGGGCGTGCTCTTCACGATGAGGTGGAGTGGTATGTGTAGTCTTGTTTTGGACAAATGCTCCCGTACCTCCCTTCTTTCCTCGTTTACAATGATGGCGATGGATTCGGCGTCGTTCATCATAAATATCCGTATGAGGCGGTCTATTAGCGTCTCCCCGTTAAGTTGAATCAAAGGTTTAGGGGTGACGATGCCTTCGCTTGCCAATCGGGAACCTTCGCCCGCCGCTATTATTCCGTATTTCATGTTGCCGACATTTTTTTTGTAAAAAACAACAAACCGCCTTATAAACGAATTTATAAGGCGGTTTGTTCTTCATTTCCTCTATCCTATTCGAAGTTGAAGGATAGCATGAACAGACGTGATGTCAGTTTGGAAATGGCGTTTGTGTATTTGAGGTCTTTCTCGTCGACAATCTCTGGTCTGTTGCGTTCCAACATATCGTTCAGACCTATGTACATCTTGAATTCCGGAGCAAGCTTGAAATAAGGCATGTATAAATCGCATCCGATTCCGAATTCTATTCCGTAATCGATTTTCTTTAGTAAAATGACCTCTTCTTTGGATCTGGCCAAGTCCCAAGTGGCGCTGACGCCTCCCAATAGGTACGGACGGTAATTGCCGGAACGTTGTCCTCTGAATTTCAGTAGTAGGGGGAAGTTGATGATGCTGGATTTTACGGTTGCCGACTTGTCCGATAGATTACCTTCGGCATCGGTGAATCTCAATACCCGGTCACCGAACAGCAGTGCGGGGGTAAGTCGGAGGTTCAGATACTCGAACAGCCGTAGGTCGCTGATGATGCCCACGGTAAATCCGGCAGATAGGTCGGATTGGTCGGCAAACCACACTTTACCGTCCGCATCGACAACTGTCGATCCGTAGTTGGATAAGTTGAAATCCATGGTGTTCAATCCTAAGATGAAACCGAAGTGGTAAGGTTTGTTGTCCACATGGACAAGGTTTTGAACCCTACCGTATCCGCCATATTGAGCGTTGGTTCCTGCCGTTGTAGTGAGGAGCAGGAGGATGCTTAGTATAATCTTTTTCAAAACTTAAAAATCTTTGATTTTAATAATAACGCAGACTTTTCTTTTTTATTTTTTGTGGAAACTATTGCTTTATCCTAAAAAACGAAGTCTGTTTTTCGACCGCAAATTTACAATCTTTTTGTGAGTGTTTGAATAGAACTCCGTTTAAAGTTGATAAATGGCTGTGATTTAAGGAGATGATTTGCCTTATTTCCTGATTCTCCGACAAATATTCTTGTCTTTCGCCTTTGCCTATCGATGAAATGTCAGTATCCTGCCTCATTTTTTTTAGTAGATAGCCACTTGTCTATGGAAGTTGACTGATTAAGAAAGAAGGATGGACAGGTCGCCTCCGTTTCTGTTTGCAAACTTTATCGATTTCTTTTCATACGTTTTCGGCTAAATAGCCGTTAATAATACGAAAATTGGTGCAATGGATGTGAAAGTGGATTCGGGCATCAAGTTTTATATGCAATTATTAATTAAAGAAATAGGATTTTTGTATCTTTGCGAAATTTAATTTGGCATCATACTCAATCACAACACGTACAAAATATTATGTTCGAGTATATAAGCGGAAAAATATCTGAACTGACGCCGACCTATGTGGTGTTGGACTGCAATCAAATAGGATATTTCATTCATATATCATTAAATACGTATGCTACCTTGGAAAATAAGGATAGCGCGAAACTTTATGTATATGAGGCCATAAGAGAGGATGCCTATACCCTGTATGGTTTTTCGGAGAAGGACGAACGTCAGTTGTTTCTGCTGCTCATCTCGGTGTCCGGCATTGGTGCCAATACGGCGAGGATGATTCTCTCCTCCTTTTCGGTGAACGAGCTGAAAACCGTCATTGCCACGGACGATGTGAACCAGATGAAAGGGGTGAAGGGTATCGGTTTGAAAACAGCACAGCGAGTCATTATAGATCTGAAGGATAAGGTGGACGTGTCTGATGCCGATCTGACGGCGAAAGATGCGGTTGGCCAGACAAAAGCCAACAAGGAGGAGTCTGTCGCCGCTCTTGTCATGTTGGGCTTTGCCCGGCCGGCGGCGGTCAAGGTGGTGGACAAAATATTGGAGGAGAATCCGGCCATGCAGTTGGAGAAGGTCATTAAGGAGGCGTTGAAGCGGATGTAGCAAAAGGTGCGGGGTCTTTTCCTGAGCGTGTTGACAAGTTTTTTTTATCGAATTGTAGGTTAATTTAAATATTCCCTGGTCTTGAAGAAGAAAGTAAATCAGATTGTTTTTATATGCATGCTATTGTGTGGCGTGATCATGTTCTCTACGTATGCCCAGCAGGCAGGCGGACCGGATATGACGGGCGGCGATGGCGTTGAAAGTTCGGATTCTACTCGAAATGCTGACTCGCTTCGGACGTCGGTCTCTGAAGATAATGCCAAGTACGACACCACGGATCTTCATTATCCGCTGAAGAAGACGGAACTGGTCACCTATGATGAACTACAGAATAATGTTTCTCCTGCCGATGTCCGGACTCCGGAAAATGTGAATCAGAGTGTGGAGTATGATCCTAATACCGGACTTTATGTCTTCACTACGAAGGTGGGCGACATGGATGTCTCCACCCCATTTGTCCTGAACGAAAGCGAATATGGCGACTATGCCTTGCAGCAGTCCATGAATTCCTATTGGGCGCAGAAGAATAAAGCCAACCAGAATGGGAAAGACAAGGATTTCTCGTTGAGCGATATGCAGATAGGTATCGGAGCTACGGGCGATAAGATTTTCGGGCCCGGTGGCGTACAGTTGAAGACGCAAGGTTCCGTTGACCTTACCTTTGGCTTGAAAATATCCAAGAGGGACAATCCTACTATTCCGGAGCGGAACAGGACGAATACGGTGTTCGATTTTGATACGAAGATCCAGTTGAGCGCAAACGGAAAGGTGGGCGACCGGGTCAATTTCACCATGAATTACAATACGGAAGCCTCTTTTGATTTTGACCAGAAGATGATAAACCTTTCCTACGAAGGAAAGGAAGATGATATCATCAAAAAGATAGAGGCAGGAAATGTCAGTCTGCCATTGTCTACCTCCCTCATAAAAGGAGGAACGGCTCTGTTTGGTGTGCGTACGGATCTACAGTTTGGAAAGTTGAAGATCTCCGCAATCGCATCCCAACAGGAGTCGGAGTCGAAGACCATCAATACACAGGGGGCACAGACCACTGAATTCTCCATCTCGGCTTCCAGCTATGATGAGAATAGACATTATTTCCTTTCCGAATATTTCTATAACAATTACGACGAATGGGCCAAGAACCTGCCTAATCCGCAGTCGGGCATTGTAATCAATAGGGTAGAGGTGTGGGTTACCAACCGGTCTTCTTATGACAAACAGAGCCGGAACATCATCGCGTTTACCGAATTGGGTGAGCATTATAACGACAAGAGGAAAAATCCGAGCAACGACACTTCGTCCTACTCTCTGTATTCTCGGATAAAGAACGATCCGAACGTGCGGAGTTATGAGATGGCAACGGACATATTGGAGTCTGCTCCATATAATCAGGAGACGGGTCGCGATTTCGAGAATATCAATAGCGCACGTTTATTGGAACCTTCTGAGTATACGCTCAATTCGCAGATGGGATTTATTTCGTTGAAGAGTACGCTTGCCAATGACGATGTCTTGGCTATTGCCTACGAGTACACCAAAGGAGGAAAGTCTTATAAGGTCGGTGAGTTTTCGACGGACGTCTCTTCCGATACTACCACCTCTGCCAAACGTACACTCTTTGTGAAGTTGCTGAAGGCTACCTCTTCCACTCCAAACTATGCTCATTTGTGGAAGTTGGCCATGAAAAACGTATATTCCTTAGGCGCATACAATCTTCAGCAGGAGAAGTTCCAAGTGGAGGTGAACTACTATTATCAGAACGATTCCGTGTCGACATATATGTCCTACATTCCCGAAATCAATAATAAAAAACTGTTGAGGGTTCTGAATCTTGACCGTCTGAACAAACGGCAACAGGCTATCCCTGACGGGTATTATGATTTTGTGGAGGGCTACACGGTCTATGCCTCGAATGGACGTATCATATTTCCAAGCACAAGGCCGTTTGATACCGGACTGAAAAATGGTTATGGTCCAGCCTATGCCAATCAGGTGGAGAAATTTGCTTTTCCTGAGCTATATGACTCTACGCTGACGGTCGCTAAACAGTTTGCGGAGAAGGATAAATTTGTCCTTTCAGGAAAATACAAGTCTTCGTCGGGTTCTGAGATCCGGTTGGGAGCATCCAATGTGCCGAGAGGATCGGTGCGTGTCACCGCAGGCGGACGTACCTTGGAAGAGGGATCCGGATTTACGGTCGACTATAACTTGGGTGTGGTGACCATCTTGGACGATGTGGCGTTGGCGTCCAATTCTCCGATTAGCGTTTCGTTGGAGAGTCAGTCTTTCTTCAGTATGCAGCGTAAGTCTCTCGTAGGGACGAATGTCGAGTATGCGTTGAGCGACGAGGTCACTCTGGGTGGTACTATCATGCATCTTTCAGAGAAGCCTTTGACTACGAAAGTGGGGTATGGCGATGAGCCGATGTCCAACACGATATGGGGTCTGAATGCCTCCTACAAGACGGACGTGCAGTGGTTGACCAATTTGGTGGATAAAATTCCGTTGGTAGATGCTAAGGCTCCGTCCTCATTCGCAATCTCCGGTGAGTTCGCACAATTGATTCCTGGCCATTCCGATGCGATAGACCAGAGTGAACAGGGCGTCTCTTATATAGATGATTTTGAAGGTACTAAGTCGTCCATCAATATTATGCATCCTTCCGGATGGGCGTTGGCCAGTACGCCGAAGGATTTCGTGCGCCAATCTGATGCCTTTTGGGGTAAATATCTGAGCGGAACGGATCTGACCAACATGGGATACGGATTGAACCGTTCTCATCTGGCATGGTTCTATATAGACCAGATATTCACGAATAAGACGAAGAGTGATGGCACTCCTTCCCATATTTATAATGATAAGGAGCAGTTGTCCAACCATTTTGTGAGAGCAGTGCACGAACAGGAAATATATCAGAACAAGGAGGCTCTTTATGGTCAACCTACAACCATCCAGACGTTGAATCTCTCCTATTATCCGAAGGAGAGAGGTCCGTATAACTTGGATGTGGACAAGATGGGTAGCGATGGTTATCTGCAAAATCCGGAAGAGCGATGGGCGGGTATCATGAGAAAGTTGGACAATAGTAACTTCGAAAATTCAAATATAGAATATATAGAGTTCTGGTTGATGGATCCGTTTGTCTATGCAGACGAGTCGGATGAGAAGAAGATGGTCAACCGCACCTCTAACGGAGGAACGGTTAGTGGTAAGTTGGTGTTCAACTTGGGTGATGTCTCCGAGGATGTGCTTCGCGACGGACGTATCTCCTTTGAGAACGGATTGCCAACTACAAGCAACCCAACGGCGGTCGATTCTACGATATGGGGTCGGGTGCCGAAGATTCAGGCAATCACCAATTCGTTCGACATGTCTAATGTGGAGCAGCAGGATTTGGGTCTGAACGGTTTGTCTACGGAGTCGGAATTTGACTATTCCACCTATAAGAAATATGTGGATGGTGTCAGATCTAAACTCTCGGCTTCTGCTACGGAGAGGATGATGAATGAAGATCTCTTCTCTCCTCTGACAGACCCTGCCGGCGATAATTTCCATTACTTCAGAGGCTCCGATTTTGATGATAAGGAGGTGTCTGTCTTGGACCGTTATAAATATTATAATGGAATGGAGGCCAACTCTTCCACTTCGGGAAGTAATTATACCACCTCTTCGTCTACATATCCGAATACGGAAGATCTGAACGGAGACCGCACCATGACAACCAAAGAGCAATATTACTCTTATTCTATCTCCATAGACAGAGGTATGTTTAAGGAGGAGAATTGGGAGAAGAACCATATAGCCAGTGTTGTTGAGTCTCAGGTTGATTTGAGAAATGGAAATACGGAAAGTATCAGATGGTATCAGTTCAAGATACCTGTCCGTACTCCGGACGGAAAGGTGGGCGGAATATCCGACTATCGCTCCATTCGTTTCATCCGTATGTATATGGCCGGATTTGAAGAGGAGACGCATCTCCGTTTCGGCGCATTGTCTCTTGTCCGTACGGATTGGAGAGTGTATGAGAACAGCGACAAATTGGTCGATAAGAATGTGTCCGGTCTAAATGGTGACGGACGGATAGAGATATCTTCCGTTAATATAGAGAACGATGGTAAAAGGATTCCGGTCAACTATGTGCTGCCTCCTGGTATCTCTAGGGAGATTGATCCTAGCCAGACACAGATACGCCAAGAGAACGAGCAGTCTATGTCTCTGAAGATAGATAGTTTGGAGCCGAAGGATGTGCGTGCCGTTTATAAGTTGACAAATATTGATATGAGGCAATATGAACGTCTGAAGATGTATGTGCATGCCGAAAATCAAGTGGGAAGCGCAGATCTGAAGGATAATAGAATGTCTTTGTTCCTCCGTTTGGGTTCTGACTTTACGGAGAACTATTACGAATATAAGATTCCGTTGGTGTTGACGCAGGAGGGAAATAACACGTCAGATTTGGTATGGCCTGTAGACAACAACGTTGATTTCGATTTCAGCTTGCTTACTGACTTGAAGTTGGAGAGGGACAGAAAGAAAACAGCTGGTTCTGCGAAGTACAATGAACGATATTCAAGGATGAATGGTAATAATACGGTTACGGTAATCGGTAACCCTTCCATTGGAGAGGTCTCTTCGATGATGATCGGTGTTGTCAATGACGATAATGTCTCCCATAGCGTGGAGGTTTGGGTCAATGAGATGCGTATGGCCGGATTCAACGAAGACGGAGGTTGGGCTGCGTTGGCCAACATGGGAGTCGTGTTCTCCGACCTGGGCTCCTTGAGCTTGGGCGGACACGTGGAGACGGTCGGTTTTGGTGGTATAGACCAGAATGTGAACGAACGCAACACAGACGATTTTTATGAATACAACATGACCGCTGCCATACAGTTGGGCAAGTTCTTCCCGGAGAAGGCGAAGGTTAATTTTCCTGTCACCTATACCTATTCTAAGCAGATTACAAAACCGGAGTATGACCCTCTGAATACGGATATAAAGTTGGATCAGTCGTTGGACAATCAGGAGACGGAGGCTCAGCGTGACTCCATCCGGAAGATGGCTGTCACCCAGACTACCTACAAGAGCTTGACGCTATCCAATGTGAGGGTGGGCATTGCAAGCAAAACTCCTATGCCGTATGATCCCGCCAACTTCTCGTTCTCTTTGGGCTACAATGAAACCTATGAGGAGTCTCCAGAAACACAGTATGCTGTCGATCAAAACCATGCTGGATCGTTCAATTATGTCTATTCGCTTAATCCGAAACCGGTGGAACCACTGAAGAGGGTGAAGTTCTTTAAATCCAATTATTTGAAGCTTTTCCGTGATTTCAACTTCTATTATCTGCCTACGCAGATCGCTTTCGGCACGACAATGAACAGGCACTACGAAGAGGTACAGGCCCGCAACTATACGTATCAGATAGAGAAGGATACCACATTCCCGTTCATGACGTTTGACAAGGATTGGACTTGGGACCGTACTTCAGACATTAAGTTTAATTTGATGAAGAGTCTTAAACTCTCTCTCTCCACTTCGATGAACTCCGAGATTCCGGAGCTGATCAGAGACTCTTCCGGATTCCATAATATTCCTGTCAATAAGGATTATCTGTTAGATTGCGGACGTGACGATTGGTATGAGATGTGGAAAGACACCGTATGGCATGGGATTAAGAGCTTTGGTGTGCCCGTGGCTTACGAACAGCGTTTCTCGGCCTCTTATGCCGTCCCTGTCAACAAACTGCCATTTATGGAGTGGGTGACCTCCAATGCACAATACTCGGCTCGGTATAGTTGGGACAAGGGTGCCGTGCTGAATTTGGGAGAGGCGCCTTCTACCGGAAATGTGGCCGTCAGTGAGCGTCTGTGGAACGGAGATGTCCGTTTCAATTTGGAGACGTTGTATAACAAGTCGGTATATCTGAAGGAGATCAATAACCGTTACTCTTCCCGAAATGCCAACAATAGAAGTAGAAACAAGGGAAAAGAGAAGAAAGAGGAGAAGCCTAGGGTTTATGAACGTAAAAACCTCCGATTAAAGAAGGATAATAAAACGAAGATCTCCCATAGGTTGAACTCTACTAAGCTGAATGTGGTGTTGACGGATGCCGATGGAAACATCTATCCGGTGAGCTACAAGGTAGATGATGCCAATTCTATTACAATATCCTCTACGGAAGACAAGACAAATCTGAGTCTGAAGGTGACTCCTATCATTAAGAAACGCACCATTGCTGATGATGTGCGTGATGTCTCTGTGCGTATGTTGATGATGGTGCGCAGTGTCAATGCCAGTTACCGTCATGGTGATGTGCTCGAACTTCAAGGCTTTATGCCTAATACTGGTTTCTTCGGGCAGAACGGCTCTGCTCCCGGCTATGATTTCACTTTCGGATTCTTCAATACGGATAATTATCTGAACAAGGCTTACGATAAGGAGTGGATGTTGCAGGATACGAATGTGGTGAATCCTATCATCCACACCGTGACGCAGGACTTCCAGATAAAGACGCAGTTGGAGCCCTTCACCGGTTTGAAGGTGGATTTGAACGGAGCTTGGGCTAAGAGCAAATCGACGGAGATATATTATATGTTTGATGGTCGTCCGGAGACTTATGGTGGAACTTATACAAGAACCCACATGGCCATCAGAACGGCATTCCGTTCGCCATCGCTCAATTCGAAGACGTTTGATGATTTCCTGAAAAACAAGAAGATTATTCAGAGCCGTGTGCGCAAAGATTTTATGAGTAAGATGGAGGATGCTAATCTTCCTTATGATCCGGGACGTGTCTATGTGAATGAGAATTCGGGGGATGTGCTTATTCCGGCATTCCTTTCCGCTTATTCGGGACAGAGCGCCAGCTCTGTTAGCTTGGACCTCTTGCCCAATGTCCTCGCTATTCTGCCGAACTGGAAGGTGACGTACGACGGAATATCCCGTCTTCCTTATATCCGTGACCATTTCAAATCGGTCAACCTCAACCATGCCTATAAATGTACGTATAATGTGAACGCATTCGCTTCGCAGACTAACTGGACGCCGGTGGTCTCCAATTATGGTTATTCCGTTTGCGAAGATTATTCGGACTTTGATGTGGTGGCTGGCGAGGATTATATTGGAAGCGTGAACATAAACGAAGCCTTCAACCCTCTGTTTGGAGTGGACGCAAGTCTGAAGAATAGCTTGTCGTTCAAGGTGGAGTTTAGAAAGTCACGTACCGCCCAACTTGATGTCCCTGGTAACCAGATTGTGGAGTCCTACAGTAAGGAGTATGTGTTCGGAACCGGCTATCGAATTGATGACTTCGGAATGATCATCAATCTGAACAATAACAAGCAGAAAAAGGTGAAGAACGATCTGAACCTTCGTTTGGATATCTCTTTCAAGAATACGGACGCATATATCCGTGTGATAGACGAGGAGTATTCACAACTAAGCAATGGTTTGAAATCGTTTATCATCAAGTTCTCTGCAGAGTATGTCTTCAGTGAAATGCTCAATATTCGGTTCTATTATGACCGTACGGCAAGCACGCCGAAGGTGTCTCAAGGATATCCTACCGTCAATTCGGACTTTGGCTTAGGCTTCCGCTTCTTGCTGACCAGATAAGTGGAGACTCTGATGGCATAAACATACAGGAGGAGGTGCAGATTGAATATCTTTGTGCCTCCTCTTGCATGTGCTTGTGCGGTTGCCCGTTTTACAGAAGATGCGGCACGTGCCTCTTGCCCGGTTGTTTGCCGATTAGTTTTCCCATGATTCACAATCCAATGGATAAAATTGCTACCTTTGCCATAGAGGTAAAACACAAAAAGAAAGAGATATGAAACGACTCCCTTATGGAATATCTGATTTTCGGAAAATCATCACCGAGAATTTTTACTTTGTGGACAAATCGGAGATCATTCCCGACTTGGAAAACATTGCCAACTTCATCTTCCTGCTCCGTCCGCGCCGCTTCGGCAAAAGCATCTTCAGCAACATGCTGGCGGAGTATTACGACATCAACAACAAGGAGTGTTTCAACGAGCTGTTTGGTGACCTCTACATCGGTCAGCACCCCACCAAGGAGGCAAGCAGATACATGGTGCTGAAGTTCGACTTCTCCACTATTAAAAAGACTCTGGATGAACTGGAAAAAAGTTTTGACGAGCAATGTAAGATAGTCATTAAGGGATTCTTAGAAAAATATAAAGATTATTTTAGTGAATCTGATCGAGAAGAGATTCTTAATTACAGATTCGTTAGCGTGATGATGCAGCGGATCAGTCTTTTGTCGCACCGTCAAAATATTCCTATTTACCTCTTCATCGACGAATACGACAACTTTTCCAATACCATCCTTTCCATCCACGGAAAGGAGAAGTTCAAGGCCATCACGCACGGGACGGGCTTCTACCGTGACTTCTTTCAGGTGTGCAAGCCGAGCTTCGACCGCATCTACCTCACGGGCGTGAGCCCCATCACATACGACGACTTGACCTCCGGCTTCAACATCGGCAAGAACATCTCGCAACTGTCTCCGTTCCATAAAATCATCGGATTCACGGAGGAAGAAGTGCGTGCGATGATTGAATATTACCGTGCCGAAGGTTGCATCAAACGACCAACGGACGCAATCATCGAAGAGATGAAGCCGTGGTATGACAACTACTGCTTCTCCAAAAGATGCTATGGCAAGGAATCGCCGATGTATAACAGCAATATGGTTCTGTTTTACATGAGTAACATCTTGCTGTGCGACCAGGCACCTGACGAGATGCTGGACCGCAACGTGGCGACGGACTTCCCGAAGCTGCGTATGCTGCTCGACGTGGAGGATCCGGCCGACCGCCAGCGACGCATCGACATCATCCGCCAGCTGGCCAACACGAACGAGACCACGGGCAACATCGTCATCTCATTCCCTGCGGAGGAGTTGAAGAAGGCGGACAACTTCGTGAGCCTGCTTTTCTACTACGGTCTGCTGACCTTTGCGGGCGAGGACCGTTATGGAAGGACTATACTTCGGGTGCCGAACAACACGATGCGCCAGATGTACCTCAATTATCTCTTGAACATAGCCGAGGACGAAGGTTTCCGTATCAATGACGAGCGCATCGCATTGGACGATTCCATCGTCAGGATGGCGATAGACGGAGAGTGGAAAGATGCCGTGCTCTTGCTCGGCGAACTTTACTCCAAATACAGCAGCATACGCAACTCGATAGACCGCGAGGCGGACGTGCAGGGCTTTCTGCGCGCGCTGCTCTGCATCAACCAATATTATGCCGTGCGGCCGGAGGTGGAGCTGAACAAAGGCTTCTGCGACCTGCTCCTCTCGCCCAACGGAAGGGAGGACAACCGGGCTAAGTTCAGCTACCTCATCGAACTTAAATATGCCAAGGCCGACGCCTCCGACGAGCAGATAGCGAAGATGGAAGCCGACGCGAAAGCGCAGCTCCTTCAATATACGGGAGATAAACAAATAGCTTCCGTCCTTTACGGCACGGAGCTGAGAGGCCTCTATTTCGTCTTCCGTGCGCACGAACTGGTGCGGTACGGCGAGGAAGAGGTGAAGTTGTGAAAGGATAAAAACAGCTTGGTAAGCTCCAAAATATCTTGTGTGGTGCTTTTCTGTCCAATCAGTCTAATCAATCTCTCAATCTTTTAATGATTACTAAATGATTTTAGCACTTGAAAAATCCTAATTTGTTCTATTTTTGTAGTGATGAAAAAGACGTTATATATCGTATTGGGAACACTCTCTCTGCTATTGGGTACGTTGGGTATCTTCTTACCGGTCCTGCCAACAACGCCGTTCTATCTGCTTACGGCGTGGCTTTATATGAATAGTTCTAATCGTTTGTATGTAAGGGTGATGTCTAACCGCTATTTTGGAACGGTGGTCTACAATTATCAGAAAAACAAAGCGGTATCAATGCGTACGAAGGTGGTGTCCGTTACGACACTGTGGCTCTCCATCTCTCTCTCCATCTATTTGGTGGAGCCTTTGTGGCTGCGTATTCTGCTATTCTCCATCGCTGTTGCGGTGACGGTTCATCTATGTAGACTGAAGACGTTGCGGTCGGAAACAAAATCTCGGTAAAGATAGTGTGGGTTTGACCATAAAAACTTAACTTTGCAATGCTAAAAAGAAGGCGATATGATAACTAAAATTATTGACGAGGAAAAAATCCAACAGGCTAAGAAGGAGATTCTTAATCATAACAACATAGTGATAGTGACACATGTTTCACCGGATGGTGACGCATTAGGAGCATCGTTGGGGCTGTACCAATTTCTGAATATCTTGGAGAAAAATGTGACGGTGATTGTGCCGAACGCATATCCCGATTTCCTGAAATGGATGTCTGGCAGTAAAGATATTCTGGTTTACCAAGATAAAAAGGCACAGGCAGACGAGGCTATCACTCGTGCAGAACTTATATTCGCACTCGATTTTAACACGTTGAACCGCATAGGAGATATGGCTACTGTAGTGGCCGACGCCAAGGCAAGGACGGTGCTTATCGACCATCATCTTGATCCGGGAGGTTTTGCCGATGTGGTGATTTCCTATCCGAAGATGTCGTCTACCTCGGAGATGATTTTCCGTCTGATCTGCCGTATGGGTTACTTCACCGACATGACGAAAGAGTGTGCCGAGTGTATCTATGTGGGTATGATGACGGATACGGGAGCTTTCTCCTATAACTCCAATAGCTCCGAAATTTATAGCATCATATCCGAGTTGATAAGAAAAGGCATAGACAAAGACGAAATTTATCGTAGGGTGTACAATAATTATTCGGCGGATAGGTTTAGACTTATGGGATATATCTTAAGTGAGAAGATGAAGATATATCCGGAGTGTGGAACCGCATTGCTTACGCTCTCTAGCGCCGAGTTGAAAAGATATAACTTCAGAAAGGGAGATACGGAGGGTTTTGTGAACATTCCTCTCTCCATAAAGGGAATCATCTTCTCTGTGTTTATTAAGGAAGATACGGATAAGGTGAAGATCTCATTACGCTCGCAGGGCAATTTCCCGACGAATGAGTTTTCTGCTAAAGTCTTTGGCGGAGGCGGACATCTCAATGCTTCGGGTGGAGAGTCTTATGTCTCTTTGGAAGAGACTGTTAAAAAGTTTGAGTCGGCATTGCCCGAATATAAGGATCTTCTTGTCAGGGAATTGGATGAAAACAAGGAGTAAAAAAAGAAGAAAGGAAGGTCGCGCTCTCTTCGTCGGTATGCTACTCCTTTTGGTGGGTATGTTCTCTTGTTCGGAAGATAGACCTCAGATTCCGGCTAATAAACTGCCGAAATCGACCGTTGAGGAAGACTTGCTTGAGATGAACAAAGGGTTTGTCGAGATAGAGAAGTCGGACATCCGCCATTATGTCGACTCGTTGGGTCTGAAGATGGACAGTACAGGGACAGGGCTTCGCTACCATGTCACGAAGATGGGTAGTGGCGATACGGTGGCGGCCAATGCAACGGTGACAATACGTTATTCTGTCACCATGCTGGATGGCATGGGGTGTGATAATCTGCAGAATGTGACGAAGACCTTCACTTTGGGTTCTGGCGGGTCTATTAGGGGAATAGAAGAGGCGGTGTCTCTACTTTCCGTCTCCGGAGAAGGTGAGTTTATCATGCCTTCCTATTTGGCATACGGAGTGGCTGGATATAAGGACTGCGTGGCGCCGTGGAGTCCTATATTTTGTAAAATATATTTAATAGAAAGTAAGTAGGAATGGTGATTTGATTTCTATGTCTTATTTTTGGAGTTGAATTTTCCATTGTTTTAAACAAATAAAGAATTTATATGTTCAGATACATCAAGTTTTCTTTGTTGACAATCATGCTTGCGCTGATGTCGTTCTCGTGTAGCAAATCGAAGAGTTATGCTGACTATGTTAACGAAGAGAAATCGGCCATCGGCAATTATATAGATGCCAATAACATAGAGGTTGTGAACACGAAGCCGGAAGGTGATGGCGAATGGCTCACGGCAGATGGTAAGCCTATTTATTATAGGGATTCTTACGGGTTGTATTTCCATCAGATTTCCAAAGGTACGGGTACGCTGGCTCCTCTTACTGGTTATACGGCTTATGTGCGCTATGTGGGTAAGGACTTGTATGGAACGGAATATTACAACCATACCTCCAAAAATTCGGCAGATCCGGCTTCTTTTACTATCTCTTCTAGTCCGTCGGGAAATCAGTACGGAGTGGGTTTCCAGATGGCGGTACGTTATATGAGGTCGGGCGGTCATTGTAAGGTCATCATCCCATTTACTATAGGTAACGGCACTAATTACACGGTGTCGGGAGGTAAGGATTCTGATGTGTCGAATTATAGGCCGATGAGCTATGAGATATGGCTGGTCAATGTAGAATGATAAGAAAGTTTGAGGGCGGAGGGTTTCCTTTTGCTCTCTTTTTTATGATATGCTCAGTAAAAATAAAATAAGGCAGATTCAGTCTCTTTCCAAGAAAAAGGAGAGGGATGAGTCTTCTTTGTTTGTGGCAGAAGGCAATAAAATGGTCTCAGACCTCTTGCCTCTCTTCCATTGCCATACGTTGGTGGCCACGGAAGAGTTTTTGTCCCAACACCATAGATGTGGGGCGGAAGAGGTGGTGGAGTCTTCTCGGGAAGAGATCAGAAAGGCTTCGTTGCTTTGCTCTCCGCAGTCGGCCATTGCCATTTTTTGCCAGAAAAAGGTTAATCTGGACGTCAATGCCCTGTCTGACGGATTGTCGTTGATGTTGGATACGGTTCAAGACCCTGGCAATCTGGGTACAATCATACGTATTGCCGATTGGTTTGGCGTCAAAGATATCCTTTGTTCTCCGGAGACGGTAGATGTATATAATCCTAAGGTGGTTCAATCCACAATGGGTGCAATAGGACGGGTGCGTGTACATTACGTAGATTTGTGTCGTCTTTTGGACGGGATGAACAGTGCGGTGCCTGTCTATGGAACATTCCTGGATGGCGACAATATCTATGGGAAAGAGTTGTCGAAGAATGGCATCATCGTGATGGGAAACGAAGGCAACGGCATCTCTTCTGAAGTGGAACGACGAATAACGGAAAGGCTGTTCATCCCTTCTTTCCAGACGGGAGATAGTTGCTCGGAATCGCTCAATGTGGCGGTGGCTACGGCCATTGCGTGTTCTGAGTTCAGAAGAAGGATGATATAAAAGAGTTGAAAGATGGCGGATCGGACGGTTGTCTGCCGCTTATATATTTATTGTGTTGGAATAATGAAGAAAGGATCGTTTTACAAGAAGATACGTTTTAAATATAAACTGTCGATACTGAATGAAAACACATTGGAGGAGATTTGGCACATTCGACTTTCCATGCTGAATGTTTTTTTGCTGACATTCTTCATCGCTGTGCTCTATTTTTTCATCATCGCATATCTGATCATCAATACGCCGTTGAGGGGGTTCCTTCCCGGATATACGGAGAACATCAATCTGCGGAAACAGGTTTTGGTGGATGCTGTCCAAGTGGATTCTCTGATGCAGGTGGTAGACAATCAAACCTCTTATGTGGACATGCTGCGCAAGGTGATGTCTGGCGATGTCTCCGTAGACACTTCGTCGAATATCAGGCTGCTTACCGACCAGGAAAGGGCTAAAATATCGCTTGAAGCGACCTCTGCCGAGTCGGATTACAAGGCTGAATATGAGAAGAGCCAGAAGGAAAATCCTACTACTTCGTCGGAAGATCCGGGGTCCTATTATCTGATGTCTACTCCGGTCATGGGAGTTGTCACTTCCAAATATGATCTTTCCTGCGGTAGAAATGGTATCGTGGTGATGGCCGAACGGAAATCCAGCGTACATGCCATCTTGGATGGGGTTGTGGTTTTTTCCGGTTATAGCACTGATAATTTCTATGCTATGCAGATTCAGCATGCTGACAATTTGATTTCTATATATAGAATAAGACAGCCGTTCCTGAAAAAGGTGGGCGATGATGTGCATGCGGGCGAAATCCTGTCCACATTCTTGTCGGAAGGGAAAGATAAAGAGGTGAATTTTGAACTATGGAAGATGGGGAAACCGTTGAATCCGGAGTCGTTCATGTCGTTTAAGTGAAACGCATCATATAAAGAAAAAGATTGAGATGAAGAAACAGATAGTCATATTGGGCTCTACTGGTTCTGTAGGAACCCAAGCGTTGGAAGTGATAGAAGAGCAGTCCGAATTGTTCGAGGTTTATGCCATTACCGCAAACAATAGTGCGGAGCTGTTGGTGAAGCAGGCAAGGAAGTTTAACCCTGAGGTGGTTGTGATTGCCAACAAGGATAAATATCCGTTTGTGAAAGATGCGTTGCAGGACCTTCCCATCAAGGTATTTGCCGGAGCGGAGTCTGTCGCTGCGGTGGCGGAGATGGAGCCGGTAGATATTGTACTTACTGCAATGGTGGGATATGCTGGGCTGTTGCCTACTATCCATGCATTGAAGGCGGGCAAGACGATTGCTTTGGCCAATAAGGAGACGATGGTCGTGGCTGGAGATCTGGTGTGCGATTTGTCCGAGAAGTACAAGAGCGCAATTCTTCCCGTAGATTCCGAACATTCGGCCATATTCCAATGTTTAGCTGGCGAACTGAGCCCGATAGAGAAAATTATTCTGACGGCTTCTGGTGGGCCTTTCCGTGGTAAAGACCGCAGGTTTTTGGAGAATGTGACGCCTGCGGATGCGTTGAGGCATCCGAATTGGAGCATGGGCGCGAAGATCACGATAGATTCGGCTTCCATGATGAACAAGGGTTTTGAGGTGATAGAAGCAAAGTGGCTATTTAATGTTCGTCCGGATCAGATAGTTCCGGTTGTTCATCCTCAGTCGCTCATCCATTCGATGGTGCAGTTTGAGGACGGATCCGTCAAGGCACAGATGGGCCTTCCGGATATGAAGTTGCCTATCCAATATGCGTTCACCTATCCGCAGAGGGTAAAGAACACTTGTCCCCGCATCGATTTCTATAAGTGCAAGGAGATTACTTTCGAGGATCCGGACATGAAGGTGTTCCGAAATCTGGGTTTTGCCTTCGAGGCGTTGGACAAGGGCGGCAATATGCCGTGCATACTCAATGCTGCCAATGAGGTGGTGGTCGAGGCTTTCCTTCGTGAACGTTTGGGCTTTTTACAGATGTCTGACGTCATTGAACAGACGATGCAAAAGGTGTCTTTCGTCAAAAAACCGTCTTATGAGGATTATGTCGCTACGGATGCGGATGCCCGCAAAGTGGCCGCATCTCTGATTTCCTGATCTTTTTTGGAACGGATGATTTTTCTTTCTCTTTTTGTCTATAATTAAAATTGTTATAACCGTATGCTTAGTTCCATACTGCAATTGATAGCTTCGTTGTCTATTCTGGTCATTGTCCATGAATTTGGACATTTCATCATGGCCCGTCTTTTTAAAATCAGGGTGGAAAAGTTCTACCTTTTCTTTAATCCTTGGTTCTCTCTTTTCAAGTTCAAACCAAAGAAGAGCGATACGGAATATGGAATAGGATGGCTGCCATTGGGCGGTTATGTTAAGATTGCGGGCATGATAGATGAGTCCATGGATCGTGAGCAGATGGCAAAACCTGCCCAGCCATGGGAGTTCCGCTCGCATCCGGCGTGGCAACGTTTGCTTGTCATGGTGGCGGGTGTGGTCTTCAATTTCATTTTGGCTATAGGCATTTATGTCTTCATCTCTTTTCATTGGGGTGAGGATTATATCCCTTTGTATAAGGTATATACGGGAATGGAATATAGCTCGACCGCCAAATCGGTAGGCTTCCAAGACGGAGATGTGCTGTATGCGGCGGATGGAGAGGTGTTGGATCTCGGATTCGGAGAGGAGTCTATCCGTAAGATATTGGCGGCCAAAAAAATTTCTGTGTTGAGAGGCGCCGATACGGTGTCTGTCAATATGCCGGAAGATTTCATGAAACTTATGTTGCGAGATAAGAAGGGTTTCGCAAATTACAGAATGCCGTTCGTGGCAGATTCTGTAGTGGCAGGCTCGCCGGGTGCGGTGGCCGGGCTAAAAGATGGCGACCGCGTGCTTGCCATCAATGATACGACGGTGTTCCTTTCGGACTGTCTTAGATTCATCTCCTCGCATAAGAGCCAAGCCATGGATTTTGAAGTGTTGAGGGGTTCTGATACCTTGAATTTGATGGTTACTCCAAATGCAAACGGTAAAATTAATGTCTATATGAAGCCGTTGTCTTATTTCTTCCCTGTGGAGCATGTCAGTTATGGATTTTTAGAATCGGTGCCGGAGGGAATCTCCAAAGGAGTGAAGAAGTTGACGGGTTATGCGGGCGATATGCAGTATGTGTTTACGAAAGAGGGTGTGGAGAATATGGGCGGCTTTATAGCCATTATGGGTCTGTTCCCTTCTTCTTTCGATATGCAGTCTTTCTTGGAAGTTCTGGCGTTGCTCTCCGTTGTCTTGGCTTTCATGAACATATTGCCTATTCCGGGCTTGGATGGTGGTCATGTGTTGTTCTTGCTCTATGAGGTGGTGTCCAGACGTAAGCCGAGCCAACGTTTTATGGAGGTGTCTCTCATGATTGGTATGGCCTTCGTTTTCTGCCTGATTATTTATGCCAATCTGAATGATGTGATAAAAATCGTCTTGTCGCATTTCTCAAATTAAAAGACTTGTGCAATTTTTTTAGTTAAAAATAGTTCTATATAATAAAAGGAAGTAAGGTTTGAAAGCTAAATATATAATATCCGGTTTGTGCTTGCTGTTTTTCCTTGTGGCATGTTCTACGAAGAAAAACACTGCGATTAGGCGTAACTATCACGCTATGACGACGAAATACAACGTCTATTTCAATGCCAATGAATCTTATAAGAAGGGTTATGATAAGATAGAAAATGCCTATAAACCGGATTTCTCCAACGTTATAGAGATGTATGCTGTAAGCAACAAGGCTACGGAAGGTGTGGCAGTGAGCGATATGAAGCGTACTCAGGAGAAGTGCGAGAAGGCGGTCAAAGAGCATTCCATCAAGAAAAAGCCTAAGAAGAAGTTTGAAAAGATGCGCGACCCTAATTATGTCTCGTTCTATAATCAGGAGGAGTTCAATCCAAAGATGGATGATGTGTGGATGCTTTTTGCAAAAGCTAAATATTATTCGAATGACTATCTGGCTGCTTCTGCCATGTTCACCTACATCATCAAACATTTTTCCGAAGATAAGGCTTTGGTTGCGGAGGCTATGGTTTGGAAGGCAAAGTCGTTCAAGGAGATGGAATGGTATTATGAGGCTGACGATATGTTGAAAAAGGTGGATGATGCCGTTTTCGATGACCGGCTGAACAATCTTTACGCAGGGGCTTATGCCGATCTGTTAATCAGCCAGCATGAATATAAGGAGGCTTTGCCTTATCTGGAGACTGCGATATCTACCGAGAAGAAAAAGAAACAACGGCTGCGTTTCATCTTCATTGCCGGACAGCTTTATCAGGAGTTGGGTGAGAAGGAAAAGGCTTACGAAAAGTACGAACAGGTACTGTCTTCCAACACAACGTATGAGATGTCTTTCAATGCCAAAATCCGTCAGACGGAGGTCTATTCCGGAGGTGAAAGCCAAAGGCTGATCAAGTCGTTGGAAAAGATGGCTAAGAAAAACAAAAATGCCGAATATCTGGATCAAATCTATTATGCGATAGGAAACATACATTTGGCGAATGCAGATACGGCGAAGGCCATAGATAACTATATCCTCTCGGCAGAAAAGAGCACCCGCAATGGGTTGGAAAAAGCTCAGGCTCTCATCTCGCTGGGAGATATCTATTATGTCCGGAAAGATTACCTGAAAGCTCAGCCTTGCTATTCGGAGGCATCTTCTCTGATAGACCAAGAACATGAAGATTATGCCCGCGTGTCAAAACTTTCCCAAATATTGGACGAACTTGCCCGCGATTACGAGACGGTTACGCTTCAGGACAGTTTGCAGATGCTGGCTTTGGCTCCGAAGGAGACACGCATGGCCGCTATTAATGCCGCAATCCGGAAAATAAGGGAGGAAGAAGAGTCTCAACGTAAGAAGGCGGAGGAGGAGCGTTTGGCCAATAAACGTTTGGATATGGAGATTGAGAACGTGGCGGTGATGAACAGGAATGCGTTAGGTAATGCAGACCGTAACACTTGGTACTTTGCAAACAAGGGTACTGTGGATAACGGTAAACTGGAGTTTCAACGTAAATATGGGAAACGTAAATTGGAGGATGACTGGAATCGAAGGAATAAGACGATAGCTATCTTCTCGGAAGAAGGTTTGGCCGATGCGCAGGGAGATGAGTCGACACCTGATTCGTTGCAAGGCATGTCTCTTCCCGATGGACAGAATAAGACGCAGATCGCAGCGGAGAATGATCCGAAGCGTCAGGAATATTATTTGAGGCAGATGCCGTTCACGACAGAACAGGTGGCTGCATCCAATGTTCAGATAGCTGATGCTTTGTTTAATATGGGTATAGTTTATGACGAGAAACTAATGGATTATCCGCAGGCGATAGCTGCCTTTGAAAATTTCGCACGTCGGTTTCCTCAAGACCGCAGGGTGCCTGATGCGTATTTCTATTGCTATCGAATAAACGAAAAGACAGGCAATACGGACGAGTCTAATGCTTGCCGTATGCGTCTGATAAACCAATATCCGGATACAAAATATGCCAAGATATTGGGCAGCCCTGATTATAAAGAGAAATTGGAGCGTATGCTGGCCGAACAGGATTCATTGTACGAACGGACTTATAAGGCCTATCTTTCCGGAGATTTCAAGACGGTAAGTAAGAACACAGCATACATGGAGGCTGCTTATCCTGTCTCATCGTTGATGCCGAAATTCTTGCTCCTCAACTCTTTGGGAATAGGGAAGTCCGGTGACCGGGATTCTTTTGCCGTTGCACTGAACTCTCTGCTGACTCGTTATCCATCTAGCGATGTGGCTTCTATGGCGAAGGATATTCTTGCATTGATGAATCAAGGAAACAATCCAACCGCCGGTACGCCGGGCGGATTGATGGCTTTGCGCGAGGAAACGGTCAAGAAGGAAGCTGCCGAGAACGGGGTGGGTGAACGTCGTTTGTCTTCAAACATAAATGTTCCGTATTTGTTTAAACTAATAACGGATCCTTCCGAGGTGGAGGAGAACCGCCTGCTGTATGTGACGGCTATGTATAACTTTACGAAATTTCTTGTGAAGGATTTTGACCTGAGCGTAAAAAACGGAACATTGACGGTTGCCGGATTTGACAATTTGGACGAGGTTCTTTGGTATAATAAGGGAATATACGAGGATGATGGTATCCGTAAGTTGCTGAATGGAAAGAAATTTAAGTCTGTGTTGATATCTGTGGAGAATAATGATCTGATTGGATCTAAATATACGATGGAGGAGTACGAAACTTTTTATCGTGACAGTATAGCTGTCGGCGAGCGGAAGAAACGGAAGTCTGGTACGGCGAAGGTGGAACTGGTTGATATTGAACAGCAGGCATTGGATAGCATGGCGGTCTCTCAGACATCTTTGTCTGGTGTCAAGGCCGGCGATGATCTGGTCAATGCCAAACCTACTGCTCCTGCCAAAAACTCGCAGGCTCCGGTAGCGAAGGAGGAACTTTCGAAGGAGACGGAACCCACTTTGCCTAAGGAGACAAAATCGGCGGATACGCCGCTTCCTCCGGTGCAGAATGCTCAGGCATCTCCAAAACCGGCGGAGAAAAAGACGTTGAAGAAGTACAAAGGTTTATATACCTATGATGAGGATGCCCCTCATTATTATGTGGTACTTGTGACGAAAGGCTCGGCTAATGCCGATGCGGTGAAGCCTGCTGTCAATACTTATAATTCTACATCCCAGTCGTTGCTGAATCTGAATGTAGAAGAGGAGAGTTCGAAGGCATTCCCTCAAATGTTCGTGGTGGGTGTCCTTCCTGACGCAACGGTTGCCAAGTCTTATCTGATGCAGGTGGTTAAAAGTCAGGAAATAAGAAATGCGATGAAAGGGGTGGAGTACAGAAATTTGATTATTTCTAGAGACAATCTGGATTTGCTCAAGCAAAGTGGTAACCTGACTGTATATATGGAGCTGTTTAAACGGTTGTATTTGGGCCGCTGATTTTTTTAACTTTTAATTTGTAGCGTAATGAACAGAATACTTTGGGCAGATGATGAAATAGATTTATTGAAAGCGCATGTGATCTTCTTGGAAAAGAAAGGTTACGAGGTGGTCTGTGTCAATAATGGCTATGATGCAGTAGAGGCTTGCGGGAAGGAACACTTCGACATTATATTTTTGGATGAGAACATGCCCGGAATGAATGGACTGGAGGCTCTTTCCAAAATAAAGGAGATAGACAATACGGTGCCTGTTGTCATGATAACGAAGAGCGAAGAGGAGGATATCATGAACCAGGCTATCGGAAATAAGATTGCCGATTATCTGATTAAACCGGTCAACCCGAACCAGATATTGCTTTCTCTGAAGAAGAATATCAATAAACAGGAGATTATCTCTACTACTACTACGGATAGCTATCGTTCTGAATTTGGCCGTATCGGAATGCAGATAAACGATTCGTTGACCTATCAGGATTGGATGGATGTGTATCGCAAACTGGTCTATTGGGAGCTGGAGCTTGAGAATGCCGGCAACCAAATGGATGAGGTCCTGAAGATGCAGAAGGATGAGGCTAACTCCACTTTTGTGAAATTCATCAAGAAAAGTTACGAGGATTGGTTTAAAGATGGAGCAGACCGTCCGATGATCAGCCCGGATGTTTTTAAAAAGAAAGTATTCCCATTGTTAGACCAAGGGGAAAAGGTTTTTTTCCTGCTGATAGATAATTTCAGATATGACCAGTGGCGTGTGATAAAGGAGATGTTGAGCAACGATTTTGTGACGGAGGAGGAATCGCTCTATTGCAGCATTCTGCCTACGGCCACGCAGTATGCGCGCAACTCTATTTTCTCCGGACTTATGCCTCTTCAAATCAAACAGATGTTCCCTAACTTGTGGGTGGAGGAAGAGGAGGAGGAAGGAAAAAATATTTATGAGGAAGAACTGATAAAGACGCAGATAGATAGGTTTCGTAAGAAATATACATTCACTTATAATAAAATCAATGATTCGGCGTCTGGCGAAAAACTGATGGAAAATTTGCCTAAGATGATGCAGTCGCAGTTGAACGTGGTTGTTTTCAATTTCGTGGATATGCTTTCCCATGCAAGGACGGATTCGAAGATGATACGCGAGTTGGCCTCTTCCGAGGCTGCCTATCGTTCGTTGACGCTTTCTTGGTTCAAACACTCTTCTATCGTTGATTTTTTGAAGGCGTTGTCTCAGAAAAATGTGAAGGTGATTATCACGACGGATCACGGAACAATTCGTTCTAATAATGCTTTGCGTGTGGTGGGAGATAAAAATACGAATACGAATTTGCGATATAAGGTGGGTAAAAATTTGGATTTTAATCCAAAAGAGGTGATGTGTGTCCGCCAACCTGAAAAGATAGGACTTCCATCTCCTAATGTGAGTTCTTGCTATATTTTTGCAGGAAACGATGACTTTTTTGCATACCCCAATAATTACAATTACTATGTCTCTTATTATAAGGGGACGTTTCAACATGGTGGCGTCTCATTGGAAGAAATGTTGATTCCGATCGTTACTTTGAAAGGAAAAAATTAGAATGTCGGAGCTTTTTTGCTCCTATTTATTCCCCTTCCCCAGAATGTTCTTTTGTTTGAATGATTGTGTAAAAAAACACTTGATGAAATTCGAATCATCTTGTGTGTAGTTTCCTATCTAATCAATCTCATGCACACATCTCCAATCAAATGTTTTGATGAAAAAGGCGCATCCCTACAGGATGCCGGTTCTTTTCTCATCCGTCTTTCTACAAATAGGTAATCCCTACGGGATAAGCAGGTTGCCATCCAATCAACCCGTCATCCATCCTGTATATCCTGTCTGAATTGTCAACCCGATCCATCCAATCTGTATATCTTGTCCGATTTGACAAATGCCGTAGGCATTCTCTATTTGTAGCAAAGTCTGTGCGTAATCGGTGGCATTCCTACGGAATGCACCGTCTCTAATCAAGGTTTTTGATGAAAAAGGCGCATCCCTACAGGATGCCGGTTCTTTTCTCATCCGTCTTTCTACAAATAGGTAATCCCTACGGGATAGGCAGGTTGCCATCCAATCAACCCGTCATCCATCCTGTATATCCTGTCTGAATTGTCAACCCGATCCATCCAATCTGTATATCTTGTCCGATTTGACAAATGCCGTAGGCATTCTCTATTTGTAGCAAAGTCTGTGCGTAATCGGTGGCATTCCTACGGAATGCACCGTCTCTAATCAAGGTTTTTGATGAAAAAGGCGCATCCCTACAGGATGCCGGTTCTTTTCTCATCCGTCTTTCTACAAATAGGTAATCCCTACGGGATAGGCAGGTTGCCATCCAATCAATCCGTCATCCATCCTGTATATCCTGTCTGAATTGTCAACCCGATCCATCCAATCTGTATATCTTGTCCGATTTGACAAATGCCGTAGGCATTCTCTATTTGTAGCAAAGTCTGTGCGTAATCGGTGGCATTCCTACGGAATGCACCGTCTCTAATCAAGGTTTTTGATGAAAAAGGCGCATCCCTACAGGATGCCGGTTCTTTTCTCATCCGTCTTTCTACAAATAGGTAATCCCTACGGGATAGGCAGGTTGCCATCCAATCAATCCGTCATCCATCCTGTATATCCTGTCTGAATTGTCAACCCGATCCATCCAATCTGTATATCTTGTCCGATTTGACAAATGCCGTAGGCATTCTCTATTTGTAGCAAAGTCTGTGCGTAATCGGTGGCATTCCTACGGAATGCACCGTCTCTAATCAAGGTTTTTGATGAAAAAGGCGCATCCCTACAGGATGCCGGTTCTTTTCTCATCCGTCTTTCTACAAATAGGTAATCCCTACGAGATAAGCAGGTTGCCATCCAATCAATCCGTCCATCCTGTATATCCTGTCTATCCTGTCTGAATTGTCAACCCGATCCATCCAATCTGTATATCTTGTCCGATTGTGCATTCAAATCATCGTTGCCGGATAGGCAGGTTTTTTATTTAACATCCTGTATATTTGCAATCGGTGGCATTTAAAATGTCTCTAATCAAAGCATCCCTACAGGATGCCGGTTCTTTTCTCATCCGTCTTTCTACAAATAGGTAATCCCTACGAGATAGGCAGGTTGCCGTCCAATCAATCCGTCCATCCTGTATATCCTGTCTATCCTGTCTGAATTGTCAACCCAATCCATCTAATCAACCCAATAATCTATCGGTGGATGCTTTTTTGTGGGGTGATTGCTTAATTCCGCTTGATAAATGTTATTTTATTTGAATGAATTCCTTGCCGTTTCGTTGTGTTGTGTATATTTGCAAGAATTAAAATGTAAAAAAGGACGTGCTATATCGTAAAATTTCCATATCATTCATAATTTGGTCGGTTGCTATTTTGATGTTGCTGGTATGTGTTCCGCATCATCATCATGGTGATAGGGCTTGTGTGTTGATGGAGCGTTGCGAACGGGATGGAGCGGTCAATGATTGCCATACGCATCATCACGACGACGAGCAGGGACGCCATGCGGATGAACGTTTTTGTGTCTTCTCTTCTGTTTATGTCGTTGGTGGCCAGTCTTTCTCCGTCCAAAAATGGGTGGCTGTTTCTCCTTTGTCCGGATTCCTGCCTTTCTTGTCGGGGCCTGCTCCCGCAGTTGTGGAGTTCGGAAAATGTTCTTTCTTCGCCGATTATCATCTATATTATAAATCTGCCTTATTAACCGCTTCTAGTGCCTTTCGAGCCCCTCCTGTGGCTTGATTTTTCCGGAATTTGACATGGCTGTGTTTTTCGAACGGATATTTTGTCCGTTCTCGTTGCTGTGCGTGATGGTGTAATCGCTGCGCAAGCAAAGTCTGTGAAAACGTGTGTCATGTCGGGTTTGAATTTGTTATTCTTTTAAGTTGAAAAAATTAATAATTGAATTTATGGTTAAGATGATATATAAAGCCATGACCATGGCTGTTACGGTTTTTTTTGCGGTTAGTTGCGGGCATTCCCATACGGAGAACACAACACATCAGCATGAGGCAGAAGAGGAGGCTTCTTCTCATGAATTGCACGGCGGGGCGGACGAAACTCCCGATTCCCATTCCGACGAAATCCTTTTTACAAAGGAGCAAGCTGTTGCGGCTGGTCTGGAGATGGAGGAGGTGAAGCCTTCTCTTTTCAGGCAGGTGATTAAAACGGGCGGGCAGGTGCTTGCTGCTGCTGGTGACGAGACGACCATTGTTGCTACGACCAGCGGGGTGGTGGATTTCTCTAAATCGGCATTGAACGAAGGTGTCGCACTTTCTGCAGGACAGTCGGTGGCGACTATCTCGGCCCGCACATTGGCGGAGGGTGATCCGATGGCGAAGGTAAAGGCCGAATATGAGGAGGCTCTCTCTTCGTATGAACGGGCAAAGTCGCTGGTGTCGGATAAGATTGTTTCCGAGAAGGAGTATGAGCAGATGCGGGCGCAGTATGAAAAAGCGAAATCGAACTATGATGCCTTGACTCGGAATGCAACGTCGGCGGGCATACGTGTCCTTTCTCCGATGTCTGGTTTTGTAAAATCCCGTCTGGTGGTGCAAGGCGAATATGTTTCGGTGGGTCAACCCTTGTTGGTTGTTTCGCAAAATAGGCGTTTGCAGTTGCGGGCGGATGTCTCCGAAAAACATTTCAAATGGCTGAATGCCATTCGTGGCGCAAACTTCAAACTCTCTTATGGTGATGTGGTCTATCGACTGGATCGGTTGGACGGACGGCTGTTGTCATTCGGAAAGTCATCTTCCGGATCTTCCTCATTTGTGCCGGTGGTCTTTGAATTTGATAATGTGGGAGATGTTGTCCCTGGTTCTTTTGCCGAGGTGTATCTGCTCTCCGCACCGCGCGAGAATGTCATTGCCCTGCCGACGACGGCATTGACGGAGTCGCAAGGGGTTTATTATGTCTATGTGAATCTCGACGAGGAGGGTTACCGTCGCCAAGAGGTGAAGTTGGGCCAGTCTGATGGCGAACGGGTGGAGATAATTTCGGGTTTGAAGCCAGGCGACCGTGTGGTGACACGTGGTGCTACGCAGGTACGTCTGGCCGCATCCTCTTCTGCTATTCCCGGACATTCGCATGAGCATTGATTGTCCGTATCGTTTAACCATTTTAGAAATGTCGCTTTATGCTGAATAAGATAATAGGATTTTCATTGAACAACCGATTGGCTGTGCTGGTCGGTGCTGCGCTACTCTTGCTGGGTGGCTTGTACACGGCCAACACGATGGATGTGGATGTGTTCCCCGACCTGAATGCGCCGACCGTGGTGGTGATGACCGAAGCCAATGGTATGGCGGCCGAAGAGGTGGAGCGTCTGGTCACCTTTCCGATAGAGACGGCGGTGAATGGGGCAACGGACGTGCATCGTGTGCGATCGTCATCCACCACCGGATTTTCCGTTGTCTGGGTGGAGTTTGACTGGGGGACGGACATCTATCTGGCCCGCCAGATTGTCTCGGAGAAACTCTCCATGTTGGGCGAATCGTTGCCGGCTGGGGTGGGCAGACCTACGCTTGGCCCGCAGTCGTCCATCTTGGGAGAGTTGATGATCATCGGTCTATCTTCTGATTCTGTCCCGTTGGAGGAGCTACGGACGTTGGCCGATTGGACACTCCGTCCTCGGTTGCTGGCTACGGGTGGAGTGGCTCAAGTGGCGGTATTGGGCGGAGACATCCGTGAGTATCAGATACAGATCGATCCGGAGCGGATGCGTCACATGAACGTCACGTTGGACGAGGCGATGGCTGCTCTCCGTTCTATGAACAGGAACGCATCCGGTGGGGTGCTGTATGAATACGGCAACGAGTATATCATTCGTGGTGTGTTGTCTTCTGCCGATGTGGAGGAGCTGGGTCGTGCCGTCGTGAAGATGGAGGATGGTGTGCCGGTGCTTTTGGAGAATGTGGCAGAGGTGAAGGTGGGGTCGAAGATGCCTAAGCTGGGCGTGGCTTCCTATCGTGCTAAACCCGCCGTGTTGCTTACTGTGACCAAGCAGCCTAATACGAGCACCAAACAGTTGACCGATAAAATTGATGTCTCCTTGGAGAAAATAAAATTGACGCTTCCCCCAAGTGTGGAGGTTTCGACGGACATCTTTCGCCAATCCCGATTCATCGACAGCTCCATCGGCAACATACAAAGTTCCCTTTTCGAGGGCGCAGTCTTTGTGGTGGTGGTGCTATTCTTTTTCTTGATGAATGTGCGGACTACGCTCATTTCGTTGGTGACGATTCCGCTTTCCATATTAGTCTCCATCTTGGCGTTGAAGTGGATGGGCTTCACCATCAACACGATGAGCATCGGAGGTATGGCGATTGCCATCGGCTCTTTGGTCGATGATGCCATTGTGGATGTGGAGAATGTTTATAAACGCCTGCGCGAAAACCGATGCAAACCATTGCCGAAACGGAGGAGCGTGTTGACGGTTGTTTTTGACGCATCCAAGGAGGTGCGCCTTCCCATCCTCAACTCCACGTTTATCATTGTTGTCAGTTTCCTTCCTCTGTTTTTCCTTTCGGGAATGGAAGGCCGTATGTTGGTGCCGCTGGGAGTGGCGTTTGTCGTTGCGCTCTTCGCCTCGACGGTGGTGGCACTTACACTGACGCCGGTGTTGTGCAGTTATCTTTTAGGAAAGGAGAAGTCTGATGCGGTGATGCGCGAGCCTTTTGTTTCCCGACACATGAAACGTGCTTATCGGGTGGCTCTGTTATGGGCATTGTCTCATGCCAAGGTGTTGATTGTCGCCACGGCTCTTGTGCTGGTGGCTGCGTTGGTTACATTTTTGGGACTGGGACGTAGTTTTCTGCCTTCGTTCAACGAAGGTTCGTTCACCATCAACGTGAGTACCCTACCGGGTGTCTCGTTGGAGGAGTCGGACAAGATGGGACGCATGGCGGAGGTAATTTTACTGGGTGTGCCCGAGATCAAGACCGTAGCCCGCAAGACGGGACGTGCCGAGTTGGATGAACATGCTTTGGGCGTAAATGTATCCGAGATAGAGGCTCCGTTTGAGCTGGAGAATCGGTCGAAAGAGGAGGTTTTGAAAGAGATAAGGGAGAAGATGCGGGCGTTGCCGGGAGTGAACGTGGAGATTGGTCAGCCGATTTCCCATCGCTTGGATGCTATGCTTTCGGGTACGCGTGCCAATATCGCCATCAAACTGTTCGGGCCGGATCTGAACCGTCTTTTCCTTCTCGGAAACGAGGTGAAACGCTCGGTGGCAGATGTGGATGGCGTGGCAGACTTGTCGGTGGAGCAGCAGGTGGAGCGGCCGCAGTTGAAAATAGTTCCTAAACGGGAGATGTTGGTGAAATATGGCATCACTTTGCCTGATTTTTCGGAATATGTGGGTGTCCTTCTGGGGGGCGAGGTGGTGTCGCAGGTCTATGATGGTGACCGCACTTTCGACTTGACGGTGAAGGTAAAGGACGACAGTCGGGAGGGTGTCGAAGCTATCCGATCTCTGCTGTTGGATGCTGACGGAAGGAAGGTGCCGCTGGGTTATGTGGCGGATGTCGTTTCGTCGTCGGGGCCGAACACTATCAACCGCGAAAATGTTTCCCGTAAGGTGGTGGTCTCTGCCAATGTCTCCGACCGTGACTTGCGCAGTGTGGTGAACGACATACAGGAGAGGATACATGAAAGGATAACTCTTCCGGATGGCTATCGGGTGGAGTATGGCGGTCAGTTCGAGAGCGAGCAGGCCGCTTCTCGCACGTTACTGTTGACTTCGTTGTTTTCTGTGTTGGTCATCTTTCTGCTACTATATAACCAGTTCCGGAATGTGAGGCAGTCGGTGGTGATTTTACTCAACTTGCCGTTGGCGTTGATTGGTGGCGTGTTTGCGGTGGCTGTCACCGGAGGCGTGCTGAGCATTCCCTCTATCATCGGGTTCATCTCCTTGTTCGGTATCGCTACGAGGAACGGCATGTTGCTGGTGGACCGATACAACGAGTTGCGGAAAGAGGGGATGCCCTTGCGGGAAAGCATCTTGCACGGCTCTTTGGATCGTCTGAATCCAATAGTGATGACGGCGTTGACCTCGGCTCTGGCTCTGATTCCGCTCGCCATTGGTGGCGATTTGCCTGGAAACGAGATTCAAAGTCCGATGGCGAAAGTCATTTTGGGAGGCTTGCTCAGCTCTACGCTGTTGAATGCGTTTGTCATTCCGATTGTTTATTCTAAAATGAAAAAATGAGGGGGTAACGGACGGTCGTGGCAATGAGTCCCGACCGCTCGTCCTTTTCTCGAAAAAATAAAAGAGATTGTCATGAAAAAATGTGTATTAATTGTTTCGATGTTTCTTTTTTGTTGTCTGGCATCGGCACAGGAAGGAGCGGTGCTCCGCTCCGTGGAGGAGAAGAATAAGGAGTTGCAGACACTCCGCAAACAGGGGGAGGCTCGGAAACTGGAGAATAGGACGGGTTTGACTCTGTCTGCACCGGAAGTCGGATTCGACTATCTGTGGGGTTCTCCTTCGGAGATAGGAAGCCGTAAGGACTTCAATGTCACGCAACGTTTTGACCTCTCCACAATTGTTGGCTCCAAACGCGCACTTTCGGATGCCCGGAACCGTATGGTTGACGAGCTGTATGGGGTGGAACGGCGCCGGTTGCTTTTGCAAGTCCGGTTCTTGTGCGTAAATATGGTCTATAACAACATTCGTTTGCAGGAGATGAACCGACGTTTGGCAGATGCTGATGAACTGGCCAAAGTATATGCCTCCCGCTTGGCGAAAGGCGATGCTAATGTCTTGGAATATAACAAGGCGCAGCTGAACCGTTTGTTGGCGGCGGGGAGGGTGCGGCAGGTGGAGGTGGATGCCGAAAGCCTCTTGTCTGAATTGGTGTTGCTGAATGGAGGAGATTCCATCCATTTTGATGCCGAACAGTATGAGCCCATCTCCCTGCCCGAAAACCAGGACTCTTTCTATGCCGAGGTGGAGGCCAATAATCCGCAGCTACACTATGCGATGGCAGAGGTTGAGTGTGGCGAACGACAACTCCGGCTGAACCGCACGGATGCTTTGCCGACGCTCTCTGCCGGGTATATGGGTGAGTGGGTCTCCGACGAGAATTATCAGGGTGCGACCTTCGGACTGTCCATTCCCCTTTGGACGAATAAGAACAAGGTGAAGCAGTCCAAAGCTGCCGTGGTGGCATTGACGAGTCAACTGGACGATGTGCGGACGCAGCTGCGTGTCAAGGTGGTGGCCCTTTATAAGAAAACGGCAGAGTTGAGGCTCCTTGCCGAGGAATATAGAAACATGCTGATGCGCTACAATAGTCAAGAGTTATTGAAAAAAGCTTTGGATGCGGGACAAATTTCGTTATTGGAGTATCTGACAGAAGTGACACTTTATTATGAGGCTGTCGACCTGCAGAATGCGGCGGAACGGGACTATCGTTTAGCTCTCTCCGAATTACTGTGGTATTGATGTATGCGTTACTTGGATTGTTTTTTTTGCTCTTTGGTAATCCTAAAAGACTTGGTAAAGTTCAAGACATCTTGTGTGGGTGATTTTCTAGCGTTGCATTGTTAGCGAAACATTCCGTAGATTTTTCGGGCTGAATTTGTAGGATGGACAGGATTACTCAAAATATCTCATTCTCGGCAGGCGGACTCTCGTCTTTGACCGCGGAGTAGGGAAAATGCGTATCGTAGCGTGAAAAAACTTTTTTGCCCGAGGTATGAGAAAATAAAAGAGGTTTTATAGGAGGAGAGTTGTTGAAGTCGGCACAAGTTATATTTTAATGGTTACTAAGTAGAGAACTGTTTGTGGTGCTGTTGTCTGCTGTAGAAGGAAAGAAAAAGGCAATGTTGGAATACGAAGAAGAAGGTTTTCAGAAAGAGGAAACCTTCTTTTTTGTTTCTTCTTTTATTCGTAACTCACTATATTGTAATATGTAATGAGGAATTAACCTTTTATGGTGAATTATATTTTTTTTGTTTTTTTGTTTTTTTAATAATAATACATATATTTGTCAATGAAAAGTAGAGGGTTTCTATTTATCCCCTTATTTGAAATGCATTTATATTACTAATAGATGAAAAACATTTGTGTGATGAAGTTTAGATATGTTATTGCATTCTTTGCTATCCTTAGTTTAATAACGAAGGCAAATGCACAGGAAGAGATTGTTTACGATCAATACCATTTCAATTACTATTTGGTCAATCCGGCTGTGGCAGGAGCGGAGCGATGCTCGCATCTGATGCTGACCGGTAAGTTCCAATGGGTGGGCATGGACGATGCTCCGATGACCCAATCGTTGAGTTTCAGGACAAGGGTTCTGAAAAATGTGGGTTTGGGTGCCTACGTATATAATGACAAGAACGGATATTCTTACAGACAAGGAGGCCAGGCAACGTTTGCCTATCACATCCCGTTGTCAGAAAACAGTGGCTATTTTATGAAGGAACGCTCCATAGACCGTCAGTTGTCTTTTGGTGTGTCTGCGGTGGTAAGCCATTATGGTTTTTCCGAAAAATTGTTCTCGGATGCAAATTCTTCTGATCCTTTGGTTGGAAATGGAGACACGGATAAGGGCTTCTATTTCAATGCCAACTTCGGAGTCTATTTCTTATGGGATAATTTCTTCTTAGGAGCTTCCGGAATGAATTTGATTCCGACGGAGATGACAGAATTAGGAGTTGACGAACCCGTTCGCCCGATGACAGTCTTTGCCTTTTTGGGTTATGATATAGATATGGCAAACAGCATGACATTGGAACCAGGTTTGATGTTCAAGGCCGATGAAAATGATCAACGTCAATTGGATGTAAACTTGAAGTTCATGCAGACATTGCCAGACAATGAAGATTTCTCCTATTGGTTGGAGGCATCTTACCGTCATTGTTTGGATGCAGGCAATTCACAGGCTTTAGCATTTTATCCTATGGGAGGAATAAGATACAAAGGATTCCATCTTGGATATGCATATGCTTTAGGTTTGACGGGATTGAACCATCACAACTCAGGATCTCATGAGATCATGTTGGGTTATTCTTGGTGTATCACGAAACAATTCTGTAGATAATGATATTGTTAAAAAAATATGAGAGAAAAGAACTCTCAGACCTTTTGGTTTGAAAGTTCTTATGCGTTTAATAAAAATGTTTTTTAGAGAATATATAATAGGTATAATAGGGTAAAATCGAAAGATTATGAAAAAAAGAATGAAATTAATTCTGAAAGTGGCAATAGGTATATTTGCTTTTTTATTGCCGATTCATGCAAGTGGTCAGGGCACTGATTTGGTCTTAGTGTCGGCTACTGATTTTTCTGTTTCTGGAGGTGAGGATGATTATTATCATTCTACCGATATGATAGATGGTTATACTGGAGTGATAAAACCAAATATAACTATTGGAGGTTCTTTCACTTTAGTGGATACAACTGGTTCTAATGCTACTGAATCTTCTTTTTTGGATTCACAGCATTATGCGGTGACTCCTAATCCTATCCGTTTAGATTCGTTACGTATGTATGATAATGCAGATAGTGGGGAGTGGGGGCTTGTCTTTTCTGGAGGTAAAAAAGGTTTGTCTGGAAATACAGTAGCAATGACTTATACAGTTAACGGATTGAAAAACAATGCTGAATATCAAGTGGAAATAGAGTGGTGTAATCCTCTCTCCGCAACTTATTTGAATCCTAGTGGTAGTAATCCGGATCCTCATTTAACAGGAGGATATCAATCTCAAATAAAGGTGGGAACGAATAATACGCAGATAGATGGAACTAATGCAGGAAGTCCAGGTACAACTGCAGGAGTTTGTAAAACGCAAATCATATCTTCTCCGTCGAGTACTACAACTACACAAGGTCCTATTGTAGGAGGAAAACTTGAAGTAAATGTTATAATAAACCAGATGGGTGCAGGTGAGGCTATTATGATAAAAAGCATAAAGGTATATTCTAAGGTTGATGTGGCTATATCTGGGTTACAAGAAGTTTGTCTGGGAGGAGAGTCTTCGGTTTTATCATTGACGGCTTCTTATGTTGATTCTAAATACCAATGGTATCGTGATGGCGTAGCTATTGCTGGAGCTACAGGACAAACATATAAACACGAAAGCTCTTTGACTGCTTCTAGTACATCTGATGGATCGAAAACTTATCAATATACGGTGAAAGTGACGGCAGCAAATGGAGATGTTATTGAGTCAGATCCGTTTGAAATGAAAGATGTCTTATGCTGTGGTTCTGTTGAAAAGCCTAGTTCTCGTAAGTTGATATGGCAAGATGATTTCGGAACATTTACATCTACAGGCAACTATTGGATTTGGGATTATACGGATATTGATGAACCTAAAAAAGTATCAAAAACGACTGCTGATGGATGGACTTATGGATTGGACTATTCTATTCCTGGGGCTTCTTATTTGAGTACAGTAGCAGGCGAAGGTACTTATTCTGTTGCAGCTAATGTTACGTGTGTTTGGGATAATAATCCTACGGCAGGAGGAACACAATGGGGATGGCAGGCTACTGCTATGAATGGATTACATCCGGCTGAAAATGGATGGGTCTTTGTCCCTGATCATACCTATGATGGATCTGCTTATGGTGCTATGTTGTTTTTGAATTGTGGAAATCAGCCAAATGAAACTATATATGATAGAGAAATTACAGGACTTTGTGAAAAGAAAGTTACTGTTAAGTGTTTTATTGGAAACTTTTCTGCATCTGATTATCCTGTAAAAGTATATATAAAAGCAACTGATGTAGCAAGTGGTGTCTCTAAAGTGTCTCAAACAGTAACTCGTTATTCTATGGAAAAATTTGGTACTCCAAGTGGACAAGGATGGCAGGAAGTTTCTGTTGATATCGAATTGACTACGAATACTCCGGTTTTGAAATTTGAAATAATCTCAGAAGCAGGTGGTGCTGATCAGAATAAGTTAGGAAATGACTTGATTCTTGATGATATTCAGGTATATACATGTGCTAATCCTAGTGTGCAGATGTATTTTGATGATCAAACATTTGCTTTGGATACGGCTTCTTGCGAAGGTGAAGATGTTTCTCTTTTTGTTGATAAAACAAAAATGATAGAAAATTATTATGGAGATGATGCTCGTTATATATATCAATGGACTGCAAATCCGGAAGACAAGAAATCTTGGAAGTCAGTTTTGCCTGCTGTTACAGATAAAACGTTTGTAAATGATATGTCTGAGATATTTGCTAATTTTCTACCTGATGATAAAATATATTTTAGAGTTGTTTTGGCAACTGATGATATTTTCGCTTCGTATGGGGGCGTAACAGGTTACTATAATCCAGATGAAGCTTGTTCTTCATATACTGTTTCTGATACAATTGTGGCAAAAGTTTCTTGTCCTTCTTGTACGGAACCAAAAGATCCTGTGATAAAGGCAACTGGTGGTGTCGTTTCTGCTACAAAAAAACGTGTGGATCTTTGTTCGGGAGAGAGTACGGTTTTGACAACGAACGATATTACAGGAATAGATAAGAGTGGAGCTGCATATTCTGATTATACCATTTCTTGGTATAAAGAGACAACCGCATCTTCTGCATTAAGTCCTAATACTTCTGCGGTGACGGCAGATCCTCTGACTGTTGCTTATGCAGATGCTACAGAACTGGGTACAAAGTATATTGTCCGTGTTCATGATAACTTTGAGAATGCAACGGGTACAAAAACTTGTGATAAATTTGATACGATATTGGTAGTAGCCAATCCGAAACCGGATAAGACATTGACGGTACCGGAAGCGTTCTGCGAGGGCAAGCTGAAGACGGAGCCTAATAAGGAGATCACAGGTTATGACATATTATGGTATGCCGGTCCTGACACGGTGACGGGCGCAGACGAGCCGACGGTGACTTCAGTGAAGGCGGAGAACTCTCCGATGACGCTCTACTATGTGCTGAAGGACAAGACGACAGGCTGCCGAGGCGAGGCCAACGAATATGAGATAAAGGTGAATGCCATACCGGAGGAGACGTTGGCTGCGATAGCCGACTTCTGCGAGGGAGACGCGACAGCTAAACTTCCCGATTCGGAGAAAGGCTACAAGGTGAAATGGTATAAGGAGGACAAGTCCACAGAGGCGGAGGAGACGCTGGCTAATTTGGCCGGCAGTACGACCCCGTACACCTACTACTATACGTTGATGGACGCGAGCGAGCCGACCAATTGTACGAGCGAGCCGGCCAAATACGAGTTTACGGTGAAGCCGAAGGCGAAGGTTACGATAGAAGTTGCTTACGACTGCGACATGACCACCCTGACAGCTAAGACGGAACCGTCCGTCGACGTGACGGCGACGTGGACGTTGGCCGCAGGCAAGTCTACGGACAACCCGCTGATATTGGACGGCATCACCAACGGGGCCGGCGCATATTCCGTAGTCGCCACTGCGGATGGCTATTGCGACAGCGAGCCGGCGGAGGAGACGGTGAAGTTCCACACTACACCGGATGCGATAAAGTTCACGGTTTCGGAATACCTGAAGATGGACGGCACACCGGACTATGCGAAGATAGACGCCGCAGCAGCTGCGGCAAAGATGGCCGACGGCGAAGTGACCGTCTACTGGTCGGCACCGCAGGGGCCAACCTCTTTGGACGAGTCTGCGACGCAGAGTGCGCCGGCATCGGGCTATACCGATACGCGTGCCAATCCGACTCCGAATATGGGCAGCATGGACGACGAGTTCTTCTACTATTGGGTATACCAGGAGAGAAAGAACGGCGACGTGACCTGCCAGGGCGACACGAATCTGGTTGTGGTCCCTATCTTGGGAGCTCCGTCGCCGATAGTCCATGACACGACCTACTGCGTAAACAGTACGGTTGCCGCTGCCATCGGAGAGAATGTGAAGATAAACCAGGCCAAGGCCAACAAGACATACGAGCTGGTGTGGTACGACGGGGTGGATGCGAATACCGCTCCTGACGTCACTACTGCGGGCACGACCACCTATTCGGTAGCCCAGAGGGAGACCGGCACCACCAACGAGAGCGCAAAGCGTAGCTTTACGATTACGGTTATAGGTGTGGACAAGCCGAATGTGGCCGACAATACGCTGGCCTATTGCGCGGGTGCGTCAGCGACCGCCGTAGTGGCGAAGAAGGTGGACGACAACTCCAAATATCTGTACGCGGACGCATTCGTGTGGAGCGAGGGCGGAGGCGCGGAGAGCGCAGCTGCACCTACACCGGATACGGAGGTGACAGCCACCACCACCTATGAGTATTCCGTATACCAGACCTATAAGATACCGGCTACGGGCGAGGTGTGTAAGGGCGACCCGTCCACGTTCGAGGTGAAGGTGACCTACGTTCCGGTCCTGAAGACGGAGAGCGTGCTCTACCTGAAGTCGGACGCGGAGAACGGCACGTTCGCCAAGAACATCAAACAGCAGAACCCGAGCGTGTATAGCGGCGAGGAGGCGGGAGCCACGCTGAACTGGTACGAGTCTGACTGCACGACCCCGATCACCGGCACGCCGACACCGACTGTCGACCCTACTATGCCGGAAGGCACGGACCAGACGGTTACCTACTGCGTGAGCCAGACGGTAGACGGCTGCGAGAGCGGAAGGGAGAAGGTGGAGGTCACGATCAGCGACGCTCCGGTACCAACGGTGAAGAACCTGTCCTACTGCGAAGGCTCGACGGCCACGGAGCTCACCGCGACGATCAACGAGATGGTGGCGCCGGCCTCCAGCTACGAACTGTTGTGGTACGACTCGGACAAGAAATCATTGACGGGAGCTCCTACGCCGAGCACGGCTATGAAGTCCGGCGAGACGCAGAAGAGCGAATACGTATACTACGTGACACAGAAGAACAAGACGACGGGAGCGGAGAGCAGCCCGGCCAAGATGACGGTCACGGTCTACGCCAACCCTACACTAAAGATAACCGATCCGGCTGCGGTCTGCGAGACGAAGGTCGACCTGACCTTGGCGGTCGCCCAGACCAACGAGATATCTGGCATGAGCTATAATAAGAGCTACTACTCGGATGCGGCCGGCACGACGGCGCAGAACACCATGGTCGGCGAGTCCGGCACCTACTACGTGCAGTACACGTACGACGTGCAGAGCGAGGGTGGCGAGGCTTGCAAGTCCGAGATGAAGCCTATCAAGGTCGTTGTCGACACGTTGACGTTCAGAAGCGAGGACGTGACGACATGTCCGGGCATGGCGGCCAAGTTCACGGCTACGGCGGAGACGAACGCGGGAACGCCGAAATACGCATGGACGGGACCCGGCGACGCAGGTGATGGAGCGGAGTTCGAGACGAAGAAGTTCACGGGCAGCAACTACGGCGACACGTTCGACTATACGTTGGAGGTGACGGCCGGAACCTGTACGAAGAGCAAGACGTATAAGGTTACGTTGGGCGAAGGCCCTGTGGAGGGATCACTGACGCTGGCCGACGCCGACAACGAGGACTCTCCGGTGAAGGGTTATACAAACAACGCGACTGCGGATGCGTACTACTTCTGCGGCGGTACGGTCACGGTGACTCCGGGTTATACGAAGAACGATGGTACGGACTTCGTATTGGAAACACCGGGCGGACAGACGACGTCGGGTACGACGTTCACAGCTACGGAGGCGGGAGTATATACTCTGTCCTTCATCAACGGCTGTCCGACGAAAGTTAACTTCGAGATAAAGGACGCTTCTATAAAGATAAAGCATGACGAGCCACAGAAGCTGGAGATGTGCGAGGGCGATGCCTTCACGGCCACACTGAAAGTGACCCACGCCACGGACTACACCACGGCATGGTACAAGGACGGGGTTGAGATAGCCGGAGCTACGGCGGACAGCTATACGTTAGACTCCACAACCAAGGCGGACGGCGGCCTCTACAAGGCGGTGTCCAAGAGCCACGGATGCGTGAGCGAGGACGAGATAGGCACTCTGTTGGTGAAGACCTACATACAGTTCGAGAACCAGACGGAACCGTACATAGTTACCAGAGGCGAAGTCGTGAGCATACCGGTCAGGATAACGGAACCGGCCAGCGGCACGATAGCGTCCACATCATGGAAGGAGAACGGCACGGAGACCTACAACGGCTTGAAGAACATGCTGACGGTTGCCGCCGACCACAAATATGACATACTGATGACGGATCCGGCCCACTGCGACGCCAAGACGACGGCGGAGGTGTGGGTTGACGCCAAGCTGGTGCTGTCCACCGACTTCGCGGACACG